>NZ_JAECZA010000217.1:0-43610 GCF_016056275.1 Dendronalium phyllosphericum CENA369 | reverse complement strand
TCGCCTGGGCTAAAGAAGTATCCTTGACAGTGACTTTAAGATTTAAGCTACCCACGTTATCATTCGTGGGAGTACCGCTGAAAGTTTGAGTATTCGCATCAAAGCTTAACCAACTTGGTAGAGGGTCGCCATTTTCTAAGGTGGCTGTGTAGGTGAGAGTGTCTCCAGCATCGACATCTTTGAAACTGCCTGCTGGAATTGTGAAGCTGAAAACTGCGTCTTCTGTGGCGTTTTGGTCTGCAAGCGCTTGAACTAACTCTGGTGGGTCGTTGACGTTGTTAACGGTGAGGGTAAATACATCGCTAACTGTGGCAAGAAAAATATCTTTAACGGTAACTTTAATACTCAGGCTACCCACGTTATCATTCGTGGGAGTACCACTAAAGGTTTTAGTATTAGCATTAAAGGTCAACCAACTCGGCAAGGGGTCGCCATTGTCTAGGATGGCTGTGTAGGTGAGAGTATCGCCATCCGCATCTGTGAAACTGCCTGCTGGAATCGTAAAATTGAAAACTGCATCTTCTGTGGCGTTTTGGTCTGCGATCGCTTGAGCTAGCACCGGATTTGTGTTAAAAGTGTAGCGTGCCACAGCAAAGTTATTGGCGCTGACTCCCGCGACTATTATCTTACCGTCGGCTTGTTGAGTGAGAGCGTAGGCGATATCAGTACCCCCGATATCAGTAGTTATTTTGCCAGTGGTATTGAAATTAGTGTCGAGAGTGCCATCGCTGTTATAACGCACCACAGCAAAGTTATTGGCACTCGAACCTGCTAACAAAATCTTGCCATCAGGTTGCACGCTAACGCTGTAGGCGGTGTCACTAGTGCCCGAACCAATATCAGTAATCACCTGACCGCTACTACCAAAGCTGGTGTCGAGACTGCCATCGCTGTTGTAACGTACTAAAGCAAAGTCACTAGTGCGCTTTCCTGCTAGGATAAACTTGCCATCAGCTTGCATAACCATGCTATAGGCTACATCAGTACCGCCTAAATTAGTAGTTACCTTGCCGCTACTACCAAAGCTGTTGTCGAGAGTGCCATCGCTGTTATAACGCACCACTGCAAAGTTATTGGCACTCGAACCTGCTAGCAAAATCTTGCCATCAGTTTGTAGGGTAATACTGTAGGCAGTGTCCGAAGTGGCATTACCAATATCAGTAGTTACCTTGCCGCCACTACCAAAGCTGTTGTCGAGAGTTCCATCGCTGTTGTAACGCACCACAGCAAAGTTACCTGCACTCACTCCCGCTACCAGAATCTTACCATCAGTTTGTAGGGTGATACTGTAGGCAGTGTCCGAAGTGGCATTACCAATATCAGTAGTTACCTGCCCATCAGTATCAAAGCTGGTGTCGAGACTGCCATTGCTGTTGTAACGTACCAAAGCAAAGTCATTACCGCGCTTTCCCGCCACCAGAATTTTGCCATCAGCTTGCACGGCCATGCTATAGGCTATATCAGTACTGCCTAAGTTAGTAGTTACCTTGCCATCAGTATCAAAGCTGGTGTCGAGAGTGCCATCGCTGTTGTAACGCACTACAGCAAAGTTATTATTACTGACCCCCGCTACCAGAATTTTGCCATCATTTTGGATTACAACACTTCTACCAATATCAGTACTACCGAAATCAGTGATGACTTTGCCACCATTACCAAAAGTGTTATCGAGAACTACTAAAGATAGAACTGAAGCGTAGGCTGCTATTGCTTCTTGCCCAAACGCCAAACGAGGAATAATAGCCCCCGTACAAATCTCTAATTCCCAATTACCACCTAATGCAGCACTCCCGGTCAAGTCCTCAGATGCTGCTACTATTGCACCTGTCAATTCACTCAGACAGCGGATAAATTTGATCCCTTGTTCTGTTTTCGCTACTTTGCAACCATATAACAATAGTTGTGCATCTTCACTCAAAGCATCTGACCAACCCATAAGTTGTTCTGCATAGCGATTGAGCGTTTCATCACTCAGTTGACAGTTTCCCAGGTAGATGCACCCAGGTGTACCGTGAGAAACTATATGCAGACTGTTGATTCCCTGATGAGACTCCAGCACTTGGCTGATTTGCTCGATACCATCCCGGTTGGCATCTAAGACAACAACAAAGGTATTTGGTAAAACCCCTCTTACCAAACTTTGGTAGTCTTCAACCTGTGAGTCAATAAAAACTAGGCGAGTAGGATGTAAATCTGGAGTTGCGCGATCGCTAGTGCTGAATGATATTTTGTCTAGTGTAGAGTTTTTATTAATACCAATTTGCTGTCTCATACCTGTTCGGATAGTAGATACCTGATATTGAGCTAATACGACAATCTATGCGACTAATTTAGATGCATTCAAATTTAATCTATGCATAAAATAAATCACCATCATCAGTAAATTCACTAAATTAATAGTCAATTCAGAACCGATCGAGAAGGGTATGAGGTATAGGGTGTGCAGTGTAGTGGAAGAGATAAATTCTTGTCTGTGGCTAACCTTTTTATTCGAGTTCCCTAATTTCCCAAATCAACCATGTATATACATACATGATTCATCAGGACTATCTATCAAAATAGGGTGTAGAGTGAATTTCTCCCTTGTCCTTTTTTCGTACATAGCGGTGAAAATTGTTTATTCGGACTGCCTGCTGTTAACTCTCTGACTCCCGGTCGTCTAAAGAACCTTTACGAGCAAAAATTTCAATCATCTCACTTCGGGTGAGATTATTTTCATTTGCTAATTCTGCGAGTTTTTCCCAAGCTGTATCTGTTAATCTAATAGACCTGAGATGCTTAGGCTCAAAACCATAATCTGTTTGAAACTTACCTGAAGCAGTACGCTTGCGTCTGGATGATTTCTGTCTTGTCCCTGAATATTTATCTGCAATTACATTCTTGGGGATTTGATTACTAGTTATCAAGTTAATTAGGTTGTCAATCAGGCGATCGCGTTCCATTGGTAGAATTTCTTGACAATGCAACATTTCCTGAAGAATTACAAAATGCACTAAAGTACCAAGAAAAATCCGCGCAGCTACCTCCGGATCGGGCAGTTGCAGTTCTGGATGCACCGCAAAATATTGGCTGAGAAGTTCCAAAATCGGCTTGTCTACGTTGCGAACAAAGACTTGTGCTAGTAAAGGAAAACGTCCAGATTCTCCGATAATCAGTCTTACCAAGCTCAACAATTCTTGTTTGCGATCGATTCGCTCTATAATATTTGTGGCTAAACGGCGTAGAACTATATGAGGTTCCCCTTGCAATAATTGTGAATCTTGGGGGCTAAATGCTTCTCGATAATTTTCCTGTGCTAGTCGCTCAACTAGAGCAATAAATAATCCTTCTTTATCTTGAAAGTAATTGTAGACCGTTGTTTTAGACACACCTGCTGCTGCTGTTACCTTATCCATTGTTGTGGCAGCGTAGCCATGTACTAAAAACTCTTGCATTGCACCAGCAAAGATCGCATTGACTTTCTCTACTGATAGCAAACGATCTACGTTATTGTTTTGTGTCTCTCTCCTCTTGTTGCTCATGGGTACTGGGGATTGGGTACTGATTTTATCCTCGCTCATTTTCCTATCTCCAGTCTCCTTAAATTTTACCGAGGACTATTGACATTTTTGTAATGTACAGTTTAGTTTAATTGCAGTACAGTTAAACTAAGTAGTTTATCTAACGTACTACAAGAAAGGGGGCTGAAAGTGCCTGATGTAGGAGAAAGAGATTCCGCATCCTTCAAGCCTAGTGTTCGCCAGCTGATTATGCTGACATTAGCTACAGGATTTGCGATCGCAGGAATAATCAGATTGTGGCAAGTGCAATCGCAGTCTTCTCTTGCGGCTCAAACTGTGCCAACAAGTATACCTCAACTGAAAACGGTAACAGCGTTGGGCAGGCTAGAGCCAAAAGGAAAAGTAATTAAACTTTCGGCTCCTGCATCCAGTCAAGGAAGTCGGGTAGAAACACTTTTCGTCAGAGAGGGTTTTCAAGTAAAGACTGGGCAGGCGATCGCAATTTTGGATAACCGAACCCGCCTAGAAGCGGCTTACCAAGAAGCCCAAGAAGCGGTGAAAGTAGCACAGGTCAATCTCGCAAAAGTGCAAGCGGGTGCAAAAGTAGGTGAGATAGACGCGCAAAAAGCCGAGATTGCCCGCGTTGCAGCACAGATATTAGGGGACCAAACCGGGCAAAAGGAAACAGTCGATCGCTTAGAGGCGCAGTGGCAAAACGAGAAGGTAGCGCAACAGGCAACAATTAATCGACTAAAAGCAGAACTCAACAATGCCCAAGTAGAATTTCAACGCTATCAGCAGCTTTATGCTAACGGTGCAGTTTCTCAGTCTGCATTTGACAGCAAGCGTTTGAGTGTAGACACCATAACGCAGCAATTGAGCGAAGCCATAGCAAACCTGAATCGCATTGATAGCACTGGACGCAAGCAAATTAGCGAAGCCCAGACAGTTTTAGCCAGAATTAACGCTACTGGAAACAAGCAAATTAGTGCGGCCAAAGCTACCTTAAACCAAATCGCTGAAGTACGTCCGGTAGACGTAGAAGCAGCCAAAGTAGAAGTGAACCGTGCCATAGCAGCCGCAAAACAGGCAAAGGCAAACCTAGAGCAAGCATATGTGCGATCGCCCCAAGACGGTGTAATCTTGGACATTCATACACGTTCTGGGGAAATGGTGTCCGATGAGGGCATCGTTGAAATTGGTCAAACTAACCACATGTATGCAGTTGTAGAAGTTTACCAAAGCGATGTTCGCAAAGTACGTCCCGGACAGCTAGTGCGGATTTCTAGCAATTCTCTACCAAATGAATTGTATGGACAAGTAGATTGGATTGGTTGGAAAGTACAGCGGCAAAATATTATTAACGCTGACCCCAGTGAAAATATAGATTCCAGAGTTGTAGAAGTTTACGTGCGGTTAGGAGAAGCATCAAGCCAGAAAGCCGCCAGATTTACTAATTTACAAGTTAAGGCGGCGATCGGACTGTAATGAAATTGATTCAAGAACTACAACGGCGGACACCGCTAGGATGGCTGCAACTCAGTCATCACAAAAGTCGCCTATTGGTGGCTTTATCAGGCATTGCCTTTGCCGATTTGTTGATGTTTATGCAGTTGGGCTTTCAGAATGCACTGTATGACAGCAATACCCGCCTAAATAGCGTGTTGCTTGCAGACATAGTTTTAATGAGTACCCAAAGCCGTAACACCCAAAATTTATCTACCTTTTCGCGGCGGCGACTGCTTCAGGCTGCTGATATACCTGGTGTAAAATCAACATCAGCCATGTATATCGGTTTATTCACTTGGAAGAATCCCCAAACACATCGAAAGACTACACTGCAAGCAATTGGGTTTAATCCTGAAGAACCTGCCTTAAATTTACCAGAAGTAAACGCTCAATTAGATAAAATTAAGCTGCCTGACACTTTTATCTTTGACCGCGCTACCAGAGGTGAATACAAAGAAGCTATAAAGCAAATTGAAACAGGTAATCCTGTTACTACAGAAGTAGATAAACGTACCATCACTATTGATGGCTTATTTAAATTAGGAGCATCCTTTGCGGCAGACGGTACATTAATTTCCAGCGATGATAACTTTTTACGAATTTTTCCCAGACAATTAGCAGGAAGTATCAACCTGGGTTTGATTTATACTAAACCCGGCTATGACTCAAAACAAGTTGCACAGCTATTAAAATACTACCTCCCAAAAGAGGATGTGAGAGTGCTAACTCGTGAGGAATTTATCAATTTCGAGGTGGATTACTGGAAACAAGAAAGCCCCATCGGTTTTATTTTTACTTTAGGTGTATCAATGGGATTTCTTGTCGGCGTAATTATTGTCTATCAAGTTCTTTCTACTGATGTGAATGCCCATATTAAGGAATATGCCACCTTCAAGGCAATGGGATATCGCAATTTATACTTACTGGGTGTGGTTTTTGAAGAAGCAATTATCTTAGCTATGCTGGGCTTTATCCCAGGATTTGCAGTACCTTTAGGACTTTACCACTTGACTCGCAATGCCACAGATTTGCCGATATACATGACGGTAGCTAGAGCATTGACAGTTTTATTGTTAACAATCATTATGTGTAGTCTTTCTGGGGCGATCGCAACTCGTAAACTACAATCTGCTGACCCCGCTGATATGTTTTAACAATTAAAAATTCAAGCAAATGATTAGCTATGCAAACTATCAATTTTGCTGACCCTGTTATCTTTATTGAAAATCTTGACCATTACTTTGGTAAAGCTCAACTCCGCAAGCAAGTTTTATTTAATGTCAACCTGAAAATTAATGCAGGTGAAATTATTATTATGACAGGGCCTTCTGGTTCTGGTAAAACTACGCTGTTGACTTTAGTAGGAGGGTTGCGTTCTACCCAGTCTGGCAGTTTGCAAGTATTGGGTAGAGAACTTTGTGGTGCTAGTGCTAAACAACTCACCCAGGCTAGACGCAATAACGGTTATATCTTCCAAGCGCATAACTTGCACGGTAGCCTAACAGCAATCCAGAACGTGCGAATGGGTTTGGAACTGCAACCAAAAATTTCGCCACAAGAAATGCTGACGCGATCGCAACAAATGCTAGAAGCTGTAGGATTAGGAAATCGCCTCAATTACTACCCAGATAACTTGTCAGGAGGACAAAAACAACGAGTAGCGATCGCTCGTGCGTTGGTAAGCCAACCTAAAATTGTTTTAGCAGATGAACCCACAGCCGCACTCGATAAACAATCTGGGCGCGATGTCGTCGAATTAATGCAGAAATTAGCGAAAGAGCAAGGCTGTACAATTTTACTCGTCACCCACGACAACCGCATTTTAGATATTGCCGACCGGATTGTTTACATGGAAGATGGTCATCTTGTCAGGGATGGTGTAGGTGCTATGGCTGTTGAGTAGTAATACCAATTCGTAATTCGTAATTCGTAATTCGTAATTAAGAATGTCCTATTTAGTCTAGGTCTCTGGGTTTCGATCCACATGATTATTTTTGGTAAATAGTATTAAGTATTCAAAAGTAATTTGCCAATCTAATTGCTGCCAGTAAATTTTTACTCTAATAATTAAAGTATTAAAGATTTGTATTTAGCTTTTCGTTTCAGTTAAAGGAGAAAACTTTAAATTTATAGCGGTCGCCAGTAGTGTTAGGACATCAACAGACGATCAAACCTAGACCAAAAAGACTTTTCACCCAGTCACCAGTCCCCAGCTATACTTTCTCCAAGCATGAAAAAACCCGGCTTAACCGGGCAGATGCGCTGTTTGTCGTATTTAGCGATGATGAACTATAGTTTGATGTCACAAGTTAAAGGGCAAGCAGCATAAACTGTCGTCTGCGCTTGATCTTCTTCTCCATGCAGCCAGTTTAGCCATTTGACATCACTGGGATGTATGCCCTTAGCTGTCAAAACACCAGCCGCGATCGCAACTGCCATGACATTAAACATAATCAAAGCACCTGCCACAAGCAAAACCGCACTCACAGGCATTACAGATTGCAGCACAATCGACAACAAACATCCAACTGTAGCCATCAACACGACTAATGGAAAACCGACAACCAACAAGCATACTGCCAACGTGAAAGTCCAGATTAAAAAGCTTTTGACCATCATCAAGGAGTAGGTCTTTCCTAGATTAGAGCTCTGAGCCGAAACCATGACTTTTCCTCCTAAAATTACACAGCAAAATTTGACTTCAGTTATATTTCGCTTGTAGCGAGCAAACTGAATTGTTTCAGTGAAATTCAGTATATAAAAACCTATTAGGAAAATGAGCATTTAGTTACTAAAGTTTACAGTTAATTTTTTGTAATTATGAATGTTAAGTCGAATTCACAGTTCTGAAGAAAACTAGTTTCTCTTATCTACCTTAAGGAATAGAAGCCAAAGTGCATTAGCTGCTAGCAAGCGATTTACACTCTTGATTTAGAGTAGGCTTAACATTTCTTATAAAAATCAGCTTTAATTCTCATAATTCATAGATGAGGTTAAATAAACGATCTGCTATTGATTTGGCTGTTTATTTGCTAGCACATTGTCCCAATGCTCGGAAGAATTTTCTCATTTAACAAAATAAAGTATTAATAATAGAATTCATTGTTATAAAAATTACTTTTAAATCTAAACATAAATACTGAAGCTAACGAAGTGATGTAGTGTGCTAAACAAGTTTATGTGGGTAATTTTTTTTTCAGTCTAATTAAACTTAGGATTTTAAAAAAAAAAATATACAAGTAGGAATCATTAAACGCAACAAACCGTTACTTTGAATTTTTGAGCGGACGGACGGTCATAATTCTGCTTTATAGCACTCTAGAGGTTACTAATAGAGACTTCTTACCGATCGAATTTATGAAGGTCAAATTTTAAAGATATATGACAGAATCACAGCAGCCATCGAATTCTAATGTTGCTCCGCGGAATGTGCCTCCAATGCCACCACCGCCACCATCGTTAGCTACGCAGCGCCAGTCTACACAAACCTTAGATATGGCATCAGTAAATAGAAATATCAGCCAACCGCCACCTCCTGGTGCAGCTCATCGTCCAGGTACTCCACCACCAATGCCTAGTTCTGTTCTAGGCAAAAATAGTACTTCAAGACTATCTTTAGCGCAGCTAATCAAGGAAGCTTTCGATCAAGGATACTCTGATATTCACCTGGGTGTAGGTGAAGTACCTCGCTTCCGCAACCGAGGAGAAATTCAATCAACTGAGTATCCAGAAACCGATAAAGAGAGTTTCATGAGTTGGTTGCGGGAGGTAATGACAGAAGCAGAAATTCAGCGGTTTGAAGAACACCTGGAATTTGACGGAGCAACTCAATATGATTTTGCTCGCGTGCGGATTAATGTTTTTGGTTCCCTTAAAGGGCCAGCAATGGTGCTGCGGTTGATTCCGTTAAAAATCTTAACTATGGAGCAGTTGAGATTACCGCCTGTTTTTCGGGATATTTGTCATCACCACAAAGGTTTAATTTTGGTTACCGGGCCGACTGGTTCTGGTAAGTCCACAACAATGGCAGCGATGATTGACTACATCAATAAAGAGATGGCCAAGCATATCATCACCATTGAAGACCCAGTTGAATTTGTCCATCAAAGCCGTAAGTCCCTCGTCAAACAACGGGAAGTAGGAATGCACACCCGGAAATTCGACAATGCTTTGAAAGCAGCTTTACGGGAAGATCCAGATTTGATTCTAGTGGGGGAAATGCGGGATAAAGAAACAGTCAACACCGCCCTAAAAGCTGCCCAGACCGGTCACTTGGTAATGGGAACCCTGCATACCAATAGCGCTGTGAAAACCATTGAACGGATACTCAATCTCTACTCTGGTGAAGAACAGGATGCAATGCGGGTAGCCATTTCCGAATCTTTAGTAGCAGTCATTGCTCAAGGTTTATGTCGCACTACAGATGGCAAGAGAGCTGCGTTCCACGATGTCTTGATTAACACCGAAGCCATTAAAGAATGGATCAAAGACGGTAAATATGATGAAATTAGCGAACTGATGAAACAAGCCAGTTTTGATGGCATGATTACCATGAATCAGTCACTACTCAACCTCTACCAAGATGGACGTATTACAGAAGAAACAGCTTTAGAAATGTCACCAACTCCTAACGAAATGGCACAGTTTCTCCGAGGACGAGTTTAGGTACAGTAAAAGGTAAAAAGTGCTGAGTGCTGAGTGCTGAGTTAGGAGTTAGAAGTGAAGAGTTAGGAGTCATTCTCCTTGTCTTTTCTGCTCCCTTGCTCTCTCATACCTCTGCTTCCTGCTCTTTTTACCTTTAAGTTCCTTAGCCCTTTTACTGAGTTGACTACAGACAAACTATCTAGACCCCAGTTGTTTAAAGGCATTGCCTTATTTACACCAGGAGGGGATTTAATTTACTGCATCGACCCTAACAAACAAGGTCGATGGCATTTACATTTATGCACTGCTTTACAGGAAATTTTAGATTTACCAGAACCGCCTCACTTTTTAGTACCTTGTTACACGGCGACAATTGACCACTGGTTAGATCCGCACAGCCGACAAGTGCGAACTTTTGCAGAAGCTTATCCAGCAGTCATTCGACATCAAGCTGTACTTAACGCTATTTTTGGCACAGACTTGGTTTGGCAAACAGCTCCTTGGCAAGAGGGATTATGCGATCGCATGGTATTGTCAACTTATCGCTCTTCATTTCCCCAACTTTGGGAAGATCGCGATTTGATCGTCAATTTAGACGTTTCCCAATCAACACCAAAGTACCGTCCACCAGTCATTGCAGCACGAAAAGTACAGCTAAAAAATCAATGCTACGTGCTGCGGCTATTTGTAGCAGGACATAGTGCCAACACCGAACGCATCCTCCAGAATTTGCACGAATTGTTAGAGCGATCGCTAGGGTATCCTTACACTATGAAAGTTGTTGATGTTTTAACTAATCCAGAGCAAGCAGAAATTGACCAAGTAACTGCAACTCCCACTCTTGTCAAGGTTTGGCCTCACCCAATTCGCCGCATTGTAGGAAATTTGGATAATGCAGAAAAAATTTTACAGATGTTGGGTGCTACAGAAAAAATATGAAAAAGACTGCGAATTGTAGATTTTGTAAGGGTTTGCTCGTGGATTGTCTGATAATAAATTTTGAGAAAGCTTCTGTAATCAAGACATCTACACTGAGTAAAGATGCAAACTAGCCAAATCTACCTTTCAACTATGGGTTGCGGGACTTGGGCATGGGGAAACCAACTGCTCTGGGGATATAACGAAAGTATGAATGACCAGTTGCAAGAGGTTTTCAACCTTTGTGTGAGTAACGGCGTAACATTATTTGATACAGGCGATTCTTACGGTACTGGCAGATTGAATGGGCAAAGCGAGCTACTTTTGGGACGATTCTCTCAGGAATATCAGGGTTTAGGTAAAGAGAATATTTGCATTGCCACCAAGCTTGCTGCTTACCCTTGGAGATGGTCGCGCCAATCAATGATACGAGCCTGCAAGGCATCTGCTCAACGCTTGGGAAGAAACGTAGATTTGGCACAAATGCACTGGTCTACAGCAAACTATGCTCCTTGGCAAGAAGAAGGGCTTTTGGATGGTCTTGCCGACCTTTACGAGCAAGGGCTAGTTAAGGGAGTAGGACTATCTAATTACGGGCCGAAACGGCTGCAATACGTGCATCAAAAGTTTGCTGGGCGAGGAGTTCCAATTACTACGCTGCAAGTTCAGTATTCTTTATTGTCTACATATCCTGTCACTCAATTAGAGCTGAAAGACGTTTGCGATGCGATGGAAATCAAACTAATTGCTTATAGTCCTTTAGCATTGGGACTTTTGACCGGAAAATTCTCTGAGAAAGGCCCTTTTCCTAAAGGTATTAGAAGTTTATTGTTTAGGCAGTTATTGCCAGGAGTGCGATCGCTTTTAGCATGTTTAAAAGAGGTGGCAGAATCCAGAAACAAAACGATGTCACAAGTTGCAATTAACTGGTGCATCTGTAAAGGAACCATACCCATCCCCGGAGCAAAAAATCTAGAACAGGCACGGGAGAATATTGGTGCTTTGGGTTGGCAGTTGAACGCTAGCGAGATTGCAGAGTTAGATAAAGCAGCTGCGAATACAGATAAAAAAATGGTACAAAATATCTTTCAAACTAAGTGATATAGCAGTGCTATTTTTAGCAAGTTATTTCGTCTAGTTGAGATTATTAACTTAGAAATGTTTGAAGCACCTTGGCAATAGCAGCGCGATCGCTATTTTTCTGAGACTCAAATAACCTCTCTGCTTCTTGTAAATGGGCAATTGCTTCTTTTTTATCAGACATAGGCCAGGAATTATAATGCCGCAAAAAAATACCTAGATTTTGATGAGCTTCGCCATCATCAGGGCACTCGTTTAAATAGTTTTGTAAACGTTCTATCTCACTTTCTAGATATTGCTGAGTTTCTTGTTCGGGTTGTCGGCGCTCGTAAATTTTTTGAGCGTAAGTTGGAGGAGAATTTTTTGAATTTACTGCAAAATAGGGAACATCTAGAAAATGTGCGATCGTTTTGGCAATATTTACAGCACTCTGATATTGAGTATCTGTTTTCAGACGAATGCGCCAGTACACGAATGCCAAAATTAACTCAGGATAATAACCTATTCCTCCTTCATCACCACTAAAAGCTTCGATTTCAACACCTAAAATGAGATGGCTTGGAATTTCCACAGATTTTATTTTTGACCTTCTTAATCTATTATATTTATCTATAAAAAGAAAATTTTTTGATTTGTCGAGAGTGTAAGTAGTAACTTCTGAAAGGGCAATAGTGGCCCATAATCCCGGAACAACAAATAAACATCCCATTCCTATAGATACAATTTCCAAATATTTGCTGTCTTTAAGTGTTACCGCAATTGCACCAATCATCAAAAGACTAGACGGGATATAAAATATGACAAATACTAATGCCCACCAAAACGGATCTTGAGAACACAGAATGAGTTTATCCTGAGTTTGTTCTATAATATTCATGTTCGAGATATTATGCTTAAAAAGCCTAATTTCAGCCAATAAATAACTTTCTCCCATTGCCGGAAATTGTATCGATCCTGTTTGAGCAAATGTTCGGAAGCGATCGCAGGCTTTATGTAATTCATGAGAGATTTTACCACTCACAAGTGAATCATTTGTTTCGCTTGCTGTTCGGCATTAAGGAGAATTTGATTTGCCGAATTGGATGCAATCAGCACTAAGGTTTTTAGACGTTGCTCAATAAAGGTATGAATAAATTCTAGTCGATCCACTATACCTGGCTTATGAGTCCTGTGCTATTATTGTTAAGTTGCGATTTAATGGCAATTCAACCAGATGCAGATGACATTCTAAGGCGATCTGAGAGAAGCCAAAGGTAAGGCGACATAGCCAAGTGGTAAGGCAGAGGTCTGCAAAACCTTTATCCCCCGGTTCAAATCCGGGTGTCGCCTTTTAAGAATATCAAGATTATAGGGCTTGAAAGCCCTTTTTGTTTAGCGTTAAAGGTTTGATTTTCAAAGCCTTCAACAATTTTTGGGGTTATTTTGGGTAGTTTGGGGAAAGAACTGGGGTAAAGTGGAACGTTAAAAATCTTACAGCCAGTGCTTGGGATAAGTCCTCTCTTGTGCCAGATTGTTAAAGACCACAGCACAAAACACCAAAATAATAGAACCCTCTAGAGCAGGTGTTAACAGAAATTGCCAAGAAGCTTTTGTCATCATTACGACTAAGGCAACTGCTCCTGAAGGTGGGTGTACAGTTCTAGTAAGCTGCATCATCCCAATAGCTGTTGCTACTGCTATTCCCATCGTCCAAGGTGACGAACCGAAAAGATGTAAAACAATTAGGCTGACTAAGGCCGCTACGAGATTACCACCAATCACATTACGGGGTTGAGCCAAAGGACTGTCTGGTACACCAAATATCAATACACTGGTAGCACCAAACGGAGCCATAAGCAGAGGAGAATTTGTTTTCACAGATAGGTAAGCCGTTGCTGCTATTGCGAAGAAACTACCAAGCCAACTCCAAAAAATATGTCTGTGATGAGGTTTTTCTACAGGACATGTTAGAGGACATGACCGCCAGGTTCCACTTATCTTAAACCAGTAATTCTTCCATTTTAAGTGAAGGTTTTTGTAATTCAATAATTTTAAATAGGGATAATTAGTTGGCTTGTTTGAGAAATTTCCTTTCATAAACTTCACAATAAGAAATAAGCGGTCACTTAAAAAATTAGCTATAAAATTTTGTTGTAGCTACTTATCAACACAGTAATTAAGAAAGATAAGCTATCTCAAGTTCGTTAGCAAAAATGGTATTTCAAATCCAAATTTCTTCATCCCCTCAAGATAACAACGCGCATAATATTACTTTTTCAGATTGTAGCTAAGGCATTGACTCGATTATTTATTCAAAACTTTAAGAGCAAGATTTGCATAGACCTAATTAATGGAAGTTAACAAGTTTAATAGAATATTGCCTAATGTCATGAATCTTTAACATTTTAACATTAAAGTATCTTTGAAATTTTTTAATAAAGCGTATATTGCGTATAAAAAATTATCAGACATATAATATTTACTTATAACTTGCCTAAGTTAGTTCCATACAAAGATATCGTTACTGACTCAAAGATGCTGGCAGAGTTAATAGTCGATAGAGAAACTGAACATCAGCTAAAGCGGATTTAATTTTCAGAAATACTCATAGTGGTTGTTGAGCACTGACTGTTAACTGTCAACAGTCAGTGCTCAACAGTCAACTTTGGTCAATACTTCTTCTCCATCCGGTGTGGTTTCCAGCAACTAATTCCTGCTGTACCCAGGGCTAGCGGTTGCATTGCCTGGGCTTGAGCCTGCCAGTTGGGCGGATGGAGCGATCGCCGTCTGCTAACACATTGGTCTGTGCAACATTGGATATAGTCTCGATCGGTTGAATGTTCTTTGCCTAGGCTGCTTCATGAAATGTTGCGATCGCAAGAAGTTGAAATCCGAAAAACTGATGCTCAAACTCTAAATCGGTAGGATTAGTTGTAGTTGAGTTTATTGTAACTTCTGTAAAAATTGGCTTAATTCTGCGGTGCGTTATTGTACGCGCTGTTCCAATATTCGGGTGAGATGAAAGATTTTGAGGTATAGCTTTAATCGGGCAATCACCTCTTCTTGTTTGAAAGGTTTGGTGATATAGTCAGGAAATTGGTGAACATAGAACGATGGTTTTCATCATCATCAACTATGAGAACTTGCGGCCCGTTGCTCTGAATTCCAGTGATTTTCTGCTGATGAGGTGCGTAGGCGTAATCCGTCGCCAACATCGCTTCTACATTCCAGTCATCAGAAAGCGGTACTGTTAAATCTAACCAAAACAAACTTCCTTCCCCTAGGTGACTCTGCACCTGAATTTGGCTTTCCATCAACATCGCTATTCTTTGGCTAATAGCCAATCCCAAACCAGTACCTTCAGCTCGCTGCCCTGCGTGACATACTTGCTCAAAGGGCAAAAAGATTTTCTCTAGCTGTTCGGGCGACATGCCAATACCCGTATCTTCTATCTGGAAGCGAATCTTAGCGATCGGGGATTGGTTACGATCTCTGTTGTCCTCAGTCTCTAGTATCTCTACTTTAAAAGTTACACTACCACTATCTGTAAATTTAACAGCGTTGCCGAGCAAGTTAATCAGTACTTGCCGCAACCGTTTTTCATCTACTTGAATAGCAGATGGTAGGCGATCGCTAATTAAAACATTAAATGCAATTCCTTTTTGTTCGGCTCGGATACCACAAATCTCAGTCACCCCATGTAAAAAGGTGGACAGATGCACATCTGTTGTAATTAATTCCAATTTCCGAGCTTCAATCTTCGAGAGGTCAAGAATATCATCGATCAGCATCAACAGATGCGACCCACATTGATGAATAATACTAACTCCTTCCAAGTTTTTAGCCGTCATATTTGGCGATACTTCTAACACCTGAGCAAAACCAAGGATGCCATTGAGTGGTGTGCGGAGTTCGTGGCTCATATTTGCCAGAAACTCGCTTTTGGCTTGGTTGGCAGCATCGGCAGCTTCCTTTGCCTCTAGCAGTTCGTGAGTTCGTTCTTCAACTTTGATTTCCAGAGTTTTGGAATAATCCAATAGTTGAGCGTTGGCAATTTCCAGTTGGCGATTGGTTTCTTCCAGCTTCTGGTGTTGATAAGCATTCTTGGTGGCGATCGCGCTACCGATAAACGCGGCTAGGGCTGGTGTGAGCGGAATGAGAACGCCATTCAAAAATATCCCGTAAGTACTGCCTATACAAACCCCGCTGATAGCCACACTCGCCCAAAGAATGTGACCGCCAGGGATTTGTCGCCTAGTACTCACGCTGGCTAAACACCAAGTTCCCACAGAACCGATAACAGACCAAACAACAATCCACAACGAGGCAGAGATGCCAGAAATGCCATAGAGGCTTTTTCCTGTTTTTGCTTCTTGTACCAGTTGGTGGGCAATATTAGCATGAACAACAACGCCAGGTGTAGGTTTTTGGGCAGATATCCAAGAAGAACTAAAAGGAGTGCTGAAGAAATCATTGGTACTGGCGGCGACTGAGCCAATAAATACGATGCGATCGCGCAACAAGTTTTGGGAAATTCGTCCTGCTAAGACATCACGCATAGGAACTGTGCGAAATGCAGTTTCCGAACCATGCCAATTGAGTAGAATTTGATAGCCTCCTAAATCGGCATCGGTATAACCTGCTTCGTGATTTTTTAGTGGTACATAGATTTGCTTGCCCAATCGGAATTTTTGCTGCTTGGGGTCAATGCTTTCTAAAGCAATCCCTTCCGTTTCCAGGTACTTGAGCGCTACAAGGGTTGCCAGTCCAGCCTTGAGAGTGTTTTGCTCCTTGGCATCTTCCGCTGTGAGGAGAGCGCGACGGATACTGCGATCGCCATCCAACACCAAATCTGCTAATCCTACTTGACCATTTTTTTTCAATTCTGGTGGGGGATTGATGCGTTCGCCAGTGATTTTCTCAACTCCGAATAAATTGGGAGTACTGCGAAAGATTTTTACGAGTTGCTCGTGTCCGCTTCCTTCTGGTAAATCTCGATAGAGATCCAGTCCGATGGCGCGGGGTTGCTGCGCTCGGATTTTTTCGATTAATTGTGCTAGTGCCCAGTCTGGAACTGGCCATTTACGTACTGCTTGAATATCGCGCTCATCAATTGTCACGATCGCAATTTCGTCAGCAATTGTGTGTGGCGATCGCTGACGAACCCATTCATCACGAATTTTCCACTCAGGTAAATTGAAAAGTCCCAATGATTGCCCGACAATCACTGTCAGGGTCACACTGGGAGTAATAATCAAAATGCTACGAGTGTGTTGGATAAAACTCTGAAATCTGCGCCACATATTTGTGCCATACAGTTCATCGATCTCGGTCAATCTTGATAGAGTATTGGGGATTGGGTATTAGGAAGAAATTTCCCAGTTCCCAGTCCCTAGTCCCCAATCCCTAATTAGCAGATGCTACTAAGGGAACTTTAACAATCTCATTCAAGCTCACTGATGAGAGCAGTTCTTCCCATTGTTTAGCAATGGCATTGGTAGGTTGATCGGTATATACCGCTGCCAGTGTGGCTACACAGTCATACCAAACCCCGTTTTTACCCAAAGCAGTCGCCCTTTGAAGTGCATCTTTGTGTTGCATTGCTGTTGCCAGTTCTCCACTGGGTTGAATGCGCTGAATCCAACCATCGACGTAAGGCGTACTGGGGCTGAGTTGCCCATCTATTTTGAGTGCCAAAAACCATTGATAGTTTTTCCCGACAGCTAAAGCAGGTGCCTTGGCTGGCAACTTGACTGCAATCACCCCATGTTTGCCGATAACTGGAATTGTCATTTGGTATTGCATTTTGCCAGCTTCATCTTTAAGGCTGAACATGGCTTCTTCTGCATTGGAAGCAGGAAGATATACTAAAATTGTTGGGCGTTCGGATACTGTTGTGCCGTAAAAGCTTTGGGGTAAAAGTGCGATTAGCGCTGCTGGGCCTGCTGTTGCAGGTGATGCATTTAAGTAGTAAGTACCAACGCGAGGAGCTCCCCCACTTGCCTGTTGAAGAGCACCTTTACCTGCACTAAGGGTAAACAAGTTGCCGCGGGAACCTCCCCCACTTGCTTGACTGGGAGTAGGATTTTTGGGTGGTGGAGTAAATGTCACACCATAAGCACTGTTCCATGCATTACTAGCAAGCAATGCAATGACACTCAATAGACTTCTTGCAGAAGTCGGGAAAAGGGCAAGGGGAAAGGGGGAAAGGTTTGTTATTTTCCTTTTAACCACCTCTTGCAAAAGTTCTTTTTGCAAGAGGTCTAATGTACTAACCAAATGTTGACGTTTCATGATTCACCCGATCTACGATTATTAATATGTGATAGAAGATACGTTTACTGTGAGTGTGACAATAAGCTTCTGTAATAAATCCAAATACTGGTAAAGTCTGGGAATGTCTATTAAAAGTATAGACTAGTACTAATTTAATTTCTGTAAAAATACAATGTAAGTAATTTATTTAATACCGTAATATTACTGAATTAAAGCCAGTTTCCGACTAAGACGAAAGCAGACCAAAAGAACGGATCGCGGTAATCAGTTTGGCGAATCAAGTGAATTTGTGCTTGCCGCAGTGCTTCAGCTTTGGTGATTCTGGGTTGTCGCAGTTGGTCGTAGAAGCGAATCATAAGCATTGCAGCTGCCTTATCTTTAACGGGCCACAGAGTAGCGATAGTTGAGCGAGCACCAGATTTCACAGCTAAACCTGCTAGTCCCAAAACGGCGCGATCGTCGCCTGCTGCTGTATCGCAAGCACTCAGTACTAACAACTCGATCGCCCTTGAGGAATTACTACCCCGATTTTCCAAAAGTTCGGACAAATCTTTCACGCTGACTCGTTCATCCCAGGCGAGTAAAAAAGTATCTTCGAGGCGGGAACTAAACTGTCCGTGGGTGGCTAAGTGGATAACATCAGCGTTGCTAGATTTGACGCGCTCCGCGAGAGCAAGACTTGTAAATTTCTGGTTGAGCAATATCGAAGACGGTACTGTTTGAGAGATTTGCTTGACTTCTGATTCCACAGCAGGCAAAGCACTAAAGCCAGCACGAGATTGACTGATGCCAGCAACGATCGCTTCAATCTTATTTTGCTGGAGCGATCGCGCAGCCATTAACTGCAATCCTGGGGAAAGGGCCACGGCATACTTTTCGATCAGATATTGCTGACCGTCATCCAAAGCTGCAACGGGAATGTTCCGCAACCGACCATCCAACACAAACACCAGTGTCTTGGT
Source organism: Dendronalium phyllosphericum CENA369 (assembly GCF_016056275.1). Classification (GTDB taxonomy): domain Bacteria; phylum Cyanobacteriota; class Cyanobacteriia; order Cyanobacteriales; family Nostocaceae; genus Dendronalium; species Dendronalium phyllosphericum. The sequence goes on along the minus strand of NZ_JAECZA010000217.1, from coordinate 24,742 downwards.
ATCTTTGAATGCTTTATCCGCTTCCGCCGGACGAATCAGCCAATCATAAATCTGTTGCGAAAATCGCTCCCTGTCTTGGGAATCTGCGACAGGGTTGAGGGCAACCAGCAGATTATCCAAAGTTTGCTCGATTTCTGCTTGAGATTTGTGAGTGACATAGTAACGCAGTGGTTGTCCGGTTTTGGAGAGAATCACTGCTAAACGATCTGGCAAGATAATAGGATAAACGATGGTTGCAGTCGGATCGACTCGATCGATTTGCTGAGTTTTATCTAAACAAGCTTCTCGAAAAAAGTTATCGAGTTCGGCGATTTGCAGTGATTCAATCAATTCGCGGGCTTGCACCAGTGCTGCTTGACTTGGTTGATTATCCAGTAGCAAACCTACCAATTCTCGGTAGACAGGCTCCACACTTTCGCGGAAAGAAAACTGCACATCGGTGTCAATCGCCACCAAATCCCCCCGCAATGCCTTTAAAGCTTTGACCGCTTCAGTATAGGCGCTAATCGCTTGTGAGCGATCGCCTTGTTGTTTATATAACTGTCCCACCTGCCAAGCAGATTGAGCGATAATATCGTCCGCTTGGAGTTGACGGGCAATATCGAGAGATTTCTGAGCTAATTCCTTCGCCTCAGACCATTGTTGCGTGCGACGATAGAGTTGTGCCCACTGATGCAATGCATAAGCTTCGGCTTGAGCATCCTGAATTTGTTGTGCAGATTCAACTGTAGCTGCTAAAAGTTGGGCTTGGTCTTTGAGCGGTAGAATTTGGTCGAGGTTTTTCAACTGATTTAGGGTGGCAACAAAATCGATCGCTGCGTAGAGAGAAGTGTGACTCGCAGGCAATTCTTGCAGTTGTTGTAGCAATTGCGGTGCAAGTGGGGCAGCGAGTTCGGGCTTGTCATAGTCAAGGAAAAGTTTGAACTGAGCTAAACGCGCTTGCAATATATCGCCTGGGTTGGTGGCTATTTTTTCTGCTCGTTGAAAGTCATTTAACGCCGCATTTGGATCTTGTAAATTAACGGCAGTTTTTCCCAAGGCCAACAGGACAGAACTTAACTGCGGTTTGGCTGCTATTTTGTTAGCGATCGCTAAACTTTGTTCTAACACCTCTTGACTCTTACTGAAGTCACCAATCATTTGCAGGGCCGAACCAAGCGATCGCAACCCACTGACTTTGATTTCCGAATCGGGCATTGCTGAGAGTTTTTGAGTCAGCACCTCTAATTGCTGTTTCGAGCGGCGGTAAAATCCCAAACTTTGTAAAGCTTGTGCTTGGTTGATTTGACTGCCCAGGCTGCCCATTGTGTCGCCTGCTTGCTCGTAAAATTTTTGCGCTTGTTGCCAACTTGAGAGCGCAGTTTCAGCTTTGCCGATATGCAATTGCAAATTTGCTTGAGTATTGAGTGCCTGTGCCCAGAGAATCGCATCCGCGTGGGATGTTTGCAACAGTTTTAGACTTTGCTCGATAGATTGGTGGGCTGCTTGCCATTGATTGAGTTCTTGTTGTGCCAGCGAAAGGTAACTTAAACTTAGAGCTTCATTGAGGCGATCGCTTTGGGTACGGTACTGCTGGGCTGCTGTTTGCCAAACTGTCACGGCTTCTGCAAAGCGTCCCGCTTGGTAGAGATTTCGTCCCCGTTCCAGCCAGTTGTTCGGTTGGGAAGCTGATAGTGCTGCATTTTGAGTAGTTGTTGATATTTGCACAGATGCTCTTACAGGTGTAATAGTCACTGCCAAACACAAGCTCAAAATACCAAAGCTGATATACAGCCAATGACATTGTTTGATTGGGAAAGTCAAGTCGCTTCGCTCCAATTAAAAATTAAAAATTAAAAATTAAAAATTTAAAACAATTAGTCTCCGATTGAACTCACCACTAAATTAAATACCGCCAAATCAAAGATTGTGGCGGAGGCTTGTACCCAGAATTGATTAATTCAAAATAATTTCCATTCTTCCTAAGTGAATTTTGCATTTTGAATTCAAAAAAGGTCATATTAAGTCCCGTTAGTTACTATTTCCACATCTGTGCAAAACTTTTTTTATCTGTTATAGCCGTAGTCAGATAGGTTAGGACAGTACAACAACTGGGTTTTTACTCAGCACTCAGCACTCAGCACTCAGCACTTTCCTATACCTCGTGAATTAACTCCTAGGAATAGCAGCACAAGTTAACGGTTGCTGCACGTGGGCGGGAGATTGAGCCGCAATTAATTCAACTTTGCCGTCAGCGTTGCGATGCCAACTTGTAGCTTCAACAATAACCTCTGGGGATGCAGGCGCTTGGGCTGTGACATTGCGAATTTTGCGATAAGCAGACAAGTCGCGTACATCATTCCAAGCGCGATCGCTCATTACTTGCTGATTAGGATTTGGTGGTACACCACCTCTTCCCGTTGCCACAAAGCGACTGCCTTCACTGCCCGCACAGCCTGTAGCAATTTGCTGAGATCGATTGGTCACATTTGCTGGCAGTTCCACTAAACCAGAATTTGGTTCGAGGTTGATAGTATTAATTTGAACCGTGCCACTGACACCAAACTGAGAATTGGCAGTGATGTCACTTTTAGAAGTAAGTTGGTTGCGGAACTCTAATCCTAAAAGACCTTGAGTCACAATCTGGATGTTACCACCACTTCCCAGTACGGCATTAGCGGCAATGTCGCTGTTTTCCTGAGGAACAGCGGCGATAAATTTAGCATTGATATTAATATTGCCCCCTGTGGAAGTCCCACGGGCATTGGTGGTGATGTTGCTGCCGTGCCGCAGCAGCAGGACATTACTCGCTTGTAACCGGATATTACCCCGACTGCCTCCATTTGCTTCTGCTTTCAAAGTCGCCCCATTGTCGAGGAAGATATTGCTAGCGATAATGTTGATGTTGCCTGCATTCCCTGTCCCAGAATTGCTGACGGTAATTTCTGCCCCATCGCGGACGCGCAAAGTGTTAGTTGTGATATTTACAGACCTAGCAGTAAAGGCATTCGCAGAGGATGCAGCGATGGTGCTGGGTAGCTGCCGACCATCGGGTAATGGTTGGGAAAAGCCCTGTACATTAATGTTATTGACCCGTAGGTTAACACTGCCAGCAGATCCTTGCCCTAGGCTGGATGAGGAAATTTGTCCGCCATTAAAAACACGCAAGCGATCGGCATTTACAGTTATATTCCCACCCTGGCCGATCGCATCCTGAGCTACAGCAACAGTAATGCCACTAAAGGTCTTGCTCAAACTATCAAGCACCGGATCGCCGACTGCTACCTTTGTCGCCCGAATATTGATATTTCCAGCCTTGCCACTGCCTGCCAGCGCGCTAGAGATACTCCCACCATTAGAAAGCAACAGCTGTCCGCTATCGATAGCAATGTTACCACCTTGACCTTCTGCCAAAGGTTGAATCGAACTGCTGATTCCACCAGATACGCCACTAGGTGTAACTCCAGCAATTTTGAGACTCTCACTAGCCCGAATCGAAATATCCCCGGATTTTCCAGTGACCATAGATTCAAAACCAGGAAAGTTGAAGCCAAGCAGATCGGAAGTGATGCGACCACCATCAAGCAGACGAACGCGTTGAGCGTCAATGCTTATATTTCCACTTTCATTCCTTTTTCCACCAGTAATTACAGTAGTAATAGAACTAGGCTGAAAAGAACTAACTGGAAATGGATTGTATCCGCTCACTTCCACATCCGAAGCTTGCACGGTAATATTTCCGCTTCTAGCGTCGTTGACAGGAATAGGCATAAAAGTTTTGAAGTCGAAGCCAAAGTTAATGATGGACTGAAGCCAACCTCCGTTTGCTATGCGTAAACGTTGGGTTTCGATAGTGATGTCTCCCGCTTTAGCCCCATTCCCAAATGCGCTAGTGAATATTCCGGGAGTAGAATAATTTTCTGGAGCAGATATTCCTAATAGATTTACAAATTCTGTTGTTTGGACGGTAATAGGTTGCCCCTGTCCGAACGGCCCAGTACCAATAGATATTCCGGAACCTTCCTGAAGTGTTAAACCTTGTCCCCGAATGTTAATTGCTCCGCCATTCACCCCAGCACCAGTAAAAATCCCAGTGGTATCGATGAGGGAAGATTGCCGCAGCGTAATCGTGCCCCATTCAGCAGTAGAAGTGGGGCTAGTCAGTTGCAATCCAGTTTGATTGTTTAACCCGACCTCAGCATTTCGTACCGCCCACAGTTCTACTCGCCCCTCTGGAATGCTTAGTGTTGCCCCCTGTATATCAATGTCGCTACCCACCAAAGCCAAAGTTTGCGTTTGAAACAATTGCGACGGTCGAAAAAAGAAGTTGAGTGCAGGCGTTCCCTGAGAGCGAATAGTTCCGGCATTAGCTCCCATTTGCAGCCCCACGGGTACACTCATAGTCAATAAAGGAGGTGGTGTAGCATCGGTAGCATTAAACTTAAATTCATCAGCAAATTTGATGCTCTGGGCTGTTGTACCAACAAAGAAGCCACCTATATTCAGGCTGGCATTCGGCCCAAAAAGGATACCATTGGGATTAAGCAGAAACAAACTTACGGGATTACTGCTACCCGTTGTCCGAATCATGCCATCTATATTGGAAACGCTACCGCCAGTAACTCGGCTGAAGATGGTAGAAATGTTAGGAGTGTTGACTAAATCGAAGGTAGCTGAACCGCCAGTAGGCACAGAAAATTTTTGAAAGCTATGAAACAGGTTGCTACCTGCGGTACTACCGTTAGTGATGGTGAAGTTATTGCCAGTTTGGGAGACGGTGGTGTTAAGAGTACCGTCGGGAGTAACTTGGGCATTAGCAAAGCTACTCAACAGCAATATCTCTCCAAAAATCCCACCTGTCAACATTAGACCTCTCGCAAAAAGAACTTTTGCAAGAGGCGGGAAAAGGGAAAAGGTTAAAGGGGAAAGGGAAAATAACAAACCTTTCCCCCTTTCCTCTTCCCCTTTTCCCGACTTCTGCAAGTCTATTACATTGACCAAATCCCACCAGACAGAGGTTGCTTTCATCACTCACTTTCCATTGAGATATCTGCTAGCTAGGATTCCCTAAATGGTTTTGCTGTTAACAATTAGTAGCTTTATTAGTAGAGGCGCGACAGCTTAGTACAGTTTTGCCTAAAAGCGTAGCGTTTTTAATGCATCGGGATGCATTAAGATTGCATCGGCAAACATTGGCATTGCATTGAGATGCATTGGCATTGCATCGGGATGCATTAAGATTGCATCAGCATACATTGGCATTGCATCGGGATGCATTAAGATTGCATCGGCATACATTGGCATTGCATTGAGATGCATTAACATTGCAGCGTACTGGCAAATTTAATTCGCGATAAATTAGTAAAGCGTTTGATATACCACTACTCCACCAATCCCCAATCCCTTTTACGCCAGGTCTATTCTTCTTTAATTTTTTTCAGACAAGTCTTGTTGAGGCAGACTAGGATTGTAGTTGTTTGGCGGCTGTGGGTGAGATATAGCTTTCCTCTGGATTACTGCTTGCCGAAAACCTAGCACAATCAAGATATTTGAAAGTGTCAAAAATAATTCTGCACTGCCATGCAACCAATCTACATTTGCCAAGGACTGTTGATAATGTAGTTGCGCGTAAATTCCTGCTGGTATGGTAATAGCAACAAACACCAGCGTGCCGTAAAATCCATACAACGCCAAACGCGGCATTTGTTGACTGCGACCAATAAACCACAAGAAACCCAGATAGGGAAACAGTGAAAGGGCAAATAGGGTTTCTTTAGATATCATTGCTCTGATTTAATCGATTTTGATTCAATAGTATTAGTTGCAACATTAACGAACTTGGTAGAACGCCAAATCCATACAGCCGCTGCCCAAAGCGTAAAATTACCAATTAAAGTCATGGCAGCTTGTAGCGTTACCAGCCATTCTAAAGATTGGGCATTGTCGAAATAATGCCAAGTACAAGCGCACATGGCACTGACTAAAGCTGGTAACATGGCAAGGGATAATCCCCACCAAGTGCGGTTTCCGGTGAGTTCGCCGTAAGTCCAGATTAACCAAATAGCGGCAATCCACTCAATAACGCTAGAAATATGAATAATCCAAGTGAGAATTGAAAGAGCGTGCATAAGGAAGTCAAAACTTAAAAGTTAAAAGTCAAAAGATAAGAGTAATTTAGTCCTCTTGTTTTTGTGTCACATCATCTTCCCATAGCAAATTCATATTTTATTGGCAAGATGGCTGATATCCGGTTAACTATTGAGAAAAGTTGATAATCTAAAATTCAAAATTCAAAATTTCAAAATGGTAAAGATGCGGGCGTTATTGTCTGGGTATTACGGCAAAGGTAATGGTGGTGACGAAGCTTTGTTGGCGACGCTTTTGCAAATGTTACCACCTCATGTAACACCTGTGGTTCTTTCTGGCAATCCAGAAGAAACCCGCGATCGCTACAATGTAGAAACCTACAACCGTATGGCTCCCTTAGCTGTACTCCAAGCTTTACGCTCTTGTGATGCCTTTATTTGGGGCGGTGGCAGTTTAATTCAAGATGTTACTAGTACCATCAGCCCATTTTATTACGGGGGACTAATGACATTGGCTCAGAAAATGGGCTTAAAAACTGTTGCTTGGGCGCAGGGTATCGGGCCGTTAGTGCGTCCGCAAACTCGGTGGTTGGCAAGGCAAAACTTTGCTGGCTGTACTAAAGTTAGCGTACGCGATCGCGCCAGTGCTGCTTTATTATCTGATTGGCAAATTCCTTGTATCATCGCTCCCGATCCGGTTTGGGCGTTGGAGTCTAAACCAGTACCGGGACTTTGGGATTTACCTGCACCGAGGGTTGCTGTAACATTGCGATCGCATCCTCAACTGACCGAAACACGTTTAGCAAATTTAACTCGCGCCCTAGTGGATTTTCAAAAAGCTACCCAAGCTTTTATTTTGCTATTACCGTTTCAAAAAAGTGAAGATTTAAGTATTGCCGAAGCTATTCAACCACACCTTCAAGATGTCAGCAAGATTTTATGTCTGGAAGATCCGCAACTTTTAAAAGGTGTGTTTCGCGGCGTGGAAATGGCAATTGGAATGCGCTTGCACAGTTTGATTATGGCAGCTGCTGAAGGTTGTCGCTGTTTTGCTCTGAGTTACGACCCCAAGGTAAATCGCCTGATGGAAGAATTGGCAATACCTGGGTGGGATTTGGCAACTTTACCAGATGACCCAAATGTAATTAGTAAAACTTGGATGGAACATTATGCTAATGGCGATCCACTTGCGCCAGAACAAATCCAGTCTTTAGTAGATCGAGCATTAATGCACCGCGAGTTGTTGATTGAGGCTTTGAGATGAACTTAATTACAGTATAAATACAATAATTTTCTCAAATACACAGATTATGGTAGATGTCAATAGTTACAATCCTGCCAGCAATCAACCTATGGGTGCAGTTCGAGTCAAAGTAAAACTCACCAATGCCATTGATGAAGCGCTTGTCAGCCGAGGAATGCTCAATCCTAATATGCTGCGGATGTATGAAACCGAAGCACTAGTGGATACTGGAGCAGTACGTACTGTACTACCTGTGTCCGTTGTGCAGCAACTTGGTTTGAGAATTCGAGGACAGCAGATTGCCCAATACGCCAATGGCAGTGAAGAATCTATGGGTGTGACTGAACCTGTAATTATTGAATTAGCCGGACGGGAAACTACTGAAGCAACATTGGTTACAGGTAATATAGTTTTGATTGGACAAACGGTACTAGAAACGCTGGATTTACTAGTTAACTGTAAAAATCAGCGCCTTATCCCAAATCCTGAGCATTCTAACTATCCTGTGTTGAGGATTTAGCTTGAATAGTCATCAGTCATCAGCTACACCTTTTTACCACTAACAATCCCCGACCATTGCACTTTTTTCTCTTGTTCGCGGCGGTAAGAAAAGAAATGCTCTGGAGTTTGGTAAGTACAGTAAGGAGCGATCGCTACTTGTTCCGCACTAATCCCCAAACTTTCAAGCTGTAAGGCATTCACCCGCCGGACATCCAACCTAACTTTTCCAGCTTCGGGGTCGTGTAGTAAAGGTGAATTTGGCAGATTGTATAATGCTTCAACAATCTTACGTTGGTCTTCATCTGGTATAATGCTAGCTCCAATTTCCGCAGCCACTTCGATTGAGACTTGGTAAACTTCTCCAGCGATCGCCGGCCCCATGGCAACTCTTAGATCGTCCAATTTGCTGCCTTGGGTTTTGAGTCGGGCGATCGCTTGCGGCACAATCTTCTTAGCTGTACCCCGCCAACCTGCGTGTAGTGCTGCAACTTGTCCGGTTTTCACATCGCCAATTAGCACTGGCGTGCAATCTGCACTAGCTACCCACAACGCTTGGAGAGGCTGTTCGCTGATTAAACCATCTGCTAACGCTAGGGCAGAATCACCTTCTCCTTCTACATCATTTCCCCCAGTACTTAACTTAGTATCAATTTCTTGGGGGGTGAGAACAGTATTGCCATGTACTTGCTTCAAGCGATAAGCTAATGCTTCTGGTTGCAGCACAGTTGTTAATTCTTGCGGCGATCGCGGCCAAAACTGGTGAGTCAAGAAACCGTGATGCCAATCTTCTAAGAGACTACAAGTCAGGTAGGGTAGTCCTTGCCAATTGTGCCAATGCCAAGTGTGCATCTTTAACCAAACCTAAACAGAAATCAGCCAATTCATGCTAACTTGAACAACGCAATTTGGGGAAACTGCTGTGAAATTCAATCGGCAAATATTAGAAGCTTCCTGGAAACAAAGCTATAAGTCTAATAATTTACCATTTTCTTTACATATTTTTGACAGTGTATCCTCAACTAACCAAACTCTCTGGGACTTACTGGGGCAAGGTGCTGAAGCTGGTTCTGTAGCGATCGCAACTCAGCAGACTGCCGGACGGGGGCAATGGGGGCGACAGTGGATTTCTCATACCGGAGGATTATATCTTTCGGTTGCGATCGCTCCTAAACTAGAAGCTAGTGCCAGCCACCAACTAACTTTAGCAAGTGCTTGGGGAATTGCCGCACAATTGCGCCAGTGCGGGGTAAGTGTTGGGATTAAATGGCCCAACGACTTAGTTTTAGATGGTCGCAAACTAGGCGGCATCTTGACTGAAACTAAAGTCAGCCACGGACAGATCGCGCAAGCAGTAATTGGTGTTGGCGTTAACTGGGCAAACCCAGTACCAGAAACCGGCATCAATTTAGAATTATGGCAAGCTACTCAAGCTACTAAACCAATTTCTTGTCTAGAAATGCTAACCTGCACAGTTTTACAGGGAATAGAATCCGGTATGCACTGCCTTTGTCAAGAAGGAATAAGCATACTCTTGTCTCGCTATTTAGATTTGCTAACCAACATGGGCGATAAGGTATACATTAACAACTGTGCAGGCGTTGTGGTTGGAGTCACTTCTCAAGGAAATCTCCAGTTAAGAATGGAAACTGCTAATACAAATGAATCAGTAAGACCTGACATTTCAGTTGAACCCGGTATAATCAGTTTGGGATATAGCAAGTCTTCTGTTTAACTGTTAGGTTTGTCTAAAATTTTGCTCAAGCAAAACAAACCACAGAAATCATCTCTTGAGGCTAATTATGGAGTAATCCGCAAAATGATTAATGCTGGAGTACCGAAAAGTAAACTTCCACATCATGACGAAAGTCATGGTTGGGCAGCAACTCATATCGGATAACTTTAAAAAATATGAACCCGAAGGCAACTTCATTGAATCAGCACAAATGTAAATACGTCTACCTTTAGGATTACTCTAGAAAAAACTGAGAGAACAAATGACGCAGCGCAATAACGCCCCTAACCGTTTGCACTACTTATGGCAGCGAGGTTTAAGCACAAAACGTTTGGCTTATAACCTACCAGCACAGAGCCTATGTTTGTTGAGTAGTGTTAGCCTCCTCAGCGGTGGCTTAGTGTACGCTCAAACGGAAACACAAATAGATAACATAGTTCCTACTATTGAAAATTCCCAGCCAACAGCTGCAAGTTTAGTAAAAAAAGATACTGCTGCGCCAGAATCCACTCGCACTCAGGCGAATTTCGCCGAACGACGAGCCACACTCACAAAGAAATTGCGTAGGTCAGAGGTTTCTCAATCAACAGCACCAGTCAACAGGAGTCAGTCGCGGTTACAGAAAACCACAATTGAGCGGGCTGAAGTTCAACTAACAGGGCGACAATCTCAACCTAAAATCGAGGCTTCCGAGCCTGTAGTTCGCGTGAGAAAGTCAACAACTCAGGCAAAAACTTCCTCAGTCACCCCCGCGAGTGTCAGTGAGGAAAAACCCAAAGTTGAAGTTTCCCAACCAAGAACGAGTTTCAGACAAGAAAAACCTATTACTCCTCGTTCTTTACCTGAGAAACTTCCGGAAGTTGCCCAACCAGCAAATAACTCGAACCAGCCTAATATTACAACGGCAGGGAAAACCAAGGATTACAATAATTCCTACATAGACCCCACCAATTACAACACCGATACTACAGCTACTTATCAAGCACCTAACTCGGTAGTACTTACAGAACGTTCTAGCGGTTGTCGAGCTGTTTTGCCGTCTGGGCAAAATTTATCAGCCGGTATTTGTGCGAAAACACCGTCACGCGATCGTTTAGCAGATACTAACACGAAACCAGCACCCAGTTGGATCAAAAAAAGTCAAAATGCTCAACTAGCAAACGTTCCACCAGTTAGGCAGCTAGCCACCAATAGCAGAAACACTGAATGGCGCGCTCCTCGCACCGTGGCTATTAGTGACAGTAAGACTACATATCGTCCCAATCGATTTATTCCTAACCCTAACGATTTTGCCACCACAAGAGTAAGTACATCTGCGATCGCACCGAGTGCTGGTACTTTGCCCCCACCAATGGCAGATGGTAACGTCGCACCCCGCCCTAGCAACGTGTCTTACGATTTTGCACTAGCATCAGTATTGCCACAAATCCCCTTCAGTCGGGCGATCGCTTATGCTGGCGGTACAGGAATGGTTTATCCTCTTTCTATACCCGCTCCTATTACTTCTTTATTCGGTTGGCGAGTTCATCCAATCACAGGCACTCAACGCTTCCACGCTGGTACAGATTTAGGCGTGCCTATGGGAACGCCAATTTTAGCAGCGACAAGAGGTCAAGTAGAATCTGCTGACTGGATGGGTGGTTATGGATTAGCCGTTGTCATTCAGCACAATTCTACCGAACAAACCCTTTACGGTCATATGTCAGAAATCTTAGTTAAACCCGGTCAATGGGTAGAACCAGGAGTTATGATTGGGCGAGTTGGCAGCACCGGGGCTTCCACAGGGCCTCACCTGCACTTTGAAGTCCGCCACCTCACACAAGATGGATGGGTTGCTGTTGACCCAAGCACTGAATTACAGGCAGGTCTAAGCCAGTTGGTGCAAACCCTACAGACAGCCCAGTTGACACAACGATCGGGCAGTTGAGGCTGGGGACTGGGGACTGGGGACTGGGGACTGGGAAAAAGATTATAGTCATAAATTCTTCTATCCTCAATCTTAAATACCCAATCCCCAATACCCAATCACAAATACCCGTGTTCTGTTAAGAATGCGGGTGTAATAGTATCTAAACTGATTTCATCTGCTACTTGATGATTTGTTTTAGCAGGGTAAAGAAATTTTTCTACGTATTTGCCTAGAATATCTCCTTCTAGATTAACGAAACTGCCAGGGACAAGATAGCGGAGATTTGTCTCGGCATAGGTAAGAGGAATTACCGCCACTGCGAACTGAGATAGTTCCGGTTCGTAGGCAGCCACTGTCAGGCTAATGCCATTTACAGCTATACTACCTTTGGGGACAATGTACCGCGCGATCGCCTCGGATGCATTAAAGGTCATTTCCCAAGAACTAGCCGTTTGTTCTGCCCTTAGCAATCTACCTATGCCGTCTACATGGCCCATCACAAAATGACCTCCAACTTTACTGCCCACCCGCAACGAAGCTTCTAAGTTGACGAATCTCTGTTGTGTTTGCTCGTTTCCTAGAGTCGTCCGACGTAGAGTTTCTGGTGAAGCAGTGGCAATAAACCCATCTTTTAAAACTTCTTCTACTGTCAGGCAAACCCCATCTACAGCAACGCTGTCACCGTAAGCCAAATCTTGCATAATAACAACAGATGATTCACTTACAAAAGTGATTTGCCAAGAATCGTCCCCTAAGGGTGTCATCGTTCCTAATGCTTGAATTAATCCTGTAAACACGGCTCTTTTGTAAAACTAACTCTATTTATTGCCTAATTTTGTCTAAAATCAACTGGTAATTCTCACAAGAATGCCTAAAATCTAAGTATAATTTCTGACCTAACTAATTATTAGAAATCTTAACACATTCGCATCCTTCACAAGGCATACTTGGTTAAGAAGGTTATTGTCTAAACAGACCAATTTAACTTACTCTGGTGTTCACAACAAGTTCGGAGTTTAATAGAAGCAATTATAGAGAACAATGCTTATGTTTATTCCCGTCAAATACTTACCCAAAAGAGTCTTAATTGTTACAAAGAGTCTAATCGCTCAAAGGATTGTAGAGGCTTAGTCAATGATTGAAATGAAAGTCGCTGGTATAGCATTAGATGCCATAACCCGCAGCCCGATCGTACTTTTGAAAGATGCCTCAGATCGGCGTGCTTTGCCAATTTATATTGGTCAAGAACAGGCTAGAGCAATTATGAGTGCCCTGGAGAATCAAAAGCCTCCCAGACCTTTAACCCACGACTTAATTGTGAATATTTTAGAGACATGGAATATGACTCTAGAACGCGTTATTATTCATTCCTTACAAAAGGATACATTTTATGCAGCTTTAATTGTTCAACAAGGCGAAGTCAAAAAAGAAATTGACGCGCGTCCTAGCGATGCGATCGCGATCGCCCTCCGTACTAATACCCCTATTTGGGTAATGGAAGAAGTTGTTGCTGATGCTTCAATCCCTGTTGACCGCGACGCTGATGAAGCAGAACAGCAAGCTTTTCGTGAATTTATTTCCAATCTTCGTCCTGAAGATTTAATCAAGCGCTTTGGTAATGGTGATAGCTAGAAAAGTGCTGAGTGCTGAGTACTGAGTGCTGAGTCAAGAATAAAGAATCAGGACTTAAGCCAAATTTGTCTCTCATCTCTGTTTCTTTATGTCTTTTGTCAGTCATTTTTCAATGATTTTGCGTAAATCTTAAAGAAGAGATGAAAATCTAATTATTTCTTCACTCTTCACTCAGCACTTAAGTAATGCAATACCGACGCTTTGGAAAAACAAATTTACGCCTCTCAGTTTTTTCTTTGGGAACAATGCGCTACCTAGCTGATGTCGAAAATGCTCGGCAGACCATTGCCAAAGCCTTAGCGCTGGGAATAAATCATCTAGAAACAGCCAGAGGTTACGGCAAAAGTGAGGAGTTTCTTGGTAGTGCCATCAAAGCTGGGTTGTTAGTGTCTCGTTCACAGCTTCATGTCACTACCAAAATCCCGCCCACAGCCGACGCTGATAGTATGCGCCGCTACATTGATGAATCCCTACAACGATTAAATCTGGATTATTTAGATTGCTTGGGAATTCATGGCTTAAATACTTGGGAACATTTAGAGTGGGTGCAAGCCAAAAATGGCTGTATGCAAGCCGTTCAGGAAGCCATTGCTGATGGTCGAGTGCGACACGTTGGTTTTTCCACCCACGGGCCATTAGAGGTGATTTTGGCAGCAATAAACACAGATTTTTTTGAATTTGTCAATCTGCATTATTACTATTTCTTTCAACGCAACGCATCAGCAATTCAGCTAGCTGCTCAAAAAGATATGGGCGTTTTTATAATCTCCCCTGCTGATAAGGGAGGACGCTTATACACGCCACCACAAACTTTAAAAGACTTGTGTCAACCGTTTTCACCTTTAGAATTAAACTATCGTTTTTTGCTGAGTGACAACCGCATTACTACTCTGAGTGTCGGGCCAGCAAAGCCAGATGAATTAATCGAACCCTTACGAGTTTCTGAGTGTGATAGTGAATTAACGCCAGCAGAAATTGCAGCATTTGAACGATTAGAAAATCATCAAAAAGCTGCTTTAGAAACTGATAAATGTAGCCAGTGTTACGCGTGTTTACCTTGTCCGGAAAATATCAATATTCCAGAGGTATTACGGTTACGAAATTTGGCAGTAGCATATGATATGACCGACTATGGAAAATATCGCTACGGCATGTTTGAAAATGCCGGTCATTGGTTCCCTGGAATGAAAGCCAACCGCTGTATAGAATGCGGTGATTGTTTGCCCCGCTGTCCGGAAAAGTTAGATATTCCTGCTTTGTTAGAAGATGCTCATGAAAGATTAAATGGCAAAGCGGGTAGGAGATTGTGGGGATAATTAAAAATTAAATTGATGGGATGATAAAACTATGCAAGTAACAAAACAGCGATACTATACCCCAGAAGAATATTTGAAACTAGAGGAAGTTGCTGATTACAACAGCGAATATATTGATGGAAAAATAATTCCAATGCTAGGTGGAACAGCCAATCACAATCGAATCTCACTCAATCTAGGTTCTGCTTTAAATTTTGCGTTCAGACAACAGAACTACGAAGTTTTTGCAGTTGATTTGCGTTTGTGGATTCCCCAGAAACGCATTTATACTTACCCTGATGTAATGATTGTGGCGGGTGAGCCAGCATATTTCAATAACCGTACAGATATGATTACAAATCCTCAAGTGATTGTTGAGGTTTTATCAAAATCGACCAAAGGTTACGATCGCGAAGATAAATTTGAGGCTTACCGAACAATTTCTACCTTCCAAGAATATCTATTAATTGACCAAAATAGAATTCATGTAGAGCAATTTTCTAAGATTGGTAAGAAGCAATGGACGCTTCGTGAATATGATGAAGCGATCGCACTTGCAACAGTACCCTTTGAAATTTCCTTGCAAGATTTATACAACAAAGTGAATTTTCAGCTTGTTGAATCAGAAGGGGAAAGTACTATAGCTGAAGAGTCAAGGTGAAGAGGCGATTCCCTAACTGGTATAAAAAGTTTTTACCCTAATACAACAAGATTTATACCACTGTTAAAGGTTTTCAGGTACAAGTAATTGATTATGGCGAAAGTTGGTGTAAAACTTGATCAATAGCCTTGCCTACAGGGAAGATTGTTATGAAAGTAGAGTCTATTTCTATTCAGAACTTTAAGTTGTTTGACAAACTTGATGTTTCATTTAAAAATCATACCCTTGAAGAGGTAAGTAACCAATTTCTCGTTCTTGGAGACAATGGGACAGGAAAAACAACTTTATTGCAAGCAATAGCACTGCCACTTGCACTTGCCACCGGAAAAATTCAAAAAATAGAATCATTTGACTGGATAGGCTTTCTTCCAGAACGCTA
Organism: Dendronalium phyllosphericum CENA369; assembly: GCF_016056275.1. GTDB lineage: Bacteria > Cyanobacteriota > Cyanobacteriia > Cyanobacteriales > Nostocaceae > Dendronalium > Dendronalium phyllosphericum. The sequence continues at coordinate 9,325 of NZ_JAECZA010000217.1, read as the reverse complement.
TTGGAAAAGTGGAACACCACGCATTGAATTAGAAGTTTCCTTTGAAAATGATGAATTGGAGGCAACACGTCAGATAGCTCAGCAATGGTTTGAAGCACAACCAAGTGAATTCAAAAAAGACAATCGTTTTGTTGAACCTGGCAATAGTCGTTCTGTCCAATTGCTATTAACCGGGGATTATTGGACAACAGTTGGAAAGGATCAGCAAGAGCGCTTACAATTTCGAGGTCGTTCTTATGCTCAATGGTTTCTTAATAAGGGAGAACAATCTGTACGCTCCCAGTTTTCAAAACTTCCAGGTGTTTTTTGGTTCGATCAATTTCGTAACCTTGGGTCAAACGCTCATAACGAAACAAGTAGAGAATCAAGGGAGCGCAGTGGAGGAGTTTCTTTTGAATTAGGTGTAGGTCAACTTCGTCAATATCTAATTGCTTGGAGACGTAAACAAGAGCAAGGTGGAAATACTTATTCAAATGATTATCTAAAAAATCTGGAGCGTTATTACAAAAAAATTTTTCCAGAGCGCTCTTTTTGGGGACTAGAGCAACATATACCAAGTATTGATTCACCAACAGAGGAAAACACTTATTTTTTGCTCTCGGATGGACATAGACGATATGACATTGTAGAAATGTCAGCAGGTGAGCAAGCAGTTTTTCCTATTTTGTATGAGTTTGTCAGACAACAGATAGCATACTCAGTTGTATTGATTGATGAGATTGATTTGAACTTGCATCCCCCAGCGGCACAAATGTTAGTGAATCAGCTTCCTAAAATTGCTCCTACTAGCCAGTTTATCTTTACAACCCATTCGGAAGCAGTTAATGATGTTATTGGGGAAGATGAAACTTACCGTTTGTCTGGAGGTTCTTTGTGCCTGTAGATATTTTGTACTGTGAGGGAGGAAAGGATAGTCCAGATATTCGAGTTATTTTAAATTTACTTTTGGGAGTATGCACAACTAGATACGGTGGTAGTAAGTATGGTCTGGATCAAAAAATTCTATTCATTAGGCAGAACAGACTTCTTCCTAATTCTGTTATTGCTGGTATCAAGGATGGAGACTTTAATGAAGACGACTCTGTGCCTACAAATACCCCTCGTAGCTGGCTAATAAAAGATAATAACAATAACATACAAATAGGCTGGTCATGGGAACGGAAGGAAATTGAAAATTATCTAATTGACCCAGAAGTTGTATACCGTGCGTTGGGTGCAAAAGCACCACCAATTGACCAATATCGTCTAGCACTGGAAAATTCTGCCAGAGTAATTGCAGAATACACTGCTGCAAGAATAGCTTTGTCGCTTTCTCGGCCACAAAAGCTGTTGCCACTTAAAAATTGTTGGGGTACTGGAAGACATCCCTTTCCTATTCACTTAGCAGAAGCAGACTGTCGTCAAGAAATACAAAGCATTATGCAGGAGTATCTACAAAATCAAACAATCCAAGAAAATAATATTATGGCTAAGTTTGAGCAATTACTTCCAGATTGTCGCCCTGGTGGCCGCAGATTTGAGTATTTCTTGACCTTTTTTTCAGGGAAAGACTTACTCTGCGGTATGAGATCTGCTTTAAGTAGTTTTGGCTTAGGAGAACCATTTGTTTTCCGAGAACGTATTGTAAAGGAAATTCAAAGATCGCCAGATCAAGCATGGACATGGCTACCAGAGTGGAATCAACTGAGACAACTCGTAAATAGCTTCATTCCTTAGCTTTGGCAATATCTTTATTATGATTTTGCTAGGCATATTTTTTGAAATAATCATTTAAAATTGCATAACTGCAATCAAAATCATCTCTTTTATCTTTTTATTAATTGGGTAATTAAAGCACCTATGTGGAAATAGCGATCGCTCCCCCTTCCCCACCATCCCAACAACTTGGATAAAATCACTATGGTGCTTAATCTTTCCCAATTCTCATGAGGAGCGATCGCACTCAGCTAATTGCTGTTGCCCATATTCAATAATTGCAATAAACAGTTCAGTTTAGTAAAGTGTCACTCCACTGTTGTAAGCATTAACGAAACTGGTGTAGTCGTACTCAACTTGAGTTGCATAGTCTAGCGCAAAGTTGACTATCTCATCTTTGAATACAGTCTTATTACCGCTAGTGATATCAGTCACTTCTTTATCAACGCTGTAAGGAACAATTCCAGTATCGTAGTCTTTATCAGAGATGGCATGGTTCTTTGCCACAACCTTTCCTGCATAAGACATTGCATCCATGAACTTTGACTTAGTGGTTAGTAAAGTATAGTCAAAATCTACTTGGTAAGGTGATTTTTCATGCAGCATAAAGGGAATGCTACTGACCGTAGTATAGCCAAGTAATGGGTCAGTATTAGAAAGCATCGCTTTAGTGGCAATTGTCACCCTTGCACCTTCATGATTATTATAAACTGAACTTGGCAAAAGACCTGGAGCGGCGATCGCCACAGCGCTAGTACCTTGTTGCTTCATCTCTAAAATCCGGTCGTCGTCGGTTGCGGAACTTGGGCCTTCAATCAGCAAGTAATAGCGATACTTACCAAGACTACCAGTACCCGAACCTAATTTGAGACGAATATCTTTTAGAGTGTAGTAACTATTGCTATAGCGCTTACTGCTAGGAATTGAGGCGATATAGCTACTCATACCCCCAGCAATGTCTGAATAAGTACTGCTAGATACAGGTTGGAGTTGGGAAGTTGTCTGAAAAACTCGATTGCTACTATTTAGCATCGTGTACTTATTTAGCAAACTAGAGCGACTGTTACCTGCTGCCTCTTGAATCAAATCCTTGACCACGCCGTTTGTATTGCTTGATTCCAGACGGTATGACAGTTCATCGTTGGTTCCCTTAAAGTCACTCATTTTGTTGAGGTAAGCATCCAAGAAATTCCGCACAATATCTTGAGCATCGCTAGAGCTGATTCCGTTCTCTTTGGCTGCTAAAAGAATCGAGACTGCCATCCGTCGCAAATCCCAAACGTAGGGGCCAAGATAGCCTTCATCAAAGTCAGTGGTGTCAAAGACGTTGTTACTGTTGCTGTCTCTCATTCCCCCCAGATTTTGCATATGCATATCTCCCTCTAACCAGATGGCTGATGTCGAAGAATTGACAAATCCTGAATTTGGGAAGGTTTGCATATCACGATAAAAAATATGAGCCGTCCCCCGATAAAAGGCGAAGGGACTAGCTGCCATCTTTTGCATTTTCGTTGCCAGTTCTTGAGGTAATTGTGATGCAAACGGATGGTTGTATTGGTAAATTTCATTTTCCACCCAAGTTGAACGGGGAGTTGCAGCTTGAATTGTAGATGCAAACCCGATAATTAAGAGGAAGACAGCTACGATTGCAGATATGTATTTAGGCATGAAAGTCTCTTAAGCAGTAAAAAATTAACTCTCGTTGGACTCTTGTGTAGAGACAATCATCCAACAACAATTCTTTTACCACTTTGAGTTATGGCTGAGAAAGTGATTTAAAGCACAATGCAACAACTATTCATAGCCAGTAAAAAAGATTGTTGATGCCTTCGGCAATGTCTCCTAGTTCCCTCAGATGCAGATGATAATCGACAATACACCCTACTCTGTTAACGCTTTATATATACAGACCTGACCTACAGTGCAAGTTAGGTTACTATATCCCCTATTGCCTTAGTGCAATTACGTGAGGAGTAGTGCAGGTCAAATATGAACATAACAGAAAATCTCAAAACACAGGCTACAGACAATCTAGTTGCCATTGCCAACCAATTCATGCTTCAGGGAAAAGTTAAGAGCGTTCAAGCATTTGGAAGTGGTAATATCAATGACACTTTCCTAGTTTCTCTAGATTCTCCAAAAGAACAGCATTTTGTCCTGCAACGCATCAATACGCAGGTATTTCGTCAGCCTCAACTGATCATGCAGAATATGTGTACCTTTACCGAGCATGTTCGCAAACGTTTACAAATCACTCCTCTGACTCGCCGCTGGGAAGTGCCGCGCGTGTTGTTGACTCAAGATGCTCAAGACCATTGGCGGGATGCTCAAGGGTCATTCTGGCGCGCGATTAGCTTCATTGAAGGCTCGCAGTCTTTTGACAGAATGCACGATCGCTCCCACGCCCAAGAAATCGGTTATGCTCTGGGGATGTTCCACAATCTGATTAGCGATCTACCTCCAGAAAAACTTGCCGATACTTTGGAGGGGTTTCATATTACACCGTTTTATCTACAACACTACGAAGAAGTACTGCCAAAAACTAGTGTAGCTAAGTCACCAGAACTAAATTATGGTTTGCAATTTGTTCGCGATCGCCAAACCTTTGCACATATTTTAGAAAATGCTAAAGCTGAAGGTCGGCTACCGTTACGCCTAATGCACGGCGATCCTAAAATTAATAATGTCATGTTTGATACCGCTACTCAACAAGCTGTTAGCGTCATCGACCTCGACACCGTTAAGCCAGGTCTGGTACATTACGATATTGGCGATTGTCTGCGATCGGGCTGCAATCCTGCTGGCGAAGAAACCGAGAATTGGGAAAGTGTCTATTTTGATACCGATTTATGTCAGGCTATCTTAGAAGGGTATCTTTCCGTAGCTAAGGCATTTCTCACCGAGAATGACTATGCATACATGTACGATGCCATTCGTCTCATCGCCTTTGAGTTAGGATTGCGATTTTTTGCTGATTATTTAGCCGGAAATGTCTACTTTAAAATTAAGCATCCAGAACACAACCTTGAAAGGGCACTAGTCCAATTCAAGCTTACCGAAAGCATCGAATCCCAAGAAACAAAGATTCGTTCTATTATCCAGGATATGAAATGAGCCAGACATTTTCTCTGCAACCCTTCCCGGCAGAGTCTTTAGCTAATTTGAAAATTACAGGCAATATCGCCCGACATGCTAATACACTTGTCATTCATTACACATTGTCGGGCGACTTAAAACAAGTCGTTATTACCCCACCTGCAAACTCACCAGCACGAAAGCATCAACTTTGGGAAAATACATGCTTTGAGTTCTTCATTAGCATCAAGAATTCCCAACAATATTGGGAATTTAACCTTTCTCCTAGTGGACATTGGAATGTCTATCGCTTTGATGATTATCGTCAAGGAATGCAAGAAGAAACAGCTTTTATAACACTTCCATTTAGCGTCCAAAATCAATCTGAGAGTTTAACACTTGCTTTGGATGTCGATTTGAATAAAATTGTCTCAAAAGACCAAAACTTAGAAGTTGCCATCACTACTGTCATCAAACACAAAGACGATGAAGTGACTTACTGGGCATTAACTCACCAAGGTACAAAAGCTGATTTTCATCTACGAAATAGTTTTATTATTGATTTGTAAGATGATGTTTCATGTAGCTTGCTTGGTTGGGAATATTAACTGTAGAAGCTGAAATGAGTAACTACAGAAAGTAAATATGAGTGCAGAACAACATATCTTGCAATCACATTATGGAAGTATAAATTGTTAAATAATTTGGTATTAAATAAGAAATAAAAACTAGAAATTGGATGGATTGATTTTATCGTGATGGTAATATCATGCGATCGCAGCACTCTTCACCAAATATTTATCATGGCAAGCTATTTGCTGGATGCTTGATTAAATCTATATTCACTATGTCAATGCTTTTGGTATTGTTTTAAATAAGTTGTATCAATATTTATAAAAATGCAGCTATTAGATAGCTGCAAGTAGGGAAGGTTTTGGGTGAGGCAAGCGAGTTAAAGAAACAAAATTTGGATACTCCCCAGACACCATTTGACAGCTATTATCTAAAGTATACAATTTAACAAACTTAAGTAAATGTTTTTAAGTTATTATACTTAAAATAATGCCATACATGCATAGCTTTTTTGCAGATAATACATTGTTGAAGTTGAATAAGGAGAGATTAACCTTTTGTATCGTTATGTTGTTGGATAAACACCTTTAATTTCTTTACTTAGTTGCAAAATAGACAATTATTTCATCAGTGCAAAACATAAGACTATTAAATTTAAGTAAATAACGAAAAAAGTAGTAAAAAGTCCGTTAAAGTCATATCTAAAACAAAGTTTATTTCTCTTTTTAAAAATGAATCTTGAAGATGCATTAGTTATTTTAGATACGTTTCTTGAACAAAGCTTAAATGACGTTCAGGAGTTAGTCTTTCGCAAAGCTTGGGAAGGGCAAACTTATCCAGAGATAGCAGAAAGCTCAGGCTATGATGCCAATTACATCAAAGATGTTGGTTCTAAGTTATGGAAGTTACTGTCACATGCTTTGGAGGAAGAAGTCACAAAAAGTAATTTTAGGTCAGTTTTGCGGCGGCGATCGCAAATTAGTATCCGCCAAACAAAGCAGCAGCACGTACAAACAGCAGTCTTGCAGCAGCATCAGCCATCAACCAGTATCGGAGAGATTGGGCTTCTGTTTAAGGACAATGGCAATGACATATCAGAGTTACCTGTGGTGACGAAGATACAAGAAGAGAAAAAATCCGTCCTCCTCAACCCCGACTATTTAGAAATTCCCAGTGGCTCTGTTCCGCTCAACTCCAGCTTTTATATCGAACGTCCGCCAATTGAAGAACGCACCTTTGCTGAAATTAATAAACCTGGAAGCCTGATCCGCATCAAAGCACCCAGCCAAACGGGGAAAACTTCCCTGATGCAAAGAATTCTTACTCATGCTAGACAAAGTGGGTTACATACTGTACAAATCAGTTTACAGCGGGCAGATAGTCAAGTTTTCACGAGCTTAGAAAAATTTTTACGCTGGTTTTGTGCCAATGTCAGCCGACAGTTGAACCTAGAGCCAAAACTACACGAGTATTGGGATGAGGACATTGGTAGTAAAGTCAGCTGCACATTATATTTACAAAGCTATGTGTTGCAGGAAATCGACTGTCCGGTAGTTTTAGCTCTAGATGAAGTTAATCGGATTTTTGAATATCCAGAAATCTCTGGTGACTTTCTCCCACTACTACGCTCCTGGTACGAAGACGCTTCCGAACTAGAAATTTGGCAAAAACTCCGATTACTAGTAGTTCATGCCACTGAAGCTTATATCCCTTTAGATATCAATCAATCGCCTTTTAACGTCGGTCTACCGATTAAGTTACCAGAATTTAGTTTAGAGCAAGTGCAGGACTTGGCATTACGTCATGGACTGGCTTGGGCTGAAGGCGAAGCTGGAGCGAAAAAACTGGCTTTACTAGTAGCGATGATTGGCGGTCATCCTTATTTAGTACGTCTTGCTCTTTATCATTTGGTACGACAAGAATTAAGCCTAGAGCAGTTATTAGAAACTGCCCCTACGATAGCAGGAATTTATAGCAACTACCTGCGGCATCATTTAGCAAATCTGCAAACCCATCCCGAACTGAAAGCAGCACTCAAAAAAGTAGTAACATCTCCAACAAGCGTGCCACTAGAAGCGATCGCCGCCTATAAACTAGAAAGCATGGGATTGGTAAAACTTGAAGGAAATCAAGCAGTGCCCAGTTGTGAGTTGTATCGACTGTATTTCCGCGAACAATTGGGTTAAAGAATTCAGCACTCAACACTTTGCTATAAATGGGCGAAGCAGATGAATCAATATGAATATCAAATCGGCGGTAGCCTGAAAGTAGAAGCACCTAGCTATGTAGAACGGCAAGCTGACCAAGAACTTTATAATGCTTTGATGCGGGGCGAGTTTTGTTATGTGTTTAGCTCTAGGCAAATGGGCAAGTCTAGCTTGCGGTTACGAACGAGGCATAGATTAGAACAAGCAGGTTACAGTTGCGCCTCTATCGATATGACCAGAATTGGTAACGGCAATATTACGCCTTCGCAGTGGTACAAGGGTATAGTTGTTGATTTATTAAGGAGCTTCAATCTTTTTGGTAAAGTTAATTTAAAAGCTTGGTGGTCAGAGCGAGAAGATTTATCGGCACTACAGCGATTAAGCCAGTTTGTAGAAGACATTTTGTTAGTTCAACTGCAAACTGAAAAAATCTTTATTTTTGTTGATGAAATTGATAGCGTTCTCGGTCTGAATTTTCCAGTTGTTGATTTTTTTACTTTGATTCGGTCTTGCTACAATCAGCGAGCAGAAAACCCCGAATATAACCGCCTCACCTGGGCGCTGTTTGGTGTGGCAACGCCTTCAGATTTGATTGCCGATCGCAACTGTACCCCTTTTAATATCGGTACATCTATTGTTCTGGAGGGCTTTAGTTTGTCAGAAGTGCAGCCATTAGCAGCGGGTTTAGAAGGTAAAGTAGCTAATCCGATGGCAGTTCTGAAAGAAATTTTGGCTTGGACGAGTGGACAGCCGTTTCTCACCCAAAAGCTATGTCAAATAGTCGTGCAGGAAAGAAATAGTGGCAACAAGGATATTGAGGAACATAGAACTCTAGAAGCAGATGAGCGTTACAAGTTGGACGACCATTTACCAATCGTTAATTACCATCTCATCAGTTTTTATTATCAATTTCCCTCGTTGATTCTCGAAAAGCTAGTACAAACGCACATCCTAGAGAATTGGGAAGCTAATGATGAACCAGAGCATTTGAAGACAATCCGCGATCGCCTCTTAAGAAACGAGCAACGTGCTGGTGGTTTACTAGGACTATACCAGCAAATTTTACAGGGAACTCAGGTATCTGTTGATGATGGAGAAGAACAAATCGAGCTGTTGTTGTCAGGGTTGGTGACTAAGCACCACGGGCAATTGATTGTCAAAAATCGCATTTATCAAGAGGTTTTCAACCAAGCTTGGGTAGAAAAACAATTGGCGAAACTGCGTCCTTACTCTCAAGCCTTAAATGCTTGGGTAGCTTCCAAGCACTGTGACTATTCACGACTTTTGCGCGGAACTGCCTTATTGGAGGCTTTAGCTTGGTCGCAGGGCAAAAGTTTGAGCGATGTGGATTATCAGTTTTTAGCTGCTAGCCAAGAATGCGATCGCCGAGAAGTTGAGACATGGTTAGAAGCCGAACGCGCTAAGGAAGTGAAAGCCAGACTGGTTCAAGAGCAAAAAGCCGCCAGACTGCAAAGATTATTTTTTGTCGGGGTATTCAGTTGGGTATTGATAGCCGCTTTCGGCTTCGGGATGGTGATTTTCTTCGGTTATGGACAGCAGTGTTCAGTAAGATCCTAGATTCCGCAGGTGCGCTCGTAAATGCTGTATTTTTGAAAATGAGCTAAATGCTGCATTTTAGAAGCATGACAGCATCACCATTAGATATTAGGGTACAGGATATTGACCACTGCGGCATAGTCGCAGGCATCTGTGATGAGATGAATCTAGTAGAACAAATTAATCGGCTATTGGGAACTCACGCTCAAGAAATTATC
>NZ_JAECZA010000031.1 GCF_016056275.1 Dendronalium phyllosphericum CENA369 | reverse complement strand
GAGTAGGGGGAGCAGGGGAGCAGAGGAGCTCCCCTGCTCCTCTGCTCCCCTGCTCCCCCTACTCCCTACTCCCTAACTTCTCAAATAACAGTGCTACTTTGTCTAAATCCTTATCTCCGGGTTTAATTTCTACACCGCTAGATAAATCAATACCATCGGGTTTTACCTGACTTAAAGCTGTGAGTATATTATCTGGTGTTAGTCCTCCAGCTAAAAACCAAGAGCAACTGGGACTAAATTGCTGTAGCATTTGCCAATCTAAAGTTTGACCAGTACCGCCTAATTGCTGGGGATGATAAGCATCGAGTAATAAAGTATCTACGTATTGAGCGTAATGAGCCGCTTTTTCAAGATGCTCAAGACTACGAATTCTCAAGGCTTTGATAATTTCTACCTGGGGTAAAGCTTGGCGTAATTGGTCGCAGAATTCAGGCAATTCGTCTCCGTGCAACTGGACACCAGTCAACCCAGAATCGATCGCTGTCTGGTTGATTTTGGAAATGTCGGTATTAGCAAATACACCAATTCTGTCAATATTTTCTGGTAATTGTGCTACTGCTGCTCGAATTTGGGCTGTAGTAACGTAGCGGGGTGAAGTAGGCACGCAAATAAATCCTAGTGCTGTTGCACCAAGAGTTGCGATCGCTACAGATTGCTGTGGCTGAGTGATTCCGCAAATTTTAACTCGCATAAAAATTTAAGATATTGAGAACTAAAAAAAAGGTCGAATTTTTGCTCGCAGTTTTCAGTTGTTTCCTGACTAACTCTATAATTTTGAAGGGTTACATTAATTTTGCCTAGGAGATACAAGCTTGATTTCATCAATCTTACTAGCAGTCCAATCCACTGTTCCCCCAACTCCCGCGTGGAATCCCACAGTGGCTATCATTATTAGCATTAGCAGCTTAGTAGTTCTTTTGCTTTCTACCAAAATTGAGAAGCCCCTAGTTGGCCCTAAATTACCTGTCTTGCCAGTCAGCGTTCCAACATTCATCGCCGCGATGGCTTTTGGTCATATTATCGGCGTTGGTATTGTTCTAGGTCTGACTAATATTGGTCGTCTGTAGATTGGAGATGCTAAAGGCGTAAAATTTTACGTCTGTATGAATCCACAACTCTGACGAACAATTCGGGTTCTTTCTCCAGTCATGAAACTCTCAGAATTAGTACCGTTAGCTGTTGCATAATCAGCCTAACTGAGGGGAAGACTTCACTAACTGAGTATTGACCTAGCTGATAACTGGCTAAATCAGTTTGTTCATGCAGGAGAAAGAACCACTCTCATCAATTTTCTTAACAATCCAAGCTACCGTTACCAACACGAGCAAAGAGTGCTGGCGATCGCTTGCTATTTCTGACTTTAATGCCTTCAAAGGCTGGTTGTGCCAGTTTATTTGAGTGCAGGAGTGATATCATGTCCACCTAATCACTTGTGATTAAAATATCTCCGCGTCCCTGTGTCCCCGCGTCCCCCTTCGGGTTCGCAGTCGCCTGCGGAGGGAAACCCTCCTGCAGCGCTGTCTCACCGCGTCAGTCTAAATAATAAATCTTTAAACGGACATGATATGAAGCCGCTAAAATATGTCTGGTATCTGCAATTAAGGTAGGCGCTAATTACGAATATATTGCACATATAATTTTCGCACCTGCCACAGAAAACCATTGCCGTGAATCAGCACTCTTGGTAGAGAAGCCACTGCTTTAAAAGTTGCGTGGTTTGTAGACGCACTCTAGGAGGTTAGGTTCTGGGTTGATTTTTCTACATAACGTGAAAATCAGATGCCTTGCGGGGGTTCCCACGGCAGTCCGCTCAAGTTGGGAAACCCACATGGCTGCTTAAACGTTGGGGCAAGTGGCGTGGGAACTCTGCGTAGGCGAGTTTCCCTCCCCGTTGTGGCGAACGTCACCCATCAGGGCACTATACAAACGAAGTTCCACTTTTTCTCACGTTGTGACACACTTAATTGACATATAAATGTCACAAGATTGACATAAATTTGACTAAACATTGTTTGAGCAAAAAAGTTGAAACTGGTAAACTCTTGTCAGTATAAGTTTGATGATTGCAGCAATTGTTTTGAGTATTTAGCTCTATAACGACCAGCCCAATCTTATACCTATAATATAATTTTATACAATGAGTAGTTTGCTGTATTTAGGAGGTCTAAATAACTGAATCAAGGTTATGAAAATAAATAATACTGAAGAACTCTATGGAATTTTCTTGATATAGCCGTAGTCACATAGGTTAGGACAGTATTGATTGCTCAAAGTCTTTTAGTAACTGGGTTTATACTCAGCGAGAAGTTGCGATAGCGCAGCGTTAGCGAGTCCTTGAGCGTCGGAGGGTTTCCCTCCTTTGCAACTTCGGTGACTCAGTACTCAGCACTTTGCTATAAGTAGTTTGACATATTGACTTTTGGAAAATAAAAAAGTGAACATTATCAGTTACAGATGGAGAATTAACAAGCATAAAAAGTTTAGCTTCAATAATTTTCCAAGAAATCAGGTTTTTTGGATATTTATGACTAATAAATTTTTACTAATTTTTAGTTTTATCTTTTTGCTTAATTTTTTCTAGTTAATCAAAGGGGTGTAAAAAATGGAGCAGCCTGAAAGTATGAGTATCAAAAACGAGCGCGGATGAAGGCGATCGCTTTGGCTATAGTAAACAAAACTAGATTAAAAACATACAATGTTAATTACTAATACCTAAGTATTTGTATATTGACACAAACCGCAAAATTCAAAGTTAATTTATTATTACTGCATTTTTAATACATGACTTTAAGAAATTGGAGACGCAAGCGTGGTGTAGTATTGACTACTAAAGGGTTACAAAAACTTCAAGAGGCAAAGCGGCAATCAGAAGCAAAGGAAAATTTTGGAAATAGTTATACACTTGAAGAAATGAGTACGATGACTGGATTATATTCCAGTACAATCTCTAAAGTACTCAACCGTGAAGGAGGAGTTGACAAAAAAACTCTAGAAAAGCTGTTTTTAGTTTTTAAAGCAAAAATCGATCTTAGTGACTATTTAAGTTCTAACACTCAGTTAGACTGGGGAGATGCTACCTATCCGTCTATTTTTTATGGACGTACAGATGAACTTATCGCTTTAGAACAATGGGTTCTTGATGAGCGTTGTCAATTAATAGCACTCTTAGGAATGGGTGGCATTGGTAAAACATCTCTGTCTGTAAAGATTTCTCAACATATACAGGAAGATTTTGAATACATAATTTGGCGATCGCTACGAGAAGCACCACCTGTTACAGCTATTCTTTCTAACCTAATACAAGTTTTATCTGATGATAGTACACCAGAAAGTAAATTATCAGAAAACTTAGGTGAAGGAATATCTAAACTAATATATTACTTACAAAATTCTCGCTGTTTAGTAATACTTGATAATGTAGAATCAATTCTCCGCAGTGGTAGTAGAGCCGGACAATATCGAGAAGGATATGAAGGTTACAGCGAGCTTTTTAGACGATTAGGAGAAACATCTCACACTAGTTGCTTAATCTTAACTAGTCGGGAAAAGCCTAAAGACATAGCATTACTAGAAGGGAAACAACTACCTGTTCGCTCTTTACAACTAAGAGGTTTAAAGGTTTTAGAAGCACAAGAAATATTGAAAGTTAAAGGACTAACTGCCGCAGAAGATGAATGGAAAGTAATAATTGAACGTTATGCAGGTAATCCATTAGCTTTGAAAATAGTTGCTACAACAATTCAAGATATTTTTGATGGCAATGTAACTGAGTTTTTGCAAGAAAATACATCTGTATTTGGAGATATCCGCGATGTTTTAGATCGGCAGTTTGAGCGGTTGTCAGATTTAGAAAAAGAAATAATTTATTGGTTGGCGATTAATCGGGAACCTGTTACGTTATCAGAGTTGCGACAAGACATTGTATTACCAAGACCAACTCAAAAACTACTGGAGTCTCTCGAATCTTCGGTGAGGCGATCGCTAGTTGAGAAAAGTGCAGCAACTTTCACATTACAACCTGTAGTTATGGAGTATGTAACTCAGGTTTTGATAGAAGATGTTTGTGAAGAAATTGTAACTGATAATATTGAGCTTTTTCAATGCCATGCTCTGATGAAGGCGACTGCTAAAGATTACATAAAGGAAGCTCAAATTCGCCTCATTCTCCAACCTGTGATACATGGGTTGCTAATTGTCTTAAAAAGTCAAAGAGCTATTGAAAATCAATTAATTAAAATTTTAGTAAGGTTGCGACAAGAATCTCCTTTAGAACCAGGGTATACGACAGGGAATATTATTAATTTGCTTTCTCAACTCAAGATAGATTTAAAGGGCTATGATTTTTCTTCTTTAACTGTTTGGCAAGCAGACTTACAGAATGTCAAATTACACAATGTAAATTTCCAAAATGCCAATTTAGCTAAGTCTGTTTTTGCTGAAACTTTCGGTGGTATTTTATCTGTAGCCTTTAGCCCTGATGGCAAACTTTTGGCTATAGGTGATACCAATGGTGAGATTCGTTTGTACCAAATTTCCGATTGGAAACAGCTTTTAACTTGTAAAGGACATACTAATTGGGTTTTATCGCTTGCCTTTAATTATGATGGCAGTACTCTTGTTAGTGGTAGTACCGATCATACTGTAAAGCTATGGAACACAAGTACTGGTGAATGCCTCCAAACTTTAACTGGACATGAGCATGAAGTTTGGTCAGTTGCTTTTAGTCCAGATGGTCAGACAGTAGTAAGTGGTAGTGATGACCAGACAATGAAGTTATGGAGTGTCCGTTCTGGCCAATGTCTGAAAACTTTCCTAGGACATACAAGTTGGGTACTCTCCGTCGCTTTCAGTAAAAATGAGCAAGTACTAGTGAGTGGTAGTGACGACCAAACTATTAAGTTATGGGATATCAATACTGGTGAATGCTTCAAAACTTTTCAAGGGCACTGTGATGGTATAAGGTCAATTGTCGTCAGTCCTGACGGTAAGATGGTGGCAAGTGGTAGTGATGACCAGACGTTAAAGTTATGGGATATTAACACAGGTGAATGCCTCACAACTTTTCAAGGGCATTCTAATGAAATTTATTCAGTTGCTTTTAGCCCACGGGGCGATTTGTTAGCTAGTGGCAGTTTTGACCAAACAGTCAGGCTATGGAGTGTTAATACATATGAATGCCTCAAAACATTTCATGGACATTCCAGTTGGGTATTTTCGGTTGCCTTTAGTCCACAGGACGATTTCTTAGTAAGTGGCAGTTACGACCAAACAGTGAGACTATGGGATGTTCGCACAAGTCAATGCCTTAAAACGTTCCAAGGGTATACTAATCAAGTACTCTCAATAGCCTTTAGTCCAAATGGGCAGACACTCGCAAGTGGCAGTCATGACTCTTCGGTAAGATTGTGGGATATCAATACAGGTCAATGCTTAAAAACGTTCCAGGGTCATTCTGCTGGGGTTAGGTCGGTTGCCTTCAGTCCAAATGGGCAGACACTCGCAAGTGGCAGTCATGACTCTTCAGTGAGATTGTGGAATGTCAATACAGGGCAATGCTGGAAGCTATTACAGGGACATCGTGCGGCAGTTTGGTCGGTTGCCTTTAGTCCAAATGGGCAGATACTAGCAAGTAGCAGTGACGATCAAACTGTAAGATTGTGGGATATCAATACAGGGCAATGCTGGAAGCTATTACAGGGACATCGTGCGGCAGTTTGGTCAATTGCTTTTAGTCCCAAAGAAATGATGCTAGCA
This sequence comes from Dendronalium phyllosphericum CENA369, assembly GCF_016056275.1. GTDB lineage: Bacteria > Cyanobacteriota > Cyanobacteriia > Cyanobacteriales > Nostocaceae > Dendronalium > Dendronalium phyllosphericum. Next base: position 35,891 of record NZ_JAECZA010000031.1, on the reverse strand, counting down.
AGTGGCTCTTTAGATCAGACTATCAAATTATGGGATATTACCACTGGTGAATGCAAAAGAACCCTAGAAGGACATACTACCTGGGTTTTATCTATTGCTTTTAGCCCAGATGGTGAATTGCTGGCAAGTACTAGTCCGGATGGAACTTTAAAGCTATGGAGTATTAGTACTAGTAAATCCACAGTGACTTTACAAGATAATACAGGTGGATTACAATCTGTCACCTTTAGTCCAGATAGCTTGACCCTAGCAAGCAACGGCCAAGATAATACAGTCAAGTTGTGGGATGTCAATACGGGTCAATGCCTTAAAGTTTTACAGGGACATACAGGCAGGCTTTGGTCAGTTATCTTTAGTCCTGATAATCAGATTCTTGCTAGTAGTGGTGATGATGAAACCATTCGATTGTGGCATATAGCAACAGGTGAGTGCTTAAAAACTTTGAAAGCAGAGCAACCCTATGAGTGTATGAACATCATTGGAGTTACAGGTTTAACTACAGCAACTATTGCTACGTTAAAAGTTTTGGGGGCGGCTGTTAGCGAAAAACAGCCGATTTAGAAGTTTTCTGAAACTAGTCAAACCTTGTCTGAAATATCAGGTCAATGAACGACATATTTTTCTACTTTAAAATTTAGATAATCAAGATTAGCAGTGATAAAGTAGAAAAATATATAGCCATTAAATTTGCTTTTTATTCTGTTTAATAAGAGCTAGACGATGAGAAGTAGCGAATGTCTCAAGCTTAAGCAACTACAAAAATAAACAGCTTTCATTTAAAAATAAACTATTTCGGTATCGCTTGGTAAACCTTGTATGAGTTCAGAGGTTATAATCGTTTCCAAATCATCGATATTGGCATCATTTAACATCTCTGAACTGGTATCCAAAACATCAAAACTAGTTTCGATGTTTTTATTGATCAGCTCTTGGTTGAAAGAATTATGCCCAATAGATTTACTTACTGTAATCATTGCTTTATTCTCCTGAAAGTTGTTTTAGTAGAAAACAGTTATGTGAGAACTGAAATAAATCGGCTTTGGCCATTTATTTGATGTATTTGCAATCATACAGATTGCACTTGCAGATATCTAGATAGCTCTAGAGGTTTCAATATGCCTTGTATTTCCTCATCTAATATGTAGTCTTCTTTGGGTGGCATAAAGCGCAAAAGTGCAGTTTCATAACAGGCTCTTGCTACACGGTTACGCTCTTGTGGAGTCAGGTGTGCAACAAGCTCAACAATATCGTCTACATGCTTGACTTCCGAGCCAACACTGCTATGTACGCGCAACCAACGTGTTGCATGGATACCTTTTGGTAACAAAGCTTCCACACTTTGGATGTATTCTTCACCTATAAATGTCCCTAAACGCTCGCTTGCATAACAAAGGCCAATACAATCAATTGGATTTGTTGCTTCTACTATTTGGGTAAAGTAATTGACATAATCTCTAATCGGAGATGGATTGAATACCTGCACTACAGCCTCAGCATCATATCCCATGGACTGAATATCAAGCAAAGCAAGTTGGTCATGACCTGCTTCCTCTTTAGCTTTCTGTGTAGCCCATTTTGCCAAATCTTGGCGACCCAAAGCTGCGAAGTTCTGGGCTGCTTTTTCCATCAGTCGTGAAGTATGACGGCTTGAATGATACGCACCTGCAAGCCGCCATACCCAACGCGTATAGGTTCGATTTGGTGGTTGGCGCTCTGATTTAACTGCGTAGTAGGCATATACTATTGCCCGATCTAAAAACATCTGGACTTTAATTAAGCTTGTGCCATCAATCACTTTTTGAGAAAAAGAATCGTTGTTTTCCACAGTATTAGATTCGTGCATCCAAGCGCTGTTAGCATTATCAACTACTGAAAAATCAGTACTCATAGTTTGTTTTGTACTCACGTACTTTACATCACATTGAAAGCAACTTCTGCTTTTCAAAATTAGGTGTAGATAGGCTTGCTATGAAATAAATTTTGGGCAAATTCCCCTATGTTGTAATGTATAAGACTTTGTAACTTTCTACTCAGCGTTGGAGTTAGGCGATCGCATATGCAAGTCAATTATTTAACAAAATTTCTACATCGCAAGAATTCTAACATGATATTTACTACTGGTAACAAAGTAAATAACAATTGATCGAGCTAGTTTACTACTAAAATTTCTATGAATTTTAAACTGTTCGCGATCTGGTTAAATGGTGTATAAAATATTCAATAACACAGTTCACACTAATAGTAATATAGTTATTTAAATAACTTTAGTACAAAGTAGGTATTTTGCAGAAAAGATAAATATTGCTTGTATAGTCAGCTTTTTAGACTTATTTCAAGTGGGTAATTATTTCAGTAACATTGTATTAATAGTTGATCTAACTAATTTTGATGAAAAATACAGACAAGGTATTATTTTTTTCTGATCCATATTCATCCATGACAATCAATGCAATAGACTGCTAGTAACAGCTATCCTTTTTTTTAGAAAGATACTATGCGAATGGCAACACAATGACGAATGGGGAATTCGTAACTATCATTCCATAAGAGTTTTAGACATTTTAAATAACTGGTTTATTTACGCCAACCGACACTCATTGTTTTTAGAACTAAAGCAAAAGAAAATCGGTAAGTTAGGCTTGAACTTAAAGAAAAATGTCAAGTAAATTTTTGAGATTGAGAAATAGTCTCAAAAAAATTGTAATTTTTAATACTTTAATTTATTAACTCTTCAGCTCAAATCGGATGATTTTTGACTTTTATAGCTAAAAAAACCGTTTATCGGGCAATACATTTACGTATAATAAACAGCTGGCAAAAAAATTACACTTAGGTATAGTATTTTTCCAGCAATTTTTAGCTGTAAAAGAAAAAATATAGATTTACTTTTTTTATGTTTCTAACTAGATTTTATGTCGATCGATACTATACAAGGGTTATTTTTATACAGGTAACTTAAAAAACTTAAATTCAATCTTAAAATCTAGATTTTCACTGGTAAAGACGATTCAGGATAAGGAACATTATTAATCTTGATAGAAAATTATGAAGCACGAACGAGGTCGCAGTGTATACATACCCCAATTCTCCATCTCAAAGTAAAAAAGAGACAGTCAAACGAATTACTATAGAACTCGAATTAGATAAAACTGGCGAACAAATTACTGTAGAGCTAGCTTCAGATGAAGCCAAGAGACTTGATAATTATTGTAATCAGACAGGGAAAGTTGCAAAGGACGTGATTAGAGAACTAATTCAAGGAATTACCTTAATTTAGAATTAAATTCTCACAAAATCCAGAATATTAGCCACTGGAAGATTTTTAGCACCAATGCATTTTGTAAATAGAAGTCATGGAAGTTGGGTCACTGCATAACAGACATAGGTTAAACTAATGACCAAAAACCTAGTTAAAGATTAATAGGGAACGATCGCTGTTGACTAGTAACAAAAATAATACAATTTCTAAATACTACTGAGATGAATTTACTGACAACGCTCGGATGAGTTCTCGAATTACATCTGTAGCTGGTCTACCAGTCTGTTCGCAATATTGTTCCAGCTTCTCAGCTTCTTTTGTTGCCAAATTTAAAGTGATTCGCTTAACTGCCCATTTTTTACTCATGATGTAAATTTAGTTATATGTACAAATTTCTCAAAAGAACCAAATCTTTCCGATTCAGTTTGGCGATAAAGCTCATACAGCTATGTTGCCACTACTAGTTCCTCCTGCATATATATAAATTGTTCTGACATGTAAGATGGCTAGCTTTTTCGTTTGCTTCCATAGCAAGTCCTAAAATCGAGGATGCTTGTATTTTGAAGCAAAGCGATCGTAGTCCACAATAATTGTGCTTCTTGTTTAGCTGCCTCTAATATGGTTTCACCGAGGTTGAATATTTTTCTATTTTATCGGGAATGATATTATATCACTCCTTAGTGGAGTTTGATTGGTTTACGCCATGTAGCTTAATAAAACTATCAAATGCATACCATGCCAACACATACCAGGGAATAGTTTCAAATTGCAAACCTTTAGCCACCAGTTGCCGAATCGCCAGGAAACTGAGTCCTAAGGGAAAAAGGAAGCGCAAATCAACTGCTCCATTGGTCGCCTGTTCGACTCGTTTGTTTAAGTCTACAACCGCACCTGAGACATCCACCGCAGCATCAGATTTATCTTCGGTAACATCAGCGAAAATAATTCCTAAATCCACTAATGTGCCAACTACATTTTCCAAACTGCGATCTTTGCCATCATGGTTGATGACAATACTACCGTGACTGATATTAGTTCGTACTTGACTGATATTGGGTTGTGCTTCTAGCGCACGAGCAATGCGTTGCATTTGTTCGGGTTGACGATGGCATCGAGCAACTCTCAACCGCAGCCTTCCTGGAGTATCGCTGACAATTTTTGTCAATATTGCCTGGGATGGTTTATTTAAAGTTGCCTGCTCCATAACTTTAGGCATTTTGGTGACATTACCATGACTATTTGTCATCACACAATTGCCCTCCTCTAAAAAATGAAGTAGACCCCACAGATAAATCCGGGGGTTTAAGAAAAGATGCTGTACTCTAATTTATTTTTACGGATCGATCCGCTTGCTCGTAATCTCTTATTCAATCAAGTATGGTGGTCTTCAATCAGTCGCGGGTTCCAATCCCTAACTGATTGATTCTGACTCCTGAATTCTGACTTGGTGAATTCTTCTTCAACCTTCCGTTGCGTTATCAGCAGGACTGTTAGCAGCTTCAAATGCTGGAGTTTCTTTAGACTCTGCAAGTTCGGCTTTGGCTTCGGCTACAATGTCTTCCCAGGTTTCACCCAGCTCTGCAAAGGCTCCTCTACTTTTTTCGTAGGCGACAATTCCACCTTTGATTATCGATTTCGCTATCGGTTTACCGATTCCCGCGACAACGGGAATAATCACAGGGGCTAGGAGTACTGCTCCAATACTGGCTATAATTCCAGGAGCGCCAGCATCTTCAACAAAATCACTTATTTTAGGTGCCATAGTTAATTTACCTCCAGTAAATTAGAAATTTGTGTGAAAGCCTTTTACCGTAATCTACCCAAGATGACGATTTCATCTTGCTGATGGTAGAGTTTTCTGGGGTGAATGCTTGAGAATTGGGCGCAAACCATTGACTCCGGCAACGATGGTTGAGCCATTGTTCACTACCGTGGCTCCCAAAGGATTCAGACCGAATAAAACGGCTACGATTAATGCTCCTAAATTAGGAACAACAACAATACCAGTGTTTTGCTGAATTAATTGCTTTGCTTGGCGTGCGATCGCAATTGCCTCTAATAAGCCGTGCAAATCATTCTGCATTAACACTAAGTCTGCTGTTTCGCGGGCAATTTCAGAACCATTGGCAAAGGATACAGAGACATCAGCATAGGCTAAAGCTGGCGAATCATTGATCCCATCCCCAACAAATGCAACTGTCTTGCCTTGTTCGTGCAGTTCTCGGACAACTGCTGCTTTTTGTTCTGGAAAAGCTTCTGCGTGAGTATGCGTCGGCGGAATACCCAACTCAGCAGCCACAGTGCGAGCTGTGCGCTTGTTATCTCCGGTGAGCATATGAACTTCTACACCTTCGACCGTCAATAGCTGGGTAATGACTTCCCGACTTTCTGGACGCAGAATATCACTATATCTAATTTTACCTTGAAGTTGACCGTTGCTAGCTACATAAATCGCAGAGGTCGCCCGTTGGTTATGACCGTTGAGCAGTTTCATATCGATGCCTTGCTGACGCAAAAAGCGATCGCTACCTACATAAACAGTCTCGCCTTCAATTTCTGCTTGCACGCCTAAACCTAGTTGATAGTTCCACTTACTACGGTTGGGAATTACCACTTGCTCTGCTTGGGCGTGGCGGATTATGGCCTCGGCTACTGGATGTGTCAGACGCTGTTCGGCCGCCGCTGCTAAGGCGAGAACTCGCAAGCTGGATACGGAAGGATTGAGACTTTCAACGCCAATTACAGTTACTTCCCCTTTGGTCAGAGTACCTGTTTTATCAAATACAATTGTGTCAACTTCTGCTAGTTGTTCTAACGCCCGACCGCTGCGGATCAGAATGCCGTGCCGTGCTGCATAAGTCAGGGTTGCTAAAACCGTTGTCGGAATAGACACCCGAATGCCCGTGCATAAATCGAGAGTCAGAACGCTAGCTACTCTAGCTGGGTTACGAGTTGCGGCAAATACTATTCCTCCGAGTAACAAAGTTGGCACAACGGCTCTTTCAGCTATTTTGGTGGCATGGTTTTCCATGCGGGTATCGTGGACGGGAGCTTCTTGCATTAACTTAATACTCTGTCCGGCACGAGTGTCATTACCTACCCACTCTGTCAAAATATAAATTCGTCCTTCCCGTACCAAAGTTGAGGCAAAAACAGGCTGTCCTTGCTTTTTCAAAATTGGCATAGACTCACCAGTAAGTTTCTGCTCGTCTAGCAGGGCTTTACCCCGCAAAATAGAGCCATCTACGGGAACTTGTTCGCCGGGATAAACGATAACTGTATCGCCGCGCTGTACATTTTGAATCGGAATTTGTTGCTTTTCGCCATCGCGCTCAACCCAGACAAATTGTCCTAGAGAATTGAGTAGATCCAGAGTTTGCAATTGCGAAGAACGAGCAGTGCGATCGCGGATATTTTCACCAATTTCAATTAAACTCAACATCAGCGATGGAGTGAGAAATTGACCTTGGACTGTGGTAATTGCGATCGCCATAAAATCCAAAAAGTCTATATTCAGTTTTCGCTGCGTTGTAATTCCTTGTATTGCTCTTTGAAAAACTGGCCATGTCGCTAGAGCAATGGTTCCCGCCACCATAAGTGGTGGAATAGGCAATCCAAAAGGCCCTCCTAACACAGCTAAACCAGTAGCCACGGCAGAAAGTTGCAAACCAGGCCAGGAATTCTCTGTATCGGTTGTGGGAACAGCTAATGACTGCTTAGGAGCAATTGGCACTATTCCTACATCATCAGCAGCCAAAATCAAACAGCTCAAACGCGATCGCATTTTGGCATCAGCAACCGCATTAGATTTATAAGTCACAACTAGCGACGCTGCCGCAGGCTTAATCCGAACGCTCGTAATCAGGGGATCGGCTTTCAATAAAGCTTGCAAACGTTGAGCATAGTCTTTATCGTGGCGTAACCGAGGCACGCGCAACCGCACCCTTCCTGGAATAGCATGGACAACACTACAGGATTTAGTTACTTGGGAAGAGCGTCCATTTTTCTTTGCCGAAGCAACTTTGTTATTTTGTTCCTGCAAAGTTTTGTCAAATTTTGCCGCTAGACGAACTTCTCTATTCTTTTCTCCTACAGTCATTGGCGACATTTTAACTAGTGGAGGCGATGCTAGTGGAACTGTAACTTTTGCCATTCCTTCACTCTCATACAGATTTATAAGTTTGTTGGTTATTTATTTAGTGCTGAGTGCTGAGTGCTGAGTTCTGAGTATAGTTTTCTCCTCTGCCCCCCTGCTCCTCTGCTCCTCTGCTCTCTTCTCCCTGCTCATCCTGCGGCGATCGCAGCGGACTGAATTAGACTGACTAGATGGGATACTACTGGTGTAAAGCGTTTTTGTACTCGCTTTTTAGCATCCCGAAGCATTCCAGTTTCATAAGCAATAACAATTGATGCTGCATCTTTATTAACTCGCTCAATCTTCACTGTTGGATCTGCTTTGAGTAAAGTCTCTAGACGTTGGACGTATTTGGGATCGCAAGCAATTTGAGGTATGTGAAACCGCACTCGTCCTGGAATTGCATGAGCAATGCTGTAGTCAACTTTTACAGGTTGCTTGGTTGTTTGAGGATGAGCTACAGACTGAGGTTCTGAATCTGAAGTTGTAGTTGGCTTTTCAATATTTTCTTCTGCTTTGTTTTGTGAATTCAATACAGTAGCCAACTGCTTTAGCAAAGCTCGCATCTCTTCTGACATTACCTCTGGTTTACAGGTAATGATAATAGTCCCTGCTTCAGGACTCACTTGGGGAGCGAACGCCCAGTGTTCTTGTTGAAACAATTTTAGAAGATGTTGCTGGGATTGGGGATCTTCGCTGATTTCAGCCAAGGTAAATCCCGGAAATGCACGAGCAATTCTAAAAACGAACTTGATAACTAACTTGACAATCTGCTTCCAGATGTGATTTTTTTGTGTCGCAATTGTCGAAGTTTGTTCTGGTTGCAATGTTGATGAAGATGTGGAACTATCCATCTTTGTCCTCCAGTGTTCCCAACTTGGGGAACCGTCTATAACGAAAAGTTCGCCAAATAGGCTAAGGAAAAAGACAGCCCTGGAGATTTCATCTCAGCCCATAAGCTCGATAAATCAAAGGTTGGATTCTCAGCTGTTGCGTCTATATTTTCATCAGGCTGACTTATTGGTTCTAGAGTTATAGATTCATCAGGTTGATTTACTGGTTCTAAAGATACTTGCTCATTTATTGTCTGAATCGGATGTGTGGGTGGGTTCGTCTCTAAAGCTGATTCCATCAGACTCACCCAATGAGTTAAAGTCACACTATTAGGCTGATAGGCGATTGCAATTGATGCTGCATCGCTATTCAAACGCACATTGATAACTTGGGGATCTGTTTTGAGCAACCTCTCAAGTCGCTTTGCATAGGCACGATCTTGAGCGATCTGAGGTATATGAAACCTAATCCTTCCAGGTATTGTATGTACAACTTTGTAAGCAACTGCTGTGTCCCGATCTCGATCGTTTTGTGATGGGGGTTCTACTTGGCGATCGTTTGTTGATAAGGAAGGCTGGGACGATTTTGTTACCGTAACAGAATCGGAATTCTTACTGCCTTCTGATGTCGAAAATTGTGGCTCTAGATAGTCGATCGCCCGACGAGTTACATTTGAGGTAATCATATAGACTGGAATCGCTGCCAAACCGCTGATTCCCAGTCCTCCTGTCACCGCCAACCCTGTCATCAAGGGGATCAAGGAAATAGACTGCTCTTTCCAAAAATTAAGAGATTTCCACGGCGCAAAAGGATCTATATTGCTGAGTGAATCTGGCGAATCGGCCTGTTGAATATCAAATTGTTGAAGTACCTTCAATATCTGCGGCAATGTCACCAAATTTTCATCAAAGGTAACTACCAAACTGCCTGTTTGCTGATTAGCAGCTTTCACTCCTTGGTATTGCCGCAAACTTTGGGCTATAGTTTCTAGTTTTATATTTGAACTAGCATCAGTAGCACGAATGCGTATGCGCCCATTGGTTGTATGGACTATTTGCATTCCACCAGCAGGCAGTTGCAATTTTGATGTAACTGCCTCGGTGGTATTTTTTTTATCTGTGACTTCATCGCTTTGACGTTGAGCAGGAATTAAGTCAGGAGACATTTTTGGCTGCGGACTTAATACGCGACTACTGATAATTTGTGTCATTTAACCGATAGTTGCACCACAAACAAGGTTAACAATAGGTTAAATATAACTTAAGGTTTGGTGTTGAATCTCATCCTTGAGAATTATATTGGATTAAGTCTTGTTAACTACTCGGTTTTGGTATTCTTGCTCGGTAATCATATCGAGACTATTTTCCAGGCGGTCTACAAAGACGATACCATCAAGATGGTCGTATTCATGCTGAAATATCCGCGCGACAAAATCAGTAAATTCTTGTTTTTGTAACTTGCCATAGCGGTCAGTGTATTCAACTTCAATTGCTTGATATCTGGGAACTAATCCCCTAATACCGGGAACGCTCAAACAACCTTCCCAACCCTTTACAACCTCAGTTGAACGAGCAACTATCTTAGGGTTAATCATCGCAGTAGGTTCCATTTCCGGCGCGTTGGGATACCTAGGATTAGGACGAGAAGCCACAATAAATAAACGTTTTTGTTCTGCTATTTGAGGTGCAGCAATTCCCACGCCATTAGCCTTGGCAACTGTAGCGATTAAATCATCAATTAGTTGTTGAACACTTTCATCGCTAACATTGTCAACCCAGGCAGCTTTTTGACGCAGTACAGGGTTGCCCAATTGAATGATTGGCGTTAATTCAGCCATCGGTAAAACTCCTTAAATATTGACCATTGTACAGACAAGGGTTAATCGCGTCTCTTCAGCTTTCTTGGCGCACTGGTAAAGGTGCAGGACTGACAGCTACTGCTGTTGTTTGCCCATTGCGTTCTACTTGTATTTGTAAAGGACTGCCAATTTTGCTACTTTCTACAAGCTTTTGTACTTCTTCAATTTTAGTTACAGATTGATTATTAATGCGTTGAATTACATCACCAGTTCGTAGTCCTGCCACAGCCGCTGGAGAGCGAGGGACGACACTAATTAACAAAACGCCATTATCTGTTTTGAGATTGATGCGATCGCCTGCTCTCTCTTGTATTCTTTGTTTAATTTCTGGTGTCAATGTCACCATCTGAATACCTAAATAAGGATGCTCGACTCTACCTTTAGCAATTAATTCTTGAGCAATTCTTTGCACAGTGTTAATGGGAATGGCGAATCCCAAACCTTGAGCGCCTCGGATAATGGCTGTGTTCATGCCAATTACTTGCCCGCGAGCATTCAGCAACGGCCCGCCAGAATTACCAGGGTTAATTGCAGCATCTGTTTGCAGATAGTCAACCCGCTTGTCGCTAGCACCGATGTCACTACCAGAGCGACCTGTAGCACTAATAATCCCAGAGGTGACAGTGTTGTTTAAACCTAAAGGATTGCCAATTGCGATTACTGCTTCTCCTGGTTGTAAACCCTCGGAGTTACCCATGGACAAGGTTGGCAGATTATTAGCATTAATTTTAATTAAAGCTACATCCGTTAGCGGATCTTCGCCTAGTACTTTGCCATCAAAAGTCCTGCCATCCTTCAAGGTGACGGTTACACTATCCGCACCATCTACCACATGGGAATTAGTCACAATTTGGCCTGAGGAATTAATGATAAATCCAGAACCGCTACCCCGCTCAACTCTCTGTCTAGGCTGCGATGGTACGTCCCTAAAAAATCGTCGCAAAAATGGATCGTTAAATTCGTCGGGAATCTGAGAAGTGACTGTTTTAGAAGAATCAATCCGAACTACCGCACTTCCCACTTGTTGCACCACTTTGACTACAAAGTTAGGATCTCCCGACGATGAAAAAATTGCTGGAGGAACAATTGCCGGATTATTAGTGTTATTTGCCTGTTGGTCTAAAACCTGAGACTGAGATTCATTGGTTCGAGTTTCAAAGGTTTTGGCAGATAGAAGAGAGCAACTCTCTAGGAACACCGCTGCTATCCCACTAAATAGCATCAAGATAATACCGGTCGATCCCCTCCTTGGGAGTAAACCCTGTGTATCAATATCTTGGACTTCCAAGTTATGCTCTGTTGTCTTCATGTGTCTTTGCTTCTCCGTGCTGGTCAGTGGGTGGTAGGATATTGCCTACCGGGTTTGTCCCAGAATGATTACAACTCAAAAGTTTGTCTCAGGTCTAGGGCTGATTGAATGCTAAATTGGTGCTTGCTTACATCTTCTATTGTGACGATTAGCAGCAAAGGTGGTAAATGATGGCAATACCCATTGACAGTCTTTGGAGTCAGGTGCTAGAGCGCTTACAAATAGAATTATCTCGCCCCACCTTTGAAACTTGGATTAAAACTGCCAGTGCAAAGCAATTGGAAAACAACTGCTTGGTAATAATTACTCCTAATCCTTTTGCTCGTAATTGGTTACAAAAATATTACATTAACACCATTGCTCATGTAGTAGCAGATATCCTAGGTCATCCTGTAGAAATTTATATTACCGTCGATCGCGGCGATGAAGTCGCTCATTTGGATGAGCCAGACGTTTCTTGGGAATCTCCAAACCAAACTATTGTTCCTGAAAGTGTTCCTAAAAAAGGACAAGCAACTAGCGAATTAAACTCTAAATATGTCTTTTCTCGTTTTGTAGTTGGAGCTAATAATCGGATGGCTCATGCAGCATCTTTAGCTGTGGCTGAATCTCCAGGCAAAGAGTTTAATCCTTTGTTTTTATGCGGTGGTGTAGGCTTGGGAAAAACTCACCTCATGCAGGCTATTGGTCATTATCGCTGGGAAATTTATCCCAATTCTAAAATATTTTATGTTTCTACAGAGCAGTTTACTAACGATTTAATTACAGCAATTCGCAATGATAGTATGCAAAGTTTTCGGGAGCATTACCGCGCTGCTGATGTGTTGCTAGTAGATGATATTCAATTTATTGAAGGTAAGGAATATACCCAAGAAGAATTTTTTCATACTTTTAATACTTTACATGAAGCTGGCAAGCAAGTTGTGATTGCTTCCGACCGTCCTCCGAATCAAATTCCTAGTTTGCAAGAACGTTTGTGTTCTCGGTTTTCTATGGGTTTGATTGCTGATATTCAAACTCCAGATTTAGAAACGAGGATGGCAATTCTCCAAAAAAAAGCTGAATACGAAAATATTCGTCTACCTAGAGATGTAATTGAATATATTGCTTCTCACTTTACTTCTAATATTCGTGAATTAGAAGGAGCTTTAATTCGGGCAGTAGCCTATATTTCTATTTGGGGTTTACCGATGACGGTGGAAAATATTGCACCAGTTTTAGAAACACCAAGCGAAAAAGTAGAAGCTACATCAGAAGCAATTTTAACCGTTGTTGCTGATGCTTTTGATGTTTCAATTGAAGACCTCAAAAGTAACTCGCGGCGACGAGAAATTAGCTGGGCGCGTCAAATAGGTATGTATTTAATGCGCCAACATACCGGTCTGAGTTTGCCGAGAATTGGTGAAGAGTTTGGGGGCAAAGATCATACAACGGTGATCTACAGTTATGAGAAAATTAACCAACTGAGGGAAAGCGATCGCAATTTAGCACAAACCTTACGTCAACTGAGCGATCGCATCAACATGACTAGCCGTTCCCAAAAGTCATCGGGAAAATAATTTTTGGTTTACTATAACCAGCAATCACAAGGTTAGTGAACAGCTAAATAACAATATTAAGTAAAGTATAAAAACTGATTAAATTTAAATTTCTCTGTGGAAAAATCACGATTTTTTGGGGAAAACCCTCTTAAGTATAATTACCCTGTGGAAAAAATAGGGGGTTTTTCCACAAGTTTTCCACAGATAATAACTTGCTAAACTATGCTTTCAACAGACTTAGATTGGGTTTTCCACAATTTCCACAATTAGTCAGTTGTCAGTTGTCAGTTGTTATTTCTACCTTATCTTGTTCATCACTTTTAAGTATGCTGTCAGATAATGTAGATATCAAAATTTCTTTCGGAATCAAACTAAAATATTAAAACCTAACACTGATTAGATTTCATTTCTTTGCTCAAAAAAGTAAGGGTGAGTATTACCCACCCTACTCAGACTATGCAGTGTTTTTACGCCACCACTCAATCGTATGCTTTAGCCCTTCTTGGAAGCTCACCTGAGCAGTGAAATTAAAGGCTTGCTTGGCTCTTTCAGTATCCAAACACCTACGAGGTTGACCATTGGGTTTGTCAGTTTCCCAAACAATCTCACCGTCAAACTCCATCAGTTCGCAGATGAGAGTAATTAAATCGCGGATGGAGATTTCATAACCCGTCCCCAAGTTAACTGGTTCGGATTCGTTGTAAAGTTGAGTTCCCATAACAATCCCTCGCGCTGCATCTTCCGAATACAGAAACTCGCGGGTAGGGCTGCCATCACCCCAAACAGGGAGTTTCTTTTCTCCTTGAACTTGGGCTTCGTGAACTTTGCGAATTAAAGCCGGAATTACATGGGAACTTCTGGGGTCAAAGTTATCTTCTGGCCCGTATAAATTTACTGGCAGCAGGTAAATACCATTGAAGTCATACTGCTGGCGGTAAGATTGAAGTTGGACTAAAAGCGCCTTTTTCGCAACTCCGTAGGGAGCGTTAGTTTCCTCCGGGTAGCCATTCCACAGGTCATCTTCTTTAAATGGCACTGGGGTAAATTTAGGATAAGCGCAAATAGTACCGACACAGACAAATTTTTCTACTCCAGCTTGATGGGCAGCATGAATTAGCTGGGTTCCCATAATCAAGTTATCGTAGAATAATTCTGCTGGTTTTTCGCGGTTAAGACCGATACCACCAACGTGAGCTGCTAGGTGAATAATAATGTCTTGTTGCTCGACTGCACGTTGGCAATTTTCCCAAACACGCAGATCGCGATCGCGCGATCGCGGTATTGTAATCTTCTCCCTATCAGCTCCAGCTTTAATTAGCCGATCTATCACCTGACGACCCAGGAAACCCGACCCACCAGTGACGAGAATCCGTTTATTTTTTAGTTCTAAGGCGGTCATATTTTTCTCCTGTGCGGGTGTAAATCAGAAGTGAAGAGCGCCCAGTTCTTGACGAATAGTTGCAATATCGACAGGAATGGTTGAACCATTTCCATTGGGCGATGTTTGACCTAATGCTTGTAAATCTGCTTCTACCATCAGAGCAACTAGTCCTTCAAAGGTGACTGAAGGTGTCCAGCCTAATTTTTGTCTGGCTTTGGTGGGATCGCCTATTAACAAGTCTACTTCCGCAGGACGCAGATAGCGATCGTCAAACTCTACGTAATCTTGCCAATTGAGATTCACGTGCTTAAATGCCAGTTCTAAGAATTCCCGTACTGAATGGGTTTCACCAGTGGCAATTACGTAATCGTCTGGCTGGTCTTGCTGCAACATCAGCCACATCGCTCGGACATAATCTTTGGCATAGCCCCAATCTCGCTTGGCATCAAGATTGCCCATGTAAAGTTTTTTCTGCTTTCCAGCCACAATGCGAGCGACTGCTCTAGTAATTTTACGGGTAACAAAGGTTTCACCACGACGAGGCGATTCGTGGTTAAAAAGTATGCCATTGCAAGCAAACAAATTATATGACTCGCGGTAATTCACTGTTTGCCAATGACCGTAAACTTTAGCACAAGCATAGGGACTGCGCGGATAAAATGGTGTAGTCTCGCTTTGGGGCACTGCTTGTACTAAACCATACATTTCTGAAGAACCAGCTTGGTAGAAACGTACCTGAATGCCAGTACGTCGTTGATAGTCCCGGATTGCTTCTAGCAATCGCAGCACTCCCATTCCTACTGTATCAACCGTGTATTCCGGCGAATCAAAGCTTACTCTGACATGGGATTGAGCGCCGAGGTTGTAAATTTCTGTTGGCTGGACTTCTTCTAAAATACGTCGCAGCGTTGTACCATCCGTGAGGTCACCGTAGTGAAGAAGCATCTTCACTCCCTCTTTATGAGGGTCTTCATAAATGTGATCGATGCGGTCTGTGTTGAAAGTAGAAGTCCGGCGAATAATGCCATGAACTTCATAACCTTGCTCTAGCAAAAACTCACTCAGATATGAACCATCTTGACCGGTGATACCAGTAATCAACGCGCGCTTGTTTTGCGTCATGCTCAATTATCCCTTGTTGCCTTTGATGAAATATTTGCAGTTTAATTGATACAACCTAGCAGCTCGTTGCTAAATTGTTTAATGGGAAACCTACGGGCCTTAATCGATTGATACAGAAGTTTACCGTCAACAAATATACTTAATAAAACGTAATTTAACAAGTCAGCCCTAAATAGCTTAACTTGAGATGATTGAAGAATTTAGTATAAGTTTTTTAATCTTTGCCAAAACTTCATACAGCTTTGGTTTTTGTAAAGGGAACTACTTTCAAGCAAGCAATACTTAGGGGCATAAACTGCCCCAAAGAATAATAGTTGAGTTTTTGTTTAGTACGCTCCGTTATTTTTGGGGATAACAACCACATCAATCGTTTTCAGCATTATCCATAAATCGAGCCAAAAATTCCTAAATTTGACATAATGCAGGTCTATTTGGACTCGTCGAGGGTAAGGAATGTCGTTACGCCCAGAAACTTGCCATAATCCAGTGATACCTGGTCTGATTGTTAGTATCTGATCGATGTGTTCGCCGTACTTTGGTAGTTCTTCCGCAACTAAAGGTCGCGGCCCGACAACACTCATGTCCCCTTTTAAAACATTCCAAAATTGGGGAAATTCGTCCAAGCTAGTAATTCGTAAAAATCGACCTATTTTTGTAATTCGGGGGTCTTGTTTCAGCTTGAAACTGCTCTCAAATTCTTGCCGCAATTGGGGTGATGTTTCCATCATTTGCATTAGGACTTCATCCGCATTGCTCACCATTGTTCGGAATTTAATGCAGTTAAAGGGTTCGTAATTTTTACCAACCCGTTCTTGAACATAAAAAATTGGGCCTTCTGAGCTTAAAGCAATCAGCAAGGCCAAAATTAAATAGATGGGGAAGAACAAAATCAATACCAATAGCGAAAACGCTATATCGAACAGTCGTTTGGCAAACTCTCCGTTTAAACCCTGAAAAGACAAACTTTTGGGTTTGACCTTGGGCATCCTTGTTTTTTGACCACGTTTTAAGTAAGTACGTGTAGACGCTCTAGCGTCTTGCCGTAGGCCTCGCTTGCCGGAGAGGAGTGAGCTCTGGGCAGTCATCATACTCCTTAATAATCCACACCACACATAGTCCCAATCTTAAAGCTAAAAGGAGGTGCTTCTGGGGGGAAATTGCCAAAAGCCTACAAAACAATTACGAAAATCCAGACCTTCCTGGGAAAGATGGTCTTTTTTCTTTGCACTTATTTAAAAATTCTAAATAACGCTGTGCGAAGATTTGCGGTGAAAACTGAGTTGCGTGCGATCGCACATACTCAGGATTAAACAAATCTTGACACATTTCAAATTTTTCTACTGCGTCTACCAAAGCTGCTTCTGTTTGCATCTGGAAGAATAGACCCGTGCCTGTATCCCCGCAAGAGCGAATGTCTCGTACTGTTTCTAAAGCACCTCCTGCACCATAGGCAATCACTGGAGTACCACAAGCTTGTGCTTCTACTAAGGCAATGCCAAAATCTTCACAAGCTGCATACACAAATGCCTTAGCCCTAGCCATATATTTTTTTACCACATCATCGGGTTGCCATCCCAATATTTTGATGTTAGGGTTGGCTATTTCACGAATTTTTTTCATTTCCGAACCTGTACCAACGATCGTTAATGGTCGTTGCAATTGATTAAAAGCTTTGACAATTAAAGATACTTGTTTATAACTCTCTAACCTGGAAACTGTCAGGTAAAAATCCTCCTTTTGAGAAAAAAAAGGAAAAGCTTCGATATTCACTGGCGGGTAAATGACTGTTGCTTCTCGCCGATAGCAGCGCCAAATACGGCGAGCGATATGCTGTGAATTGGCAATAAAGTAATCAACACGATTGGCGCTTAGTACATCCCAATAACGCAAACGATGCAATAAATACCGCGTTGCCCACCCAGCTGCACCACTTCCCATTTTGCTATGGTTAAGATAATCAAAAGTCAAGTCCCAGGCATAGCGCATTGGGCTGTGGCAGTAGCAAATATGCAACTGATCGGGACTAGTCAAGATTCCTTTGGCTACAGCATGGGATGAAGACAGAATTACGTCATACTGTCGCAAATCCAGTTGTTCAATCGCCAACGGCCAAAGAGGCAAATACTTTTGCACGCCATTACGGGCAAAGGGAAAGTGTTGGAGAAACGTCGTACCAATTTGGCGTTTGTACAAATAACTTTCGGGATTACTGGATTCAAAGTCAATGAGGGCATAAAGATCGGCATCAACGTGATTCAGAATTTCCCTTACAACTAGTTCTGAACCGCCGGTGGCTTTTGGTGTTAGCCACTCATGAACCAGAGCGTATTTCAAGGGCACAGCTAACTTTAAAAAATAGAAAAAATGTAAGGCAAATTTGAGGTTAACTGAAAAGTTTCCCTTTGCGATTGACGAACGGGAAGCGCCCCAGGTTCAATCCAAGACGTTATTCTCGTCAAAGTGGTTCCAGAGGGATCTGCAACCTGATAACCTCAAATTGGGGATTAGGGATTGGGGATTGGGTATTGGGTATTGGGAAGAGTTCTTGTTTATTTCTTTCCTAGTCCCCAGTTCCCTGTCCCCAGTCCCTAGTCCCCAGGTATTTGACATAAAAAGTAGGTATTTATGCGAATTTTGATTATAGGTGGTACTAGATTCATTGGTATCTACCTGACTCAACTGCTAGTGGAACAAGGACATGATTTGGTATTGTTCAATCGTGGTAATCGTCCCGCACCTTCTTTGCAGGGAGTAAAACAAATTATAGGCGATCGCACTGATGCCACTCAGCTGAAAGAAAAATTATCACAAGAAAATTTTGATGCAATTTTTGACAATAATGGACGGGAACTTACAGATACCCAACCACTAGCAGAACTTTTTCAAGGTCGAGTGCAGCATTTTGTCTATATGAGTTCTGCGGGGGTATATCTCAAATCTGACCAACTGCCCCATATAGAAGGCGATGAGGTAGATCCTAAAAGTCGCCACCGAGGTAAGCATGAAACAGAAGCTTTCTTAACTAAGCAGGGATTGCCTTTCACTTCGATTCGTCCGACCTACATTTACGGGCCGCGTAATTATAATGACTTGGAAAGTTGGTTTTTCGATCGCATTGTCCGCGATCGCCCGATTCCGATTCCTGGTAACGGTTTACACATCACTCAGCTAGGGCATGTCAAAGACTTGGCAAGGGCTATGACTCAGGTTTTAGGCAATCAGCAGGCAGTAGGACAAATTTATAATGTTTCAGGCGATCGCTTCATCACTTTTGATGGTTTAGCACGTGCTTGTGCTGTTGCTGCTGGCAAATCGCCCGACGCGCTCAAAATTATGCATTACGAACCGAAAAAATTTGATTTTGGCAAACGCAAAGCTTTCCCATTGCGGATGCAGCATTTCTTTGCATCTGTAAATAAAGCTCAAACAGAATTAAACTGGCAGCCGGAATACGATCTGATTTCTGGGCTGACTGATGCCTTTGAAAATGATTATTTGGCAAACGGACGAGATAAAGCCGAGGTAGATTTTTCTGTGGATGACGAAATTTCCCAATATTCGTCTATTTTCAGGTAAGAGAACTGCATTTTTGCTCTAATATCAAAGCCGCTGGCTTTCTTGACCCAGTTTTTTGCAACTGCGATCGCTAGATTGTGTTCTAAATAAATCAAAACTGCTGTAATTAGAGCTTTATACCAAGTCAAGTGTGTTTTTACCTGCTAGCGATCGCAACTTCATCACTGATTTGGGTCAAAGCCCAATTCTCGCAGTTTTGCCGCTAATTTCTCAGCCCGTTGGCTTTCTTGTTCTACTGGAGTGGGAAGCCAATTTCCATCTGCATCGTACCAGCGCAACCACAAGCGTTCAATGCCCTGATAGTAACCTTGCCAAAGTCCTAACCCTAATTGTAGGCTGGGCATCCAGATTTGTGGTGTACTCAAGTTTAAATCGCTGTAGCGGTCTGCAACTAATTGAAATGCTTGAAGTTTGTCGGTGTAGCGATCGAAGACAATGTAATAGGGAACTCGTAAAATCCGCTCATAAACTTCCCACTTCGTTGGCGGTTGACTAATCTCCCGCAGAGTTTTTCCTAAGTCTTCTTTTTCTGTACCAGGAGAAAGCAACTCTACCACGACAAAGGGAGCAACTCCCTCTTGCCAAATGACATAACTCAGACGCAAGTCTCGTTGTTCGTAGAGACGAGATACTCCCACTGCCGCAAACCAATCTGGGCGTTTGTACCATAGGGTATGCTGTGGGTCATAGTAGAGGTTTAAGTCACTAGCAACGAATACTTGGTCTGCTGGATAGTCGGGTGGAGAGAAAGTTTCCCGCAATAGTTGGGGTTGAAAAGCGTGAAATTCGTCAGGCAAGCCAGGTTGCTCAGGGTCTTCACTAGGAAGATCGTACATGGTAGGTAGGGCTTCTTTTGCAGGGCGAGGCGGATCTGTTTGATACATAAGCTAAATCCTAACGGACTATTTTTAAGTTAGCGGATGAGGGCAAAGTTTTAGTGAAGTCAAAAGTCTTAAAAAAATCTTTTATTTTCTCATTTTAGGAATTAACAATTAATATCAATTAATCAATAATTATAAATCAACTCTGATTTTGGAGGAATTATGCCAACAGTATTAGTTACAGGGGGAGCAGGATTTATTGGGGCTAATTTTATTCTTTTAGCCAGAAATAAACAATGGTTTAATGTAGCGAACTTAGACAAGTTGACGTATGCTAGTAATCTAGAAAATTTAGCTCAGTTGCAAAACGACCTGAATTATCATTTTGTGCGAGGGGATATTGGCAACCTCGAATTAGTCAGCTATCTATTAGAACAGTATCAACCAAATGCAATTATTAATTTTGCTGCGGAAAGCCATGTTGACCGTTCTATATTAAGTCCGCAAGACTTTATCCAGACTAATGTGCTGGGAACATTTCAGCTATTAGAAGCAAGTAGGTTTTACTGGGAAAAACTATCATCACAAAGACAACAGAAATTTCGTTTTTTACATGTGTCTACTGATGAAGTATACGGCTCGCTCAATTCAAAAGACCCAGCCTTCCGAGAAGAGACAGCCTATGCACCAAATAGTCCTTATGCAGCATCAAAAGCAGCATCCGATCATTTTGTGCGAGCCTACTATCATACTTATGGATTGCCTACTTTAACAACCAATTGTTCTAACAATTACGGGCCGCGCCAGTTTCCTGAAAAATTAATTCCTTTAACTATTCTTAATGCTTTGGATGATAAACCTTTACCAATATATGGAGATGGACAAAATATCCGAGATTGGCTTTATGTAATTGACCACTGTGAGGCTATTTATCTAGTTCTACAACAGGGCAAAATTGGTGAAACTTATAATATCGGTGGACTCAACGAGCAAGCTAATTTGGATGTTGTAGAAAAAATTTGTGCCATTCTAGATGAGTTAGTTCCTAAATCTGATTTCAGCTACTCTTCTTTGATTACTTTTGTTAAAGACCGTCCCGGTCATGACCGAAGATATGCTATTGACTGTAGTAAAATCAGCCGCGATTTAGGTTGGCAACCTCAAGAAAATTTTGATAGTGGTTTATTCAAAACAATTCAGTGGTATCTCAATAATTCGGATTGGGTAAAAAAAGTGCGATCGCAAGCATACGAAAACTGGCTTAAACAAAACTATGAAACCCGAAATAATTAATATTAAATTGGACTTTCTCAGGAGTTTAATATGAAAGGTATTATTTTAGCTGGTGGCTCTGGAACCCGTCTTTATCCACTAACTAATGTTATTAGTAAACAACTGATGCCTGTTTACGATAAGCCAATGATTTATTATCCATTGTCTGTATTAATGTTAGCAGGTATTCGGGAAATTTTAATAATTTCTACACCTAGCGATCTGCCGCTCTTTGAAAGACTTTTAAAGGATGGCAGTCAGTGGGGTTTAAAGTTTAGTTATATCGAACAACCGCAGCCAGAAGGTTTAGCTCAAGCTTTTATTTTGGGTAAAGACTTTATTGCTAATGAGCCAGTATGCTTAATTTTGGGTGACAACATTTTTTATGGACATGGTTTAACAGAAGTACTGGAACGAGCTGCGACATTGATTGAAGGTGGATTAATCTTTGGTTATCAGGTGAAAAATCCTCACCGATATGGAGTGATTGAATTTGACACAAATGGCAGAGTAATTAGTATAGAAGAAAAACCCTCAATTCCTAAATCTAAATATGTTGTACCGGGAATATATTTTTATGATTCGCAAGTCGTAGAGATAGCTTCTAGTCTCAAACCTTCGACTCGCAAGGAGCTAGAAATTACTGATTTGAATTTAGCGTATTTAAATCGAGGGCAACTACGAGTAGAACTGTTAGGACGAGGATATGCTTGGTTAGATACTGGTACTCATGAATCTTTGCATCAAGCAAGTAATTTTATTCAAACTTTAGAAGAACGTCAGGGTTTAAAAATAGCTTGTATTGAGGAAATTGCCTATAACAAAGGATATATTCAATCATTTCAATTGCGTCAGTTAGCTGAAACTATGGCTAAGAGTAGCTATGGTAATTACTTGATGGCAATTTTAGAGGGCGACCAAAACTATGAAACTTTTCTCCAGAATAATGGAGCGATCGCCACTAGATAAGAATTTTTTGACTCAATAAGTTAAGTCTAGACCCCATTTAAGATAAATGTCAGATTATAACAGAAAAGATTACAGTTAAAAATGGTATTGCCATGAAGGTTGTACAGGTAGAAATTCCCGATATACTATTGATTGAACCACAGATTTTTGGCGACGATCGCGGTTTTTTTTATGAAAGCTATAACGCTAAAGTCTTGTTAGAAAAAGCCGGGATTAACGAGCATTTTGTCCAAGACAATCATTCCCGTTCTGCTCAAAATGTGTTACGCGGCTTACACTATCAAATTCAGCAACCTCAAGCAAAACTAGTCAGAGTAGTAGTAGGCGCAATATTTGATGTGGCTGTGGATTTGCGAAAAAGTTCTCAGACTTTCTCGCAATGGGTAGGTACACACCTGAGTGCTGAAAATAAACAACAGCTTTGGATTCCCGCGGGTTTTGCTCACGGTTTTTTAGTGCTTTCAGAATACGCTGAAGTTCTATACAAAACTACAAGTTATTACGCACCGCAGCACGAACGCACTATTTTATGGAACGATCCAGATTTAGCGATCGCCTGGCCAATTCAAACTGAACCAATCCTCTCTGCTAAAGATAAAGTTGCCAAGTTGCTGCAAGATGCAGAGGTGTTTGTATGAAAATCCTGCTGACAGGTGTAACTGGACAGGTAGGCTGGGAATTGCAACGCAGTTTAATGACTTTGGGTAAGGTGATTCCTGTAAGTCGCAAGTACATGGATTTAACTCAACCAAATAGTATTCGCCACATTATCCAAGAAGTCAAACCCGACTTAATTGTGAATCCGGCTGCTTATACAGCAGTAGATAAAGCAGAGTCAGAACCAGAATTAGCAACGTCTATTAACGGTATTGCGCCTAGTGTCATGGCTGAGGAAGCAAAGCGGTTGGGTGCAGCGATGATTCACTATTCCACCGATTATGTATTTGATGGTACAAATACAACTCCTTATACTGAGTTAGATAAACCTAACCCACAAAATATCTACGGTAAAACAAAACTAGCAGGGGAAGAGGCGATCGCTTCTGTCGGAGTACCGCATTTAATTTTACGTACCAGTTGGGTGTATGGATTGCGAGGGAAAAACTTTTTACTAACTATGCAAAAACTAGCTCAAGAACGCGAAGAAATTAAGGTTGTTAACGACCAAATAGGCGCGCCGACTTGGAGTCGCGCGATCGCTGAAATTACAGCCCAAATTTTATCTCAGGCTCAACAGAATGTATTTGATTTTTTAGCTAGCAAAGGTGGACTTTATCATCTTACAGCCAGCGGACAAACTAGCTGGTATGAATTTGCCCAGGAAATCTTTGCTCATGATATCCAACACAAGCAACGAAAGTTGCAGAGATTAATAGCAATTACCTCCAAGGAGTATCCTACAGCAGCTAGCAGACCAGCATATTCCTTATTAAATACTCAGAAATTGTCTGATAATTTTGGACTGGTTATACCTGACTGGCAACATACTTTACAGTTAGTATTGGCTGCTGATAATTAAATACAGTTCAGTTAAGCATTTATTCTGCACAAGTTTTTGCAACTTGCTGCATTCGATTAAGCGCAGAAGTAGCAAGTATTATTTAATAACTACATCAGTGTTATTTTGTCAATAAAACAGTAGCATAAGATAATATTCATCGCTATTGTGGCTAGGTGTAGGGTTATGACTCCTTTGACATTAAATTTAGACACCGTTCATTTAAGTGATGAACAGTTCTATCAATTATGTCAAAATAACCGCGAGTTTCAGTTTGAGCGAACGGCTAAGGGAGAGTTAATTATTATGCCACCCGTTGGAGGTGAAAGTGGTAATCGAGAAGCCGACTTAATTATTGATTTAGGAATTTGGAATCGCCAAACTGACCTTGGTTTTACCTTCAGTTCCTCCACAGTATTTAAGTTGCCTAATGGTGCAGATCGTTCTCCTGATGCCGCTTGGATTCAAAAGGAACCTTGGCAAGCACTCACCCCAGAACAAAGACGCAAATTTCCTCCGATCGCACCGGATTTTGTAATTGAATTAAGATCGGCAACAGACGATTTAGAAATGCTGCGTTCTAAAATGTGGGAATATATAGATGCAGGGGTGCAATTGGGATGGTTGATTAATCCCCAACAGCAGCAAGTGGAAATTTATCGCCAAGGGCAAAATGTAGAAGTGCGAAACCTTCCTACAGAATTATCTGGTGAAAATCTATTGCCTGGATTTAGCTTGAGTTTATCGCCGTACTTATAGATACTAATTTTCTTATTCACCAGTACTAACTTTTGGTGGCAAAAGATAAATGCCTCCAGATATTAAAGTTAAGGCAACAGAAATCCAAAAAGCAATTAAAGATGGAGTTTGCCAAACTTCTGGTAAAGGTGCAATCAAAAGTGCGATCGCAATTATTTGACTAACAGTTTTGAGTTTGCCCCAAATATTCGCCCCAGATATTTTAGTTTGATTTACCCGCCAACCTGCGATCGCTAATTCCCGCGCTAAAATCAAAAACACTCCCCAAGCGGGAACTTTGCCTAATTCAATCAACACCATTAACGGCGCAAGCACCAGAAATTTATCCACCAAGGGATCGAGAAACTTACCCAAATCGCTAATTTGGTTGAGTTTCCGCGCTAAATATCCATCTAACCAATCAGTCAACGCAGCAACAAGGAAAATTGTCAAGCATATCCATCTAGCTTGCGATGTCGGATTGTACAAACCGTAAAGCAGAAATGGTACGCCCAGAAGACGAGAGAAAGTAATCCAGTTAGGTATTGTCATAGGTTTTAAGTAAAAGGACATGGGGTACAAGTAGACGCGGTGACATAGAATTTCTTCCTCATCTTCCCTATCATCCTCATATCCCACTCTTCCCCCAAGCGTGGGATGATCTGTTTCTTGAGATTCCCCAAATAATTTTATGACTCAACAAGATAATTCCCAATTTCGCATCGAACGCGATTCGATGGGCGATCGCCAAATTCCCAGTAGCGTTTACTACGGCATTCAAACGCTACGGGCAACAGAAAACTTCCCAATCAGCGGTATTAAGCCTTTGCCTACTTACGTAGATGCTTGCTTAATCATTAAAAAAGCTACAGCTATAGTGAATGGCGAACTGAATTGCATTCCTCAAGATATTAGTCAGGCAATTGTACAAGCAACCGATGAAATACTGGCGGGGAAGTTCCGCGATCAATTTGTCGTGGATGTCTATCAAGCGGGTGCTGGAACTTCTCACCATATGAACGTTAACGAAGTTTTGGCAAATCGCGCTTTAGAAATTTTGGGTGAGGAAAAGGGTAACTACAAGCGCGTTAGTCCTAACGACCACGTTAACTATGGGCAGTCTACCAATGATGTGATTCCCACAGCAATCCGCATCGGTGGCTTATTGGCACTTTCAAAGACATTGCACCCAGCATTGGAAGGAGCGATCGCAGCTTTAGAAAACAAAGCTGTAGAATTTCAAGATATCGTCAGATCCGGTAGAACTCACATGCAAGATGCCGTACCTGTGCGCTTGGGTGAGAATTTTCGTGCTTGGGCGCAAATTTTGACAGAACACCAAAACCGGATTTACACAGCCTCCGGAGATTTGATGGTGCTGGGTTTGGGAGGAAGTGCGGCTGGTACTGGTTTGAATACTCATCCCTTGTATCGCGCGCGTGTAGTGGAAGTTCTCTCGCAATTGATTGAAACTCCCTTAGAACCCGCATCTCACTTAATGGCAGCAATGCAGAGTATGGCCCCATTTGTAAATGTTTCTGGGGCTTTACGCAACTTAGCCCAGGATTTAGTCAAAATTTCTCACGACTTACGATTAATGGATTCAGGCCCAAAAACTGGGTTAAAGGAAATTCAATTGCCGCCAGTACAACCGGGTTCCTCAATTATGCCAGGAAAGTATAACCCCGTGATGGCAGAGATGACATCGATGGTGTGTTTTCAGGTGATGGGTTACGACAGTGCGATCGCTCTTGCCGCCCAAGGGGGACAATTAGAATTGAATGTGATGATGCCGCTGATTGCTTATAACCTGATTCATAGTATTGAAATTATCGGTAATACCATTGCTGCACTTACTGAACGCTGCATCCAGGGAATTATTGCCAACCAAGAACGTTGTTTAGCATACGCTGAAGGCAGTTTAGCTTTAGTAACTGCACTGAATACCCACATTGGTTATCTGAATGCAGCCAATGTCGCTAAAGAATCTTTAGAAACTGGTAAGTCTTTACGCCAGATTGTTTTAGAACAAGGATTGATGACTGAGGCACAATTGGCTACCGTGTTAAACCTAGAACAGATGAGTGGTATCTTACCCCTCATGGCAGAATAGGAAGATCGAGGAGATGGGGAAGAATAATTCTATCTTATCCCCAATCCCCAATCCCCAATCCCTATATTAACCATGCATCAAAAACCATCTGTCAGCCTCATCCGGGCTACTTCATACGAACGAGAGGCTTTACGAGAATCCTTAGTCACACTGCTAGAACCTTTTGGGGGAATAGCTGCCTTTGTGAAAAAAGGCGATCGCGTTTTGCTTAAACCTAATCTACTTACAGGTTCGCGTCCTACCAAAGAATGTACTACGCGCGTTGAATTAGTTTACGAAGTTGCCCAGATGGTAATTGAGGTTGGTGGTAAGCCATTTTTGGGAGATAGTCCGGCTTTTGGTAGCGCTAAGGGAGTCGCATTGGCAAATGGTTATCAGCCTGTTTTGCAAGAACTAAATCTCCCCATCAGCGAATTTCACGGTAAGCGTTACCAAACAGTTAACGAAAGTTTTAACCATCTGCTGTTATCTAAAGAGGCAATGGAAGCAGATGTCATAATTAACTTGCCTAAAGTAAAATCCCACGCCCAGCTAACTTTAACTATGGGAGTAAAAAACCTATTTGGTTGCGTCCCTGGGAAGATGAAAGCTTGGTGGCACATGGAAGCCGGGAAAGATGCCAACCGATTTGGTGAAATGTTAGTAGAAACAGCTAGGGCAATTAACCCTAATTTAACTATTTTAGATGGCATTATCGGACATGAAGGTAACGGCCCTAGTGGTGGCGAACCTCGTCCCTTGGGAATTTTAGCAGCAGCATCAGATGTATTTGCCTTAGATCGGGCAATCGTGGAAATTCTCAACGTCCCACCCCATCAAGTTCCTACCGTTGCAGCTTCTCAAAGGCTAGGTGTTTGTCCCGAACTTGCTGCCATTGAGTTTCCTCACTTATCTCCTGACTTATTAAAAATAGAAGATTGGCGATTACCAGACAAGTTAATGCCTATTGATTTTGCAATGCCCCGCGTCATTAAATCCACGTTTAGGCATCTTTACATTCGTTTTCTCAAAGAACCCATGAGTGCTTATAGTAAACATTAGTTTGCCTCGAACTTTATGCCGATGATGAGTGCAAACTCCGCTACAACAACTTCAAAATCAGCAAATTAAGCTGTAATTACCCTCCGATTGCTTAACCAAACCGCCCTACTTTGGTGGCGGTTTTTTCTAAGTTCATTTCCTAGCAATCTTTTTATTTTCTATTTTCTATTACCCATAAGGTTTATTCTATAGCTATACAGATTTAGATAGAAAACTACGAATTAGATATCGATCGCACAAGCTATATGCGATCGCAAACTTTTATATGTCGTATATCTATCATCAAAGCTTTTATACTCTACCTATATATAGATTGACAGAACCAAAGTAATATCACACAAATTTAGTCATTTAGATTTTGCCGGATTTTTTGAGTGTTCTTACGGTATGAGCATTGTCGAACGCGTCGCTTTATCTGTAAATATTCGGTCTAGATTTATGTTCCGAAAATTCTGACTACCGAGTTATTCTGCGTTTTCAATATCTAGAACATAATTGCTATTAGATAGTGAAAATCTACTGTTATTTTTCAGTAACATTTCGGTATCTATCTAAGGTAGTGGAAACAAGCTAAATAGTTAAAACTAGCTTAACTACCCTATTTGAAGATGTTATAATACTAGCAGTTTGACCTGACACAGATTAATTCTCAATCTGTACCAAATAAAAAATGTAGTTTGTACGACATTTTTTTTCACAGATGCTTAACTGAAATCTTCCCAGTTTCAGCAATGAATCGTAACATCTTAGTCACTTGGTCAATTCTGAAATGTTCAGCCGTAACTTTGTATCAAGATTATCATGTAGAAAATTACTACTATGACACTTCCCAAATAGTTTTATCTTTTTGACTACAGCACAGTTGACAGTCAAAAAATAGATAGAATATCATCAAGACTCTCGCCTAGAGAGCAAATATACAAGTAATGTGACGAATTTCAATAATTTTGTATGAATTCAAATAGCCAGTCTGCCAATGCCGAGACGTATTCCCATCGTTTGGCAGACATTGTGGGAACAGCGATCGCTCTACTAACTCTAACTCTACCTGTGTTCGTCATTGGACACTTTTCTTCAAACAACACTCAGAATAATCAGCAACCCTTAACCTATACATTGCCAAAAGGTGAAAAGTAAATAATAGCTACAAACAATATTTCACCAGTAGGCTAACTCCCAAAAAGGAGAAAAAAATGTTGAGCTAACATTTACGAAACTCAGTGCTGAGTGCTGAGTGCTGAGTAACAAAAAATTACTCAGCACTTTCAACTAAGCACTCTTCATTTACTCTCTTGCCACTATAAAATTACCTCTCTCTTTCTTTGCGTTCTTTGCGGTTCGTAAAAAAATTTAGGTATTTTTTGAGCAGCAAAAAAATAATGCACTTAATTAGGCATGATGTGAATCTATATAGTTTTCCTCTTGATTCAGATCGTGCCCGGTCGAAGCAGTGAAAATAGAAAGAATCAGATTCCCGACTTTTATCAAAAGCCGGGAATCTTGTTTTTCAGAGAGAAATCTACCAAATATTTGAGTGTCAAGTTGATTCGATGGGTAAAATTCTCAATGATTTAGGGACTTCCAGAAATTAAACTATTCAATTTTGAGAGCAAAAACGATTGTGAGATTCTTCCTCCCCTGCTTCCCCTGCTCACCAAAGCGATGGAATATTTTTTTTAGTTGGAAGTCCCTTATCTCTAGTCCGATTCGATTTTGTCAGTTCGACTGCACCAGTTCGCATGAATACTTTGAGAAGAAGTCCATCTTGGCCCTAAAATTCTACACGGGGAACCAAACAGGTGCGCCCACCATTCACCGTTAGCTGAGGATTTTTGTTGTGGACTTATCCCGGATTCCTGCCCAACCCAAACCAGGTATCATCAACGTTCTGGTTGAAATTACAGGCGGGAGCAAAAATAAATATGAGTTCGACAAGGAGCTACAAGCTTTTGCTCTAGACCGCGTACTTTATTCTTCGGTAAAATATCCATATGACTACGGCTTTGTACCTAACACTTTAGCTGATGATGGAGATCCGCTAGATGGCATGGTTCTAATTGACGAGCCGACCTTTCCGGGTTGTGTGATCGCCGCACGACCGATAGGCTTTTTAGAGATGATTGACGGCGGCGATCGCGACGAAAAAATTCTTGCCGTTCCAGATAAAGATCCGCGCTACGCTCAAATAAAATCCCTCAAAGACGTAGCACCACACCGCTTGGATGAAATTGCTGAATTCTTCCGCAGTTATAAAAATTTAGAAAAAAAGGTGACTGAAATTCTTGGTTGGCAGGATGTAGAGCAAGTCAAGGCCTTAGTAGATAAGTCCATCAAAGCATTTAAAGGATAATGGATTAGGAGTTAGAAGTTAGGAATTGGAAGTTATAAATTTTTATTTCTAGCTTCTAACTCTCAACTTCTAAAATTGTTGATTACCCCTAAACCAAATGCAGCGCACTCTCCTTTTAGCCAAAATTCATAACTGCACCCTCACAGGGGCGAATGTCAACTATGTCGGTAGTATTAGCATCGATCGAACTTTATTAGATAAATCTGGCATCTTGCCTTACGAGCAAGTACAAGTGGTAAATAATGCTAATGGTCAGCGCTTTATTACTTATGCAATTCCTGCACCTGCCGATTCAGGAGTAATTGAGCTAAATGGGGGTGCGGCACGTCTAGGCATTATAGGCGATCGCTTGATTATAATGACTTACGGGCAGTTCACTCCAGAAGAGTTAAAAAGTTACTCTCCTACAGTAGTCCTCGTAGATGAAAAAAATCGGCTTTTAGAAGTGCGGTACTACGATGACCTGCTCGTTAAGGTCTAATTTCAAAGAAAATGGCAAATATTGAACTGTCGGGTTCCCAGAGCTACGTAACTGAAAAACCAACTACACCGCAAAATAGTTCAGCGGATAGTTTTATCGTGCAATTCTGGGGTGTACGGGGTTTAATTCCCACCCCAGGCAGTAACGCCAACCGCTATGGTGGCAATACTACTTGTGTAGAAATGCATGTGGCTGGCAAACATTTGATTTTTGATGGGGGTACTGGTTTACGCATATTGGGTAAATCTTGGCAGCAATTACAACAACCGCTAGAAGCCCATCTATTTTTTAGCAACTCCCAATTAAATCGCATCCAAGGTTTTCCCTTTTTTGCACCTGCATTTATTGCCAAAAATTGCTTCCACATTTACGGTATAGCTGCCTCAAATGGAGCTTCTATCAAACAATGTTTGTACGACCAAATGCTCCAGCCCCACTTTCCTTACCCTTTGCAAGTAATGCAATCTGAATTACAGTTCTACAATCTGATTCCGGGTAATGAGGTGAAGCTAGATGATGTGACAATTACAGCAGCATTAATTAATCAAACTCAGCGGTCAGTAGGTTATCGGATTACTTGGCAGGAATATAGCGTTGCCTATGCCACAGATTTGCACAGCAGTGCTGATGAAGCCGAGCAAGAGCGAATTTTACAGATGATTCAAGGTGTAGATTTGCTAATTGCTAATGCTACTTATACTCCTCCAACATCTCACAACCATGACTCAGCCGAACTACAATGGCAAACTGCGGTGAATTTGGCTCGCAGCGCAGGCGTGCAGCAGCTAGTCATCTCTCATTATCACCCAGATGACGAAGACGATTTTCTTGACAATATTCAAGTTGACCTTCAATCTGCCTTTCCCAATGCAATACTAGCCTGTGAAGGTTTAGTTTTACCTGTTGGCAAGTGATTTTCAACTTGTTAAGGAAAGTAGGGGATGCAAAGAATAATTATTGACTGCTGATTATCATTCAATATATAGCCGTAGTCACACCCTTTAGGACAATTGCGATTGTTCAAAGCCTAACAGCAACTGGGTTTTTACTCAGCACTCAGCACTCAGCACTCAGCACTTTGCTATATCTGATAATTCCGTATCCATGTGCCTCTACTTGCACATGGTCTGGATGGCTGCCTGTTAAGGAATACGACAGAATAAGGGAACTCCAATCAATAAATCATCCCGCATCAAACAGTTGACAGTTTATAGTTAACGAGCGATAGTCAACAGTTACAATGGGATATTTTCATTGAAGTCCCCAATCGGAACTATGCACGCAATATTTTCAGACAGTCCGTCAACTTACAGAACACTTAGAACAAAAACGGGGGCTGAATTTACAGAATTGGCTGCCTGTCAACACATAAACCGTACAATAAGGGAAACTGGTAATTGGAATTCTTGCTTTCTGTAGTGGAGAACTTTTTAGCAACATTTTAGTTGGTTTGGTTTTGGATGCAAGAATAGTAGATATAAGCTTGGGTAATACCAAACAAGCAACAGTATTAAGCAAGGTCAGCAATACAGCATCTGCTAAACCCATAGG
This sequence comes from Dendronalium phyllosphericum CENA369, assembly GCF_016056275.1. GTDB lineage: Bacteria > Cyanobacteriota > Cyanobacteriia > Cyanobacteriales > Nostocaceae > Dendronalium > Dendronalium phyllosphericum. The sequence goes on along the minus strand of NZ_JAECZA010000031.1, from coordinate 4,042 downwards.
TAATCACCCCCTGTAGAAAAATAGGTGGTCTCTATTGTTAGCTGCAAATATAAATTTGCAACTAAATTTCAAAGCAATTCATTGCTTTTAGTTTATATAAATTAACTTTAACATAAATTTTTATCAATGCAATCGCCAACTTGGCGAAATTGCTGACACAGCAGACGATATAAATATTTAGGCATGAGATTATAGCACAATAGCAGAATAAGCTAGAAAATAGTCAACAAACATGGATTTAATCGGGTCAGGGGAGCCATTGCGGTGAGACACTCCGTTATAGCAACCGTCGTCAAATGGGGTAAGACGCTACGAGAACAAGCATCAAGGGTTTCCCCACAGGAGACGACTGGCGTTGTAGGAATCTCAGAGAACCACATCAATAAATTGAGGCGCGGATACAGTAGATGTCAGGTTTATCCAACCTTTCCCTACACTCCACACTTTTACACCCTTTTTTAGTCAATTTATCAAATTCAGGTGATGTATGATGTCGAACATCCAACCTACATCTTCTTTTTTATCCAAGATCGCAAAGCAAGAAACTCAAGCATTACAGCGTTTGGTAGATTATACAAATACCAACTCATTGCCGGAGATTTGGCCATTAGTAGCAGAGCGATTTGGTAATATTGTTGCCTTACATAATCCCCATACAACACCAGAGGTAGTAATTACTTATACCCAGCTAGCAAAGCAAATTCAACAATTTGCTACTGGGTTGCAAGCATTAGGAATCAAAGAAGGCGATCGCATTTCCTTAATTGCTGACAACAGTCCTCGCTGGTTTATTGCAGATCAAGGCATCATGACTGCTGGGGCAATTGATGCAGTACGTAGCTCCCAAGCAGAAAAAGAAGAATTACTGTTTATCGTGGCTAACAGTGGCAGCACAGCACTAGTAGTCGAAGATTTGAAGACATTTAGTAGATTGCGGGATCGGCTTGATGATTTACCTGTGACATTGGTCATCATACTTTCAGATGAAGCACCACCACAAGCAGAAACTATTAAAGTGCTGAACTATTCGCAGTTGATAGAAATTGGCGCAAGCAATACTCTTGTCAAGGTTGAACACAATCCCAATACCTTAGCTACACTAATTTATACTTCAGGAACTACGGGTAAACCCAAGGGCGTGATGCTGTCTCACAGTAATTTGATGCATCAGGTAAGAGCATTGGGGGCAGTAATTCAACCAGAACCAGGAGAAAGTGTCCTTAGCATTTTGCCGACATGGCACAGTTACGAACGCAGTGGAGAGTATTTCTTACTTTCTCAAGGTTGCACGCAAGTCTACACTAACTTGCGTTCGGTCAAACGAGATTTGAGAGAATTCAAACCTCATTACATGATCGCTGTACCGCGCCTGTGGGAATCGATTTATGAAGGAGTACAAAAGCAATTCCGCGAACAACCAGCGAAAAAGCAACGCCTAATTAACTTTTTACTCAGCAACAGTGAAAAATATATCCAAAACCAACGAATTGCCCAAGGCTTGTATTTAGATAATTTAAATTCCTCAGCCGTAGAAAGATTAACAGCCAGTATCAAAGCAACTGCTTTATATCCTCTCCATGCTTTGGGAGAACGATTAGTTTATGCCAAAGTACGGGAAGCGACAGGAGGACAAATTAAGTATGTGATTAGCGGTGGCGGTGCGCTGCCAAGACACATAGATAACTTTTTTGAAATTGTTGGTGTCGAGCTTTTACAGGGTTATGGTTTAACAGAAACTTCTCCTGTCACTAATGCCCGTCGTCCTTGGCGCAATTTTCGTGGTTCGTCCGGGCAACCAATCCCCGGTACAGAAGTTAAAATTGTAGACCCTGAAACAAGAAAGCCCTTGCCAGCCGGCGAACGAGGCTTAGTATTGCTCAAAGGCCCTCAAGTTATGCAAGGCTATTACCACAACCCCGAAGCGACAGCAAAAGCAATCGATCCCGAAGGTTGGTTTGATAGCGGCGATTTGGGTTGGGTAACACCAGAAAACGACTTGGTGCTAACTGGTAGAGCCAAGGATACGATTGTCTTAAGTAATGGGGAAAATATCGAGCCACAACCGATTGAGGATGCCTGTTTGCGATCGCCCTACATTGACCAAATCATGCTTGTTGGACAAGACCAACGCAGCCTCGGTGCTTTGATTGTCCCCAATCTCGAAGCCTTAGAAAAGTGGGCAGAAAGCCAGAACCTCAAATTAAGCTTACAGGACAAAGATGATAGCTCATCCAGTCAAAAAATTGACTTGGAGAGTAAAATCATCCAGGATTTATTTCGGCAAGAATTGAATCGGGAAGTGAAAAACCGTCCGGGTTATCGAGCAGATGACCGTATTGGGCCATTCAAACTTATACTAGAATCGTTTTCTATCGAAAATGGCTTGATGACGCAAACGCTGAAAATTCGGCGACACATTGTCACTGAACGCTATCACGATATTATTAACGGCATGTTTGCCTGATAATTCCACCCACAAACTATAGAGTGAACGCGAAACTATTTATGGATGTCTCCAACCCTCAATTGCTTTTAAAGCGCGTTGTTAATGTCAAAGTTATTGTGACTCCCCTTTGGAAAGAGGAAGTGCAACAGCAGCTACAAGCTAATATCAATCAACTCGACCAACAACTGCAACAATTGGATCTTGAAGGACAAAGAGCGATCGCCGCAATTCAAAAGCAAAGTCTGCAACCACCAGGGCCTCAGACCCTCCAACAGATTGACAATATCCAACTTCAAGTCAATCAAAAGAAAAGCGAACTGCTAGAGCAAAAAAATCAACTACTGCAAAACCTCCAGCAAGTGCAGTTTCTCGAATTAGATCAAGAAGTCAATCAATTCCAAATGGAAGGCTTTTTTAGAGTCGAACGAGGAGATAACTTGATTAGCAAAATGCAGGTCGAAGTTGTGTTGCGTGATGGCGTTGTCGAAGATATTCGCGGCGACATCTAAATTTGTCAGTTGTTAGTTGTTAGTACGCGATTAACCACGTCTGTACAATGGCGATTAATCGCGTCTGTACAATGGTCAGTTGTCAGTTGGTCTGTGACTAATGACTAATTACAACTTTGAGTTAACTTTTTGTGTGGGCGACTTCCAGTTTGACATTGTGTCTGGGAGCCGACCCAAACAATTTGCCATACAGGAGGCGAACTTATTAAAAGCGATCGCCCAAAAGTTGTCATCTCAACTCGATATTTAATGACACGCGCTAGCTCACTATTTGACTGGCTTTGTGTAATCGTCACATAAGCTTGATTTCTTTGAGGATAAACTACCTCTACCTTTCGCCTTCCTCCTACTAATGCATCATCATCTAAGACATTCAAGGCGAGGGTAGCAGGGTCGCTGCCTTGGAGAGCAGAGGTAATACTTTCTAACGGTATGGTTTTATAGTCGGAGCGCTGTGGGTATCCTACAATATCCTGAGACTGTTGCACCACCGAAAATTGTTGTTGTTGACTATTGCGAATTTCTGCAACAGTTACGGGTTGTTGGTGGTGGGCAATATAAACCCCAGCACTCGCAGTAGCAAACATACTGAGTATTAAAATTAAAAAGAATTTCCACTTTACCGACATCATAACTAAATAGGTATTTTAAACAGACTAATTTTCAATTTTGAATTTTAAATTGATGTTTAACTATTAAGCACACATCATACTAATTTGTAATTAACACACTTCAAAAAGACTCGATCCCCTCAGGTTTCTATGCATTACTATCCTCAGTAAAACAATACATTTAATCCCAATTGGGTATCATTAGCTTTGGAAAATATACTAAATATTAGTAAGTATTTATAAGAAATATAAACTTTATAACAGTTTTATTTGAGTTATGGAAAACTCACCATGGCTATTAATAGTCAACAGTCGAGATGCGATGTAAAAAAACAATTTATAAGTGTCATATAAATAGACCCTAAAGCCTGATTGAGGTTCCAAGGATCGGTTGTCAGTTGTCAGTAGTGAAGAGTACTGAGTAAGGAGTTCGGTATTCTCCTCTGCTCCCCCTACTCCCCCTACTTCCCCTGCTC
>NZ_JAECZA010000216.1 GCF_016056275.1 Dendronalium phyllosphericum CENA369 | reverse complement strand
ATACTTAATTTTGTAACGCTCACAAGAGCTATTTTGACAACGGCGAATTTTCAACAGTAGTTGTATCACTCCTTTAAGAGTTCTCACACGTCGCAGATTGTTGTACTCATTCCACATGGGTTTGCCGCAACTGGGACAATTCTGTTGCACGCATTCTAGTACTTCAGATGATGTCGCTTTTGGTTGAGGGCTTTTTCTTACCATTCATGCACCACATATTCTCTGTGTTCCCTAGTTTACTTGAATATCTGACCCTCTCTAGCAAAATTTGCGCTTCTAGAAAAAAATAGCATAAACTAACTGCTGTCGAATGCTTATTTTATCGGTCTTGGGTGTCAACTCGCTCGTTGAGTTCTCGAAGTTGTTGGTTTAATTCTCTCTGTCGTTTGAGCAAAATTTCTAAATCTTCCTTTGTTGCCAAATCCGCCCTATTAGCGGGAAGAAGTTGATTTAACCGATCTAGGCACGTATTCAAGCCAGCTGCAAATTCATAGCGCATTACTGGACGCGAGCCTTGATATGTGCGATCGGGATATCCAGATAGGCAACCTGCTTGGGGAATTGTGTTTTGCCCTTCGCTGGGTGTTTGTGACAGAGTTTTTGATGGATAGAAAATAATTGTTGCTAGTGCCAAGGTAGTTGTAACGGTGGCTGAATTGAGCAAGCCAGCAATTAATGAAATCTTAAACATTGGTTGCAGCTACAAACCTTTTACTCTTTCACCTTATCAAATTAATATTCTGCTTTCAAAGCCGATCTTAATTCTTCAAGTAGATGATAAAAGTAATTAGAAATGCGTATACTGCAATTAACAAGCAATGAATCAATCAGCCCCTAGTTATAGACCTGCTAGGAGCTTTTTCTTAATTACCTATTTCAATTGAGAAGTATATCACAAGAAGTAAAAGCGATTCATCCTGATGGCGATTAACAATTGTTTCTATTGATAGAGTGAAGATTAATTTGAAATTGTTATTCTATATTTGTAAGTAAACAACGTTTATCAAATCTAACGACAATGAATATTCTTGCTTGGATTGTTTTAGGTCTAATTGCTGGTGCGATCGCCAAGGCTATTTATCCCGGTCATCAAGGTGGCGGAATTTTAGGAACAATTTTATTAGGAATTATTGGTGCTTTCGTTGGTGGAAGTTTGGGTGTATTCTTCAGTACAGGAACCTTAGCTTTAGCGGCTCCAACTCTCAGTGTAACTGGGATTGTAGTAGCAGTTCTTGGTGCAATTGTCGCCGTTTTCTTATGGAACTTGATCAGCCGCAGTAGTGCTGTGTAATAATTTGAACTGTACTCCACTAATAGGAAAAACCAGGGAATCGATTTCACTATATTTTTCCTTGAATTTAAATAAAGGAATAGCGCCTGCTTGGATTTAAGTAGGCGCTATTCTTATTTTGATAAGTAAATTTTCTGGATATGTAGTATCTCATACCATTTCTTTGCGCTCTTTGCGATAGCTTGCACGTCTACATTTCTCTTTCACTTGCTATCAAGCAAGGCTGCTTTGGATTTACGCAAAATATTCACGCCAACCTACTTAGTGTTAGGTAACTTAGTACCGCACCTTTTACAAAACCCAGCATCAACATCATGGAAAGCCAAACCACAACCCGAACAAACTATTTCTACCTGATTAGCATTTTTTACTAATCGCTTAATCAAATCGCCTACTTGCCAAGGAATGAGTGCAACACCTGTCAAAATCATCAACACTGTTAGAAAGCGACCTAATTCAGAAACTGGTGTCACATCACCAAATCCTACAGTTGTCATTGTGACAACAGAGAAATAAAAAGCATCCAAAAAAGTACTATAAACTTGGGAATTAACAGGATGTTCTACCTGATAAATTAAGCCAGAGTAAACAAAGATTATTGCAAATAAAGTAAATAAGATACGTACAAAAATTACACCATCTTCGCTACTAATACTCTCAAATAAAAATCTCTTATCTATAAACCTAAGTAAACGTAAAATTCTAAACCAGCGTAATATGCGGATAAAGCTGATATCTACCAGCCCGATGAAAAATGGCAAAATCGCCATTAAATCAAGAATTGCATAAAAGCTGAAAATATATTTAATTTTATTTTCTGCACTCCAGAGGCGAATCACATATTCTACAGCAAAAATTATCAAGATAGTAGTATCGATGAAATCCAGCTGCAACCTAACAACATCGGGAATATTATAAGTTTGGGCAACAAAAATTGCTGAGGATAACAGCACTAGTGCAGCAATAATTAAATTAATCGCTTTACCTACTGGTGTTTCTAGGTCTGTCAAATAAAATTGGGTTTGTTGTCTGCTCAATAGCATATTTCCCTATCAGTAATTTCAATATATTCGTAGAAATACCATTGACAATGCGATATCGTTAACTAATATCCTGTTTACCTCCCCAATGAATATTAACCAAGAATATGAATATTAACCAAGAATATTTTATGCGTTTAGCAATAGCGGAAGCAAAAAAAGGCGATGCGCCTTATGGTGCTGTAATTGTTAAAGATGACGAAGTTGTTGCTGTCGCATATAATACCGTCAGTAAAGACAACGATCCATCTGCTCATGCGGAAATCAATGTCATTCGTAGTTTAACAGCTAAACTTAAAAACCTTTCTTTAGAAGGTTATAGCATATATACAACTGGGGAACCTTGTCCGATGTGTGCGGCTGCTTGTATTTGGGCAGGTATATCAGAAATTGTATATGCTGTTTCAATTCAAGATTTAATCTCGCTAAATCAATCACAAATTGATATTACTTGCGAGGAAATGATAGCTAAATCTTTTAGAAAAATTAAAGTCATTAAAGGAGTTTTAAAAGAAGAATGTTTAGCTTTGTTCAAATAACCTAATTACCCCTCTTCTGTCACTTTCCGAGTATTCTGAATAAAAGGAATAGAAGAAAAAGCTCTGGAAGGTAAGTAGAGCAATGGATGTAGAATTACAAATCCTCAAACATTTGGCAAGAGATCCTCACCCAACAGTTACGATCATAGATGAATATTGTGCAGAGTATAAAGAGCTATTTAAAGAAGTAAGGAATTATGAGTGCTTCAAATATTTACACCTAGGGATAATGTCAGCAATTAAAAGAAAATCATTACCAGAGATAGCAAAAGCTGTAAGTATAAACTC
>NZ_JAECZA010000215.1 GCF_016056275.1 Dendronalium phyllosphericum CENA369 | reverse complement strand
GCTTCGGAGGGACTCGCGTCTCGGTGATGGTCTACTCTCACCCATTCACGTAAATGATCATGAATCTTCACCCAAGTTCCATCTTTGCGCCAGTTACGAAAATAAGTATAAACTGTTTGCCAGTTTGGAAAATCTCCTGGTAGCGATCGCCATCGACAACCTTCACATAAGACATAAAAAATGGCGTTGAGCACTGAATATATATCAACAGAGCGTTTGCGACCGCCTGGTTTTCGAGGTGGAATCAACCCACTAATCAGTTCAAATTGCTCTTGGGTCAGGTTACTAGGGTAAACTTTACTCATCGCTCTCAATGGTGCTGTATCTACGTATTTACAGCTTATGCCCTGAGAGCTTTTTTTACTCAACTATCAACTTTTCAAACATCCTCTTAAGCTATTTGTTTGGTAAAGGCGATGAATCAACTGTTGCAGGCTCAAAGCTAGCTGTCACTTTTACGTATCCTGATACTAGCCCTAGAAAATGTTTAACTTCAGCTAAATTGAAAAATAATTTGTTTTTAACATCTATCACTTGATAGACTTTACCTACTTTTAAACCCAATGGCAGAGAAGCTAAAGAACGGATTTCTCTAGCAGTGGAGTATTGCAGTTGCCAAGCTCCTGCTAGCAAGGAACTAGCAGACAAAAGAGGACTAGGATTAGGATTGAAGCTTTCTAATTCTGTTGTCAATTGTTCAATTTCTGCGGCGATAGTTTTGTCGAGCTTAACGTTAGTAACAGGAGAACCATCGTTGTTGGTTTGAATTTCCTCAAGCTTCGCCTGTAGTTTTTCCTTCAATAAGAGTAGATTATTCAAGAGCTAAATATTTCCCTTTATGTAGTGTATATCTTTTATTAACCCGAATCGAACTGTATAATAATCATAAATGAGTTTTGAAATTACTTGTTGAGTCAGGGAATAGGACAAAAGGATGTAAAAATTTACTTTATTTCACAAGTAAATAGGATTGCTGTATATGAAAGTGCAATTTAAACTCTTAAAAAGATGAATGCTGTCAATCAACAGCCCATACACCAGATTTTACAAAATATTTAGAATTACTGTTGTAAAAATTAAATTTCCAAATCCTCTTAATCACCTTAAAATAAAAGTATATCCAAAAAACTGTGTCATTAAAACCGCTTGATGTTTATATTCATATCGAGCAATTACTTATGAATTTCTCGTCAGCACGGCAATATTTTTATCAAGAGATTCATCAGCCTGACGAGCATATCAACTTAGCTAAGGCAGCTTTGTATATTGCACAGGAAGAATATCCAGACCTCGATCCAGAGGAATACCTGAATGCCTTTGACACAATGGCAAGTGAAGTTCAAGAACGCTTACCTTCTTCAAGGTATCCTCTACGGCTGATTCAAAGTCTCAACCAGTATTTATACGATGATTTGGGATTTGCTGGAAATAAAACAGATTACTACGACCCTCGCAACAGTTTTTTAAATGATACGATCGATCGCCGATTAGGGATTCCCATTACCTTGGCATTGGTTTACCTAGAAGTTGCCGACAGAATCGATTTTCCTATGGTGGGGATAGGAATGCCGGGGCACTTCTTGATCCGTCCGGACATTCCAGACGTAGAGATTTTTGTCGATGCATATAATCGCGGTGAGGTGATGTTTGCCCAAGATTGCCAAGAACGGCTTGCTCAAATGTTTCAGCAACCCGTGAGTTTACAACCAGAATACTTAGCGCCCGTAAGCAATCGGCAATTTTTGGCACGAATGCTGACAAACTTAAAATATATCTATCTAAAACAGCAACATTTAGAAAAAACCCTAGCTGCCGTTGAAAGGATTTTGCTGCTGTTTCCTGGTGTGTCCTTAGAAGTGCGCGATCGCGGTTTGCTCTATTATCAACTCGGCCATTACCCACAAGCTGTGGAAGACTTGCAAACTTATCTCGCAAAAGTTCCTGATGCTGAAGATGCAATCGTGATTCGGCGGTTACTCGCAGATTTGGGAAAGTGAGGGAGTAGGAGAGTTGGGGGAGCAGAGGTGATGAGGGAGATGAGGGAGCAGGGGGAGAAAAATTACAACTGACAACTGACAACTGACAACTGACAACTGACAACTGACTATTGACTAATTTGTTGTTCTTCTGCCACTCGTTTCAGGCGGCGTAGTTGGGCTTGCATATCTTCTTTTGTCCAAGATGCAGCAAAGGTGTTGAAACCCCAACTGACTAGCGGGTTGGGAATATCGAACTCAAAGCGGTTCACAAGACGCGTTCCCTGTTCTATTGGTTGACATTCCCAGCGATCGCGTCCTTGGAAAAATCCTTGAAATTCCCAGACTACTAAACCTGGTTTTCTTTCTGCCACAACACTGTTGAGCGTAGGTTTCACAAAAGGAATTTGAATCACAAATTGACTTTGACTGCCAACATCAGTACTCCAAGCTTTGCCTACAGGTTCGCAACGCAGTACTGGGTTTAGCCAGCGATGCATGAGAGCTAAATCGGTAATACAGCGCTCCACTACTGTAGCCGTGGCATTAATTTGAATCGATTGTTCAAAAGTTTGAGACATTCTCTTTCATGCAATTGCTGCCCTTAGAGTAACCCAAAATTAAGTACTGGAGACAAGGCTTCACCGCGCTGGCTCACCACTAATAACTACATTACTTCACAAATGTATTTAAAAATACCTATTAACAAAAGCTACTTATTGTTTTGCAAGTATTCATGACTAAAACGAGGAATTATTTAACAAAGTAAAAAATTACTCTTGCTATCAATACCATATAAGTTTTTACTGTTAAATGTATATTCAAAACACTAGTGAACTTACTGGGGTACGGTATTGTTTTGAGCAAACCACCCTACAAGCATCGCAAGTGTTTTTAGCAAATACTAAAGCTTAATTCCAGAAAACCATGAACACAACTTGGCAAGGAATAACCCAGTTGATAGACATTGGTTTGTCGATGAGGTTACAGCAATTTTTGGCACAATCGCCAAGCCTGACACTGGATCGACAAAGAGTTGACCAAGGAATTGCCGATGTGCAAGGAATTGTTCAACAGTTGATTGCATTTATACCCCGGTTACTAGGGGTAGTGGCAATTTTGTTAATTGGTTGGCTAATTGCAGCGATCGCAGAGGCGGTGACGCGGGGAATCCTCAATCGCACAAACATAGATAACCGTATCGCCGCAGGGGTGACGGGACGCGATGATGTTCCCCAAGTGGAGAAATTAATCTCCAAGTTGGTATTTTGGAGCATCATCTTATTAACGGTGGTAGCTGTTTTACAGGCTTTAGGACTAGAGGTAGCCTCTCGCCCGCTGAATAATTTTCTCGACCAACTCATTGGCTTTTTGCCCAAGATAGTCGGTTCAGCAATTCTTTTGGGTGTAGCTTGGTTAATAGCAACTATTGTAAAGATTGTGACAGTACGTGGGCTACAAGCCTTGAGACTGGATGAGCGTTTAAATCAAGAAACCCAAGACGATACAATTAGCCTCGATCGCTTGTCTTTGAGTGAGACAATTGGCAATGCCCTGTATTGGTTCATCTTTTTACTTTTTCTAGCCCCGGTTCTGGATACTCTGGGACTAAGGCAGGCACTACAACCAGTACAAGCCTTAATTACAGAGATTCTGTCAATTCTGCCAAACATCCTAGCGGCAACACTAATTGCAGTAGTTGGTTGGTTTTTAGCTAATGTGGTGCGACGGATTGTTAGCAACTTATTGGCAACAACTGGCATCGACCATTTGGGCACTAGGTTTGGACTGTCCTCATCTGCGGGGGTACAATCTCTATCAAGTATCATAGGCACGATTGTCTATATTTTGATTTTGATTCCTGTAGCGATCGCAGCTCTGAATGCGTTGAGAATTGAGGCAATTTCTGTGCCTGCGATCGCAATGTTACAGCAGATCCTCAATGCCCTACCTGCAATCTTTACAGCGATCGGAATTTTGATTTTTGCCTACTTCCTAGGGCGATTTGTAGCAGATTTAGTCACCAGTATTCTCACCAATTTAGGCTTCAACAACATTTTCTCTGTTTTGGGTCTGCCAACACCCACCAGACGAATTGTAATTTCAGCAGAACCAACAGCAATACCCAGTGCAACCCGCACTCCATCAGAAATTGCTGGGATCGTTGTCTTAGTTGGCATCTTGCTATTTGCAACGGTTGCAGCGGTCAATATCCTAAATATTCCAGCCCTGACAACATTAGTATCTGGTCTTTTGGTGATATTCGGGCGGATTTTGGCAGGATTGATAGTATTTGCCATTGGTTTATTCTTGGCAAATCTGGCATATAACATTATTACTAGTTCTGGTAATCCTCAAGCGCGGATTTTGGGACAGGTAGCACGGATTGCCATCATTGCCTTAGTTTCTGCAATGGCACTGCAACAAATTGGAGTTGCCAGTGATATTGTGAATTTAGCTTTTGGACTTTTGCTAGGTGCGATCGCTGTTGCTATTGCTCTAGCATTTGGTTTAGGTGGCCGCGATATTGCCAGAGACCAAGTTCAAGAATGGCTGAACTCTTTTAAAAGTAGAGAGTAACTCAACCTCAACGTACAGATTCTTGTAAGGGCGTAGGGCTTTGCCCTTCCCGTCGGGTACGGCCTACCCTTCGGGAACGCTAAGAGCGAGCGCCCCTATCTGTATACTTCTAACTTGAAAGTGCTGAGTGCTGAGTGCTGAGTGCTGAGTGCTGAGTGCTGAGTAAAAATACTAGTCTCTAGTCCCCAGTCCCATTTTCATGCATGGCGATGAAAATTTTTTCATCGGGACTGCCTTCTAACAACTGACAACTGACAACCACTCAAAGATTATTTCTCTAAAAAGTTTGTCACTTTGAAATTTGAAGTTCCCTCCCAACAATGGTTCAAAAATGCACTAACCTGAGCATCTGCGGCATCAGCCAATTCTCTAGAAGCGTTAAACTGCACTGCTGTGACAATATATTCAAAAATAATCACAAACTGTTTTTGAGGTGAAATTCTCTCAACTACAATGGTTTCACCTACCTTGGGTATTTGAGGTAAATTTACCACAAATGTCTCAATTTTCGGTTTATCTAGTGGATTTTTAAAATTGAAGTATTTACAGTAAACAAGAATTTTCACGTAGAAAACCACCAATAACGCGTCACAATTAAATCTTCTAAATCTTCAAACTTCTCGGTTTGAAATATAAAAATTAAATTATAGCGGTTCTTGATTATCTGTAATCAGCTAGCGATAAAATATTCAGGAGCCAGAATGAGAAAATTTCTGACTCCTTTAAAATATTTGAAATTTCAATGTCTACTAGCTTTCTTAGCTCCCAACAGCCCTTGGAAAAAATAAAAAATATTGACAAATATTTTTTCGAGCCAGAGCATAGCGCGATCGAGCCATTCTAGAAGTAGTTCTAATGGGTGCTTTTCATAGCCCATTAAGATTGCTTTAGTTTCTATCCAATCTGGCTTGGCCTCGACTTCAGCACCTTGGCGATGCTGTGGGGAAATTTCACCTTTGGAACTTTCAGTTGTAGATTGAGAAATACTAGCTCTTGTTTGTTTGGCAGAGGTTAACTTTCTAGATGTTTTTTGAGTCGAGGTGCGATCGCAAGCTGGTTTTTTGTTTTGCACCAATCCAGATCCGGCTCTCGGTTGTTGTATTAACTTTTTGGATGGAAATCTCGGTGTTGATAGACCAGGAGCTAGAGCGGGATCTATACTTGGAGAAGGTATAACTAAATTGTTAGTAACTCTCGCAGAGTTACCAAATAAATCATCCCAATTTAGCCAAGGATCTACTGTTAAATCATCATTCTGCAATTGATTGCTTTTGGGCAAAAATATAGAACGGCGGTAATCTAATAATTTAGCTTGTGACTGCTCGTCAGAATAGCTCATCTCTAGTTTTTTGCCTTTACTCACACCAAAAAAATAATTTAGTGCCGCTTCAAGTAAATCCTGAAAATCTAGTGTCTGAGTTGGCAAATCATCAGCAGTAACTGTTATTTTCTCTCTAGCAGCTAACTGCTCTTTACCGTAAATAAATATGTTTAACTGAGTTTGGGCAACTCTCACAATTCCTTGGCTGCGCTGTTGTACGGGTATAATAGCGTTGGCTTCTAACTTGGCAACAAACTTGTCCAGGAATCCTAACACCCTATTTGGATTAAGTAAATCCTCTGGTGTACCTTCAGTTAAGGCTGGTGTATTAGCTGCATTCTTGCCAGTCAGCTTTGTCAATAATTGGTTAATTTCTGGTAATAAATTTGTTTGCTGTTTAGCTTCAGCCAACCGCCAAGAATGCCAATAGTTAGCAACTTCACTAATAATTCGGTCTTCTAGTTTTGCCTGTTGCTGAGGTGTCAAAATATCTAGAATTTCATTATTGGCGCAGACAAGTACCAATTTACGATTCACCAAATTTGTAGCAATTCCTTGCACTATAGGTATTTGCTTGAGAGAATCTTCTGGCTTGAGATGGTTGAGACTTGCTGCTGAATTATCTGTAATTGTTAAGGATTGAGGAAGGCTAGGGTTGCTTTTGGGATGAACAAATTTCCGCCACAAAGACAGTAAGGAGTGCTGAGTGGGGAGTGGGGAGTGCTGAGTGCTGAGTGATGAGTGCTGAGTGCTGAGTGGGGAGTGCTGAGTGCTGAGTGCTGAGTGCTGAGGAGCCAGCGCCGTGGGCGGGTCTCCCGACTTGAGGCGACTGGCGTTGCTGAGTGGGGAGTTGCGTATTCTCTTCTGCTCCTCTGCTCCTCTGCTCCCCTGCTCCTCTGCTCCTCTTACAGGAGTAGCAATGATTTCCGCAGATGGTAAATTATGGACTGACTCTAGTACGCGTTGAATGGCAATATCAGCATTTTGCGGAGTTTCAGCCTGAAACTCACGATCGCTTGGTTGTAACTTAAGTCTGGGTTGTGATTCTTTTGCGGATAGCGTTTTCCCAGCCGATTCAACTGACTCAAACAGTTGATGTATACGGGTAAGTAGTAATTCCACACCCCATTTACTAGCAACTTGCAAATGCCGAAAGGTGTGTTCCCACTGTTGTGTCAACCGCCGAGATTGCTGGTGGACAAAGTTAAAGAGTCTGCTTTGATAACGACCAGAGGAACCAGAAGACATGGTGATGATTTATTAGTTTGAGTCTTGTTTAGTTGTGAGACTCCCGTCAAACAATAAAAACTACAATCTGTTAATTATCGTAAGTGCCCTTATCTTAGCGAAAATATGACCTTTATTGAATCTCAATCTCATACTAATTTGCTCTTACAAGCGATTGAGCAATTACGCTCTTGTTCTCAAGTTAATGTTCAATCTACTTGGTTGTACCAAGAATCTGACCTAGCGATCGCTGATATCATCGCATCTGATTTGTCTGATTGGCAACCAGTCCAGCTAAATGCCAAAAGTCATATTGCTTGGACAGGGGGAAAACAAGTGCTATGGCTGGTGCAAAGATTAGTAGTTCCCCAGGATTTACAAAGTTATTGCCTAACGGGGTTATCTTTGCGGCTGTCGCTGGTTTGGTGGGCAGATGCTGCGGAGATTTACGTGAATGGCAAGTTGGTGCTAGAGGGAGATTTATTTGATTGTTCGCCAAGAGTGCTTCTCAGTCGAGGAGTGACACCTGGTGAAGAATTTACTGTGGCTTTGCGCTTAGTGAGTCCGGGACATTGTGATGGTGCTTTAGTGCGATCGCTCCTAATTTATGAGTCTATAGATGATAATAAGCCCGATCCGGGATTTGTGGCTGATGAGTTGGCAGTAACGCAGCTTTATTTGGAAAGGTTTGCGCCACAGAGGTTGGCTGGTTTGGTGGAGGCGGTAGGGGAAATTACGAACCACAGAGACACAGAGGAAGAGAAGGAAGAATGGGAAAGGAAACTTTCTGCTATTCGCCAATACCTTTCTCAATCCCAAATCCCAAATCTAAAATCTAAAATTTATTTGTTGGGTCATGCTCATTTAGATTTAGCATGGCTTTGGCCTGTGAGTGAAACTTGGAATGCAGCGCAGAATACTTTTGCGTCGGTTCTCAAGCTGCAAGAAGATTTTCCTGAGCTAATTTTCTGTCATTCGACTCCAGCGCTTTATGCTTGGATTGAAGAACATCGCCCAGATTTATTTCAGGCAATTCAAGAGGCGGTAGCTGCTGGACGTTGGGAAGTTATCGGCGGTTTGTGGGTGGAACCAGAACTCAATTTGATTGCTGGTGAATCGCTTGTCCGTCAGCTATTGTATGGTCAGCGCTACATCCAAGAAAAGTTTGGCAAGATTTCTACTATTGTCTGGGTTCCAGATACTTTTGGTTTCTGTGCAACTTTACCGCAGTTTTTCGCCAATGCAGGTATTGAGTATTTTGTCACGCAAAAGTTGCGATGGAATGATACTACTAAGTTTGATTATGGGGCTTTTTGGTGGCGATCGCCCGACGGCAGCCAAGTCTTTAGTTTGATGTCTGCACCCATTGGTGAAGGTATCGACCCAATTAAAATGGCATCTTACTCTCTGGAATGGCAAGCTCAAACGAGTTTACCTGAATCCCTTTGGCTTCCCGGTGTCGGCGACCACGGCGGCGGACCCACCCGTGATATGTTAGAAACTGCCCAACGCTGGCAAAAGTCTCCTGTCTTCCCAGACATAGAATTTACTACGGCTGAAAAATATTTACAGCAAATACAGTCAGTTGTCAGTTGTCAGTTGTCAGTTGTTAGGAGTGAAGAATTATCCCCCTCATCTCCCTCATTCCCCTCATCCCCTCCATCCTTCCCCACATGGAATGACGAACTATACCTAGAATTCCATCGCGGTTGCTATACTACTCACGCGGATCAAAAGCGTTGGAATCGGCGTTGTGAAGGATTGTTGTATGAAGCTGAATTATTTGCTACTTTGGCAACCATAAGTTGCGGCGTGACATATCCTCAAGCCGAAATCGAAGCAGCTTGGAAGCAAGTCTTATTTAATCAATTCCACGATATCTTACCGGGTTCTTCGATTACCCAAGTATATGTAGATGCTTTACCCGAATGGCAGCAAGTGGAACAAGTCGGAACGAAGATATTACACGAATCATTGGTGGCGATCGCATCCCAAACTATTTTACCTCCACCCCCGCATCCAAAAGCCCAACCGATATTTATCTTTAATTCTCTCAATTGGGTGCGATCTGAGGTAGTAGAAATTATATTTCCAGACCTAGAACCTGGGCAAATCTTTGACTGGAAAATTTGCGACTTAGAGGGAAATGAGGTACAGTCTCAAGAACGTTTTATTGGGCTAAGACGTAGACCCACTGGTGAAACGCCCATCATGTCAGTTTCTTTTTTAGCAAATGATATTCCTGCTTGTGGTTATCGTGTATTTTGGCTTTGTCCCTGTAAACCTTCGTTGCAATCCTCTGAACCTTTTGAAGAAAACTATGTTCTAGAAAACGAATATCTACGAGTTACAATTGACCAACTCACAGGAGATTTATCCAGCGTCTTTGATAAAACTAATCAACGCGAAGTTCTTAATGGTTTAGGAAATCAACTACAAGCTTTTCAAGATAGTGGACAATACTGGGATGCGTGGAATATTGACCCAAATTATGCCCAGCATCCTTTACCGCCCGCTAAACTATCAGATATTTCTTATCCAGAACGAGGAGTATTACGCAGTCGAGTGCGTGTGGTGCGAACAATTGGTAACTCAGAGTTTTCGCAAGATTACATTTTAGAAAAATCTGCTGTTCTCAAAATTAAAACACGTGTTAATTGGCAAGAAAATCAAGTATTAGTGAAAGCTGCTTTTCCTCTGAACGTTGAAGCAGACTTTGCTACTTATGAAATTCCTTGTGGTGCTATTCGTCGCCCAACTAAACCCCAAACCCCAGCAGAACAAGCAAAATGGGAAGTTCCTGCATTGCGTTGGGCCGATTTAACTGGAGAGACAGAACAGGGTAAATACGGTGTAAGTTTACTAAATGATTGTAAATATGGTTACGATAGTCAATCCAATCGACTACGCCTAACATTACTACGCAGCCCTAATTGGCCAGATCCAGAGGCTGACCGAGGCGTTCACGAATTTACTTATGCCTTGTATCCCCACGCTAACAGCTGGGAAACAGCTCATACTGTACGCCGTGGCTATGAATTGAATATACCGTTGCAAGCGATCGCTAATCCACCTAATACTCAAAACCCAGTACTCAGCATTACTGAAGGATTGAGTTTCTTGGATTTAACATCTGAAAACTTAATCTTGATGGCTTTGAAGCCATCTGAAGACGATCCCCAGCAATTAATTCTCCGGTGTTATGAATCTCACGGAGAAACAGCAGAGTTATCTTTACAAAGTGATTTAGATTTCAATCTAGGAGATACAGTAGATTTGTTAGAGCGTTCCTCCATCACTGAATTCTCATCTAAGAAACAAAACTTGACGATACAGCCTTGGAAAATAGCTAGTTTCAAATTGACACCAACAGCTAATCATATACCTGAATGAGTCTGCGATCGCTCGATTTTCACTGACTGTTGTACGGGCGCAAGGTCTTGCGCCCTCTTGATTATTAATTAATCTTCGTGGTCTTCATAAGGGTCTGCTAGTTGCTTGCTAGGAGGGCCAAAGGCAGTATAAATCCCAAACCCTGTAATACCAACCAAAATAACGCCGATAGAAATGCTAAGAACTATTGCGGGTTCCATAAATTAGAGATAAATTATGAGTGCTATTCTTATAGAATATTACAGAAGATTAAAAAAAGCTTTGGCAACTAATCTTAGGTGAACTATGGCACAAAGGACTAGGTTGGGAGATATCCTGAAACCTCTGAATTCTGAGTATGGTAAGGTCGCCCCTGGTTGGGGTACGACCCCTGTAATGGCTGTTTTTATACTGCTATTTTTCGTGTTTTTGCTAATTATTCTGCAACTTTACAATAAGACAATCTTGGTTCAGGATGTTCTTGTCGATTGGCGGACTTTAGGCAACTAATTGATACACAGCAATTAAGCTGGCGTAATCAGCAAAGCATACCCGGCTTGTCCGGGTTTTTTATTGATGGTCAGTTGTCAGTTGTCAGTTGTTTATTTACATCCCTTAACCAATGACTACTAACTATTGTCTAGACTACATACAGCGGATTTAAAGTTGGTGAAGTATAGCAACTAAGTCTCAAAGACAAGAGATAAAGCTTGTTTTACTTACGATTTCTAACTACTGACCACTGACCACTGACAAGAGTTTACAGGAGACACAAAAATGAACGTATTTGGTATCGGTCTGCCGGAAATGGCTCTAATTATGGTAGTGGCATTGTTAATTTTTGGGCCGAAAAAGCTACCAGAGATTGGCCGTAGTCTAGGCAAAGCAATTCGCGGTTTTCAAGAAGCTTCTAATGAATTTCAAAGCGAGTTTAAACGGGAAGCCGAACACCTAGAACAAGCTGTGAAAACTACTGCTGAACTTGAACCCAAGCAAATCGAATCAGCTAAATCCGAGCAAGATACTGCTGGTTCTTCCCAAGCTAGCTAGGAAATGCTGCAAATCAATTGATTGCAAAATGACAGAAGCTGTTACGCAACCAGCGATAATGATTCCTCAACTAATTGTCGGGTTGGGGAATCCAGAGCCTAAGTACGACCAAACACGCCACAATATTGGCTTTGCTGCTGTAGATGCTCTCTCTCGATTTTGGCAAATTCCCCTCGCAGAAAATCGCAAGTTTCAGGGGGAGTATGGTGAAGGAATGGCATCGGGTGGAGGTAAAATCCGTTTGCTCAAGCCACTAACTTATATGAATCGCTCAGGACAGTCAATCCAAGCGGTGACAAGTTGGTATAAATTACCGCCAGAGTCTGTGCTGGTGATTTATGACGATATGGACTTGCCTTTGGGAAAAACTCGCCTACGTTTATCTGGTTCTGCTGGCGGACATAATGGCATGAAGAGTGCGATCGCACATCTTAGCACCCAAAACTTCCCCCGGCTGCGGATCGGCATTGGTAAACCCAAAGATGTTGCTAATAGTGATAACTCTGAATCTATCTCCCATGTGCTAGGAAGATTTTCCACAGCTGAAACTCAACTAATGTCTCTTGTACTTCAGTTTGTAGTTGAGTGTGTAGAACTTAGCATTAAACAGGGAGTAGAAAAAGCAATGAATCGTTGCAATAGCCGCACTATTGAAAATATTGATAGTCATTAGTCAGTTGTCAGTAGTCAGTTGTTAGTTGTTATTCTTACCTCCCCTACTCCCCCTGCTCCTCATCTCCACGTTACTACTCAAAACAAGATACCCGCACACTAACCAGAGTACGGGTATCTTGCTTAATTTTATGTAAAAATAACGACAATGTGATGTTACTGTTTAAGGGTACGTCCTCAAGCAACGCCACTACCAAACCGAATAGGTTTATTTAAAACGTCGTTTGCGTCTAGCTGCCACTGCCTTGCGTTTGCGCTTTTCCAATGGTGTTTCAAAGTGCCGATGATATTTCACGTCAGCTAATATACCAGCTTTAGAAACCTGGCGTTTAAATCGCCGCAGAGCTGAATCTATTCCTTCGTTTTCTCCTAGAACCACTTGGGTCATTCTTGCTTTTTCCTCAGAATCGATAGTTTCCATTGTAATAGTAGCCTCAAACTTAACCAAACTCCTTCTATGTAAAAGCCAGGATGAAAGGCGATTCATTTGTTTGAGGCGGGTTGTGTGTACTTCTTGTTCGTTAAATTGGCACTTAGTTAAAAACCAATACCAATGCCCTCATGCACTCGCAGCGGCAGTAGAAAATATAGAAAAATTATAATACTAAATTCTCCTGACTGCACTATAACCATGAAAAACAACTAGTATTGATTACTAATAAACACGAGAAACTACTATTATTTGTAGCTATTTTAAAAGTTCATCCTACCTTCGTTTAATAATTTATATCCAACTGCTAATGCAGTGAAAGCAATAAAGAAATTCCATAAACTAGTTGGTCTTAAAATGACTCCACCGCTTAAGAAAACTAGCACTATACCAATGCTTAATAAAATCCATCCTAAGTTACCAGTTTCTCTGCGAAAAAAGACTAATAGGAAAACACCAGCCATAATTGCCAGAACTGAGCCAGTAGCAGGTATGCTGCGGTAAAAATATGAATAATAACCGCTGGCGAATATTATATTCTGACCAAAAAAGTAAATACCTGTCAAAAGTAAAATTAGTCCGATAAGTTTGATTAACAGACGACCCATAATATTTTTGTATTTTTAGTGGCTGAGTATTTTAATAAGCTTGTACTTGTGTTTTTAAATTCTAGTGGGTATTTTATTATTTTTAATTAAGTGAATATACTGAAAAGAGAAGATAGATTTTTTTAGAGTAATAGCAGCATCAGCTATTAAAGCTGTCAGTTTCTTCAGGATTAAGAATTATAGAAAGAGCTAATTGATAAATTTGGCGACGAGGAAGGGAGGTTAATTTTGCTAGTTGACGGCTGGCTTGCGATCGCGATATTCCCTGACTAATTAATTGTTGCAGTTCGGCTTTTAATTGTGCTTGTGTCAGTTGGGTTTGGCTGGCTGGAGTCCCCGCCACTAATAGCGTATATTCGCCTTGGGGTTCGCGTTGGCTGTAATGAGCGATCGCCAGAGCAATTGTCCCCCGCCAAAATTCTTCATATAATTTGGTCAATTCCCGTGCTAGCACAATTTGGCGATCGCTTCCCCAAATTTCAGCCAAATCTTGCAAAGTTTCTCGTAGGCGGTGCGGCGACTCATAAAAAATCAATGTACGGGATTCTGTTTGCAAAGATTCTAAATACTCTCTTCTTTGTTGGCCTTTAGCTGGCAAAAAACCTTCAAAGACAAATCTATCTGTTGGTAATCCAGCTGCACTCAAAGCTGTAATTGCAGCACTAGCACCGGGGATAGGAACTACCGTTATCCCTGATTCAATACAAGCTTTCACCAATTCATATCCAGGATCGGAAATTCCCGGCATTCCAGCATCGCTGACCAGAGCGATCGCTTTACCATTAGTTAGATGCTCTAATAATTCTGGAATCCGGCTATTGCGATTATGTTCGTGGTAACTTACTTGGGGCGTTTTAATTTGAAAATGCTGTAGCAGTTTCCCAGTATGGCGCGTATCTTCCGCAGCGATTGTATCCACCGTTTGCAAAATTCGCACCGCCCGAAAGGTCATATCTTCTAGGTTGCCAATTGGTGTGCCGACAACGTAAAGTGTTCCTGGTTTTGGTTCGGTCTGCATAGGCGACAGGTGGGGATGAGGGAGCTGGGGGAGACAAATCAATTCAAAATTCAAAATTCAAAATTCAAAATGAAGAATCCATCCTTCTACCTCCTGACAACTGACTAATGACAAATCCAAAATTAGATCGTGGATTATTTGTGGGTTTAATAACCTTAGATTTGATTTATCTTGCTGATTCTGCTCCTAAGAATAATCAGAAGATTGTTGCTAATGACTATACTGTGGCAGCAGGCGGGCCAGCTACAAATGCTGCTGTTACTTTCTCTCATTTAGGCGATCGAGCTAAAGTGTTGGGCGTATTGGGTTCTCATCCGATGACGCAGTTAATTCGAGGCGATTTGGCTAATTATAAAATTGCGATCGCTGACCTTGAATCCAATGCTAGTACAGCGCCACCTGTATCTTCTATAATTGTCACCCAAGCTACAGGCGAACGGGCTGTGGTTTCTATTAATGCTGTCAAAACTCAAGCTAACAATACATCTATTCCACCAGATATTTTGCAAGATATTGATATTGTATTAATTGATGGACACCAAATGGCGGTTAGTTATGACATAGCGCTTATGGCTAAAGCTAAAAATATACCAGTAATTATTGATGGAGGCAGTTGGAAAACTGGTTTTGAGAAAGTTTTACCTTTAGTTGATTACGCTGTTTGTTCGGCTAACTTTCATCCCCCCAACTGCCAAACTGAGAAAGAAGTTTTTGCTTATCTCAATGCATTTGATATTCCTCACATCGCCATCACCCACGGGGAAAAACCAATTCAATATTTGAGTAGCGCTCAAATTGGTGCTGTAGACGTACCCTGCATTCAGCCGGTTGATACACTGGGAGCTGGAGATATTTTTCACGGTGCTTTCTGTCATTATATTGTACAGGGAAGTTTTATTGATGCACTGGCACAAGCAGCTAAGATAGCTGCTAATTCTTGTAAATTTTTTGGTACGCGCCGCTGGATTCAAAATGCTGAAAAGCCATTAAGTTAGATAAGGCTATATTAATGAAAGACTTACAAGAAATATTAGCGATCGCGCGGCAAGTGGCTTGGGGTGCAGCAGATATACTTAAGTCGTACTACCACGGAACTGCAAAAGACCCTAACCTCAATGTCCAATATCAACAAAATGAGCCTGTTACTGTTGCGGATGTAGCTGTGAGTCAATACATTTTAGAAGAGCTACAAGCAGCTTTAGGTAATGAAGATTTTGGCTATATCAGCGAAGAAACCTACAAATCGCGTCGGGATACACAACCCGATAACCCTCCTTGGGTGTGGATTATTGACCCTTTAGATGGTACGCGAGATTTTATCGACAAAACCGGAGATTATGCAGTTCACATTGCTTTAGTACAAGAAACACGCCCAGTCTTAGCAGTGGTAGCAGTGCCGGAAGCAGAAAAGTTGTACTACGCCACCAAGGGCGGAGGTACATTTGTGGAAACTCATAACGGATCTATTCCCTTACAACTTTCGTCAAACAAACAAGTCAAGGATTTAATTGTAGTTGTTAGTCGTTCTCACCGCAACGAACGGCTAAATCACTTACTAAAAAACTTGCCTTGTCAAAATCAAAAAGCTGTCGGTAGTGTGGGTTGCAAAATTGCCGCTATTCTCGAACAACAGGCGGATGTTTATATTTCTCTTTCTAACAAGACTGCTCCTAAAGATTGGGATATAGCTGCCCCTGAATTAATTTTGACAGAAGCTGGCGGAAAGTTTACCCACTTCGACGGTACTTTTTTGCAGTACAACACAGGTGATATTAGTCAATGGGGTGGTTTGCTTGCTAGTAACAGTCAGTATCACGAAGTATTATGTAAGGAAGCAGAAAAGGTGTTGGCAGAATTAAGTAACTGAAGGCTAGTACAAAACTACCGCGTCAATAAACTGTCCATTCAAATCGATGAAAACTGCGGTAGAAAAATTGCGAATTGCAAGTTCCTAATTATGCGTAACAGTATTCAGAAATTTGTGTATCAATCATTTGCATGGTAACAGTCCATATGTGATAAAATTGTATCAACAATAAAAAAATCCTGAAATTTTACTTTCTGGTTGACTTTCAAGGTCAAAACTTTTAGGTAATGGCTAGTTGCTACTAACTTGCATTTCAACAGTGCAATATGTATGACATTCGGTAACATAAGCCATGAGTTAGCAGATTTGAAAATCTGCTCTAAAAGTCTTATCTTTGAAAGCTGTTGCGTGTGAGAAGATATTATAGGGCTGTGCTATACTGTTAGATATAAAGATTATTTTCGGTTGAGTTACTCATTTTGGTTTCTAAAAAGCGTCTCTCCGAATTTAACTCTCTTCAATCTCTCAATTCGGAGACATTTTATGTCAATTTACATCGGAAATTTATCCTATCAGGTCACTGAAGAGGACCTGAAGAGGGCTTTCGCTGAGTATGGAACAGTTAATAGGGTTCAGCTACCTACCGACCGTGAGACCGGTCGTCCGCGTGGGTTTGCTTTTGTAGAAATGGAAACAGAAGCTCAAGAAACTGCTGCCATTGAAGCACTTGATGGTGCTGAGTGGATGGGACGCGATTTGAAAGTGAACAAAGCTAAACCTCGTGAAGAAAGAAGCTCTCCTCGTGGTAGCTGGGGTGGTAACAGTGGCCGTGGCAATCGCCGCTACTAAGTTTTAATTTGATAATTTAACATCTAGAGTCTCCAGCAGATAAAGCCAAAGGCTCGGTTCTGCTGGAATATTTTATTTTGTCTCTAGTCTTCAACTATTCATCCATATGGGGAGGAATGAGAATGACACAAGTAGTTTTGGGGGAGAATGAAGGTATTGAGTCAGCTTTGCGAAGATTTAAGCGAGAAGTTTCTAAAGCCGGAATTTTCCAAGATATGAGGAAAAAGCGTCACTTCGAGACACCATTAGAAAAAGAGAAACGTAAAGCAGTTGCAAGGCACAAGCAAAGTCGTAGGAATCGTTCTCTCTACAGATAACACCTCCTTTGCTAGTCTCTAAGTAATTAGGCAAATACAAATCAAGTGAATGTTCGTAGTAGGGCTATTATGAAAAGATAGGCCTACTGCGAAATGCGTGTTTAAGCTTATAAATATAAAAATACATACTGTTTTCTGAAGTTTTTCTTGCAGAATTCAAAGCAATATAGATATATCTTCTTGTATACTCACAAAGTATTGTAAATGCTGCTTGTCTACAAGCTCTGGCTCTGGATTTTCTAAGAAAATGTTGCGCGTTTATCATCTTTTAGTTGGTGCTGTTCTACTGCTTTTAATACCATTGGGAGTGAAATTTGTTCTTCCCTACTTTTCTACTACGAAAGTACAAAAACCTCATTCAGTAAAAACGGCGACTCCAAGTGTTTCTCCTCAAACTACTCCTTCAATAACTCCCAATCAGATAGAGGAAAATATTTGGAAGAAAATCTTAGGTGAGATTACTGTTCCCAGTGGTTGGCAAGTTGCTCCTTGTCCGGGAAATGCGCCTTTATTGTGTGTTTCCTCAAAAGGAGAAATTTTAGGTACGGTTGAAATCGGGATTTATCCAGTAAAAAACAATCCAGATTTCCAAAAGAATCTCGCAGTTGCTGGCATTCCACTCAGTTCCAACGTGGACTACCAAAGTCCCAAATACCAAACCCAAGTATCACAAGCACTCAGAGCTTGGGTTGCAAATTTATACGCTACTTTAGCTAAAGACCGTCAAAGTAGCTATGGAAACAAAATTGTTTTTTCAGCTTACCCACCGCAACAGTCATCAGTGGGTAAGCTTCAAGGAATAAGCTACGGGTTTATAGGACTTAAACTTGAAGGTGGAGTACAAGAGCAACACATTGGTCGTGTTGCTTTTGATGGTACTAAGCTTTACGTCATTAATACAGCTTTCGATCCAAGTTCTGTAACGGGTAAGTTCGAGAAACTAGAAAATTTGGCAATTTTCCAACCTTACTTATCTGCGATCGCTGCAAATTTGAACTTGCCTATTTAGTTAGCATACCAGTTCGCTGGCATCATTCAATCTCCAGGCTGAGTCTGGCGATCGCTTTGTAGTGGCTGAGTTCAATTCTGGATTTGAAATCATTAGTCTCTACTAAAAGGTTATTTTATGCAGATCCTTTACTCTCAAAGCTGAAAATTTTTACTTTTCCTTTAAAATTATTGACCTATTACACCAACTCTTTATAATTTGTCATCGACAATTATGCTCAGTTTGAGAGCAATATTTTAAATATTACATGATTGTATTATTTATTACTTTAGGTATAATTTGCCATTTCATCTGCTATTAGATATAAAAGTCTTTATGCCATAGGATAGAAGCTAAAATTGTCAGCCTCTTTTTTGGTATTCTAGGTTAGAAAAGATACTTTATTGTCCTATTTATGTCATAGTTTGATGACATAACTGTATGAATACTTAGCTAAATAGCTGTTTATAATACCGACAATACTATTTCACAATCTGATTTGAAAAATTGATTAAACCTTTTCCTAATGGCGCGCCAAGGGAACTTTGTATAATGACAAACTGGGGAGAAAATGAGAGTTACTATAATTACTTCTTCCCTTCCCCCCTGCTTGTCCTCACTTGGTAGTTTTGGGTTAGTAGACTACTAGTTTGTTTAAAACTAATATAACTAATTAGTTTTTAAGCGATAAATAGACAGTAAAAATGCCGAAATATATTTATCAACTCTCTTAAAGAACGTCATATTTACAACACTATATATATTTTTTTTTATTTTGTATAAAACTTAGAGAAAATTACGGTTATATTTTTTTTATAAACAATGATAAAAAATACTTAAGCAGGTTAAGTTGTGTTATCCAAACGTAACTTAATGCTATATCAGACTACATCGCACATATAGCAACCCTCTTTGAGTTGTGAAAATACTTTTTTGAAAAATACGCGTAGCGGCTTGCCGCAGGTTGCTTAAAATAATACAAAAAGCGCGAAAAGAATGAAGAAAAGATTTCACAAATCATTCAGGATTAGTGCTATGACAGTCAATGTGAGTTTTATTCCCTATTAAAGTGTAGTGCAAGGTCGATTTTTGTCCAAATTGAAGCACTCAAGTATAAGGCGCTGAAACGTTGAAATAAGTAGAGTTCCCTCAAGCGCCATTCATCAAATTTTGGTAACACAAAAGTATAGTTCCCCTACCAAGAGCAGCTGTTTATCTGCATTGCTCTTGGGCAAAGAGTTTTGCCGTCTTAAACACAAATATCCAAATAGAGTTCAGTTTCAGTCTCAGTTCAATAGCTGTAACCTTATGCCATAGCTAAAACCTAGATATGGTGTTAATAAGATTTCAATTAGGAATTAAAATTCTTAATCATCCCATTATCTAGAAATAGCAGATAAGAGACTAACGTTACTATCTGCTAAAAATTATGCAAACACAAATTGATTCTGTTTTTCTGTAAAGAATGGAGTTTTTATGAACAAGTTAATTGTACCGGATTTATATTGCCCATTTCCGTCAAAAACTAATAAGCATGTCGATGTTTTGGAAAAACATGCTTTGGAATGGGTACTTCAATTTAAACTCCTACCAAATAACTCGGCTTATCAGGAATTATCTGATGCAAAAAGTTTTTTACTAACTGCAAGTGCTTACCCATACTGCAAGTTTCAATATCTTGAAATTGCCAATGATTTCATGAATTGGATAATCATATGGGATGAAGTATCTGGTCTTTTAGATAAAGGACAACAAGTAGAAACAATCAAAACTTTGCATAAAAGATTTATTGAAATCTTGCAAGGTTCAGAACTAATAGATACAGATATACCCCTTAGTTTTGCTTTAAGTGATTTACGACAGCGGATGCTTGAAGTAACAAGCGTAAAATGGTTTTCGTATTTCGTTCGTTCTTTTGATGAATATATCGATGGGTGTGTACAGGAATCAATTAACTGGGTACAGGAAATTGTGCCAGATATTGAAACTTACACAACTCTACGTCAAGCAACTGGAGTTATGGAACCACTCATGGATTTAATTGAGTTTTGTGATAATTTAATGCTTCCAGATTTTTTGCGAGAAAATGACATAATACAAAAATTAAGAATGATGACGAATAAGATTATTTGCTTATGCAATGATATATTTTCCGTAGCTAAGGAAATGGCAGTTGGTGACTTCCATAATTTCATCTTCGTACTACATTACCAACAACAAATCTCGCTTGAAGAAGCAATTAAGTGTGTTGCTGATATGCACGATCGAGAAGTAAAAGCCATGATTGATTTAGAAGCTTCTATTCCATCTTTTGGAGAAGAATTAGATGTAGAAATTGCTAAATATATATCAGGATTGCATACTTGGATACGTGGTCATCTCGATTGGTACTCTCACTCTGGGCGCTATCAAAATGTTACTAGACTAGAATCTGTGAAATATTAATAACATATACAACTCTCAAATCTAAAATTTCACAAAATTTGCTCAAAGTTTAAGATCGATTTGCATTTGTACCACGAGCAAATTGGTATTAATCCAGGTAGAAAGATTGAGACACTTAGACAAGTTCAGGAGAAAAAATTAGATGCAATTACCTAATCCTCTGAAAACACCCTCTTGGCTCCAAAAGCTCCAGTGGGTTACTGACCCTGTTAGCTTTATGGAAAGAGCAGCACGACAATATCCCGATATTTTCACTGCTGAATTAGTTGGTTTTGGAAACACCGTGGTATTTGTAAACCATCCTCTAGCAATTCAGCAAATTTTTAACAACGATCGCAAGACATTTGCAGCTCCGGGCGAGTTTAACAAGACTTTGGAACCCTTGCTAGGAAATTCTTCAATATTAATGTTGGATGGAGATAACCACAAACGTCGCAGACAACTCTTGATGCCTTCCTTGCATGGAGACCGAATGCGATTCTACGGTCAGCTAATATATGATTTGACCAAAAAAATCTTGAATCAAGTACCAATTAACAAAACTTTTTTGGCCCGTAACATCACGCAGGAGATTTCCTTACAAGTCATCATACAGGTTGTATTTGGTTTACAACAAGGAGAACGATACCAACAAATCCAACGTCTAATACCAGCAATGATGTCTGAGTTGTTTGCATCTCCACTTAATTCGAGCTTTCTCTTATTACCTTTCTTACAAAAGAATTTAGGAGCTTTGACACCTTGGGGAAGGTTTTTGCGCCAACGACAGCAAATTGCTCAATTACTCTACGCTGAAATTGCTGAACGCCGACAACAAGATGATGCAGATCGCACTGATATCCTCTCGTTACTTATGTTGGCTCGAGATGAAGCAGGCGAATCAATGACCGATCGAGAATTGCAAGATGAATTAATGAGCGTGATAGTTGCCGGACATGAAACAACTGCAACCGCAATAGCTTGGGGATTGTATTGGATTCATCGCCAACCGGAAGTTTATGAAAAACTGCTACAAGAGCTGGATACGCTTGGTGATTCTCCAGATCCTATGAATATTTTCCGACTGCCTTATCTTTCAGCTATCTGTAATGAAATCTTGCGGATTAATCCCGTAGCAATATTTTCGTTACCGAGGGTAGTGCAAGAACCTGTTAAATTACTGGGACATGCATTAGAACCAGGTACGGTACTCCTTAACTGTATATATCTCACTCATCAACGAGAGGATTTGTATCCCCAAGCCAAGCAGTTTAAACCAGAACGCTTTCTAGAACGCCAATTTTCTCCTTATGAATTTATGCCTTTTGGGGGTGGTGTCCGAGTCTGTATTGGTCAAGCTTTAGCTTTGTTTGAAATGAAACTGGTATTAGCAACCATCCTGTTGAACTATAAACTTTCGCTAGCCGATCTGCGACAAGAGCGGACTCAGCGTAAAGGCGTTGTACTTGGGCCTGCAAAAGGAGTCAAGATGTTAATTAAAGAGCGGTATGTGCATCCAAAGTCTCCAATGACCATAGCAACTACATCCGCATCTTAGTCCAGCAATCTGATTATTTGAGTGGTATTTCAATCACAAACTCAGTTCCCTTTCCTGGCGTGGAATTACAAATTAACTGACCCTTGTGTTTATCTACTACAACTTGATAACTAATCGATAATCCCAAACCTGTACCACTTCCAATCGGTTTAGTGGTAAAAAATGGATCAAAAATTTTCTGCTGGACTGTTTGTTTCATACCATAACCATTATCAGCAATCTTAACCCTCACTATATGGTTGTCTGCTAGTTGAGTACAAATAGAAATTGTGGGGTTATCAGTTGTTTTTCCATTAACCTTTGATAATTGACAACTGACAATTGACTCTTCCAAAGCATCAATGGCATTACTGATGATATTCATAAACACTTGATTGAGCTGACCAGCGTAGCAATTGACTGACGGTAGTTGCTCATATTGTTTAATGACCTCTATTTCCGAGCGATCGCTTTTTTCCTTGAGTCGATGCTGCAAAATCATTAAGGTGTTATCTATGCCCTCATGAATATCTACAGGCTTCATTTCCGATTCATCCAAACGGGAGAAATTCCGCAATCCTAGAACAATATTCCGGATACGCGAACTCCCGACCTTCATAGAATCAAGAATTTTGGGCAAGTCTTCTGTCAGGAAGTCCAGATCGATCTCTGAAGCTTTATCCTCAATTACATCTGAAGAATTGGGATATTCCTGTTGATAGATAGCGATCAAATCTAGCAAATCTTGTACATACTCACCAGCATGAGTAATGTTGCCATGAATAAAATTTATCGGATTATTGATTTCATGGGCAATTCCCGCTACCATTTCCCCCAAGGAAGACATTTTTTCGCTTTGAATTAATTGGGTTTGAGTACTTTGTAATTCTGAGAGTGCTTGTTCTAAGCGGTGATTTTTGTCGTTAAGTTCCGTTGTTCTCTGGGTTACTTTCTCTTCTAATGTATGGTTATATTCTTCTAAGTGTTGATTCGCTTGGGCTAAATTATTATAGAGAATCGCATTTTCTAGAGAAATTGCAGCTTGGGTGGTGAGCAGTTTGAGGACTTCAACGCGATCGCGTGTAAACGCCACTGTCGTCAGATTATTTTCCAGGTAAAGAATGCCCAGCAATTTACCTTGATTGATAATTGGGATACATAATAGACTCTTTGGTTGCTCGCGGATAATATAGCGATCGCTGGCTAGGAAATCCACAGCTTTGACATCATCAACGACAAAAATTTCCTTGGTACGTTTGACGTAGTTAATTAAAGCGATGGGTACATCGCAACTAGACTCTAGATGAGTTGATGGAAATTCTGTGGAGATGCAGTTCAAAGTTGAATTGGAACTAACTGCGGTGACAGTTAAGCCCAAATGAGCGCCTTCACTTAAAATTAGCGCGGACTTCGATGCGCCGGCGTTCTCCATCACCACTGCCATTAAGGTGGAAAGTAATTGCTCTAACTCTATCTCTCCAGATAATGCTTGCGAGGCTTTCATCACAGATGCTAAATCTAGCATCTGCGAGATGCTGGTGTTAGAGCTGATGACTGTTTCGTGAGTACTTAGGGTAGATAAAGAAATGCTCAGGTTACTAGTGCTATTTTCACTTGCTTGGAGTTTTAGTTTTTCTTGCTGGAGTATGGGGGCAAGTAATTTAGGATAACGTTTTGCTAAATCTTCAACTTTGGCTTTTGCTCCCCAGCGACTGTAACAATAATAAGCATCAGTTAGATAAGTTTGAGCAATCTTATGTTTGTCCCATTCTAGATAGAACCTCGCTGCAAGTTCGTTAGCGAGAGCTTCTTCATTGATATACTCATTTTCTTTAGCAAGAGAAATGGCGCGATCGTAATAATCCATTGCTTCGAGGTATTGACTAAGCACCCGATACCGTTCTGCCTCTACTAAATAGAACTTGTGTAAATAATTCATCGGGGCATGATGCGCCCATTTCTGCATCTTTTCCTGATTTGTTAGTACTTTATTGAGAATGCACTGTTGCTCAGAGTTAGATATATCAGAATAAACTGCTAGTCTAGCTAGTGAATCATAGAAATAGAAAAGAGAAAAAACGTGATTTCCTAATCCACCATCTAAATAATTTTCAGCTAGCTGGGAATTTTCAATTGCTTGAGGA
The DNA here is from genome assembly GCF_016056275.1 of Dendronalium phyllosphericum CENA369. Classification (GTDB taxonomy): domain Bacteria; phylum Cyanobacteriota; class Cyanobacteriia; order Cyanobacteriales; family Nostocaceae; genus Dendronalium; species Dendronalium phyllosphericum. The sequence continues at coordinate 5,583 of NZ_JAECZA010000215.1, read as the reverse complement.
AGTTCCCAAAATAAATAAGACAGATATAGTTTGTTAAAATATAGATATAACAGTCCTGTTCTATCATTAGCTTGATACTGAATTGGCAGCATTTTCTCCTCATTGTAAGCTTCACCATTCATACAAGAAGGGTTTTCTGTAACTTTTAGCAAGTTCAAGCAACTTTGCCAATAAATAGTATGCCAATTAAATATTTTTTCTTGCTTTATTTGGGAAAGTGCATTACTGTGGCTCACCATTTCCGATTCCAGTTCTGTCAATTCTCTACCAATAAAATATGAAGAGTAGGAATGAGTGTACAAACAAAAGCTTGCATATTCCAAATCTCCCGTTTGTAATCCGATTGAGTAACCTTCGAGTAAAGGATTTAATATTTTATTGTTATGCTCTTTCCAAGGACTGATAGCCCCATAATATAGCTCCATCATCTTGGCTTTCAGTTCTTTCGCATTGAACTTATCTGTTACATTTAAAGCTAAGTTCCCAAATTTGTATCCAAGCTCAATATCTCCCACTATTCCACAAAGCATTAATCCATAAAGAACATAAGCATAAGCAGATAAAGGAGTATTGCCATATTTGAGAGATAATTCAATTTGTTTAATGACAATTAATGGAAAAAGTTGAGGCACAGCTTGATAGACTAAAGTACAAAGACTTGATAAGATAGAAATCGTTGCTAATGGTTGCGCTTCTATCATCTCTGGTAAGTCAATTAAGTCTTCAATAGGCTTTCCATTTAGGCTTAATGAAATCTCTGCCATTGCTAGCTGAACATCAGATGGGGTAGGATTATCTGGAAATTCAATTCCTAATAACTTCAAAAAGGCTAGCGCAGTATTGACACCCTCTAATGCTTTGTTACGTACCCCATCAGCGAGAATTTTGACTTCATAAACTTTCACTTTTTCCAACAGTGTTTGAGCTTTTTGTAGTGCTACCTCTACTAATTGCTCCATCTGCTCGAAGTCGCCAGCTAAGTATGCGGACTCTGCTGCTGTTTCATACAAAGCTAAGGTTAATTCGTATTTTGTCTCCCAAGTATCACTCGCAAGTAATTGAATTCCAGTTGTTAAATACTTGAGTGCAGATGGATAAGCTGTTGATGCTAAAGCTTTACGTCCAGCAGTCAAATTCATCTGGGCTAACTGTTCGCGATCGCTTTGCACGTTAATTAATGGTATTGCTATATTAAACTGATTTACCAGTTCAAAAATCTTGTCTTCTCTTTGTGAAACTGGGGTATTATTCAACAGTAATTGCCCAATTTTGAGATGAATTGCCTGTTTTTGTTGTTTGGGAATTAGAGAATAAGCAGCTTGCTGTACTCTGTCATGGATAAATTTATATTTAAATGTTTGATAATGATTATGGCTAGAGTCTTCGCCTTCTATACTGATGATTTGGTCATTGCTATTTTGTTCGACTAACTTGTACGCCTCAGTTTGTGGTAAAATTAGTCCTTCTAGTAATGCGGGCCAGAAGTCTGAGGCTGTATCTACAGCAGATTGCTCGTGTACAATAGCAAGAGTTTTTAAGTCAAATTGGTTGCCCACGCAAGCTGCTAGCTGAAGAACTTGCTGAGTTTGTTTTGGCAACTTCAAAAGTTGAATTGTCATAAATTCAACCACATCATCTGTAAGAGCTAATGCCTGGATTTTTGCCAGTTCATACTGCCAATAACCTAAATTAAAATTAAATTCAATTAGTCCATCTTTATGCAAAGCCTTGAGGAATTCATTAGAGAAGAAAGGGTTGCCTTTGGTTTTGGCATATACCATCTGCGTGAAGGCGATCGCAATTTGTTCTGGGCACTTCAAAGTATCAGCAATCAAACGGTTTAGATCGCTCTGTGTTAAGGGTGTTAGGGTGATAGTACTAATGCTGGCTCCAGTTTTTTGAATCTCCTTGAGCGTTAAATCGAGTGGATGTGCCTTTGTCACTTCATTGTCTCGATACGCACCAATTAGCAGGAAACCTCCTTCAGTGCCGCTTGTTTTCTCTGTTTCACCTATCAGCCCAGAAGATTTAGTTTGACTTATTAATAATTGAATTAATTTTAAAGAAGCTGTATCTGCCCATTGCAAGTCATCGAGAAATATCACCAAGGGATATTTTGTAGCAGTGAAGACATGAATAAATCTTTGCAACAATAAATTGAAACGATTTTCGGCAGCGCTTCCCGAAAGTTCTGTCACTTTTAGTTGTTTGCCAATAATCAATTCGAGTTCGGGAATCACATCAACAATTACCTGACTTTGTTCGCCCAATGCTGCAAGAATGTTGGTTTTCCACTGTTGAATTTGAGTATCTGTTTCTAACAGTATTTGCCCAATTAAATCTCGAAAAGCTTGCACTAATGCTGATAAGGGAATATCGCGTTGAAATTGGTCGAATTTCCCTTTAACGAAATAACCACGCTGCCGGACGATAGGTTTGTGAACTTCGTTGACTACTGCTGTTTTACCAATACCAGAAAAACCTGCCACTAAGATAATTTCTGTTGTGCCTTTACTAACGCGTTCAAAAGCTGCAAGTAGTTTTTCTACTTCTTTTTGGCGACCATAGAGTTTTTCGGGGATGAGGAAACGATCTGATATGTCCCGTATTCCTAACTCGAAGGGTACTATCTTTTCTGTCTGTTGCCATTGGTTTCGACACTGTTCTAGGTCATACCTCAGTCCATAAGCACTCTGATAGCGGTCTTCGGCATTTTTTGCCATCAGTTTGTGAACGATTAAAGACACTATCGGCGGAATGTTGGAATTGACTTGGCTAACTGTAGGTGGTTGTTTGGCAATATGGCAGTACACTAACTCCATCGGATCTGTGGGTGTGAAGGGTAAATGTCCGGTGAGGAGTTCAAAAAATGTCACACCCAAAGAATAAAAGTCACTACGGTAGTCGATACCTCGGTTCATCCGTCCCGTTTGTTCGGGGGATATATAAGCTAGCGTCCCTTCTAATACGTTGGGGTTGGTAAGACATTGAATTTCTCGCGGTAACAGGCTGGCAATACTGAAGTCAATCAGTCTAACTTCCGAAGTGCTGGGGTTGATGAGAATATTGGCAGGTTTAACGTCTTTGTGGATGATGCGATCGCGATGCAATTGCTCTAGAGTAGATGCTATTGTTATGGCAATGTGGAAAAACTCTCTCAAGGACAGACCATTTCCTTGTTTGCCCTTGTTCGCCTGTCCCCAATCTTTCAGCGATATGCCCCCAAAATCCTCCATCACTAGGCCATAACCGTTACGGTAGTTCTCTAAGCCTAGGGGTTTGACTATTCCCGGATTATCTAGGTTTTTGGTAATAGTATACTGATTGCGAAACTGTGCGATTTCATTGAAAGTGGGATATTCGTTTCGCATCAATTTAACAATTACATTTTTTTGGTCGTGTTCTCTGATGCCTCGATAAACTAGGGTTTTGCTGCCCGAGTAAATCTGCTCGGTAATGCGATATCCGGGAATGGTAAATATTGTATCGGATAATACTAACATTGCAGCTTTTCTCACAGGATGTTTTTCTGCTTTAGTATTCCCTGATACTGTGTATGAGTATCATCTGATATTAGATAAAAATAAGTTTTTATCAAAAACAATTGTTAAGAAAATATTAGCTCCGCTTCTAAGTTAAGTTTAAACTTCGGATAAAAGTCAGTTTTCCAATTTTATTTGAAATATAACCGTCGCCAGTAGTGTTAGGACATCAATAGACGATCGAACCTAGACACAAAAAGACTTTTCACCCAGTCTCCAGCTATATTTTCACTGATGGGTAATAGTTATTGAAGAAGCAGGCAGAAGATCGCGTCAGAAGTAACCAACTTCTAACTTTTGACTTCTCACTCTCAAATTACTTGCTAATAACTACTTGCTCCATTAACTATTACCCATTAGCCGTTGTCTTAAATTTCAGCTACTGCTCTTTCTATTAAGCGACGTGCCAAAGTTTGCGTACCTGTGTGTTCGTAGTAATTTGTGGACACATCTAAAAAGGCTGCTAAGTAGTCCAATTTGTCATCAGCAATTTCGACAAATCCTTGCAAGTGGTGAACAACCTTTTGTGGAGTTAAATTGTTGCCGCTAACTAGTCCACTCATCCAACCTTTAACTGAATCAAAGCTTTCGCCGATGAAGTTGAGTTTACTACTAGCATTGCTACCAGGAATCGTATCTTTGATGCCTTGGAAAGTAGAGTTTTGTTCTAACTCTTGTGGGTTTGTCTGATTCAATGCAGATATGGCTTTGCTGATAAAATCCGGGCCTAGAGGTATCAAACCATCAATGCAAACTAATGCAACCATCCGCATCAGTGACTCGCCACTATACTCACCTAAAGATGCAACAAAATCTCCAATGCTGTCTCCAGGAATGCCGTTAATTTGGCAGAAGGCAACTAATTCCGCAACCAACTTCAGTGACAAATCAATGGTTTGAGCTTTGTCAGCTTTGGGAGTAACGGAGTTCAAAAAACCCAATAAGGGTATTTTCTCACCAACTTTATTAGCTAATGCTGCTGCACCAAGAGCTTTATCTGTGTTGTCAACAGTTTGATACAGCCACAAAGCCGTTTGATATCCTTGAGAGCGATCGTTGTAAAGATAAATCGCTCGTTCGCCAATTTGCTGAATCAAATCTTCGTCGGTTTCGCCGGTGACGGTCTTAATGGTATTGACAAAGCCAACAGTATTTTGCCACTGACCAGGAGCGACAAAATCGAGAGCATTCAACACAGAAACAGTCAAGCCGCCGGTTGGGAGTCGATCGACCAACTCAAAAATCGGTTTGCTCACAAAAATCTCCTCATTATGATTTTACGATCTAATATCAACAGTGCGGCTTATTTGAGTCTAGCCAGACCAGCAAGATTAAATTTTTCCAGCCAAGCTGCGCGATCGCTCGCTGTAAAAGAAGCATCGCGAGAAAGGGCTTTGACTTGGTACTTACCCACTAAAATTGCAGTTTGTGTATTGCCTACTTCTACCGCTGGATAACCGCCAATTTTTTTGGTGCTTTTTGAGAATTTTGCTGCTGCTGATGGTGTGCTAGTGGTGTCAGAAATAGATAGTAGAGCTACATCTTTACCAGCTTTTTTCAACTTTGCTTCTGCAAAACCTTTTTTCTCTTGGGTATAGACACGTTGATAGCCAGCTTGTGGAGATGGGAAGAATTTATTAAATTCCCCACCTTTGGTGGCATTTTTGGCAACTGCTTGACCGCGTTTTTGTTGACTACTTTCCTTTTGTACTTGGTCAAAACGTCCGGGTGCTTTTGGAGTACAGGCTGTGGTCAGTAGTAACACTGACAGCAACAAAACAGCTAAAATCCTACGACCACGGGTGAAAGTCATCTTTGGTCTCTCCTTATGCTTGAGCTTTGAGGCAATTATCTGCGCTTGTCGGAGATTTAACAAATAAAATTTACTTTTTGATCATTATTTAGTAAGTGCTGAGTGCTGAGTGCTGAGTTAGGAGTCAGTTGTCAGTTGTCAGTTGTCGTAGAGACGCGATTAATCCTTGTCTGTACAAGAGTTAGTTGTTATTCTTACCTCCCCAGCTCCCCCTACTCCCCCTACTCC
>NZ_JAECZA010000214.1:4740-97896 GCF_016056275.1 Dendronalium phyllosphericum CENA369 | reverse complement strand
TAATGATTGAGCTGAGTTTATACTTACAGCTTTTGCTATCTCTGGTAATGATTTTCTTTTAATTGCTGACATTATCCCTAGGTGTAAATATTTGAAGCACTCATAATTCCTTACTTCTTTAAATAGCTCTTTATACTCTGCACAATATTCATCTATGATCGTAACTGTTGGGTGAGGATCTCTTGCCAAATGTTTGAGGATTTGTAATTCTACATCCATTGCTCTACTTACCTTCCAGAGCTTTTTCTTCTATTCCTTTTATTCAGAATACTCGGAAAGTGACAGAAGAGGGGTAATTAGCTAACAAATCAATAATTAGATGAATAAGACTTGGTATAATCGCCAGTCTAGCGGCTAAATAGTTTTAAGGAAAGAAAAATGGCAGACTGGCAGGAAATTAGTGGTGGGATAGCAGCCCCAAGGGGGTATCGGGCGGCAGGAATAACCGCAGGACTGAAACCTTCAGGATTACCCGATTTGGCCTTAATTTGGTCGGATGTAGAGGCGATCGCAGCTGGTGTATTCACTACGAGCCAAGTTAAAGCCGCCTGCGTGGATTATTGCCGCCAACGCTTACAAGCTAAACATAGCGCTCAGGCAATTCTTTGCAATGCCGGACAAGCAAACGCCGCTACAGGGAATCAGGGCATTCAAGATGCACAAGAAAGTGCAAAGTTATTGGCGCGTGAGTTAAATATTTCGCCGGAATTAATTCTGCTCGCTTCTACTGGCGTAATTGGTCAACGTATTAAAATGGATGCCTTGCGGAATGGAATTCCTAAACTAGTGGCAGCACTTTCTGAAACAGGCTCAGATGCAGCAGCAGGAGCGATTATCACCACAGATTTAGTCACAAAATCCATTGCCCTAGAGACAATTATAGGCGATCGCCCCGTGCGGATGGGTGGTATAGCTAAAGGCTCTGGGATGATTCATCCCAACATGGCAACCATGCTGGCATTTGTTACCTGCGATGCAGCTGTTTCACCAGGTCTTTGGCAGCAAATGTTAGCAAGGGCGGCCGATCGAAGTTTCAATTCTATCACCGTCGATGGCGATACCAGCACAAACGACAGCTTAATCGCTCTCGCCAACGGTCAATCTCGTACCCCAGCAATTACCGAGGTAGGCGCAGAAGCAGAAAAATTAGAAGCAATGCTAACAGCAGTTTGCCAGCATTTAGCAAAAGCGATCGCGCGCGATGGTGAAGGTGCAACCTGTCTAATTGAAGTACAAGTCACAGGAACCCATGATGAACTTTCAGCTCGTCAAATAGCCAAAACCATCGCTGGTTCGTCTTTAGTCAAGTCTGCAATCTTTGGACGCGATCCCAACTGGGGACGTATCGCTGCTGCTGCTGGTCGTGCAGGTGTACCTTTTGAACAAGAAAACCTGCGTATTCAGCTAGGAGATTTTTTAATGATCGAGAACGGTCAACCTTTGCCATTCGACCGTGCAGCAGCGAGTGCATATTTAAAACAAGCTGCGGTTAATTATCCCTTACCTGAGGATTTTGTTGCTACTAATAACAGTAATGATTTGTCAGGCGATGTCCGCAGCGCCATCAAGACTCAACGACTAGACAATCCAGTTATCATTGCAGTTAGTGTTGGTAATGGCTATGGTTCTAGTAAAGCTTGGGGTTGCGACTTGAGTTATGACTACGTGAAGATTAACGCAGAGTATACTACTTAAGTCTTCAGGTTTTATAATCACTAGATACTCCGGAATCGGATGGGCTACATTCAGCACTTCCCGCACCAGAAAATGCTCGTCCATTCTCTTTTTCAAGTTATCGATTACTTATGATTAGGAACTTCTGCCCCCCGACAGACAATTTCCATAGAATTAGCTTCAGGAGTACCAAGCTTGAGGGACATCTCTCGCTTAGTTTTATCATCGCGCGTCAACTGCCCAGTCGAGTTGTAAAAAGATAATCTTGTTGAAATTAATTTATGCTGACCGCAGGAAGCACGAAGATTTGTTTGTGTCATCCCGTCACCATGCTTCTGTATAATGACATATTCTGTTCCTTTAATTGATGCCAAATCTAGTATGACTGGTTCGCCATTACTACCAGAGCCTACTTGAATATAAAGATTGTTATTAATTGTTTGGGCGCTTGCTGTGCTGCTAAATGAAAGGATTATCGTTGCTACTACACCACCAAATCTCTTGAAAAACATAAACTTAAAACTGAAAAACTATATACTCTTTTTATTCATAAAAACTTAATTATTGGTGCGGTAAAACTACTAAAATTTACTTTATTAGAGATACAAGAGAAACTAATAAAATTAGTAATTATGTCTAGAAAACTCATTTTTAAAGCTACAATGAATGCTATAGTATTTTTTAAACCTTGCTGCATTAGTGGATGAGTTTGCCAATTTATAACGGTTTTTTAACGATTTCAACCCCAATTCATCCTGCATTTATGCAATGCATTTTTTTACATACTTCAAAATAGTTTTAGCCAATATAACTATTTAAATTTCACAAAATTTACATTTATTAGGAATGTGTAGACCCAAAGCGGCTTGTCGTCAGACATCGCTTTCCGCAGACGCTTTTATTGCTACTAGGAGAGAAAAATACTGTGTTATATCGTGTCCGCCTAATCACTTATGATTACAATCTCTCCTTTGTCCCTGCGTCCCCGTGTCTTTGCGTCAGTCTAAACAGTAAGTCTTTAACCGGACATGATATTAACTCTGAACGCCAAACAAAAAAACCGTAGTTGGACTACTACGGTTGATTTGAGTCGAATACTGAACTCTTATCTTCTATGAAAAACTAGTGTCTTACAACTTCAGCTTTTTACCTGTCGGTAATCTCTTTGGAACTATAGTCTAACCGCTTAAGATAGTTTCGTCATTACTTATTTAAAAGATTGAGTTTAGTGCAATATTCATCCAAACTAACCTGAGATGTTATTTGTTGGGTAGGCTTAACAAAGTTATATGAGCAAAAATAACCGTAATCCTACGTAATTAATTAAATTTTGAAATACCTTTATACATAGATCGACATCTTGAATTGTTAAAATAAGCACTATAGTATTAACTAAAAAATTCAGTAAATTAAATAAAATATTTTGTTGTGCTTACAGTTTTTTCAAGCTTTTCATGTCTATATTTTTAGCCAATTTATATAGATATAGCCTTTGTCCTGTCTAAATAAATACCACTAGTAGTAGACAACAATAAAGCGATCGCAGAATTTACCACACTACTAAAAGAAAACCCCGCTCAAAAATCGGGGTGAGATTTGCGACAATGTTGTGGTTATCCCACTGCATGAAATCCTTAAGAACACAGCAATTATCAGGATTCAAGCAAATCTTAACTTGTTTATTGAAGTATTCTTTCTCTCTTACTATGTATATGGTTGTCTATCAATAGTCTCAATACCGTTTCTTTGTAAAGCTGCGCCAAATCCTAGCTTTTTTCAATACAAAGGCACGTAGAGGTTATCTCAAGAGTAGAAAAGCCACAGCATTACATCTGTGGCTTTATTGATTCAAATAAATATTTAGCTTTTAGCGAGACTTACTAGTAGCAGAACCTCCTGCCGACTGTGCCTGTTTAAGTAACTGTGGCATAGATTGCTCAAGTTTTTGAGCAGTCTGCTCTTCTTGCTGTAAATTTTGCCGTAGCAGTTGCACTACTTGATTGTGCCCCAACACCTCAGCATTCATTATCAACCCACGATAGCTGATAATCTCTAACTGTTCGACCTTAGCCTGCTCTGCTGCTAGTGCCAAGTCTACAATTGTCGGATTATCGCTAGCCAATAGCATTAATTTTTGACCATCACTGACAAGACCAGCTGCTGCATCGCAATTAACCCGCTGTGGTTGCTGCCCCAAAGTGCTAAAAACCTGCTCTAGATTCTTAATTTGCTGCTCGGTTTCCCGAACATGGGTTTCAATCAAGGATTTTAACTGGTTATCTCGACAACACTGACACATCAACTGTTGTGCTTCCAAGAAGCGAATTTCAGCATCAAGCATAGTTCCAATTTTGTAGAGGAACTTATCTTGCAAGTTTGTGATTTTTTTTGTACCCGGACGTTCGCTGAGTTGAACCATTTTTATTCTCCTCAAGGTTTCAAGCTGTATTTGAGAGTTGCACCTTTAACCTACGTTCGCCACCTAAGTCATCTCTTCATACCTGAGGCACAGCTGAGTGTTAATTCTGTCTGCTAAATAAAATACATAAGCATTCTCAAATAATTTAATAGTACTTGTTTATACATATATATGCTGTTCGGGAATGCCACCCAACTCTTACGACATTACAACAACAGCCTTATGAGCGAATCAGGTAAAGTAAAGATCAGTAAAGAAGATGCTTTGAACCAAAATGGCTGCTCTACCCTTAGAGGAAATATCTGTTCAGTTAGAAAGTCCGAATTTACGCGATCGCATGGTAGCTCTTGCCAGTCTGCGTGATGTAGCCCCTGAAGATGCAGTACCTTTAATTAAAAAGGTGTTGGATGATGAATCTCTGCAACTGCGCTCTATGGCAATATTTGCCTTAGGAGTTAAGCCAACGGCAGAAAGTTATCCAATTTTAATGAAAATTCTAGAAACAGACCCAGACTATGGTATCCGCGCTGATGCTGCCGGTGCTTTAGGATATTTGGGCGATGTTAGAGCCTTTGAAGTGCTAGCACGGGCATTTTACGAAGATACTGATTGGCTAGTACGCTTTAGTGCAGCTGTGTCCCTAGGTAATCTTAAAGATCCGCGCGCTCGCCAAATTCTCATTCAGGCTTTAGATAGTCAGGAAGTAGTGTTGCAACAAGCTGCAATCTCCGCGCTAGGAGAAATTGAAGACGTTGAGTCTGTAGATAATATCCTGCGCTTTGCCGAATCAGATGATTGGTTAGTGCGGCAACGTCTTGCAGAAGCTTTAGGACATCTTCCTACCCCCAAAAGCGTATCAGCTTTGAAATATCTGGAAAAAGACGTTCATCCCAACGTCGCTGAAGCAGCAAGGATTTCCCTCAAGAGGCTAGAAGAAAAAAGCGATCGAGCTTAACTCAGTATCTCCTGCTATTTTTTAAGAAATAATTTAGTAGGATTTTTAGCATTTAAATGCAGGATAATTTCATTTATGAATATAAAAGAGTTTTTTGATTTGAGTGCTGGTAAATGGTTTTCCCATCGTACTAGTCACCATTTAGCTTTTCAGCAATTTGAAGATGGTAAGTCAGACATCGTTGTTGAGATACTAGCAACAGATCGTCCAGAGGTAATCAAGCTATGTCAACGATACGAAATTTCTCCTAGTTCCGCTGCTTGTAGTGCCAAAGTAACCTGGAACGAGATAATGGAAGGAAATCAAAAAAAAGACAGTGGTTCTTCCGTGCTAGTTTCAATACCTGATGTGGATAATCCCAATGAAGGCAAATTTCTTCAGGAAATAGGTTCTACCAAGGAAACCTCTATCATTGGACGTTACAAAATAGGCAGTGATGGCGCATTAACTCTAACTACAGAGTACGAAAATGTGTCGGCTGAAGAGCGTTTATGGTTTGCTAGCCCCAATTTACGTATGCGCGTGCGTGTATTGAAACGTTCTGATGGCTTTAGTACCGCTTCCTTCACTTCTGAAATTCGTATGGGTGGCATTCCATCAACCAAAAAAGTTTCAGAGACAGCTAATTCAGCTGCAAGTTAGTGTGACAAAGAAGGTAGAAAAGAGAGTGAGAGGAAGGCATCGCCTGGGAAGGGGCAATTTCATTGCCTTTCCTCCTTACCCCTAACTTGAAAGTGCTGAGTGCTGAGTGCTGAGTAAAAAGACTAATATCTAGTCTCCAGTCCCATTTTCATGCATAGCGATGAAAGTTTTTTTATCGGGACTGCCTTGTTACATTAAATTTGCAAGAAGTGGGCGATCGCTTGCGGTAATGGTAGTACAATCATCACCAACAAAGCCATCGCCATCAAGCCTAAAATGTCACGTCCGTTATTCAATTCAGTAACGTCATTCAAGGCAGGTTCGTCAATTAAGGGGATGAACAATAAGATAATCGCCCACACAAAAAACTCTGGCTGAACTAAAGAAAGTAGTAGCAGCAACAAGCGGGAAATTTGCCCAATTGCAATAGCGGTTCGTTGCCCAAACATCGCATGAACAATGTGACCGCCGTCTAATTGTCCTACAGGCATCAAATTTAAGGCTGTAACGATTAGTCCCAGAAAACCAGCTACTGCTACTGGGTGTAAATCAATAGCTGATGTTGTTGTTAACTGACTGCCTAATGCTAACTTTGAGAGTAGCGCTAGTAAGATTGAATACTTAGGATTGAGAGCATCAGGGTTCAACAGCCCAGTTTTTTCAGTTAAAGGAACCACATGAGAATTAGCCAAACCCCATATTAACAAGGGTAATGTAGCGACAAAACCAGCAATTGGCCCGGCAATACTCACATCAAATAAAGCTTTGCGGTTGGGAACGGGACTACGCATCTGAATAAATGCACCAAAAGTTCCCAAGAAAAAAGGCATGGGGATAAAGTATGGCAGTGTAGAGCGAATTTTATAGAACCTAGCTGTCAAATAATGACCGAGTTCGTGGATGCCTAAGATAGTCATTAGTCCTAGAGCATAGGGCAGTCCTTGCAAAAGCACAGTTGGGTTAGATTGTAGTTTTGTCGGATCGATACCAGCTATTCTTGCCCCAACCATCGTAGTGGTTAGTAAGGTGGCGAATACTAGTAGTAATGCTAATCCTGGTCGCGTTAACTTTTCTGGTTTACCTGTGTTTGCTGCTTTAGCCGCTTGGGTGTTGGGAACAAGTACAAAAAAAGGTTTGCCATTAAGACCTTCTTGAAAAATCACCAAAAAGCGATCGCCAAATTCTTTTTCAACATTTGCTTTAATCTGTTGATAAGCTCTAGTTGGTGTGGTTCTCAACTGACCCCGACACACTACGGCTTGGGGTCTGTACTCTATATTTTGGATGTAGTAAACAGACCAGGGAAAACAATTTCGCAATTGGGTTTCTTCCGTTGGTTCGATGGGGCGCACGGTTACTGGTTCTGCGGTAGGATGGATAGCCGATTGTGATTCAATAGCTTGGGGTTCAGTTTGTGTATCTCTTGGCGCTTTACGCCCCAATTGAAATAACAGCCAGTATAACAAAAGACAGAAAATGGACGGCCAAACGATCAGTGATGGTGGTGGAGGTTGTTTTGCCCCATACATTAGCGTCCATCCGCTCAATAGTAATGCTGGTGTCATCAATACCAACCACAACAACCAGACTGGAGTCCGGGTGATGTTAGCGACGCTACGCTGCACCATTAAATAAGTAGCTAGTCCCAGTAGGAGAAGAAACCAAAATGTCATGATCTTCAATGATTTTGAAAAAACGTCCTACTCTTAGTGACAGCACCACAGCTCTCACTACAAGGCAGACTTTAAACCCACTTTTCCCCGAACGGTTAACAGCACTTGTTAACTCTCAATTATAAATTCTTCAGAAGTCAAACTCTGTAACCAAATTGTTCGCAACTCCTCAGTTTCGGGTTTTTCCTCATGTGTCCCCTACCTCAACAGCCAAGTCAGACAGCCAAGCCACCACGGACTGTACTCTTTTCCAAAGTTCCGAGCCAAGGAAACCTCCAATCAGATTCCACACTAAACAGCATCTTTGCCTTTCCACCAAATCGGGACACATTAGGAGGAACGTCTTACTTCATTGTAAGAAATGAAGGCAATATCCTCATAGATTGCCCGGCTTTAGACCAAACCTATCAGGATTTTTTGCGATCGCATGGGGGCGTGCGTTGGTTATTTCTTACCCATAGAGGTGCTATTGGTAAAACAGCAGAAATTCAGCAAGCTATGGGGTGCGAAATTCTCATTCAAGAGCAAGAAGCCTATTTATTACCAGGATTAACCGTAACCAGTTTTACCCAGGATTTCAATTTTACTTCAACTGCACAAGTAATTTGGACACCTGGTCATTCTCCTGGTTCATCTTGCCTATATTACAGTGATTTTGGAGGTGTACTGTTTTCCGGACGACATTTAGTTCCCAACCAGCAAGGCGAACCAATGCCGTTACGGACAGCAAAAACATTCCATTGGCCAAGACAGATTCATAGTCTTCAGTCTCTGCTAAAACGCTTTACACCAGAAACTCTCCAATACATTTGTCCGGGTGCGAATACTGGTTTTCTCAGGGGCGAACGCGTCATAGATAATGCTTATCAGCGCCTTGCCTCTCTGGATTTACCAGCTTTGCTGCGGATACAGCCTCTTTTGTGAGTGCTGAGTGCTGAGTGCTGAGTTAAAAGTTAGAAGTTAGGAGTTTTTATTCTTAATTCCTAACTTCTCGCTGTTGACATTCTGAAGTTTTTACAATTTTTTCGCCATTACCGAGTTAGTCTTTAACTGTTCCAACGCTGCTTGATACTGTAAATCCGCTTCTGTAGCAATCTGTTCGCGGGTTATAGGTTCTTGGGCGATTGCTGTATCTGGCTTAATACCTAATTTATTAATATCTCGGTGCTTCGGAGTTTCATATTTAGCAATTGTGACTGCCAAGCCAGAACCATCAGATAATTCAAACAAGGACTGAATTAAGCCTTTGCCGAAGGTGGTTTCACCTACCAAATGAGCACGACCATTATCTTGTAGCGCGCCAGCAAGAATTTCACTGGCACTAGCAGTTCCTTGATTGACCAAAATGACTAAAGGATCGTCTGTCAAGGCTGGGCCGAATGATTCAAAGCTACCTTGAATACCTTGCCGATTTACTGTGTAGACTATAGTACCGGAATCTAGCCACAGACGAGCAATTTCAATTCCTGATTGCAATAGTCCGCCAGGATTATTTCGCAAATCTAGAATATAGGCAGCAGCGCCTTTTTTTTCTAAACTAGAAATAGCATGTGCCAATTCCATTGAGGCATTGGCATTAAATTGACTGAGGCGTAGATAGCCAACAGGCGTACCTTGTGGAGATACGCGTAATTCTGCCACAACAGGGTTAAGAGCAATGCGATCGCGTACAACTCTAACTTCTGTTTCTCCCTCTCCGTCTCGTTCTATTAATAGCGTAATCAGACTACCAATAGGGCCGCGCATTCTGGCTGCTGCTTCGTCGAGAGTGAGATTTTCTGTAGAGATGCCTTCAATTTTGATAATGCGATCGCGCGGTCTAATTCCAGCTTTATCGGCTGGCGAACCCACTATGGGAGACACAACTTCCAACCTTCCTGTCTGGGGATTAAGGGCTATTTGTAAGCCCACTCCAGTCAATTCTCCAGAGGTATTCACCTGCAAACTGCGGTACTGTTCGGGATCTAAAAAGCGGGTAAAAGGGTCGTCGAGGCTTTTAAGCATCTTCTGAATTGCCCCGTAAGTCGCTTTTTGGTCGTTAAGCGGCTTTTCTAGAGCTTTTTGCCTTACTTGTGCCCAATTTTGATGATTAAACGTCCCATCTAGATAAGTACGATTAACAATTCGCCAAACCTCTGAAACGAGCTTTTGTTCCTGCGTCAAAGCTGCTGCGGGTTCCATCAATCCGCCCAGCGCCAAGCAAAAAGCTATTAGTAGTGAAAATCCTAGCCGGAATATTTGTTTGTCCATGAACCCCATTTTCAAGTCCACCTCAACCGAAATTGCCTATAACTGCTCAATTAGCTTGTTGTTGATGAAATCTATCTCTCGATTATGTTACTTTTTTTATAGAAGTGGTGCATTGTTCTCATCAACTTGCGAAGGCAATTGATGCTAATGCATCGCGTTCAACAAACGATAAGATCTACCTTGTGTCCACCATTTTTTGTGTTGGGTTGCAAAGTAACGCAATATATTTCATATTGGCAGAGTGTTAAGTTTTTTTAAACTTTTATCACTTTGAAAGCTTAAAAGCAGACGAACCAACTCATCTTTATGAAAATCCCAAAATTGCCAATTGGGAGCTCGAACAACCGCATCCGATTTTTAGGAATTTGAGATTGTATGGCCAACGTTTACGACTGGTTTGAGGAACGCTTGGAAATTCAGGCGCTCGCTGAAGACGTAACCAGCAAGTACGTCCCTCCCCACGTCAACATTTTTTACTGCCTGGGTGGAATTACCCTAACTTGCTTTCTCATCCAGTTCGCCACTGGATTTGCCATGACGTTTTACTACAAACCAACAGTTGCCGAAGCTTACTCTTCTGTGCAATACATCATGAATGAAGTGAGCTTTGGTTGGTTAATTCGCTCCATTCATCGCTGGTCTGCCAGCATGATGGTGCTAATGATGATTTTGCACGTCTTCCGGGTATACCTCACAGGTGGTTTCAAAAAGCCCCGCGAATTGACTTGGGTAAGTGGCGTTATCTTAGCTGTAATCACTGTTTCCTTTGGTGTAACAGGCTACTCCCTACCTTGGGATCAAGTTGGCTACTGGGCGGTGAAAATTGTTAGCGGCGTACCCGAAGCAATTCCTGTAGTAGGCGTTTTGATTTCCGACCTTCTACGTGGTGGTTCTAGTGTTGGTCAAGCAACGCTAACTCGCTACTATAGCGCCCACACATTTGTGCTACCTTGGCTAATTGCAGTCTTCATGCTGTTCCACTTCTTGATGATCCGCAAACAAGGAATTTCCGGGCCTTTGTAATCTAATCAGCTCAAAAGCGAAAAGGCAACAGCAGTCAGTTCCAAGATTGAGTTGTTTGTTTTAAACTTAGGGAAATTAGTCATAAATGACTTAATTAAGTTACCAATAAAACAAACACTCATAGTGTTAGCTGAAAGCTGTAGACACCCTAGGGCGGCTGCCAAACAGACCTAACAGCTGTGCTAGTCGCTCTTTAGGGTCGCCTAATAGCTGATAGCTTTACAAATGCTTTAACTGAATTTAAGCAGGAGAGCGCATTTAAAAATGGCAACACAGAAAAAACCCGATCTGAGCGATCCTACACTAAGAGCCAAACTTGCCAAAGGTATGGGCCATAACTATTATGGCGAACCGGCTTGGCCTAATGACCTATTGTACGTATTTCCTGTGGTAATTATGGGTTCGTTCGCTTGTATAGTGGCTCTAGCTGTGCTAGACCCGGCGATGACAGGCGAACCAGCTAATCCTTTCGCTACGCCATTGGAAATTTTACCAGAATGGTACTTGTATCCTGTATTCCAGATTTTGCGATCGCTTCCTAACAAACTTTTAGGGGTGTTAGCAATGGCCTCTGTGCCTCTGGGATTGATCCTCGTTCCCTTTATTGAGAACGTTAATAAGTTCCAAAACCCCTTCCGCCGTCCGGTAGCGACTACAGTGTTCCTATTTGGCACTCTCGTCACTCTCTGGTTAGGTATTGGTGCTGCTTTCCCATTAGACAAATCTTTGACCTTGGGACTTTTCTAAATTAGTCACCACAAAGAGTTTTGACACCTGTGTTTCAAGAGCATATTCAAGATGTGCTTTTGAAAGCAATCAACAGGTGTCAATTTTAATAGTGCATCGGATTTTTAAAATTTAAAGTTTTGGATGGAAAGCGATTGCAAAATCTATAATTATCAAAAGACAAAAATATCAGATTTTTCACTGTAGCTTAATGTAATTTGCTAGTAACGCTACGCAAAATTCAAATTACCTATTTTAAGGCTTTATCAGCTTTAGAAATGGTGTCATGATTTCCGTCGCGCACTAGTTATAATCTTAGGAATGCCAAAATCGACTATGTTTTGTATTTTGGTAGAAAAAATATGCCAAATTAAGTTTTTTAACTGTCAGAGAAATTTTGCTAAGAGTGCAAAATTCTATAAATAGCAACTTGGGTTTACTTATATTCAAAACACGGTCAATGCTTAGCATAGTGCAGCAAGACCATCTAACGGTGAAGAGCGAACTTAAGCTTCTAAACCAAGTACAGCAATGGTTTGAGCAATTTTGTCTGAAATATTTATCTCAATTTGGTTGGTCAGAAGGACAACTTTATCGCCTCAACTTAGCATTAGCAGAAGGCTTTACTAATGCAGTCCGTCACGCTCATCGTGCTTTACCACCGGAAACAACTATAGAAATTGAAGTTAGCCTGTGGATAGATCGGCTAGAGATCAAAATTTGGGATTATGGAAAACCTTTCAATCCCAATGCGATCGCGGAGCCGGAGCCAGGTACTCTACAAGTAGGGGGTTATGGCTGGTTTCTATTGCGGCGCTTGGCAGATCGTGTTGTTTACGAACGCAGTGATGACGATCGCAATTGTCTGCTAATTGTCAAATATGCTCAAGAAAGTCAAAATAATTCATAATTAAAATCAGTGGCGGCTTGAACTGTCCAATGATTGGAAACCAAGCTCATTAAAAAATTTAGTGGTGGCTTGTACCCGTTTTTTAATTAAGAATTAGTAATTATTTGGTCAAAATCAGAAAGCAGGCATAAAACTAATTATTTTTGCATATTTATACGGAAATATACTTATTTATTTCGTCCGTGAAAGCTACTTTTTTTGTATAAAAAATATATACCCAATCCAGTAAAGTCAGCATACGAGTTGCAGTCGATCCTTTGCTAGATTTGGCAGCAGGTAATATTAACTTTTGTTGAGGCACGCCTGACTAAACTTAGTGATGGTGTTGGGGAATAAAACTAGCATTTCCAGAGGCCTGAATTACTCAAAGCAATTTTGTGTTCTTCAATAAGAGTCGTTTTGTGCTGACGCAAACAGAGGAGATAGCAGACAAGATATGACTAAAACAGCTCTAATTACAGGAATTACTGGTCAAGATGGCTACTATCTCAGCCATCTACTCCTCAATCAAGGTTACCGGGTTGTAGGTTTAATATCGCCGTATCGACAACCGAATTTAGCAAAACTGGGAGATTTAGCAACTAAAGTAGAAATTTACACAGTTGATTTAAGAGATAGCGAAGCGCTTTTGACAGCAGTTGAACAACTGCACCCCCATGAAATTTACAATTTGGCTGCTCCCAGTTTTGTACCTGATTCCTGGAAAGACCCCTTAGGAACTTTAGATTTAATCGCAGGTACTGCTACTCGGTTATTAGAGGCAGTACGGCAAACTGGTTTATCTACACGCTTTTATCAAGCTAGCAGTTCAGAAATGTTCGGGGATGTATCCTGTTCGCCTCAAGATGAAGAAACCCCCTTTCGTCCCAAAAACCCCTATGCAGCAGCGAAGTTACAAGCTCATTGGACAATGGTGCATCACCGACAGCGCTATGGTTTATTTGCCTGTAGTGGAATTCTCTTCAATCATGAGTCTCCTTTACGATCGCCTCAGTTTGTCACCCGCAAAGTTTCTTTAGCAGCCGCAGCCATTAAATTGGGTTTCACTGACACTTTAGAAATGGGCAATTTAGATGCTAAACGAGATTGGGGTTTTGCTGGTGATTATGTTAGAGCTATGTGGCGAATGCTGCAAGTTGATGAACCAGAAGAATACGCAATCGGTACGGGTAAACTACGCAGTGTTAAAGAGTTAGTTTCTACGGCTTTCGAGTGTGTAGGATTGGACTGGCAAAAATATGTAGTAATTAATACTAAATTTCTCAGAGCAGACGAACATTTTCAATTAGTCGCCAATCCAACGAAAGCTAAAAAGAATCTGGGTTGGGAACCTCAAGTCAGCTTTGAGGAACTTTTAGAGAAAATGGTACAAACAGATGTGGAGCGGTTGCAAAATGGTATGGTCGCGCCCGTCGCTGCATCCTCTCTAGGAGTATAAAAAACATCAATGCTAATTGGTACAGTGGGAGAAACCCTCAATTCCAGCCCTAATCCGAACAAAAAAGCCAACCATGTGTTCGTATTCCTAGAGATTTTTGCCCGTGAAGGTGGTATTCAATCCTATGTCAAGGATATTTTTCGCGGATACTTGGGGTTGAGCGGAAGCTATAAAGCGGAAGTCTTTTTGCTACGAGATAGTTCTGGCTGTTCAAATCCTTTTGAGTCTGAGAATTTAAAATTTCATTACTTTCAAAATCAGTCCTCTCAACTAGGGAGAGTGAAAATGGCAGGAGTTCTACTTAAGTATCTCTTGCAAAAACGCCCCCAGCATGTTTTCTGCGGTCACATTAATCTAGCAGTATTAATCCAAACTCTTTGTCAGCCTTTAGGGATTCCCTACACCGTCTTAACTTATGGTAAAGAAGTTTGGGAACCGCTCAAATATCAAGAACGCCGTGCTTTAGCATCAGCGGCAGGAATTTGGACAATTAGTCGCTACAGCCGCGATCGCGCTTGTGCTGCCAATCATCTAGACCCCAACAAGGTTAAAATGCTTGCTTGTGCAATTGATGGAGATAAATTTACTCCTGGGTCTTTGCTGCCAGAGTTGGTCGAAAAGTATAACTTAACAGATGCTAAGGTGCTAATGACCGTAGCGCGACTGTGGTCAGGAGATATTTATAAAGGCGTGGATGTGACTATTCGGGCACTACCTCAAATAGCTGAAGTTTTCCCAGAGGTGAAATACTTAGTCATTGGCCGTGGCGACGACCAACCGCGATTAGCCCAGCTAGCAACAGATTTAGGTGTAAGAGATCGCGTTGTTTTTGCTGGTTTCGTACCCACAGAAGAACTAATGGCACACTACCGCCTTGCTGATGCCTATATCATGCCTTCTCAAGAAGGTTTTGGCATTGTTTATTTAGAAGCAATGGCTTGTGGTGTGCCGGTGCTATCTGGTGACAACGATGGTTCAGCCGATCCTTTGCAGGATGGGAAGCTGGGATGGCGAGTGCCGCACCGCAATCCAGATGCAGTAGCAGCAGCTTGTATAGAAATCCTCAAAGGTGATGACCAACGTTGTAATGGTCAATGGCTGCGAGAGCAAGCGATCGCCAATTTTGGTATAGATGCTTTCCAACAGCAACTTTTGTCTCTAGTCAAGAGTTTATAGTTCCAAGGTTTTTCACTGTTAACTTATTGAGCATGGACTATTGACTATTCCTTAAACTCGCTATCCTAGAAGGAGAGCAAGACAATATTTAAAAAATGAGCCTTAAATCTTTGCAGTTAAACCTTGAGAATCTTCGCCCTTTGCTCACTGTGTTAGCAGTTTTCTGGTTGCTGGCATCGTTAGGCTTGGGCTGGTTAGTAAATTCACTGTTAATTATTTTTGCATTGCTGCTGTTAGCACCTGCGATCGCCTTCTTCGGGTTTCGCTGGTGGCTGCAAAAAAACTTGGTTAGCGATGCATGTCCTGTCTGCCGATATGAATTTACAGGTTTAAATAACAGTCAGTTACAATGTCCTAATTGTGGAGAGCGAATTTTAGTACAAAAAGGTCATTTTCAGCGCTTCACACCAGATGGCACAATTGATGTAACAGCAATTGAAGTACCAGCAAAATCACTGGAAGATTAGCTTTTAGATAAGTTACCAATTGTAAAATTTCTACTAGAATTTGCGATCGCTCTGCCTAAGATGTGGGCAAACCTATTCTAGGGTGAAATCAAAGGGGCGATCGCACTAACATTCTAAATTTGCTACGCTCCCCAAATTAGCGGTACGGGTTGTCGCTGTACTAAAACTTGCCTATACAGTTCTTCTAAGTGAGTAATATTCTTACTCAGGGTATAACTCTCTAGTACGCGCTTTCTGGCTTTTTGTCCTAACAGAATTGTTAATTCTGGATGGTCTTGGAATAATGGCAAAAGAGTTCTTAATTGCGATCGCACTGTCTTCGGATTCAGAACTACCCCTGCGCTTTTTTCTAATACTTCTCCATCTGCACCTACATCAGTTGCTAAACAAGCTAGTCCACATGCCATTGCTTCTAACAGAGACAGAGATAAACCCTCAACTAATGAAGGTAAAATAAATACATCTGCACCCCGTAAAATTTCGATACGTCGGTTTTCATCAGCTACAAATCCCAACCAAATAACGCCTTCTTCCCATCCATAAAATTGCTCTAAAGACGGCTTTAAAGGCCCATCACCGACAATCAGCAATTTGCTGTCAACCCCCATATTTGACTGCTTCCAAGCACGTAGGAGGGGTTCAATGTTTTTTTCTGGGGCTATTCGACCTTGGTAGACAAACAAGCGTTCGGCTTTGAATTCTGCTTTGACTGTAGAAAGCCCAGGAGAGTATTTGACAGTATCCACGCCGTTGGGAATCACAGCTATATTTTCTTCTTTTACACCCATACGTGCCAATAATTCTCTCTGAATTTGGGAAAATACAATGACGCGATCGTAGTTACCCAAAAAAGGTGCGTAGAGTTGATAAGCCAAAAGTTGTGTTCCCGATATTAGCTTTGCCCCTTTCCCTGCAAATGGTGTATGGAAAGTGGCAATTAAAGGTAAGTTTAGTTCTTCACAAATTTCCGGTAGAACAAAGTCCAGAGGAGAAAGTGTTAAGGATGCATGGACTACATCTGGCTTGATACGGCGCAGGGATTGCGCTAACACTTTGGTCGCTTTGAAAGTAGGAATTGTGTAGACTTGAGATTTATAAATAAAAGGTAGGGGAACTTCTTGACAATTTGGCCAGTTATCAGGTTCAGATTCTTCTTGAGCAAA
Organism: Dendronalium phyllosphericum CENA369; assembly: GCF_016056275.1. Taxonomy (GTDB): domain Bacteria; phylum Cyanobacteriota; class Cyanobacteriia; order Cyanobacteriales; family Nostocaceae; genus Dendronalium; species Dendronalium phyllosphericum. The sequence continues at coordinate 81,380 of NZ_JAECZA010000214.1, read as the reverse complement.
GTGAAGAAAGCTAACTTGGTGTCCCCGGTCTAGTAAGGCATTAGTAATTTCCCGACTATAGGTGACATTGCCACAAAAGGGTGATTTTTTTCCAATCCAGGCTATACGCATTCTTTATTGGCTATTCAAAAAGCAAATTTTGATTTTATTTATACAGTTTCGTATCCTTGATTATTCTTGTTTTTATCCTGTTGCACTCATGGCTTTTTATTTACTATAAAATTACACAAAACCAATCTATTAGCAAACTTTGTGCTGCTTAAATTAGCAAATTTAGAGCTAATTTCGTCTATCTAATAACTAGCTTCTGGTTAGCCATTGATAAAACTTTTTCTAGTTAATATCAATGTCTAACCAGCAAGTCTGCGATATATTTTTGCTGGCATCAGTTTACCACGAAAGTAATAACTTCAATTAAGAAGTATCTCCAAATAGTGAATAGTAAATTTTGTGTTACTAATCACGGGAGTTATACCAAGTTAAGATTACTCCTGAAAACACGATCGCAGCTAATCCTAAAAATACCGCTTGTAATCCCACAAAGGTTTCTGCTACACCTGCCAATGCTAGGGGCAAAGATAGAGCAATATTAATTACATTGTTTTGCAAACCGAAGACCTTACCCCGCATTTCTGGTGGGGTTTCTGTTTGGATTGCTGTCTGCATGGGAATACCCACTAGTGCCCCAAAGATACCTAGTAGCGTTACTAACAACAGGATTATCCATAACTGTGTAGTAAAGATAGAAAGACCAACTAAAGATGCTGCCATACCTATACAACCGTATAAGCTGAGTTGCCTATAGGAGAAGCGCTGACCGAATTGACCGAGAATTGTTGCCCCAGCAGCAATACCAACACCACCACATGCTAATAAAAAGCCAAATTGGGAAGCTTTTAAGTTAGGAATTATTTCTGCCATCCGAACGGCAAGAACAGTTAATGCTGCAAAGACAGAAAACAAGATAATCAGTTGCAATAAGGCATTGCGGATGTGAGGATTTGCTTTGAGGTAGCCAAAACCATCGCGTAAGTCAGAAAAAACGTGAGGAAATTCTGTTTTTTCGTCGTGGCGTTTTTCGTTAGTCCTTAAGAGTAATAAAACGATTCCAGCGATCGCATAACTGCCACCCACTAAAATTTCCTTGCCCAGTGCATTATTACCACCAAGTTGCAGCCAAATTGTATCAGCCATTGCCAACAACGGTTCTCCAACAGCAAACCCTACAATCACCGATGCCATCATCGTTGTCGTGTACAGGGAATTAGCCGAAAGTAAGTGCTGTTCTTCCACCACTAAAGGAATTGCTGCTTGTTCTGCGGGTGCAAAAAACTGCGTCAGTGTGGAAACCAAAAAAGTCACACCCAAAATGATCGCAAAACCAACTGGCAACAATCCCATAGGTTTCCAATCATGAGTCAACCACAACAAAAAGGGAATTGCTAAAACCAAAATGCCGCGCCAAGCATTCGATGCTACCAGCACAGCTTTTTTCGACCAACGATCTACAAACACACCAGCTACAGAACCGAATAGTACAGCTGGAATGGTGAAAGACATCATCAATGCTGATACCCAACCACTAATACTTTGATTGCCTGTCTGAAACTGACTGTTAATTAAGGCAATCATTAGCACCAAATAAACTTTATCTGCCAGTTGGCAAAAAACTTGACCACCCCAAAGAGCTAGAAAATTCGGGTTTTTTAATACAGGTAAAAACCCCTGTTGTTTGGCATTTTCTGATATTGCTTTTTTACTGGAACTAGATACATCTAATGTCGATGGTTCTTTGTTTGCAATAGCAGCTACTGGCAAATTCCCATTGCTATCTGCTTCAGCAGTAGTTGGCAGATCGTTGGATTGTTTTTCACATTCGGTGGAAACATCGCTTTTTGGGGTTTCCGATGTTCGATGTTTATTGTTTGTCGAAACATCTCGTGGGGACATTTCGTGACCATCGATCTGACTATGTGTAGATTTGGTAACAGCACTTAAGTGATTTGTAACTGTAGGCGCTGATGCCCGATTCTGTTTTTTGGCGTAGCTTGGTGACAAAGGTAGGATTTTTGTATCCAAATCAGACGGTTGCATCATGGTTGGCAGCAAAATAAGAGTCGATCAAGGTAGCGGAGCGAATAGGACGACCTAAATGATACTGAGCATACTGGCGCAAAATCTGCTCAACAGATAACCAGCCATCGTCTTTGGCTGCACTAATTTGCATTATCTCTGGTTGTGACAGTTGTTGGAACATGGCCAGTTCTGTAGCATTCAGGCGGCTAGAAATCGCTGGTATTTCTTGCCTATGGGCAACTATTTGGTAACTAGATATTTGGGGTAATTGGTTGATGGGGTGATTGGCTGAGAGAATGGGTTTTGAATTCTCCCTATCTCCTCCAATTTTCCCTTCTGTTCGCAACCGTTCCCAAGCATCTAAAGAAACCGTTCCACCCGCAGATATACTAAATCCTACCTGCCAGTTGCGATCTGTAACATCTGGCCGTAGGGGTTGTTGGGTTAGGCAACAGACTTGCACCTCAGGTGTCAGTCCTGCCAATGCTAAAAGGTGAAACACTGCATGGGCTAAGTATGCATAAATACTAAATTTATCTGTCTTAGGTAATATCTCTAAGCGATGAAGATGTTCGTTTAGTAATTCGTATAGTTCTTCTTGAGGTTGTTCGCTCAAAGCCTGACACAGTACTATTTCGGCTAAATACTGACTTGCAGAGAGTTTTGCTAAATTTTTAGCTAAACCTGGATAAGTTTTTAGTGTTTGTGCTTGAGTAATTTTATCAAGCGATCGCCCTTTGGCAATCAGCAGTTCATTGACAACAAACATGCCACTTCTACCGCCTAGACTGGAGTTGTGCTTGCGTGACCCCGGCGCAACTGCTCGAATCAAACCGAATTCTCTTGTTAAAATTGTCACTATCCTGTCCGATTCTCCCAGCGCTTGAGTTTTGAGATTAATTCCAGTTGCTTTATAAGTTCTACTCATTAGTCATTAAGTCATTAGCTATCTTGTCAGTAGCCAGTGCTCAGTAATCAGACACAAACAACTGACAACTGACAAATGACTATTCACCTTTTTCCAGGTTATCGCGTTGGCGAATCAGGTCGATACTGCGAGACGTACCCAATCTAGTAGCACCTGCCAGAATTAAATCTAAAGCTTGATTAAGAGTGCGAATACCTCCCGATGCTTTAATTCCTACCCTTTCTCGTGCTACTTCTTTCAACAGTCGCACGTCTGCCACAGTAGCACCGCCATTCCAACCCGTACTGGTTTTTAAGAATGCCGCCCCTGCATCCATAGATATTTCTGCTGCTATTTTTTTTTCCGCATCTGTCAGCAGATTAGTTTCTAAAATTACCTTGACTGTTTGCCCAGTCTCTTCACAAATTTCAGCAATCTCTCGATGCACTTGTTCGGTTTTACCAACTTTTAATAAGCCTAAATTGATGACTACATCCAACTCAGTGGCTCCATTTTCCACCGCTTCTTGAGCCTCATATAGCTTGACTGCTGAAGTTGTTGCCCCACTAGGAAAACCAATGACCGTACAGACTTTTGGATTCTTACCGTGGAGAAGTTCTGCTGCTTGCTTGACATGAGCGGGATATAAACAAACTGCCGCAAAATTATATCTGTCTGCTTCTTCACACCATTGCTCAACCTGCTCTGGAGTAGCTGTTGGCGTTAGTAAGGCGTGATCGATGAATGGCGCAATATCAATGTCTGGATAGTCTGCTGCCATCGTTTCTTTTACCAGTGATTGATTATTAATCTTTATAAAAAATTAAGACATTTCTTATATATATATTAAACCACATTTATTACGAGTTTATCTTGAAAACAAGCTAGCTAGTTTAGTCTACAAAACAATTTTGCTGGTATTCCGGTTTAATTAGGTATTTAATTTGACTTTAATTACTGGTACTTTAGACAACTCAGCAGTATTGTTCTGACTGGTTACTAAAAAATCAAGAATAGTTTGAGCTAAGGTCTTTGATGCCAAATAGGGTACGCCATTACCAATAGTTTTAAACATATTGGTGAGTGAAATATTCTCTGGAAGTACAAAATTTTTAGGCAAAGATTGTATAGCTAAAGCCTCGGCTACAGAAATTCGGCGGATTTTGTAGGGATGTAAATGTACTTCATTATTGCCATAGCAAGCTGTTGGAGAGTAACGCCATCTATGCAAACGTTTGAAGGACTTTTTAGAATCATCTCCTTCATCAACAGTGGCAAATCTTGTGATACCTGCCCTTGGTTGAAAATAATGTTTAGCATTGGAGTGATTTAGTACATCATTTTTTCTAAACCAGTATTCAACTGTGAGTTCTTGAGGAATACCATTAGGACAAGGCAGTATAGAATCTTCTTGAAATGGTTCGGACTTTTGCCAAGGATAAGCAAACACTTTTTCTTGAGGATATAAAATCCGGCTATTCCAATCAAAAAAACTTTTAGATATTAGCTTGTCGTTACCAATTTTTCTATTTATGTCCTTGATAATATTACTTCGGAAACCAACAAGAATAATTCTTTCTCTATTTTGAGGGACACCATATTCAAGAGTATTAATTAACCGTTCTATTAATATATAGCCTGCTTGCTGTAGTTTTTGTTTCAGTGATTCAAAAAATAAACGATGTTTGGTTGTTTTCCACAAACCTTTAACATTCTCAAATAAAAAAAAATCTGGAAGATTATGACAAATTAATTCTATATAAGCACCTGAAAGTTTCCCGTTGTCACCTAAATGTCCTCTATTTTTCCCACCAATAGAAAAATCAGGACAGGGAGGCCCGCCAATAAAACCAATAATATTATGAGATTTACGACAGTCTTGTATTAACTCCCAAAGGCGTTGTACTTCTGAACCTTCGGTAAGTTTAGTTACATCTGCTGCTTCCCCTTCATGATATCCGTATTCTGGCGATGGGAAGTTGAGAACTTCTCGTGAATAGCGGTATGCTGCCATGAATGGAGAAAAAATTTCATTGACATAAACAATGTTAAAACCGCTAGTTTCAAAACCTAAATCAAGGAAACCAGAGCCAGCAAAAAAAGAGAAAATACAAGGAGAAATAGCCATTTGTTTACTATTAATTTATATGTTTTGATATTTATACCAATAATGAAATGCATAATTTATCTCAACCGATCAACTAACCTCTACAATAATACTTGATAAAGTTTCCCCCAAATAACAATTTTTGCAGTAGGCATTTTTTTAAATAAATAGGATTATTAAATAATCCTATTTATTTTTAATTATTTTTAATACAAGACATGCAAGAAAATCAACCTTCAGCTAAAAAATACGAATATTATACTAGGCAAATTCTTAATGATAATAGAATCCGAAAATATCTTGAAAAATACTTTAATTTATATGAATTAAGAATAAAACCTGAAGAGCAACTTCTAGGTAAAAAGACTAAAACTAAATGGAAAGTAGATGCCTATGGACATGATATTAATAATCATCTCATAGTAATTGAATGCAAACATTATAAAAATAATATTAAGCAAAGTTTAATGGGTGCATTTGCTTATACACTTCAAGATTTAAACGCAAAAGGTGGTATTTTTATAACTAGCACTGGCTTTCAAGCAGGCGCAATTAAAATAGCCAAAACTGAAAAAATCAATTTATTAAAAATAGATTATAATTCAACAGATACGGATTTTGTTGTTCATTTTAGTTCAAATAAAACACAACCGAGTCACGCTATTGCTGCATTCACTGACCAACTTAATGGAGTTAGTGGCATGGATGGAAAAATGGTAGTAACACAGTATCCATTAGACGAAGCACAAAAACAGCTTCAACAAAGAACAGGTAGAACACAATTTTCTTCAGATGAAATAAACGAAGAAATAGCAAATATACTTAAAGAAGTATAAGAATGTTTATAACATTATGATTGGTATTGCCTACCTTAATAAACTCTTAGGATTTTTGCGTCTTTGTGCAAAATTATCCTAGTTTTCTACCAAACTACTTTTTCAGCCTCATACAAAGATGCAAAGACGCTAGAAAATACTTAGCGCCTTTACACGAGATTATCCTATAGCCTTTTGAGCACCAACAAGTTCAACCTGCTGCGCTTCTGGTAACAAACGCTTCACACCTTGTTTAACAAAACCTTGCAAAAAAGCAATCTGCTGATTTTGCTGAAACACCTTGTGCAAAGTTTGCGGCAACTTGTCCAAATTCAAATTGCTATCAGAAGCGATCGCTATTTCCTGCTGCTCAAAATACTCAATTAAACTTAACCCTGCTACTCTGGTGAGATAAGCTGCACTAACTCCCTGTACAACGCCGCCAGCTACAAAGGTGATGGCATTACTTTTGAGGACAGTGCTAACAGCTTTTGTAGAAAGTTCTACTAAACCTAGCTTCACCATCAAACTTCCCATTGTTCCGGCTACTGTTTGCGCCTGTTCTAGGGAAAATTTCTGCTGATAAGTATTACCCAAATCCATTACCATCTGGGCGTTAATTGCCGCAGTTGCGAGGATATCAAGCGCTGGTACTGGGTTGGCAAAGGCAGCCGCCGCAGCTATCCACTGATATTGTTCGATAACTGGGGTGGCGCGATCGCGTCTGGTTCCATTCAACAGATTTTTTGCTTCAGCTTTTAGCAACCTCGCCTTCCTGAAAGTAGTTGCCCACACTAGGTATTGTCCCTGCTGTAGCAAGACTTCACTCAACTGCTGTGTTAACTGCTGAATGTCTGATGCTGGTTGTTCCATCCACTCTTGTACGGAACCATCAGCCTCATGCTTCCGTACTTTGATAGGAACGGGAGAGGCAGCAGTCGCAACTACATTGTTCTCCATCCGCTGTTTTAATGACAGCAATACGCTAGCACGTTCATCTGCTAAATACTGGTCTTGTTTGTTGAAAACCAAGATTGTTGGCTGATTTGCGGACTTTAGCTGCTGTAAGGTTTGAAATTCTGAGTCTGTCAGATCGCCATTTGTCAGAAATAGAACAAAATCAGAATGATTCATTTCTACTAAAGCAGCTGTATGCGATCGCTCGTCTACTTCTGTGAATAAAGGTGCTGTTTCATAGAAGCTAACTTTTTGCTGTATTCCTTGCTGCCAGTTAGATAGCACTTTAATCAAAGTGCTTTTACCCACGAATTTCCCGCCTGTAACAGCCAGCTTAATTTCTTGCCTATCTAACTCTAAAACCAATTGAGCAACTTGTTCTCGTAGTGCTGCCAAGGCTACATGGTTTTCTGCCTCTTGTGCCAGTTGGTTAATAACAGTTTCAGCTTTGGCGATCGCACTCTCCACTGTTGCCCGATCTGTAGGCATACCATCTAGCTTGTCTAAACTGCGTTTCGGGCGATTTTGCTGGAATAACCACAAACCACCACCCACAGCCAAGGCACTCAATAAACCAAATTCACTTAGCTGCACTATTGAATGATGCCAACTTTGTAATATCCATAGGGAAAAGGACAGTCCCAATCCTCCCACTAAAATCGGTCGCTGCAACTTCACAACCATGATTCTCCGCGCTTTTTGGAAGGTTTCTACTCCAGAATAGATCAAAAATAAAACAAAACCCCGCAACCTTTACAGATTGCAGGGATTTGCATTATCTTCTACTTGGTGGCGGGAAGTGGATTTGAACCACTGACCTTCGGGTTATGAGCCCGACGAGCTACCAGGCTGCTCTATCCCGCGTCGCTTGTTGACTTTTCAAGTGTAACTCAAACTTAGAAGTTTGGCAACTATAACAGCGATAATTCTCCAACCACTTCTAAACGCTTGTATTTACCCAAAGTCATAAACTTTTCTGCCAAGCTTTCTGCCACGCTAGGACTAATCCAACCCATTTGCTGGAGTAAATGGATAGCAACGGCATGTTTTGCCCGCTTTGCTCCATCCAGAACTTTAATTGCTAATCCCATACCCTCACCAAGTCTGCCAATGCACTGTACTCCTTCAGCACCAGCTTTACTTACCAATTCCCCAGGAGTTAAGCGCATCAGTTCTGTATCGAATTCTCCATCTCCTGCTACCATAGCTGGGTGATGAGTCATGGCACGGACTATGCGTTCCATATCTAAATTGTTACTGGAGGCCAGTAGTGCGTACAAAGATGCCATTTGGCCGAGTTGCATCAGATAAGTTGGTGCGCCGCAGTCATCATGAGCGTTAATAAATTCTTCCGCTGGCATTCGTAGCAACTCAGCGACTTTACCCAATATTAATTGTTGTACAGGGTGCTTGCGATCCAAGTAATTATTTAAGGGCCAATGTCGCTGTTGACACACGGCCAACATTCCCGCATGTTTCCCAGAGCAATTATACTCCAGAGGACTGCGTTTCCCCTGAGGAATTGGACACTGGAGTATAGTCGGGTCGAGATCGGCCCGCCAGAGAATATTAAATACTTGTCGTACTTGCTCGATTGTTCCCTGATGAGAACTTGTAATAATTGCTAAGTCGCGATCGCTAAGGTCATAGCGTTCCAGTGTGCCTGTAGTGGTGACTGCCAGTGCCTGGAATGGTTTGAGCGCTGAACGGACAAATGTAGCAGTTTCAGAGTTTCCGGCAACAGTCAGAACCCTTCCCCGCTCATCGCAGACAACAGCCTGGACTATATGCCTCGATTCAATAACACCTTCTCGCAGCAACCGGACTTCCAGTGCTGTGGCTTGAGTTCGTTTTCCCATTGTCATGGGTTAAAATTTATTACTTTTTTATTAATTGTCATTTGTTAGTTGTCAATTGCCAGTAGTACAAACGACTGACAACTGACACTAACTATTTAAAACAAATGCCAAACTATAGTACCAGTAAGTAACAATCCAGCCAAGCCAGCAAAGGTAAATTGCAGTCGTCGGATAATTGGTTTGATATCGTATGCCACAATTAAGCGATCGCGTGTGAGAACTTCCTGGGGCTTTGTCCAAGTTTGACCGTCATACCAGCCTGATTCTTCATAAAATACAGTCATACTATAGAGGCGATCGCGCACATACTGCCAGCCTAAATATAACCGCACTAGGGTAAGGACTAACCCTACACTTGCTCCTGCTGCACCACAGAGAATAAAATGGGCGATATTTTTATGAATGGGAAAACTGGCTGCTGCTACAGGCCCTGCTACTAGCCAGGATAAACCCCAAATCCAAAGCATTTTCGTGATGTACTGCCGCCAATTTAAGGTGCAATCACGAAACAGCCAAGAAGTTTTTAACTCTTCGTACTCATTGAGCGGTTGTTGGTCTTTTGGAACTGGGCAATTAGAAACCGAAGACCTAATCATGTTGGCTTACTCCCACCCTCATCAGATTTTGGAAAGGGAATGCGTTCTGCATGAATCCAGAATGCTTCTAAATTATAAAACTCCCTTTCCTTCGGCATCATGATGTGAACTATAACTTCGCCGTAGTCTTGTAACACCCAACTTCCTTCAGCCTTTCCTTCTGTCCGCAAAGGACGGCGCTGCCACTCTTTTTCTACTTGTGCTTCAATTGCTTCGGCGATCGCCCTGACTTGTACTCTAGAATAGCCAGTCATCATTACAAAGTAATCTGCTAGGTAAGAGACATCGCCTACCTTCAGCACTAAGATATCGCCCGCCTTGCGGTCTGATGCAGCCTCAGCTATAGTTACAGCTAAATTTCCACTCACCTCATTTTCAGCTTCTGGGTTTCTGAGCGCACTCTTTGTCACTGAGACAGATTTTAATGGGAAATTTCCTTGGAAAAAATCAGACATTCAACCTCAGGTGCTTTATCCCTTTTGTTACAGTTTTTTACAGTTACTTACAAACAACTATTGAATGGCAACTGTATGCATTGGTTTTTTTGAATACTAACAAAAAAACGGGTATCTATGGGATTGGTCAGACAATTGCCTATTTGGGATTGCAATATTAATTCAGAATCAATCGCAGTTGAATATTAAGTTGATATGAATTGATTGATGACTCCACACCAAAAATTTTCATGAGCGATCGCAGACTAGCCAAACAATAAAATGCACTTTTAGACTGTTCCCCAAGTTGAAAAGCTCTGATTTTAGCTGTATTACTGCGTCTCAAACTCTAGGAATTTTGCTAAAAGTTAAAATTGCTATTAGTATATAGCATACCAGACTCTTGCATAGTCTACCGAAAGTGCGATCGCGAAGAGTTAGCAACAGTTTGCGATCGAAGGCGGTGAAAAAATTATTCTCTTAGTGGATATGAAGAAAAGCCACTATATTTCTTAGGCAGATTTTGAGGCAAAAGGTGAAGCAGTGACGGGTACGTAGCGGGTTTTACCCACGAGCAATTGCTGAACTCCTTCGCTCTTCAATGACCGTAAATCACGGCAAATTCGCCTCACTGTTACCTCGTCAGATTATTTTGTTGTGTAGCAATTATTAAAAAAAAGTACCACAAAGCTCTTGAGCTAGTGGTTTTTTGATAGTTACAACTCTAGTATTATGCTCGTCAAGCAGGAAACTTGATGCGTTTGCCTGCCTAGCAGTTTATCGTTTAGGTGTGCTTAACCCACGACGCTCCAGGATTTGCCGCACTTCTGGGCTAGGGGTGTAATTATAGCCGTAGGAGGAGTTTTCAGAATCATCCATAATTTGAGGTGTCAAAAGCACAATTACCTCATTACGCTGATTAGACCTGTTTGTTTTTCTAAATAGCGAACCAATAAGCGGAAGGTCGCCCAAAATAGGTATCTTGGAGACACTTGTTCGGTCTTGGTCTTGAATAATACCTGAAAGAATTAGCGTCTGACCATCTCGTAGGCGAATTAAGCCAGAAGTCAAAGAGCGTTCGGAGACCAAAATAATTTGTCCACTTCCTGTATCACTTGAACCCGATGGAGCGCTGACAGTAGGAGCAACTGACAAAGAAACGAAACCATTATCGTCAATCCGTTCAATTTTCACATTCAAGGTTAAGCCAACTTTTTGTTTCTCAAATGTTTTCTCTGTCCTAGAACCACCAGAGTTATCAGTTGTTTGGAGGGTTATGTTTCCTACTACTTCTTGCGTTAGGTTGACAAGAGCTTGTTGACCTTCTTGCACAATTAATGTGGGGTCAGTCAAAATCTTGGCATTACCACTTTGTACCTGAGCCTGCAAACTAGCAAGCAGACGTTTGGGGAATTGGTATAAAGAAGGGAGAGCAGAGGTTACGGTTGCAGTAGTGCCTTGAGTTACACTTGTAGTGCCATCTGCATTTATAGTTAGAATGTTATTCGTTGGCTGGCTAATGTTTGTGAAACCCGGTTGTAATGGGTTAGACGACGCTGGCGAAATTGGTTGAAACGCTGTCGCATTTGTGTTAGCTGTTGTCACAACGCCCCCAGGTGGGACTGTAACTCCATTTATAGTTCGTGTGGTTGCAGATTGGTTAATTATTGTAGTACCTGGTCCACCACCTTGGATTGTCGTAGACTGGTTAGGATTTAAAAAAGGCGTTCCTGTAATTGGATTAGTAATAGTAGGTGTACTAGTCACACTATTTGCTGCTTCAGCACTAGTAGCTGGTCTCGAACCGCCAAAATTAAAAGATGCCGCACCGCCATCACTGGTAAAGAAGTTATTACCAACCCCAAAAGATAAGCTAGTGTTGTAGTCCTGAGTGTTTAAGAGGTTGACATCAATTACTTTGACGTTAACTGCCACCTGACGACGACGGATATCAAGTTGAGTTAGTTGCCCTATGGCAATATCAATTAGCCTAGCAGAACCAATCAGGGTGAGAGAATTGGTACGCTCATCTCCTAATGCTTGTAAACCTCTCAGTAAAGGTCTTGAGTCTTGAAACTCAGCTCTTTGAGTTTCCAGTCTGGTTTCTGTGGTCGTCTGTGTTTGGGTAATAGGCGCAGCTCCACTACCTACCGGCACAGCATTAACGCTAGTTACAAGTCGTTCGCGGCTGATTGCACTTTCTGCTCCCAAACCAACTAAATAGTTCAAAGCGACCCCTACCGTTACCTGATTAAGCCGCAAACTACGCACAACCACATCGCGCGTCGCATTAGGTAGTTTCGGCCCAACAAAAATTGTCCGTCCATTGCGGTTAGCTTCTAAACCGCTCATTCGCAAGACGTAGTTAAAAACATCTTGCACTGGCTCGTTTTCTATATCTAGGGAAATTGTCTGTACATCACCTGCGGGAGCACCTTGCTGACCTCCTTGCCCGGCTGCGCTTCCTATATAAGCCAGATTTAAATTAGCAGCACGGGCAAGCAGTGATAAAACTTCACGCACTGGTGCATCTCGCAGAACCAAGCGAGGAACGCGTTCTTGAGTACCCAAGTCAATGGTGCTAGGAGATGCATCAGCAGTAGAAATGGCAATATCTCCTACTGGTGGGGCAACAGCTCTAGGCAAGAAAGGAGGAGCTTGGCTAAGAGGTTGACCTGGGCCTGCTGCCTGGGCAGGCTTGCCATCAATTGTGACTTCTGGGTTAGGAACCAGAACATCTGGCTTTTGACCGGGTGAAACTGGGGTAGAAGCAGGTGGCGTTGTTGATGTTGGAGGAGTTGGGGAAGTTGAAGGCGTTGGTGCTGAGGCCGTAGTACCTGCTGATGGAATAAAGCCAAGGGTAATTCCATTTTGCTCTCGCACCACAGGCTGACTATTAGGTGCATCATTACTACCAGTCACCATCACTCGAATACTATTGGCATCAAGCTGAACGATTTCAACAGAAGCAATTCCGGGAGCTGGGTTCTCTTGGCGGAAATTATTACCTTTTGGTAAACGTAGTTGACTATTAATAATATCTGCAACTAAAGCTTTACCTCTTTTTGTAGTGAAAACTTGCGGACGACCACCTGTAGAAGTTTTCAAAACAACGCTAATTCCGTTATTACTTGGATTTAGCTTTACATCATTAATTTGAGTAGTCTGTGCCCACACTGGTTGAGCTGCCAAAAATGTCAAAGCGGCAGCACCAAAAATTAAACTATTACCGTGAAGCTGTTTCACAGTTCATTCCTCACCTTATTAAGACCTTGTTAATCAAAAATTTTTGAGTATTTGCACTCTCATTGAGTGCTGAATAATCAAAGTTGCAAAGGAGGGAAACCACGCTACTTGTAAAGTTATCGGGGAACTCTTTCAGCAGTTCCTCATCAGAAGCTAGTCCGTTACGGGAGTTTCCACACCACTTGCTACCATACGAGAAGACGCAGAAGCGTTTACAAGTCGGTAAAGCCGCACAAAGCAGTAGCTGTTCCTTGTAAGAACAGGCATGAACACTCCCTCTTTTGCACTGCCTCTCCGACGCAGTGGCTCATCCTTGCAATTTCTCCTGAGTGCTGAGTATTTTTTCTTCTACTCCTAACTTTTCACTCTCGTCTTTACTTCTTAGGTACTGCTTTAGCAGCAGCAGCTTCCTCTGGGGTAAGTGGCATTAATGCCTGTAGTTGGAAGGATGTAGTAATCTGTGCAGGCCCTATCCGCCGCGGATCTGGTGGAGCCAATGTTGATTGATAGTCTTTTACTATTAACAAAGGCTGTAAACGCTCTATATTACGAATAATCGATTGAGTTTGTTCGTAACTTCCAACAATTTCAAGATTGACGTTGCTGCGTTTCAGTTGACCGTTGACCAAAGCTCCAAAAGAGCTATCGGTAATGATTTCTGGTTGCTGTGAAACTGGTACAAACTTCTGTAGTTTTGCTTTCACAGCATTGAAAGTTGTTGGACTATTGCCAGATTCAACTAAACGATTCAAATCTAACAATAAAGTATCTAAGGTTTTCTCATTAGCAAATAAACCTAAAACCTGAATTCTTTGTTGCTTTGCTTGGTCTAGTTCTTCTTTTACTTTAGCAGCTTGTTTGATCGTGGCTCTTTTTTGGTCGAGTTGTCCTTGCAGCTCGTTACTTTTTGCTTGTTGTTGCTGATAGTTTTCCCAAGCTGGCATCACTAGATTTACTACCATAAACAACGTTCCAGCAATTCCCAATACTCCTACTAAAATACCGATGATTTTAGGTGTAAAAGTAATGCCAAAAACAATGGGGTAGCCTGGTGCTCCGGAATCTAATTCCCCAGCTTGTTCTGCAAAATTTAAATCATCACTCAGCGTCATTTTGTAATGACTCCTATTTGTTGCATACTGCGAATACGAGTCACTAGACCCACTGTGCCTTTTTGCTCTAACTCCCGCATTAACTCAGAAGCTGGAATATCACTCAGACTTGATTGAATAGTATATCTAACTATTTGTGGTGGTTTGATGGGTACATTAGTTGTTGTCCCAGCACTTGGTGGTATTGGTGCATCTACTAAGTTTGCTGAAATAATTTTGCTGTCTGAGGATTTCAAAAACGGGGATTGTTGTAGAGTCAGCAAGAAATCGTTGACATCATTGTATGAGCGAGCCAATCCATTAATTTGTATTCCTCCAGCAGGATTATTCGGCGGTTTACCTTCTGCTGCGGGAGTGGGTGGAATTTGCTTAACATTATCAATTTGTACTGTTGCGGGAATGCGATCGCGCAAATCTTGTAACATCGCTGACCAAGGACGAATTTGGTCAAATACACTAACTAAACTTTGTGTTTGGGCTTTAACTTGGGCTATATCTTCTCGGATTTTGTTAATATTTCCTATTTCTGCATCTAACTTCTTGTTCTCTCCATCTAATTGTGCTATATTCTGCTCTAATTCACTATTTTTCGCTTGCAAAAACCACCAACCAGTTGCCGCAAAAATTGGAAGACACACACCCAAGGCAACTCCTATATAGATGGGTGTTAAATCTCCGACTGGAAGTTTAAATCCTCCTCTTTTGTTTGGCTTGTTCTGGAAAATTGGGCGGTCTTTAAGAAAGTTAATATCTAAACTGTACATTCTGTTACACCTCCCTCATACCTAAACCAAGTACTATCCCCAAGCCAGAACGTCTTACCATTGGGTACTTTTCTGCATCGACTTCTAAGGACAAAGACCCTATTGGATCTACTTGGGTGGTTGGTAAGCTTAATCGTTGAGTAAAAAACTCGTCTAGCTGTTGTAGTCCACCTCCTGGCCCGGCTAAAAAAATCTGCGCTACTTCTAAGTTTTCACTTTGATTCAGGTAAAAATCGATGGAGCGACGCAGCTCGTCTGTGAGTTCTCCTAAAACCCTCAACACGGCTGCCATACCAGGATTAATTTCAGTAACCCCTGTTTTTCCACCATCTAAGGGATTTGGGGTAATTACCAGTTCTTGCAACAGTTCCATATCGCGTGAGGTGGGTAAGCTCATTGCCCTTGCTAGAGCTGCTTCCAGTTGATATGTGCCCAAAGGTACGGTGCGCGAAAATTGAGGTACTCCGTTAACGACGATCGCTATTTCTGTACTATCGAACTCGATGTCAACTAATACTGCTGCTTCTTGAGGGCTAAATTGCCGCAGTTGATCGCGTATTGTCCGAATCAACGCAAAACTGCTAATCTCTAATACGTCGATTTGTAATCCTGCCTGCTCAAACGTACTAATATATGTATCTGTTACCTCCTTACGGGTAGCAACTAATAGCACCTGTACTTTTTCGATGCCATCTTCATCTTGAAAGTACCCAAGTTTCTGATAATCTACATCAGCTTCTTCACGAGGATAAGGCAAATACAAACCTGCTTCATGGTTTAACACCATGTCCCGCAATTCTTTATCATCTAACTCAGCCGGCACAGGTATTAAACGGACAATTGAATCTCGTCCCGGTACGCCAGTAGCAACACGAGAGGCTTTGATTTTACTTTCAGCCAGTCCCTGCTGGATTAATTGGGCCATTGTTGGGGGGTCGGCAATTTGACCATCAGTAACAACGCCTTCCGGAACTGCTACCGATGTTAAGGATTCTAATTTCAAGCCTTGGCGTTGCTTGCGTAGCTGAACTATATTCACCCGTTCTGGTGCTAGTTCAATGCCCACCCCTTTATTAGATTTACCAAACAGACTATTGAAACTTTTCACCACAGTTGTGCCCGCCGGACTGCTAAATTGAAAATTTATACTGTAGAGACACAATATTTTGTATCTCTATTACTGGTAATTTATTTAGCCTATAATTTCGATAATTCTGCATAAGCTTTTTACTTCGAGCAAGCGTAAAAACACTGGGAAAATGATTCAATTGCAAAAATTTAAAAAATTGGCTGCTTTGGCACTAATTGGCTTATTCACCAGTTGGATGGTAAGTTGCGGTTCAGGCCCAAAACCGACAGCAACAACTATTGAGTTTTGGACAATGCAACTCCAACCTCAATTTACTAATTACTTCCAAAGTCTAATTGCGACTTTTGAATCGCAAAATTCAGGTATAAAGATTAACTGGGTCGATATACCTTGGGCTGCGATGGAGAACAAAATTTTAACAGCTGTCTCAGCAAATACGCCACCTGATGTAGTTAACCTAAATCCAGATTTTGCTTCCCAACTTGCTGGACGAAATGCTTGGTTGGATTTGGATACAAAAGTTCCAAATGAAGTACGTTCCTCCTATCTACCGAATATCTGGAAAGCAAGTACGCTAAATGGCAAGAGTTTTGGAATTCCCTGGTATCTCACCACAAGGCTAACCATTTATAACACTGATTTATTAAAACAGGCAGGTATCACTAAAACACCTAGTACCTACGGAGAATTAGCACAATTAGCGCAACAAATTAAAGATAAGACTGGCAAATATGCTTTTTTTGTTACCTTTGTACCCCAAGATTCCGGTGAAGTAATGGAATCTTTAGTACAAATGGGAGTCACTTTAGTAGATAGTGAGGGAAAAGCAGCTTTTAACTCACCACAAGGTAAAGCAGCGTTTCAGTA
The DNA here is from genome assembly GCF_016056275.1 of Dendronalium phyllosphericum CENA369. GTDB lineage: Bacteria > Cyanobacteriota > Cyanobacteriia > Cyanobacteriales > Nostocaceae > Dendronalium > Dendronalium phyllosphericum. The sequence continues at coordinate 64,550 of NZ_JAECZA010000214.1, read as the reverse complement.
TTGGGTAGACCTATATAAAAAAGGTCTACTACCGAAGGAAGTGTTGACGCAAGGGCATCGTCATGCGATTGATTTATACCAAGCTGGAGAAACTGTATTCCTAGCTTCTGGGCCGGAGTTTCTCAAAACAATTGCCAATAATGCCCCAAAGATAGCTGAAGCTTCAGCTATAGCACCTCAACTTACAGGTGATACAGGGAAGAAAAACGTTGCGGTGATGAACATAGTTATCCCGCGTGAAACAAAGCAACCAGATGCAGCTGTTAAATTTGCTTTATTTGTCACCAATGATGAAAATCAGCTAGCTTTTGCTAAAGCTGCTAATGTCTTACCATCTACTATCAAAGCACTGTCTGATAACTATTTCAAAAATGTTCCAGCGACTGCTTCAACAATAGAAAAGGCACGATTTATTAGCGCTGCACAACTGCAAAAAGCAGAAATATTAACCCCAACTTTGAAAGATTTCAACAAACTACAAAAAGCAGTTTATGAAAACTTGCAAGCAGCAATGTTAGGGCAAAAAACTGTAGACAAAGCTGTAGAAGATGCAGCACAACAGTGGAACAATAGATAATTCGTAATTTGTAATTCGTAATTCGTAATTGAAAATAAATAGTTATGAATTACGAATTGTATTGCTGGTTGCTAAAAAATGTCCTAATAAATAGAGAGAACCACACAAGACTACTAAATTTTCTGGTGAGACAAAGGCTGATTCTAGTGCTGAGAATAAGTCTGGATAAGTCTCGCAAAAGCTTAATTTTGGGCAAACATCAACAGCTATCTTTGCTAATTCCAGTGGATTGGCCGAACTGGAATCTGGTACTGGCACTAAATACAATCGCTCTTTTGGTTGTAGTAAAGCTTTGAAAATATCTGCATGTTCTTTAGTAGAAAGCATTCCTATCACCCAAGTAACATGCTGATTTTGGAGAGAAGCTATGCTTTGCGCCTGTACTGAATTTGAGTTCGTAAAGGAATCAGATTCATTATTTAAAATAATAGGATTTAGATTAGGATTTAGACTATCTACATAGTCACGCAGAACTTGAGCAGCAGCTGGATTATGAGCGCCATCAATTAATAGTTTCTGATTTCTCCAAGTAATCCATTGCATTCGTCCTGGCCATTTGGTTTTTGCAATGCCGTTGATAATTGCTGTTTCAGAAATTTGCCAACCTTGTTTTTGGAGAATTTCTAAAGCAGCTAATGCCAAAGCTGAATTAGTTAACTGAATTTGTCCTTGTAATGGCAAAGGATATTTAATTGATTTTGAGTTTTCAAGTGTTTGATATTCAGCCCATCCTGTTTGGATTTGACGTGCAGGCTGAGGGGTAAAGATTGGGCATTCTAATTCTTGAACGCGCGATCGCACAACTTTTTGGGCATCCGCTGGTAATGGGCCAACTACAGCAGGACATCTGTATTTAAGAATACCAGCTTTTTCTCTAGCAATATCAGCAACAGTAGGGCCAAGTTGTTGCCAGTGTTCGCGGCTGATGGAAGTAATAATACTAACTAAAGGCTGCGAACAAACATTAGTGGCATCCAAACGCCCTCCCAATCCTACTTCTACCACTGCCACATCAACTTGCTGTTGAGCAAAATACAACCAAGCGGCTGCGGTTATTACTTCAAACTGAGTTGGGTACTCATCATCGGGGCTTATAGCCGCTTGGACTTGTTGCAACAATTCACTTAATTCCTCTGAGGAGATTGGCTGTTCGTTGCAGCAGATGCGTTCTGTCCAATCAACTAAATGGGGTGAAGTGTAGCGTCCTATACGATAACCTGCTTCTGTTAGTACTGAGGAAAGATAAGCACAGACTGAACCTTTACCATTAGTGCCAGCAACGTGAATTATCGGGACTTGGTGATGGGGGTTGCCAAGATTTACCAGCAGTTTGACAATGCGTGAAAGTCCCAGATGAACGCCAAAGTGTTGAAATGATTGTAGTAAAGATTCGATATCCACAAAAGGGAGATTGAGGATTAAGAACTGGAGATTAATTGGAAATAGGGGCTAGGAATTTTTTTACTATCCTATGTCCCATAGGCTGTATCAATAAAACCGACTGCCCTGTAAAGAGAGTCGGTTAACAAGTGATGAGATTAAATCGAGTTTAGGCTTCTCTGTCCAAAAAGCCTTGAATTTGTCTTAAAGCAGCAGCACCAATATTAAACACAGCCCAGCCGGCAGCAATAGCAACTGGTGCTAAAACGATTACCACACGAAAATCAATACCATCCATATCTATAAACCCCTCTTCAAAGAAGAAATTAAAGTTTTGTCAACTGTTCTCATTTTTATTTTTAGCTGAAGTGGACAATTTTTCCAGACCTACGTGTAAAGAAATATAAAGTATTAGTCAGTTGTCGTACAGACGCGATTAATCGCGTCTGTACAAGAGGCAGGAGGCAGGAGGTAGAAGTATGGATTCTTCCCCGTGAATTTTGAATTGATTTGTCTCCCTCATCTCCCCCTGCTCCCCAAAGTGATTGATTATTTTTTTATTTGTCAGTCCCCTATTTTCCTTATTCCTCATCTTCACTATGGCGGACTAAAGCCAATATCAGTACCCTTGCCAGCATGAACTAAAGCTAACTTTTGGTAACGTTCAGCATGTTCTAGTAGTTCTGCGGCTTCAGCATCTGTAACTTTACGTAATACTTTGCCAGGAATGCCAACAACAAGGGATAAGGGGGGTACATCTTTGGTTACGACTGCGCCTGCGCCAATAATGCTACCAGCACCTACTCGTACTCCGTCTAAAATTACTGCGCCAATCCCAATCAAGCTACCACGTTCGATGTAAGCGGAATGTATCACAGCACGATGGCCGACAGTAACACGATCTTCTAAAATAGTTGGCGTACCAGGATCGCCATGTAGAATTGCTCCATCTTGAATATTTGTGCATTCGCCGATGTCAATGCGTTCTACATCTGCCCTAACTACGGCTCCATACCAAATGCTCACCCCTGCTGCTATTTTGACTGAACCGATAACAACAGCGTTGGCTGCAACGAAGGCTGCTTGAGAAAAATCGGGAGATGACCAGTAAGAAGCAGTAGACACGATAGAATAGGATTATGGTACCCAGGAACACTGGAGAAACTCCAACCCTTGAGGCTGGTAGCACAACCAGAATATCACGTCGTCAAGCCTCTACTCTGAGGAAGAAACTAGTGAAAATTGTTCTTGCTGCAACTTTGTGCCCTTGCAGTAGCGAGCAAGTCCTTAAAGTGGTGGAGCCGAAGTGTAAAATCCAACCCACTGGTGCTGGTGAAGACGAAACTATGCTTGTACGCACTTCATGATGAATCCAGGCTTGCAGTACCCCATATTTGGCCCCGAAATTCAGTGCCCTCACTGTCGCCAGACTATCCCAGCATTGACACTGACAGATACTTATCTGTGTCCGCGTCATGGCGCGTTTGAAGCTAATCCCAAAACTGGAGAACTAATTCATCTTCAGTCGGGGCGACATTGGCGCAGGTGGAATAGTGAATGGTATAGACAGCACACTCATCCCGATGGTATTCGGTTTGAAATTCACGAAGCACTAGATAAGCTGTACACTCAAGGCTATCGAGCAACACGGGTAATCATTGCTAGACGTTATCAGGAATTGATGAGCGGCTATTTAGAACGGAGTACACCTTGGCGTTCTGGACAGCCAGAAGCTACATCTGCACGACTGTACGGCTTACCTGTGGAATTTAGCCCTGAACCCTCAGAAGATCCCTGCTGGGAAGTGATTAATTTTGATTTGGAAAAAGAGCCTGGAGTTCCTGTGCGCTACCCCTATTTCAGATTATTTGAGTAGGTGAGGAGTGAAAACAGATTTATTTACTAAATCTCACAACTTACAAAAGCAGAAGATGTAAACTGCTTGAGTGACAAAGTTATCATTTTCCGCTCTGCGACACTTTGCATTGATAAACATTACCCCTCTTCTAGTTAGCAAGAGGGGTTTAAACTAACTAAGGCGACTAGAAATCGCGGCTAAATAAACAAAGTCAGCCTGTGCGGACTAAAGTCAAAAGCCCTAATTTTGATAAAGTTGAACTTGGACAAAAAAGTATATTTATATTAAGTTGCAGGTAAATGCTGAGTTGAATGCGATCTGTATATTTGTGTCCTCGACTTTGTCTGTGCTTATTTTGGTCGTTCGTCGTTGCGTTTGAAGTTTTTTTCTTGTAAGGATACACTGCCAATCCCTTGTAAAATACCACGACCAATTAAACCCAGACCTCTACCAATTATTTGGGTGAGAACGAAGACAATACCACTTCCTAAAAAAGATAATAGCGATCGCAGACGCGGAGCGATCGCATCTCGAAATTCGATTATCAGTGTTATTAATAGAGGAATTCCCGAAAGCTGTGCTAATTCCTGACTGCGAGGGGCATAAATTGAAATTTTAGCAATGCCGCGAGTTGCTAATACACATAATTCATAGCGGCTTTCAAAAATTCTTTGGGCTTCTTTTACAGAATTATTCAAACGGTATTTCCATGACAAATTGTTTCTAAAACGTTCGATTTCTCGTGTGGAAATTAACTTGCGATCGTAAAATTTTTGCTTAATTGCTTCTACATCTGCTAAATAATTGAGTAGTGGTTGCACAACACCATTCGCTACTTGAATTAACAAATTTTCTAGTAGATTTTCTGCTTGCAATCTAGCTTCAGTACTCCCAGATGAGTAGAAAGTATTATCAATATACAAATCTGTTTGGAATAGGAGATAAGACAATAACTCAAGAGATAGAGGAATTTTGTTTAAAATTTCTTTTTGCACAACCTCAGGATTTTGCAGCAATATCTTGACTACTTCTATATCTTGTTTGCCCAAACGCACCCGAAAAAATTTACCAAAAAAATCTATAATTGTTTCTTGCCATAAATCAAGTAATATAGTGAATTTTAAATCTTCTAATTGATTTATCGCGATTTGAGCAAGACGTAATTCGTCTAACTGTTGAGCTAGTTTTTGCAGAATTAAATAAAGGAGTTCTCTTCTTTTTTCTTCACTAAAAATATCAATTTCTAAGGGTTCATCTGTCAGATTTTGTAAAGAAAATTGCAGTTTCTTCACACAAGTTGAAAACAAAGCAGCTTGCAGCGCTCTTGGGCTAAGTAGAGACGATGAAGGTGGCCTGTCAACAGTACTACTCAATGGAGGAACAATAGGAAGTTGCTGACTAGAGGAGATAAATTGCTGTTGTTGTTGTCTTTCTTGTGGTAATAACAACAAATGATTGAGCAACCAACGAGTAGCCAGCAATTCTCGTCGCTGTCCAGCCAAAACTGCTCGATCTAGTAGTGGTAGTCCGGATATTTTGAGTTGGGCAGTTACCGACTTTAGGGCAGCGTCAATCTGACTAATTCCCGACAAACGCCAATTTTGTCGCAACCTAGCGAATGGGAGAGGTGAGTGCTTCTTAGTGCTGAGTGCTGAGTGCTGAGTGCTGAGTGCTGAGTTCTCTCTTTGCTCCTCTGCCCCTCTGCCCCTCTGCCCCTCTGCTCCCCTGCTCCTCTGCTCTTCTACTTCGCTTTCGCTAGGCCAATGGAAACCACCAGCTGCTACTTCTTCAATAGCGGCTACTAGTTCGGAAACGGGAGTGCCTTTAGGACAGTAGCCATCTACACCAATAAATTTTGCTGCTAAAAGCACTTCTGGCTCTTGAACAGAACTGAGGAGAAGAATAGGTAGTTTGGGGTACAAAGCTTTCTGTTGCCGACAGAGTTGTAAACCTTGCTGCTGACTATAATTAGAGCGACTATTACCTAATTCCAAAACCACTAAATTTACTCGGTCGTCTTGTTGAGCGAGTTCTGCGAGTATTTGCAAAGCGGCAGTATCTGTTTGTGCTTCTGAGACAACTTGCAAATTAGGATTTTCTTCTAAGCTTACCCGTAGTCCTAGCCGGAAAATGGGGTCTTGGTCGATTAACAATAATTTTAAAGGGCGATCGCTCATAGTTAGCTTCAATAAATGAGTATCCCGCTTGCAGTTGTTTGCAGCCAATAATGACAAAAAGATGTTTTTTATTTGCAAGTCCTAGGCATAGTCCTCCCTATTGTTACCTGTTTTCGCAAACTGATAAATGGAAGATAATTGCCATAAGCAGGTATTCACCATGTAATTAAATGAACTTGAATATTCGGCATTGGTTGACAGAACGCCATATCGAAATTAATCAAACTAGTGGGTTTTCATCTGGGCAATTGGCAGGTATTGCCTACCGTATTGCTCAAGATATGGAAGTCAAAAGCCTCATGCCGCTCGACATCTGTACCCTAGCAGAAGTTTTAGAACTACCTTTAAGTGTTGTTGGAGAAGAAATTCCTTTAATTGCTTCACTGACTGAAAGTTTATTACGTAGTCTCAGCCAAAAAAAAGCCTTAAAACGCAACGAAGGTACGTGGCTAGCGTTTCAAATTGCCTATCTGCAAGCACTGCGGCAAGTTATAGATTGTGAAGAACGCCTGCAAAGACCTTGGCTCAACCGAGCGATGATACCCTCGCAACCAAAAATAGTCAAAGAGGGAGTCGGCAAACTGATTCTCCAAGATGCTCAACTGCACGGGTTATTGAAAACCCTCAGTCCAGGTAAACTAACTGACACTCAAGCTGAACAAGCACTGACATTGGTCGCAGATTCTTTACTAGTGCAACAGATGAATAATGCTGCTGTAGCTTGGTTTGTTGCTAATGGTGCTGAGGAACTGGAAGCTAAACTGCTAACGCAGCGTTTGACACACGCACTTCCCGGATATGTACTGTTAGTTATTGCCCAGAATGCTCCGCCTTTAGCTCAACTGCAAAAATTTTTCCGGGTAGGGAGTTTATTGCCTACCAACTTCGCCGCGAGTAATAGCTATAGCCCAGAACCCGGACTGCTAGGGATATCTGTTACTGAGAAAGTGGGCGACAAAATTGACTTGTATCGGCAAAATTATCGAGCTAGTTTGCTGCAAAATCTCAGTACGCCGTTGCTGATGGAATCATTTGCTCTCAAGGATATCTATGTTCCTCTTACTGGGTTGCCGATAGTAGAAAGTAGTGCCAAGACAGAGAAAAAAACTGCCTCACCTATGGATTTAGGGACATGGGCGCAGCAACAATTAACTGATTTGGAAACGATTGCTGTCGTTGAGTCAGAATCTGGTGGTGGCAAAACGAGTTTCTGCCAAATCTGGGCTGCACAGTTGGCGCGAGAACTTTACCCTAATTGGATGCCAATCATCATTCGACTACGGGATATTAAGTATGGCAGCACTTTTATAGAAACCTTGAATTCTGCTTTTCCTAGGAATTTTGACATCAACTTGGGTAATTGGCTGGAGCAAGATCGTCCTCGGTGTCTGTTGTTACTTGATGGTTTGGACGAATTACCTTCTTCTAGTCAAGGCAAAAGGGCAAAAGCAGTTTTTATTCAGCAGTTACTTAAATTTCAATCCGAACGCCGACACAAGATTGTATTGACCAGTCAAACTACGACTTTACAAGAAATTGTCCCAGAGATACCGCTGCAATTGCGACGAATCGTTATCCAGCCATTAGAGGCGGAACAGCTAAAGCAATGGTTTCAACAGTGGGCGACAGTGCAATCATTGCCCATTGCTCAAAATTTCTTTACATTTTTAAAACAGGCAGGGCTATTTGCTAGCAAACCTAATTTCCCGCAACTTTCTGCACTTGTCCGTCAACCCCTGATGCTTTATTTGTTGGGTGTTTTACATCGTGACGGATTACTAGATGAGGAAATCTTGCAATTAGCTGCTGATAGTCAACAAAAAAATAGTTCTGCTTTAATGTGGGAAATTTATTATCGTCTGAGTCGCTGGTTGTTGGGCTATCCCTTAACGGACGGCATCAAGGCAATGTTACTGCGGTCGGGGTCGGCTCATATCCATCATACTCAAGAAGCGATCGCAAACCTACTTTCTGGTCGCCATCCCCAAGATTTAATCGAGCACATGCAAACAATCGCCTTACAAATTTTGCAAAGCGATCGCCATCAAGTTATTTTGCCTCAAGAATCAAATACTTTACCAGCGTTCTATTTTCGCTCTTTTGTCAGTAGTCAGTCGGCAGTGGTTAGTTGTCAAATGCAACAGATGACAACCAAGATAGAATTCTCTCACCCCAAATTGGGAGAATATCTCTGTGCTGAAGCTATTGCTAATCAATTGCAAATTCTGGCTCAACGTCAAGAAGATGCTTACGGAACGCTAACTTTTATCCTTGATTGTCATAGTGTTGCCCAACACCTCTACAATTTACTCGGTTATGGCATTCTCAGTCAGGAAATTGAAGAATTAGCGATCGCAACGTTATGGCGCAAGCAAAGCAGCGATTCCTGGGAAGTTTTATTGCAACGTCTTGAGTCTTTCTGGCGTGCGTATTGTCAAGGTCGTTGGTTAGATGAGGGAATAGCACACAAAGCCTTAACTAATTTTCACAAATTGCAAAATCCTGTGAATGTTGAGCAGGTAAATGTCAATGTCGGAGTGAATGTATTTTTATTACTGAGTGCTTGCTACCGAGAAATAAAAGTTCCATTTTCCCCTTGCGGTAATCCAAGCAACTTGGGAGAGTTTTATCCAGAAGCTGTGCTGGTAATAATTTCTAAAGCAGCTGTCTTATCTAGTAGCACTTTTACAAAGCGAATACACTCGCGCTCTCTAGCGGGACTTAACCTCTCAAAAGCATTTTTGTCGCAAGTCATATTAACTGGGGCTAATCTAGGACAAACCAATTTAGCAGATGCAGCGTTAATGGAGGCAAACTTAGCAGGCGCTAACCTCAGTGGTGCTAATCTCATCGGTGCTAACCTCACTAATGCTAACCTCACTGGCGCTAACCTCAGTGATGCGAATCTCATCGGTGCTAACCTTACTGGCGCTAACCTCACGAAAGTGAATCTTCAAAGCGCCAATCTTACCAACGCCTGTTTATTTGATGCTATCCTCTCTGACGCTGATAGAGAAATTGCTACCCTTAATGGTGCTTTGTTCTCTTTAGAGCAATTTCAAACGCTAAAAAGTTTGCTATCGCAGCAATCTCTCCTCAGTGTCAATAATGCTACAACCAGTACAGACCTTTGGATTAACAATACTTCTAAGATGAAGCTAATTGAAAGTTTAGAAGGCGAACCGATTTCGCCAATAGATTTATACGATGATGAGCCTGAAGATGAGACAGTTTTTGGCGTTCATCCTGGCGATTATGGCGGTGAATAATTGTTGGTTGCTAGTTGTCAATTGTAATAGCCATTTGCCACTGACAACTGACAACTGACAAACAACAGTTATGGCTTTTCTGGTGAATTGCGATAGCCATAAAAGTTAATAGTATATTCAGTAATCCGTACTCCAGTTTGTTCTTCAACTTGACGAATAAACTCTTCTGGTAGTTCTACATGCACGTCAAGGATTTGATCGGTATCAATACAATTGACATGGCTGTGAGAATCACTGATATTGCCGTATAAACGACCGTTGCAGCGTTCGATACACTCGATTATGCCTTGACTGGATAAGGCTTCTAGGTTCTGATAAACAGAGGTGTGACCAATGTCTTTACCTTGATGGTTCAGGCGATCGTAAATTTCTCTGGCAGAAAGGTGTTCGTTAGCTTGCCACAACAGTTCTAGGATAAAGCGGCGCTGGCGACTGACGCGCATACCCAGCATTTGACACCGCTCAAGGGCATCTTCTAAAGAACGAATTGGTTTTGTAGATATTGCTGGTTTTTGCATAGTTAACTTTTTTAACTATTGGGAGAATTTTCCCGTTTTAATGTTTATCAATTCTTTAATCTGCAAGGACATTACATGCCGCCATGCCACTTCTAACTGCGTTGTTGCTAGCGATCGCGGCAAAATTCATAGTCTAAGGTAGCGATTGTGGTAGCTTGTTGGCGGTTTTTTGCCACACCCTAATCTAAAACAAACTCATTACAACTTTAACTTAAAATCGTTAAAAATGTCCACCTTAGGGCGGGTGTTGTCTTGACTAGAGGGAACACCCACAAATTGAATGTTAAGTTAAGTTTGTAGTCGCGTTAACGTTTTGTAATTAATGGCGATACCACTCGAAAGTAGACGGTGACTGCTGTTTTACGACATTTTGGTAAATATATTAAGGCGTGAGAACATCTGCTTCTATTTTGCTGTCCGTAAATGTGGCATCTATTGCTGAAAGCTGGTACTGTTGATTCTCAATCCTACTGTTGAGCATAAAGAAAGTGGCTGCTGAGTCAATGACAATCGCGATCGCACTCAATACTGACTCCATTAATAATCTGGATCTTTCGCCTGCATTAACGGTAATTGAGCAACTGTTGCAACAGGGAATCGTTTCCTACGAACAGCAGTTGCGCTTTGATATCGACTATCCACTAGAACCTGGCGATCCCCGCGAACTTTCAGAAATTCCAGAATTGCGGCTGTGGTTCGTCCGTTTGGATGCCAAATATCCCTGGTTGCCATTTTTACTCGATTGGAAAACTGGAGAATTGGCTCGTTACACTGCCATGCTTGTACCGCACCAATTTAGTTCCAAAGAAGGTATTCAGTACAATCCCGAAGCTTTAGAAATCTTTTTGATGCACAAAATTTTTGTTTTAAGTGATTGGCTCAAACAACAAGATATCCCCAGTTCATCGCGGCTGAAATCTATGGCACAAATGCTGGGTTACGAATTAGATGATGCGCTGTTTGAGATATTTTGAAATAGTAACGCAGATGACTCTTGTAGAGACGCGTAGAGGCTCGTAAGAGTATAATCGCATCTCTACGAGAACTGACTCTTGTACAGACAAGGGTTAATCGCGTCTCTACGACTTCATGCGGCAGATCAGACTTAATGCAGTATTGAATGCATGTTCAACTGCTTTTGATTTACTGGGTAAAGCAGCTTGCCATATCCGGTAGTTATTATATTTAATGATTAAATTAGCTATTTCATCACTTTTAATTTTCTTCAATACGTTGTATTGAACTGTTTCAAAGTCTTTTGCTGTACCTTTTGTTTGCAAAACTTCTTGTGCAGCTTGAATAAAGTCGTTAATAACTGCTTTTATATATTCTTTTCCTACCTCTTCTGCAAAAACAGATGACGCTTTTAAAGCCTTTAATTCTTCTAAAATTAAGCTAGCAATTTCTCTTCCCGCTCGTGTATTCCACTCAGAAGGTAGTTTAATATCAAGATATTCATCTTCTTGAGATTTCCAATTCAAATAATCTTTGATATTTACGGTTAGTTGAGTAAGTTTCTGGCCACTTATGAGTTTTTTTAGTGGCTTTATGTCAGTCGCAATTTTGAAATCCCAGAAAACTTGTTCCTTGCCTGCTGGACATTCATATACAACATAAGTCCAAATTCCTGGATTATCTGTCTCAGTTTTGTATGCTTGATAAAAAGTTACTGTTCCTTCTTCTTCACATTTATAATAAGCACTGTGAATATTGGTTAATTCACAGCCATGCTTATTCTTGGAGTTGAGAAGCGTTTTAAAGATACCAGTGATATGATGAGGCTGACTTTCAATCTGTATATAACGTTTTCGACTGATAATAAAGTTATGTAAATAAATCACCATTTGTTCTTCCTTTTGATATCTCATCAGGTGATGATTTCCTAAATTAGAAAGCACGAAACACTAGTATTTTGTGCCCCTTTCTCTACAAAAGTGCAAAATCAACTTTTGCAAGGAGTCTACTCTTGTTCTGGCTTTCATTTCAACAGACTAGATTAAACGCACATCAGCTAAGTAATCCAAGCTGTATTCTTCCCACAAATTTGGAGAAACTAACATCTGTACAATAAATATTGATTTACTACTTGCGGAGTAGCAAGTGGCATAAGTATGAAAAATTTACTTGCATCGACTTTTGCGAGTTCGAGTTGTCGCAATCATTTTGCGAATTAGTAATATTAAGTTCGACTAATTTTAGTGATAATTAAACGAAATATATGCAGAAACTCCGAAAATTGTTTGCCTCTGGATCTTAACGATCGCTCTTTAATAGGACACGAGATTACTGATTAAGGGCTTAGTTAATTTTTTATGAAAAAGCCAAAATCCGCCAAGGTTAGCGGATTTAAGGTGGTAATAGCACCAAGATTCAAAGTTATTCACTTTTAGATTAGAGCTGTAATTGTGGCTCAATCTATAGGAGTGTCACTCCAAGGGTAAGCATTTTAGTGATTGAATATTTGAGGACTTAATGTCTTGACTACAAACACACTTACCCAGCTAGTTTAGCTACCCCAGATTTTCTCCAAAACTGTTATGGGTGGAATATCTGCCACTTTACCTGTGGGGGATTGAATGGCAAGGAATCTATCGTTTTTGGGCAACAATTTTGCTGGTTCTGTGGGGCCAAATAAAGCAATGGTATAGGTTTGCACAGCTACACTTAGATACAGAGGCGCACTGTCTGTAGACAACATCAAATTTGCCCCAGCTATAAAAGCAGCCAACTTACCGATATCATCTGGAGCAGTTACTTTGAGTTCTGGAGAAAACTCCAAAAGCGATCGCACAAACTGCTCGTTGTCAGCTTCTTTAACGATTACTACAGGCAAATCTGGTTGCTTGTATTGAAAGTCCTGAAGAATTTGCTGCCAATTCTTCACGGGATAGATTGTATCCAGACTTTTAGTCAGGGACGCATTGTTAGAACCGTCCTGAATTAAGATATAGCCTGTTTCGTTCACCCCTAACCGTTTTTGTTCTGTTTGTGCCCATTCAATATCTGGTTTTGGTACATTCAGTGTTAACTCTGGGGAAGGAGTCTTAATATTTAGTGGTTGCAGCAAGTCGTGGTATGCTGCCGCTGCATTCTGGGATGGTTTGAATGGCACGGGATCGGTGAGAAACATCGCTCCTTTGCCTTCGTAACCAATGCGTTTGGGAATTCCTGTCAACCAGAGTAAAAGACCCAGCAACCAGCTTTGCCCAACAATAATGGCGACATCATACTCGCGATCGCGAATCGAGCCGACTAAGTTGCCCCAATCAGCCATACTATTACGGTCTTTGAAATCGAAGGTCAGTACCTCGTGAACCGACTTGCTCACCCGGTAGGCAGCCTTTGATCGGGGTTCAACAACGACATCTATCTGAGCGTTCGGGTAATAGCGCTTCAGGTCATCTAGAGTCGGAAAGAAGAGGATTTGATCGCCAATTCCGCCAGGTACAAGGGCTACTACTCGCATAATATTTATTGACGCGTACTCGCTCCCTATTTTAGGGGAATATAGGTATTAGGGATTGGGTATTGGGTATCGGGTATTGGGAATTAAAGATTAAGAAAAATTAGGATTAGGTATCAAAAAAATTTCCTAGTCCCTAATTCCCAATCCCCTGTCCCCGATTTCATGATTGAGGAATTCTGTGTATTTACTAATTCCAGCTGCGGGAATAGGAAAAAGGATGGGGAGTAACCGCAATAAACTCCTGCTTGAAGTGCGATCGCAACCAATTATTGCCTGGACTCTCAAGGCGGCGGCGGCGAGTTCCATTGAGTGGATCGGAATTATTTCCCAACCCACTGATTGGGCAGACTTCAAAACAATTCTCGCTGACCTGAAGCTGAATAAACGAGTAGAATTGATTGTCGGCGGCTCCACTCGTCAAGAATCTGTTTACAATGGCTTGCAGGCTTTGCCAGCTGCCGCAGAACAAGTGTTGATTCACGACGGAGCCAGATGTTTGGTCACGCCAGATTTACTCAACTCTTGTGCCCAAGCTATCCGCCAATGCCTTGGTTTGATTGCCGCCGTGCCTGTGAAAGACACGATCAAAGTTGTTGATGAAAATGGCATAATTCAAAGTACACCCGACCGACAACGACTGTGGGCTGCCCAAACTCCCCAAGGATTTCATGTCAAGTTGTTGAAACAGTGCCACGCCGAGGGTCTTCGTCAAGGTTGGGAAGTAACTGACGATGCTGCTTTATTTGAAAGGTGCGGCATTGAAGTCCGAATTATCGAAGGTGAGGAGACAAATTTAAAAGTGACCACTCCCCAAGATTTAGCGATCGCAGAATTTATCCTCAGCAGTCGAGGCTTGTGAGAGATAAAGGGAATTCCAAATAAATAAATGTCCAGTCGCTTTTGAAGCTGGGGGAGCTGGGGTGGCTGGGGAAGCTGGGGGAGAAAGAATCGGATTATCATCTTCGCTCTGAAGATTGGATAATTTAATTTCTGGAAGTCCTTAAGAAGAGCTGGGGGAGAAAAGAGTAATTAATTTCTATATGGTAGTCTTTATTCCCCTCCGCCCCTCTGCCCTTCCGCCCCTCCGCACAGAGCCTCCTTGGTCAATTAAGTTACAAAAATTCAATCCTAGCAAGCTATAGCTTGACTTTTGCAAAAAAATCTAGTATAATCTCGCACACCTGTTAATTGTCCCTTGTCAGTTGTCAGTTTTTTATGACTATTGGCGGTTGACTATTAACTATTGACTATCGAGTAATGATTACAGCCACAGCGACTAAGATAGAAGCGATTCTCTACTTAAAGGGTAAGCCCTTGTCGCTCGGCGAAATTGCCGAGTATGCCGCGTGCGATCGCGCTACCGTTGAAGAAGGCATGATTGAGCTAATTGACAATTATGCCCGTCGAGATAGTGCCTTAGAAGTTGTAGAAACTCCAGCTGGTTACAGTCTGCAACTGCGGTCTGACTTTCATGACTTAGTACAAACGCTAATTCCCGTAGAATTGGGTTTAGGCGCATTGCGGACTTTAGCTGCGATCGCCCTTAATAGTCCCATACTTCAAAGCGATTTGATTGACCTGCGCGGTTCTGGAGTATATCAACATGTTCCGGAACTAGTCGAACTTGGTTTTGTACGCAAACGCCGAGATAACGATTCGCGTTCGTACTCGTTACAAATTACACCAAAATTTCACCAATACTTTCAAATCGAGCAGCTTCCTCAGACATTTTCCAATAGTCCTAAAGAAGAGCAATTAGAACTAGACCTCACACTCAAAGAAAAACCAGAAGCGGTAACGAGTGCTGAGTGCTAAGGAGCCAGTTGTCAGTTGTCAGTAGTTATTCTTCTTGCTCCCCTGCTCCCCTGCTCCCCCTGCTTTCTTAGGGTAGAGAAAAAGGCTATACCCGTGGAGAATGCGCTAACCTTGTACTATGGTTTAGAGTAGAACTAGCAACTAAGCTAAAAAAAACTGCCAATGGTGTTTGATCCTAACTTTTTGAACGACAACTCTGAGGAACACCCTAACCAGCTTCTTAACGACCACTTTGAGGAACATCCCAATCAGTTGCTCAAATATTTACAACATCAGTCCCCTGATGTCTTAGCTCGTGTCGCTCAGTCTGTCAGCCCCGAAATTAAACAAATTATTTCGCAAAATGTCCAAGGGCTGGTAGGAATGCTTCCCGCTGAAAATTTCAACGTACAAATTACAACAGATAGGGATAACCTAGCGGGATTATTAGCATCGGCGATGATGACAGGGTATTTTCTGCGTCAGATGGAACAAAGAATGCAGCTAGAACAAAAGTTATAAGGACTTCCAAGTAAAAAATATTCCATTGTTGTTGACGGTTGACTGCGAACAGTTAACAGTCAACAACTTTAAGCGGAATAATTTATTTTTTGGAGTTCCCATAAGTGATGAGTTAGGAGTTAAGTATTTGGAGTTATGAGTTAAGGAAGTCTTTTAACTGCAAACTCCTTATTCGATACTTCAAACTTGAATTTTTTGTTTTTAACTCCTTACTCCTCACTACTTTTAACTATCTTTTGGGATAAGTTCCTGACTGCACTTTGAAAGTCTGAATTTTTTCATTGCGGTTGACCTCAATTAGCAGCACATCTCCTACTGAACTGGACTCTACCAACTTTTGCACTTGGGCTGCTATTTTAACTGGTCTGCCGTTAATTTTTTGAATTACGTCTCCAGGAAGCAATCCTGCCTGTTTTGCTGGCGAGTCTTCTATAACTCCCCTAATTACAACACCAGTGTCCTGCTTGATGTTTAAATTGTTTTCTTGATTAATCTGCTGTTTTTTAGTGGGAGACAGGTCTGCCATTTCAATTCCCAAGAAAGGATGATCCGCACGCCCTTTGGTAAACAGTTCCTTGGCAATGCGAGCTGCGGTTTCAATGGGAATAGCAAAACCGAGTCCTTGAGCATCGGCACGAATGGCGGTATTCACACCAATAACCTCGCCTTGGGCATTTAATAAAGGCCCGCCAGAGTTACCAGGATTAATTGCGGCATCTGTTTGAATAAAGCTAACTCGCTTATCTGGGACACCAACTTGAGCGCTGGTGCGATCGGTAGCGCTGATAATACCAATGGTGACAGTATTATCTAAACCCAAAGGATTGCCAATAGCGATCGCCCATTGTCCAGGAATTAAATTTTGCGAATTGCCTAGCTTCACAGTGGGCAATTTATTTTCGGGAATTTTCACTACTGCCACATCTGTTATGGTATCGACTCCCACAACTTTCCCCTCAAAAGTCCGACCATCTTTGAGGGTTACTTGTACTGTGTCGGTATCTGCGACCACATGAGCATTGGTCAGCAATTCTCCATCTTGGCTCAAAATAAATCCCGAACCAGTACCGCGCTCAATCCGTTCTTGGGGAATTGGTTGCTCATCTTCCCCAAAAAATCGGCGGAAGAAGGGATTTTTCAAAGCATCAGAGATCGGATTAGGGACTTTGCGAGTGGCATTAATTCGTACCACTGCCGGGCCGACCTTTTGCACAGCCGTAGCAATAAAATTTACATTATCCCCTCCGTTAATTCCATTGGTTCCGCTGACAGAATTAGGAACTACAGATTGTGGAGGCGAAGCCGCTGTGACATTTTTTAGCTGTTGAAACGAGCGATTTTGTGGCAAGAAATGGCGACTGCCTAACCAACCTGCACCGCCACCAATCGTCAATAAAGATAAATAAATAGCTAGTTGCTTTAAGGATAAATTCATAATCATCACGTTAAAGGACAGCAGTGCAGTTGCTAATTTCTAAGTGTAGTCAAGCTAACTGCAAGTGGACAGAACAATTTACATAACTAGGGATTGGGGACTAGGTGAAAATTGTATGTAAAAGAGAGCGATTATTTCTTATGCCCTATATCCTTACATCTTCATTCAAGCTAGAAGAGGAAACAAGAAAGAGACTTTTTCAATCATTTCTCTTTGTCCCCCTTATCCTCAATCCCCAGTCACCCTTTGGGTTCGCAGTCGCCTGATGCCACTTGCTCTACTTGGGGAGACCCCAAGACCGCAGTGGCTCCGGAGGGAAACCCTCCCGCAGCGCTGTCTCACCAGTCCCCAATCCTTAGACTCTCCATCTAAAATTAGCGCTCTCTTGAAGTGTATATATGACTTTTCCATATCGTCTACTTTTACTCTGTAGCTTGGTTAGCGCTGTTGGGATAATACCCATACTTCCAAACCTGAAAAGTGCTAATGCTGCCGTGCCGGGTTGTCCGACTCCAGCGTTATCTCGCTTCCAGCGTCATAAAGTTGCTCGTGGTGAAACTTTGGAGAGTATAGCCCAGCGCTACAATCTCATGCCAGCAACGATTATTAACATGAATCCAGGTTTGAGAAATGGCAGCATTCCTGTTGGCAGCGAGCTTCAGATTCCTCCCTACAATGGAATCGTTGTCGAAGTGCCTCGCGGCAAAACTTGGCGACAAGTGGCGGCACAGTTTAAAATCCGCGCAGATACACTGTTTGAGGTGAATGGCTGTCAACAAGACCCAAAAATTGTTTTTGTTCCGTGGGTAAATGGAGCGCCAAATCGCCCCGTTAGCGCATCTCCTGCATCTGCTAACGAACAAGCAAGCAGCGGTGCGCCCATATCTGGATATCCCTTGCCGCAAGCGACAAATGTAGCGTTAGCCTATGGCTGGCAGATCAACCCGATTAATGGTGAAGTTTTTTTTCATAGTGGTATAGATTTGTTAGCAGCAGTAGGAACTCCTGTAGAAGCGATCGCACCAGGTACTGTAGTATTTGCCAATGACCAAGGTAGTTATGGCAAATTGGTCATCATTAACCACAGCGGCGGACTCCAAAGCCGTTATGCCCAACTTGACAGTATCAAAGTTACCGTTGGTCAGCAAGTGAATAAAGGAGACGAAGTAGGAACAGTTGGCACTACCGGACAACCCACTTCCAAACAACCACATCTTCATTTTGAAATGCGTACTAGCTCAGACTTGGGTTGGGTTGCGAAAGATCCTAAAAGTTATTTGAAGCAATGAGGCAGAGGAGCAGGAGGCAGAAGTCGCAAGTCGCAAGTTATTCTCCTTCACTCCCTTGTCTCCCTCATTCCCCTCATCTCCCCCTACTCCCCCTACCACCTCTTGTAATTTATTTTGCTATTACCCGTTACCGATGACCAGTAACAGCGATAACATAGGTATTCAAACGAACCTTTAAAACCCATAATGGTGTGAGGAATCGGGTAATGAAGTATATTCCATATTTGGTGTCAGTGCTGGGGATTGGCTCGGTCTTGAGCCTGGTTCTAAGCACTCAACCAGCACAAGCTCAAGTAGCGTATGGTAGCTATGTTGGTATCGGGCCGACTGTCGGTTTGACTGATGGTGTTCAAATTGGCGGAGTTTTAGCTTTCCGCTACAAGCTTCTACAATCACCAATTTCTTTTCGCGCTCAAGCCTTGATAGGTAATAATACAGCAGTTGTGCCAACGGTTTCTTACGACTTACCTCTCAACTGGCAAACTGATGCCTATTTGGGAGCGGGATTGGTATTGGCTGGTGGTAGTGATTCTTCTCCTGTAGGTGACAAAATTAGTTTTGCTTTACAACCAGGAATTGATTTCGTTGTTCCCAATAGTAATACTGTGCTTTTTGGCAACGCTATCATTGCTTTTGATGCCTATCGTGATAGTGGTGGTACAGCTATCTCTGTGCAAGGTGGTGTCGGTTTGCGATTTTAAGTGGCAATTAAAAATAACCACAAATTTCTCACAGGTGATTCAACTATTTTGGAGCAAGTTTGACGCAGAATTTGCCTATATATTTCATATTGGCGATCGCCCTCCTTGGCTGTGAATCCTCGGAGGGTATATAAATTTATTTATGCTCAACTTCAATTTTCCTGGAAAAACTGTACTGGTTACTGGTGCTTCGCGGGGGATAGGACAAGCGGTAGCCACTGCTTTCGCCCAAGCCGATGCTCGTGTGGCAGTTCATTACCATCAGCAAAAAGAAACAGCTCAACAGGTTTGGGAATCTTTGGCAGGCAAGGGTCATGTTTTGGTGCAGGCCGATTTGGCTAATCCTGTTGCCATAGAACAAATGGTAAACCAAGCGATCGCCCAGTTAGGACACATAGATATCTTAGTGAATAATGCTGGCATCTATCAGGAACATCCTTTAAACCAGATTAGTTATCAGGACTGGCAAGCAGCTTGGCAACAAACAATTGGTGTGAATTTGCTAGGTGCAGTCAATGTTTCCTACTGTGTTGCTCGACACATGATAGAACGCCGTAGCGGACGAATTATTAATGTGACTTCGCGCGGTGCATTTCGAGGAGAGCCAATAGCCACAGCTTATGGAGCTAGTAAAGCTGGTCTTAATACTTTTAGCCAGTCTCTAGCACTTCATCTAGCTCCCCATAACATTTTTGTAACTGCTGTAGCTCCTGGTTGGGTAGAAACTGATATGACGCGTGCAGTTTTAGAAAGTCCTACGGGTGAAGCGATTCGCCAGCAAAGTCCTTTAAATCGTGTAGCCAGTCCAGAGGAAGTGGCAGATACAATTCTCTTCCTTGCTTCTGAAGGCGCTGAGTTTCTCACAGGTGCAATTGTCGATGTGAATGGAGCTAGCTATTTGCGATCGTAGGATGAATGGCATTGCTAAAGCAGGGGGAGCAGGGGGAGCAGGGGGAGAAAAGAGTATATTTCTATATAGTTTTTATTCCCCTCCGCTCCTTTGCCCCTCTGCCCTCATCTGCGTCTGTGGGTTACTAAACCTAAACGTTAAATCGGAATAACATTACATCGCCTTCCTGTACGACATACTCTTTACCTTCACTGCGAACTAACCCTTTCTCTTTCGCACCATTCAAAGAGCCATTTGCAACTAAATCATTGTAAGCAACGGTTTCAGCGCGAATAAATCCCCGTTCAAAGTCACTGTGAATTACACCTGCTGCTTGAGGTGCAGACATTCCTGCATGAATCGTCCAAGCGCGGGTTTCTTTAGGCCCACTGGTGAAGTATGTCCGCAAACCTAAAAGAGTATAGGTAGCGCTAATCAAAGATTTCAAACCGCCTTCTTCTACACCCAACGATGCCAAAAAATCAGCTTTATCTTCTTCAGGTAATTCTACTAATTCAGCTTCGACTTGGGCAGAAACGATAACAACTTGAGCATTTTCTTGAGAAGCAATTTGCCGAACTTGTTCTACAAATGCATTACCTGTTGCCAACTCATCCTCAGAGACGTTGGCAGCATAGATAATTGGTTTATTGGTAAGCAGTCCTAGTCCTTTAATAATTTCTGCTTCTTCTTCTGTCAAACTCACCTGACGCACCGATTTACCTTCATTTAAAGCAGCAGCTAATTTTTCTAATACTGTTACTTCAAATTGTGCATCTTTACTGGTACGAGCTTGTTTGCGAGTGCGGTCAATTCGCCGCTCAATTTGTGCCAAATCTGCTAAACCTAGCTCTAAATTAATGATTTCAATGTCTCGCGCTGGGTCAACAGAACCGGCAACATGAATAATATCGTCATTTTCAAAACAACGCACCACATGCACAATAGCATCAACTTCCCGGATGTGGGATAGAAATTGATTTCCTAATCCCTCACCCTGACTTGCACCTTTAACCAAGCCGGCGATATCGACAAACTCGACACGCGCCGGGATAATTTGTGCCGAACCGGAAATTTGCGAAAGTACATTTAACCGCTCATCCGGTACTGCGACAACGCCGACATTCGGTTCAATCGTGCAAAAAGGGAAGTTAGCTGCTTCTGCTTTGGCGTTAGCAACTACGGCATTAAATAAAGTAGATTTTCCGACGTTGGGTAGTCCGACAATTCCGGCTCTTAGCATTTTGGATTTTAGATTTTGGATTCAACTACAAAGATAATTTAAATCGGTTCGGGAATTGGCTGGGGAATTGGCCCCGGTACTGGCTGGGGAATTGGCCCTGGAACCGGCTGGGGAATTGGCCCCGGTACTGGTTCTGGTACAGGCCCAGGAACTGGTTGGGGAATTCTTGGGCCAGGTATAGGTTCGGGACTGGGTAGGGGGTTTGGTTCGGGATTGGGAATCTGTGGTTCTGGTATGGAAATAGCCTTTGGATAAATCATGGTAAACCCGATTGAATTATTTGACTTTCTCAAGCTAGATGATAACTAAAACTGCTGACATCTCCCTAAGTAGCGATACTCAACCACACTTTGCTTAATAATTTAGCGCTATTGCGATCGCCAGTGGTCAGTGGTCAGTGGTCAGTTGTCGTAGAGACGCAATTAACCCTTGTCTGTACAAGAATCAGTGGTCATTAGTTAAAAATAACCCCCCAAATAGAATCTGGAGGGTTCGGTTTATTACTTTTGAGATTTAATTACACTCGCTGTGCGCCTGCTTGCCCGTTTTGCACAACAAACGAAGCTAGGGTACTGATAGAGGCATTTGGGTCAATGATGCTAGACACAGCGCGGTAGTCACTTTGCCAACGTTCTGGAGTCAGTTTGCAGCGGACGTAGCCCCGAAAAGCACCGTCGAAGAATTTGGTGTGGGGATTATCGCTGAGTGCAGCTTGAACTGGGGCGATGAATGAGGTTGGAAAATCGGAGGTAATTGAAGTTCCGACAAACTCAGTACCAACTGTCGCTGAGGCTGGGTTATTGAAGTCAACTTTTAAGTCATGTACCCAACTGGAATGGATGTCTCCGCTAATTACAACTGGGTTAGTAGGTTGCCTTTGCTTGAGAAAACTCAACAAGCGATCGCGTGCAGCTACATAACCGTCCCATTGATCCATGTTAAATAGTCCAATATCTGGACGACCATCAAAATCGTATTCAGCTAACATGGTTTGTTGAGCAATGACGTTCCAGCGCGATCGCGATTTATCTAATCCCTGAAATAACCACTGTTCTTGCTCTTGGCCTGTCATAGTAGCATTTTTGTCAAAGGCTCGGCTACACCGAGGTTTGAGTCCGTCATTACAAGGTTGGTCGGTGCGGTATTGGCGGGTGTCCAGTACGTGGAACTCAGCTAAGTTACCGAAAGTCAACCGCCGATACAGTTGCGCGTTTGGGCCTTTGGGTAGCGAAGACTGACGCAACGGCATATGTTCGTAGTAGGCTTGGTAAGCATTAGCTCGGCGAGTTACAAATGCTTGTTGGCTTTGGTTATCTTCGGGTGTCAAGTTGGCATAGTTGTTGTCAACTTCATGATCGTCCCAAGTGACTATCCAAGGAAAGGCAGCATGAGCGGCTTGCAGATTTGGATCGGTTTTGTAAAGTGCGTGGCGATCGCGGTAGTCTTGGAGAGTTACGATTTCGGGACTGTTATGCTGACGCGGCCCGCCGGATTGCGGCCCGTACTCGTAAATGTAGTCACCCAGATGCACAACAAGGTCGAGTTCTTCATCAGCTATGTGGCGATAAGCTGTGTAATACCCGTTTTGCCAGTCTTGGCAAGAGACAAAGGCAAAGTTAAGTTGCTTAATGGCATTATTAAATGTTCCAGCTGTACGAGTTCGGCCAATGGGGCTATCTTCACTGCCAACTTTAAATTGATACCAGTACCAGCGATCGGGTTCTAGTCCGCGCACATCAACGTGTACCGAGTGTGCTAATGCTGGAGTCGCTAGCACTGTCCCGCGTTGCACAACCTTTCTCATGTTTTCGTCAAGGGCAATTTGCCACCGCACTACGACATTTCTGAGTGGCATTCCACCACCATAAAGTGGATCGGGAGCTAGCCGCGTCCATAAAACAATACCATCGGGTAACGGATCGCCAGAAGCTACACCAAGTTTAAATGGATAGTCAGAAAATCTCGGTTTTGCTAATGCTGGCAGTCCTTGGCTAGCCACTGTTAACCCTGTGAAAAATCCTGCACCCAGCAAAAAATTCCGCCGTCTGCAACGCTTTGATAGCAAACCGCAATCCATAAATTCCATATTCACCCTTACTGAGATGTCGATGTGGTTGGCAAACTTTCAGAGGTTCAATGGTTTGAATTGACTGTCTAGCTTGCTCAACCAAACAAAAGGAACCTACTATCTCAGAATCAAGTAGAGATTAAGATGATGTTAAGTTTATACAGCAGAATTCAGGAGTCACGAAGAGGGTGTGGGCGGTAGGGGGTGGGGTGTAGGGGAAATAGCATTGGTCGGGGTTTCAAGCCCCGTCCAATGCTATCGTCTTGAAAAAACGGGGCTTGTATCCCTGGGGTTGTTGGGGCTATTTCTTTCCTCACACCCAATACCCCACACCCCACACCCCGCCCCAACGGGGCTTGGTCAGAATTCAGAATTGGGAAATAAAACAGGCTTGATAGCTTAGTTACCAAAATCTAAAATAGTCTTATCTGCTTCATGCTCAATCAAAATCATACACCCCTAGTAAATGCCTTAAAAGCCTGTGTGGCAACTTCCCATGCTCCTTTCTACACTCCAGGACACAAGCGAGGCAAGGGAATTTCTCAACCCTTAACTGATTTACTAGGGAAAGCTGTGTTTCAAGCTGATTTGACGGAGTTAGCAGAGTTAGATAATCTTTTTGCACCCCAAGGCGTTATTCAAGAAGCACAAGAATTAGCTGCTGAGGCGTTTGGTGCTTCCCAAACATGGTTTCTTGTTAATGGTTCTACTTGTGGCATTGAAGCCGCTATTCTCGCTACCTGTGGCACGGGCGATAAAATTATTCTGCCTCGGAATGTACATTCTTCTGCGATCGCTGGTTTAATTCTCTCCGGTGCTGTACCAATTTTTATCAATCCTGAATATGACTCTGTTTTAGATATTGCCCACAGTATCACGCCCAATGCCGTACAATTTGCTCTGCAACAGCATCCAGATGCTAAAGCAGTGTTGACAGTTTACCCAACATATTATGGCGTTTGTGGAGATTTAGCAGCGATCGCTCACATTACTCATCAATACAATATTCCTTTACTTGTAGACGAGGCCCACGGCGCACACTTTGCTTTTCATCCTGAATTGCCGACTCCAGCTTTAGCCGCAGGTGCAGATTTAACAGTACAATCCACCCACAAGGTACTCGCTGCAATCACACAGGCATCAATGCTACACGTCCAAGGAAACAGGATAGATTATCAGCGAGTGAGTAAAGCTTTACAACTCGTGCAGTCTACTAGCCCTAGTTATTTACTTTTAGCTTCCCTAGATGCTGCGCGTCAGCAAATGGCAGTGCATGGGAAAGATTTGATGTCTCGGACTTTGCAACTTGCAGAAGAAGCGAGAACCAAAATCAGCCAAATTTCCGGATTGGCTGTTTTAGAGATACCTGCAAAACAAAAATTCTCACCTGGCTTTGTGGCTTTAGATAGAACAAGGTTAACTGTTAATGTGTATCACTTGGGTTTAAGCGGATTTGAAGCCGAGGAAATTCTAGAAGAAATAGGTGTTACTGCTGAATTTTCCTCATTGCAAAATGTCACTTTTATTATTAGTTTAGGCAACACTCAAGCAGATATTAAGCAATTAATACAAGGTTTTACCACAATAGCTGATAAGTATTCCTTACTACTCAAGTTGCCACTACACAAACTTAGCTTGCCTACCCAGACTAAAAATGATGAATCGAGGCTTTCACCGCGTGAGGCTTTTTTTGCTGCTAGTGAGACTTTATCACTGGAATACACAAGCGATCGCATCTGTGCTGAAATAGTCTGTCCTTATCCTCCGGGTATTCCTGTTTTGATGCCAGGAGAATTAATTACTAAAACAGCTTTAGAATATCTGCGACAAATTCAAGCAATGGGTGGATTTATTAGTGGTTGTGTAGATCCAAGCTTCAAAACATTAAAAGTCGTTAAAAATTAATGCTTAACTCAGCACTCAGCACTTTGCTATGGCAATATGATTTAATTGCTTAATAAACCCTGTAAGCGCTGTTTTAATTCCCGAATCGCAGCACTGGTATTTCGCTTATAAGCAACTTCAAAACACTTAGCAACTATATCTTGAATATCTATATCTGGAAAATATTGGCTTTGAGTTTGAGCGAGGTATTCTGTACCCTGCAACTGATAAACAGATAGTTGTTTTTTACGAAACAGCCAAACTTCTGGCACTTGATAAGGAAGGTAATCGTTCACATCAGAATAGCTTGTGACATCAATTTCTAATACTAAATCAGGAGGAGGATCGATACTCCAGTCAATTCGCTCTTTACCAGAGACAGCTTCCCAACTATTTATATAAAAACAATAGTCTGGTTCGATTCCACTCTCTTCTGGTAATTCCATAGTTACAGGAGTAAAAGCATCGTATTCCCGTCCAAGATAATCTAGTAGGGTTGTAATAATATTTGCAATTAAATGAGCATCGCGTCCATGTTTGGGAAGAGCCGACATGAGCAGGACTTCTCCATCTCGGTACTTGATACGGGGAATAGAACTATCGCCTCGTTGCTGACACAAACCCTGATAATCTTCCCAGGTTGCAGGCAACCTAACAACCGCTCCCCCAGGTAGCTGAATTTTCTCAGGTGAAACTAGAGCAAACATGGCTCAAACCTTAGAAATTGAAAGTTAAAAAAGCTCAATATTATTGTAATTCTTTGAAGCAGGCAGGAGAGGGGCAAAGAGACAACTTATAGGCAGATTAGCTTATCTCCAGAATCTGGCGAGAATCATGCCTAATTGAACGCAAATGATTCCGAGTATGGCACTACCAGCCCAATAAGTAGTTGCAGATAACCAAGTGCCACCACGCAATAAAACAATGGTATCCAAACCGTAGGTAGAGAAAGTTGTATATGCTCCTAAAAAACCTGTGGCTACCATAAATCGGATTTCTGGGGAAATAATCTCAATTTTTTCTACTACTAATGTGGCGAAAAATCCCATACCTAAACAACCGCTGAGATTAATGAAAAAAGTGCCATAGGGAAAACTAGTGCCGAATCGTTCAGCAAACCAGACTGTTAGATAATAACGACTTAAAGCACCTGCGATCGCACCTAAACTAATAGCGATTGGAATGCGGATTTCTGCTTGTTGTAGCATATTCTGTTTTTAATAAAACTGTCCCCTTGAGCGATTCAACTCCATTGGGTATGTACAAGTCAAGCGATCGCACTCTCTCAATAGTTCAAAATATATAGCCAAAGATAGATGTGAAATTTTGCTGTTTATGTCTAATGTTTAAATTGTTAATTAATATTTCAAATAGTAAATATTCTTAATTATGTGAATTTGATGATATTACTACTTCCTTAGTAGGAAAACCGTACTTATCTGACAGGTTTTCTACACTATATATCCAAGTTTAGCTAGATACAATCAAAGTGCGGCTTAAGTGATGCTGTTGTCTAGAAAAACTTACAAAAATTAATACAGCATTAGCAGGAGAGCGAAAATATGGGAAATCAATTAAAAACAGCTGCTTTACTAGCTGCGTTAAGTGGACTTTTAATCGCAATTAGTTATTGGGTAATTGGTGGTAGTAGTGGTTTGATTATTGGAATTGGTCTAGCAGCACTAACAAACCTATTTTCTTGGTATCAATCAGATAAAATTGCCTTGGCAGCGTATCGCGCTCAACCTGTGAGTGAGGTAGAAGCGCCGGAACTTTATCGAATAGTGCAGAAATTATCTCAACGCGCTAATATCCCGATGCCAAAAGTTTATATAGTTCCCGGTCAAACTGCTAACGCTTTTGCTACGGGACGCGATCCAGAACATGCTGCTGTTGCTGTCACCGAAGGTATTTTGAATATATTGCCAACAGACGAATTAGAAGGCGTTATTGCTCACGAATTGACCCATATTATTAATCGTGACACCTTAACGCAAGCTGTTGCTGCTACGGTTGCTGGGGCAATATCATTTCTAGCGCAAATGGTTAGTTACAGCTTATGGTTTGGTGGTGTAGGTTCGCGCAATGACAATAGAGGTACTAATCCTTTAGGTGTGTTGTTAACAGTAATACTTGCACCCTTAGCTGCCACAATTATTCAGCTGGCTATCTCGCGCACGCGGGAATTTTCTGCTGATGCTGGTTCTGCGAGATTAACTGGTAATCCTCGTGCTTTGGCTCGTGCTTTACAAAGGTTAGAAGCGACAGCACGACAAATGCCTTTGAATGCTAACCCAGCTTTTGAGCCGTTATTAATTATTCATCCCATCTCTGGACAATTTTTAGGCAATTTGTTCTCTAGCCATCCTCCTACAGAGGCGCGAATTGAACAATTGCTGAAACTAGAGCAACAACTACCTACTAGAGTTTATTAAGTTTTTGTTATTAGCCATTATGCAATCACCAATGATTAATGGCTATATAGGGTGCGGTTCTGATTCGATAGAAAGATAGCAATTAAGGATTTTTCAACTATGACTGCTAACAACATCGAACCAATCGAAACTACAATAATTGAATCCGTTGAATCTACAACAATTGTAGAAATAAGTTCTCAAACTGACGCGCTTGTAGAAGCCGAAATGGCTGGCGAAACTGATGAAGTGAAGCGCGAAACAAAAGCGTTAATCGAAGCGCTAAGAAGACGGGCACAAACTGAGGCAAATTCAGCAGGTAAATTAACCCGCGAAACCTATTTGAATGCCGTGCGTCGAGCCAGGAAAGCGGTAGAAGGAGAAAAACTAATTACAGGCGATCGCTTAGACTATACTTGGGTAGTATTTCAGGACGAAACTGAAAAAAACTGGCACTTGTTGATGAAAGAAGTAGCAGACTTCGGTGCACGGTTACAAAATGCTGCTAGAGCCGCCTGGGAAGCCTTCAACGGCCCGCGCCATCAATCAAAGTAGATAAAAAGTGAAATATTTAAAAAGGGCGCAATATTTTGCGCCCTTTGTGCTTTGAACTTAATTGAAAACAGCTTATCCTAAACCCAGCAACTTAGAAATCAATGGTAAAAGTTTGCTACCAGCTTCAACCAATGTTGCTGTAGTGGGTAAACTAGCGATCGTGCCTTTTAAAATCTTCATTGCTGTTTTCGCGGTCTTTTGCATTGTTCCTTCTTGAGGATTTTTACCCGCTTCTGCTAGGGTTTTTACTTGTTCTAACGCCTCGGCTTTATCTTCTTGATTTAAGTTTGTATCATCCTCAATCACTGTTTGCAATTGCGTTAATAATTCCTTAATTCCCGGTTTATCTGGTTCGGGAGAAGTTGGTAACTGGTTGATGGTGTTTGTTACCGTACCGCTGATGTCGCCCAAATTCAAAGCTTGTCCACTGGCATTAAAGTCTCTGCCGACACTGCCAATTTCAATTTTGCGGCTGGCATCACTACTGTTAGTCATATTTTTATTCTCTACTTTATTGTCAACTTGAACATTAATAGGTTTATTAGCTAATAATTTTACAATCTCTGCCATCTCTCCACTTTGTTGGCGATAGATAATTATCTGCTCATCTTTAGCTTGTAATTGTGATTTATATTTTTCTTCTACAGCTTGCAATGCTAGTTGATAATTTTGTGTAAAATCGCTATGAATCTTTTCTTTATCAGCATCATCAGAGACGGCGACCTTAACGACTACAACGCCATCACCTTTATTCTCAATACTCTGTAAAGATAATTCTGTGTCTTCATTTTGATCTTGCACTTTTTGGAAGGCGTTAACAAAAGCTTTCCAATCAATGCCATTGCGGAAAATCAAATCAACAGTATTTAAAACTTCTTCAAATAGTTTGGTAAATTCTCCTGGTTGAAATTCCCCACTACTGGGACGGCGTTCGCGGTCATCGGTTCCAAGCTTGGGGTTTTCGAGAAGATAGATAAAGCGACAATCTACATTATCTAATTTAGTTGTACTTTCAATATTCCACGCTTCCACACAAGCACCAGTCATTTGGGCGCTGGTGAAGTTAGTACCAACAGCCTGAGCTAGAGTTAAATTTACCCACTCTAAACAAGCGCCTTGGAAGGTGGCTTCTGTAATATCAACATCTTTGAGATTCGCTTCTTTTAAATCTGCACCGATGAGGTTTGCGCCTTTTAGGTTAGCACCAGCATAAGATTTTCCTCTACCATTGCCAGTTACTAGCAAATTGAGAACACCCCGATTAACTAATATCGAGTTGTCTACTCTAGCAAAGTCTAACTTTTTAGCTTCATAAAAACGAGTGCGTGTTAAGTTGGCCTTTCTAAAATCTGTATTTTTTAGAATTGCACCAGTGAAATCAGCATCAGTTAAATCAGCATTATAAAAACTTGTACCACCTGTCGCAGCAAAGGCAATAGCAAATGAGCGAAGCCAAGCATCTTTTTCATCCCCTGCTAGACTACGCCAGCCAATGTAAGCACTAAATAATACAAACGCTCCGGCGAAGGCGAAGGCTCCGGCTACGGCGAAGGCGAAGGCTCCGGCTACGGCGAAGGCTCCGGCTACGGCGAAGGCTCCGGCTACGGCGAAGGCTGCGACTGCGGCTACGGCTGCGGCTGCGGCGAAGGCTCCGGCTACGGCGAAGGCTACAGCTACGGCTACGGCTACGGCGAAGGCTCCGGCTATGGATCCTAAACCTGCTGTTAAACCCTTACGAATGGTAATAATACAAAAAACCAGCAGTACAATTAGGGAAACTATCGCGATAACTACATTTGCAGTGTCTTTAGTATCAAAAACATATGCTACCAATACACCAACAATAATTGAGAAAAGCCCTGATACTCCCGACAGCAGCAATGATACTATGAGCAACCCAACAGTCCAACGCTTTTGTAGTCCAGCCTTAGCACCTGTGAAGTTTGCATCTTTGAGAATAGTGTTAGTAAAGTTTGCCCCTCTGATATCTGCCTTGCTAAAGTTTGCCCCAGTTAGGTTTTTACCTTTAAAAGAGCGACCTCGGAGATTTTGACCGGAGTAGTCTGGCGGCATAATTGCGTCAGCAAGAGGTTTTTACAGAGATTTTATACAACTTTGCTGGGCAATTCTCCAGATTTTGGCTAAATATAGCTGGGGACTGGGGACTGAGGACTGGGTAAAAACTCTTTTTGTGTCTAGATTTGATTGTCTGTTGATGTCCTAACACTACTGGCGACGGCTATAAATACAAAAAACCAATAGACAGTATAAGAGCATAACTCTGCACTCTTACCTTTAAATACTTAAGGTATCATCAGCAATATTGAAGTTGATCTAATTTTACTTAAGCTGTAGTTATTAATGTTGTAGCTGTAGCGGTCTCACTCGCGATGAAAGC
This sequence comes from Dendronalium phyllosphericum CENA369, assembly GCF_016056275.1. Classification (GTDB taxonomy): domain Bacteria; phylum Cyanobacteriota; class Cyanobacteriia; order Cyanobacteriales; family Nostocaceae; genus Dendronalium; species Dendronalium phyllosphericum. The sequence continues at coordinate 34,113 of NZ_JAECZA010000214.1, read as the reverse complement.
GATCTCATTCGTGACCAAAGCGATCTCACTCGTGACAGAAGTGGTCTTACTCGTGATGAAAGCGGTCTACCTCGTAATGGAAGTGGTCTTACTCGTGATGAAAGCGATCTCACTCGTGACAGAAGCGATCTCACTCGTGACCAAAGCGGTCTCACTCGTGATGAAAGCGGTCTCACTCGTGATGAAAGCGGTCTCGCTCGTGACGGAAGCGGTCTCGCTCGTGACGGAAGCGGTCTACCTCGTCATAAAAGCCTATAAGGTGAGCATTGCCCTATAAGTTTATTTTGTTATAAAATATACTTTTTTAAGGGTAACGCGCACCCTACCTCTACCTAGCAAGAGAAAATAAGGCTATCAAGTTGTGCTTGCCAACTTAGTGTTTTGACTAAATTCAGCCGAATTACCCTCTGGTTCTGAATATAACGAAAATAACTCGCTCAAAACTTCTTCTCCAGTAATTTCTCCACGACTAGTAAATCGTTCTACCTCTACTAAACCATCCTCAAAAAATTCAACTTCCCACCGTTCCCCAGGCACAGCCACACTCACCATAATAGTTTCATCACGATGATGAGCCAAAGTATAATTAATTCGTTCTTGTTCCAATTGATTGAGAAAGTTAACTAGTTTGCCAAATCCATGACTTTTCATTTGTCAAACCTCTTATCACTTAACAACTTACGAACAACTTTAAAACCTGGTTGATTGGCTTCTACACCTGCTTCAATTTCCTCCCAATACATTTCACTAAATTCATCCCAATTAGGCGATCCTTCTGTAAGTGGGGCTTGTTTGATACTTCCCCTTTTGTATTTGAGAATTTCCGACACCTTTTGCCCAGCAAATTTATGTATGATTATTTATCTCCTTTCAATTTACTGGTTGTGTCATCTTCACGATAAAACAAAATTAGTTTTGCTGAATTGCCTCATAAATTGGTATTTTACGTTACTGAGTCATTAAGTGTTATGACAAATTATTTTGGTGCGATCGCTTGACCGATACGTTTCAAAATTTGCAATATTTCATACACTTCTCTAGTAGATGTAAACAAAGCAAACACCCGCGACAGGTCGTATTGAGGAGTAGGTGTTTGCGTTAATTTGATAAATAGAATATCGTCTCCATTCGTCAACATACCAAATACAGGTCGGTCGGGGTGGGGGTTAGCCATCAAATAAGCTAGTGCTTGTGGCAAAGCCGACCAAACTGAAAGTGTAGTTTTTTTCGACTCTAACACCACAACCCAAAACTGCTTTTGCAACACCAAAACATCAATCCGTCCGCGCAGCACTTCTTCTCCATCATTCAATACCAACTCCACTGAAGATTCTGCCGCAATTTTAAAAGGAGGATCGTAAAATCCTGCTAGCGCTAGTAAAGGAGATACCACCAACAACATCACTGTCCCTTCTAACAAATCACCTTCGCCACGGTGATACAGATATCTGCGCCGCAGTACATCCAAAGAGGTTTTTTCCGCTTCAGTAATTTCAGGTAATTCCTCATACCACTCTGGGAAAAACTGCTCGTTTTCAATTCGGACTAAACTAAATCGGGTTTGGGCATCTGTTAAGCTGGTAATCGCTTCTGTAATTGCTGCTGTCTGTGTCATAGCTTTTCTTCTTCTTGTTCATATTTATAGCCGTGACTGTCAATTCAGCCGTGAGGAATTCAGGGAACTATTGTAAAAATAGATAAAACTTACCCTTGCACTATCATAAGTTTCTCTATTTATTAACCGAGATTATGTTATCTTCTCTTCAATTAGATACTATTGATGCTAGATAATGGGAAAGCTTTGACCTTTTCTTGCCCATCTAGCCCGGAAGAACACAATTAATACACTATGCGAACTTATTATTGCGGCGAACTCCGAAAAGAACATATTGGAGAAACTGTTACCTTATATGGATGGGTAGACCGTCGCCGCGATCATGGGGGCGTGATATTTTTAGATTTACGCGATCGCTCTGGCATTGTCCAAATTGTCAGCGATCCGCAACGCACCCCAGACTCTTACGAGCAGGCAAACGCTCTACGCAATGAATACGTTGTCGAAATCACTGGTAGAGTCACACAACGCCCCGACGAATCTCTAAATCCCCGCATACCTACAGGGGAAGTAGAAATTTATGCTGATAAAATTACATTGCTCAACGCCGTCCGCAAGCAATTACCTTTCCAAGTTTCCACAGCTGACACTGAAACAGTGCGGGAAGACGCACGCTTGAAATATCGTTATTTAGATTTGCGGCGAGAACGGATGGCGCGTAACTTACAACTACGGCATCAAATTGTCAAAGCCATGCGTCGCTATTTAGAAGATGTAGAAGGTTTTATCGAAGTCGAAACCCCAGTTTTAACTCGTTCCACCCCAGAAGGCGCAAGAGATTATATCTTACCCAGTCGTGTCAATCCTGGTGAGTGGTTTGCCTTGCCGCAATCGCCACAGCTATTCAAACAAATACTGATGGTATCCGGTATGGACAGATATTATCAGATTGCTCGTTGCTTCCGCGATGAAGATTTGCGCGCCGACAGACAGCCAGAATTTACTCAGTTGGACATGGAAATGAGCTTCATGTCCGAAGAAGAAATCATTAAACTCAATGAGAAATTAGTATCTCATATCTTCAAAATTGTTAAAGGCGTTGAATTGTACCATCCTTTTCCTCGTCTTACTTATGCCGAGGCGATGGAACGTTACGGTAGCGATAAACCAGATACTCGCTATGGTTTAGAACTGGTCAACGTTTCAGATATCTTAAAAGACTCTGGTTTCAAAGTCTTTCGAGATGCTGTGGCCAATGGTGGCATTGTCAAAATTCTACCCATTCCTAACGGTAATGATGCCATTTCTAACGTGCGAATTAAACCAGGCGGCGATTTATTCAAAGAAGCGAGTGAAGCCGGCGCTAAAGGTTTAGCTTATATCCGCGTCCGGGATGATGGGGAAATTGACACCATTGGCGCAATTAAAGACAACCTCAGCGTTGAACAAAAACAAGAAATTTTGCGGCGAACGGGTGCAAAAGCTGGTCATTTGCTACTGTTTGGGGCTGGTGATGCTGCAACCGTGAATAAAACTTTAGACAGACTGCGGCAAGTTATTGCCAAAGAGTTTGGGTTAATCGATCCAGATAAAATTAACTTGCTGTGGATTACCGAATTCCCCATGTTCGAGTGGAATGCTGACGAAAAGCGGCTAGAAGCACTACACCACCCGTTTACAGCGCCGCATCCTGACGATTTGGACGACTTGAAGACAGCACGCGCCCAAGCTTACGATTTAGTATTCAACGGCGTGGAAGTTGGCGGCGGCAGTCTGCGGATTTATCAACGGGAAATTCAACAGCAGGTGTTTGAAGCTATAGGTTTATCACCCGAAGAAGCACAGAGTAAATTTGGCTTTCTTTTAGAAGCGTTTGAATACGGTACGCCACCGCACGGTGGCATTGCCTACGGTTTAGATCGCTTGGTGATGCTGCTAGCCAAAGAAGAATCTATTCGGGATGTGATTGCTTTTCCGAAAACGCAACAAGCACGTTGTTTGTTGACGGATGCACCTTCAGGAGTAGATGCCAAGCAGTTGAAAGAGTTGCACGTTGCTTCGACTCATAAGCCAAAGCCTTAATTGTAAAAGGGATTAGGGATTGGGGATTAGGCGTAGCAAGACTAAAATGTTGCATTAGTGGTAGGTTGGGTTCCACTTTGTTCAACCCGACCTAGACCTAACTAGCTAGTGTGCTATCGCGCCAGCGTAACGCACCACCAAAGATTTACGGTGCGTTAGGACTGCCATCCGTAACGCACCCTATCAAACTATTTAGCTGGACATGATATTAGGGCTATTTGATTAACTTTGCGTCACCACTTCCTTATCCTTCGCCAAGAACTTCTCTAGTTCTGTTAGCGCATCAGCGTCAACTTTGGTTTGCATCGGACAGAACTTTGGCCCGCACATAGAACAAAATTCAGCAGTTTTATAAATATCTGCTGGTAGAGTTTCATCGTGATATTCCTTAGCTCTTTCCGGGTCGAGGGCTAATTCAAACTGACGATTCCAGTCAAAGTTATAACGAGCGCGAGAGAGTTCATCATCTCTGTCTCTCGCCCCAGGTCGATGTCTTGCAATATCCGCCGCATGTGCTGCAATCTTGTAAGCAATCAACCCATTGCGTACATCTTCAGCATTGGGTAATCCTAAATGTTCTTTAGGTGTTACATAGCACAGCATTGCAGTACCATACCATCCAGCCATCGCAGCCCCAATAGCTGAAGTAATGTGATCGTAACCAGGAGCAATATCCGTCACCAATGGCCCCAGCACATAGAAAGGAGCTTCCGAACACTCTTCCATCTGCTTGCGGACGTTAAACTCAATTTGATCCATTGGCACGTGTCCGGGGCCTTCTACCATCACCTGCACGTTATCTTCCCAAGCTTTGCGAGTCAGCTGTCCGAGGGTTTTGAGTTCAGCTAATTGTGCGGCATCTGAGGCATCATGAGTACAGCCAGGACGCAAGGAATCACCCAAACTGAAGGAGACATCGTACTTCTTGAAAATCTCAATAATGTCGCGGAAGTGGGTGTAAAGCGGGTTTTGTTTGTGGTGATGCAACATCCATCGCGCTAGGATACCGCCACCGCGCGAGACAATTCCAGTAATCCGGCTTCTTACTAAGGGCAAATGCTCTATCAAAATCCCAGCGTGAATAGTTTGATAATCTACCCCTTGCTGCGCGTGCTTTTCAATGACATGGAGAAAATCATCAGCAGTTAGCTTCTCAATTGTGCCGTGGACACTTTCTAAAGCTTGGTAAACTGGCACTGTACCAATGGGAACTGGCGAAGCCTGAATGATGGCGGTGCGAATTTCATCCAAGTTACCGCCACCTGTGGACAAGTCCATCACAGTATCAGCACCGTACTTCACCGCCAGTTTCAGCTTATCGACTTCTTCTTGGAGATGAGAGGAGTTAGGCGAAGCGCCGATATTAGCATTTACCTTACATTTAGAGGCAATGCCAATGCACATCGGCTCTAAATTAGTGTGATTAATGTTTGCTGGGATAATCATTCGCCCCCGCGCCACTTCCTCACGAATGAGATCGGCAGGAAGATTTTCCCGCTGGGCGACGTAGTGCATTTCTTCAGTGATAACACCTTGGCGTGCATAATGCATTTGAGTAACATTACTCTGCCCACGCCGCTTGGCAACCCATTCTGTCCGCATATTTAATTCCTCAATAAACAGCTTCCCTCCGCTGGTATTACCCAGACTCAGGTGTTAAGGGTGTGATCTCAGCCTGAAATTTTAGGCACCCCTAGCATGGATGTGATTGTAGCACCTTGGTTATGGTTGCGAGCAAGGTAGTTAACAATTCCTGAGGATGTGGGTGTTAAGCTGTTTTTTCTGAGTCTTGCGATCGCTCTCCTTTTACAATCGATCGGGGTCAACTCCCATTTGACGTAAGCGTTCTGCCAAGCGTTCGGCTCGTTGCTGTTCTTGTTCTAACTGTGATGATACTTCTTCTAACTGAGATGCTAATTGTTGAGATTTTTCATCACTACTCAATAAAAGATTCCCTTGTGCATCCCACCAGCGTAACCAAGGGGCTTCAAGATTGTTATACTGCCCTTGCCAAATACCTAATTCAACGCCCAGCGGCAGAATAGAATAGTGCCATTTAACATTGGTGGTACATTAGGCACATAAAACCAATCAGGTGCTTCAGCGCCTCTTTCTGGTGGTTCAGTCAAACGCCAGTAAATACCGCTATCTTGCCCAATGCAGTATTGATTATCGGGATGTAGTTGCTGTAAGGCACTTGTAATAGAGTCGGTCAGAAGGAGACTTTGAGGATGTTCTTGAAAGTTTTTCGCGCCAGTTCGCACAACGGGGGGAACCCCCGCAAGCGACTGGCTGACAAAGGTTCCATCTGACTCTGGTAATTCAGTATGGTCTGGAAGATGAGTAATGCCTAGTTCAGAAGATTTAGCAAGAGTCATAGAACTTTGGCTTTAATTCGTAATTCGTAATTCGTAGTTCGTAATTAAAAAACTGAGCTACGGATTAGTATAAATGTATTTTAGGCTAAAAATGGCGCAAGCAAAAGGGATGAGGGGGATGAGGGGGATGAGGGAGACAATAAATAATAATTAATAATTACTCATGCCTCCTGCTTTTGGACTCTTGTAGAGACGCGATTAATCGCGTCTCTACGACAACTGACCACTGACAACTGACTAATGACGAATAGGTATATTATTTTTCATAAACCCTACGGCGTTCTCAGTCAATTTACTCAAGAAACGCCTAAGCATCGCACTCTCAAAGACTATATTGATGTACCCGATGTCTATCCTGTAGGGCGCTTGGATTGGGACAGTGAAGGATTATTGTTGTTGACGAATGATGGACAATTGCAACATCGCCTTGCCAATCCGCGTTTTGGTCATAAACGAACTTATTGGGTACAAGTAGAGCGGATTCCTAATATAGATGCTATAAACAAGTTGCAAACAGGTGTGGAAATTCAAAATTACCGGACTCGACCAGCCCAAGTCAGGCTATTGCCAGAAGAACCACCTGTATGCGATCGCGATCCACCAATTAGATTTCGTAAAAATGTCCCTACAGCATGGTTAGAAATGACCTTGACTGAAGGCAAGAATCGTCAGGTGCGGCGAATGACTGCGGCTGTGGGATTTCCAACTTTACGATTAATCAGGGCAAGCATAGCCCATCTTGACTTAGACAATCTCCAACTAGGTCAGTGGCGCGACCTGACTCCATCCGAACTCAAACTTCTGCTGTAACTGGGGACTAGGGAGAAAGAATTCAACATTCCCAACTCCTTTAAGTTTTTATTTTGATTATTTAACAAAAAGGGAATGAAAAGCAGTATAATACTCTTTTTTTATTACCGCTCAATCAACATTAGCCTTTGGGTGCAAGTTTAAGTTTTATGAGCCGCAATCAACTATCGCTCTGGCATCAAACGCGCCAACAACAGGACATCTTGTTGGCAAAACCTGCACGCTTAGAACTTGTGCCCGAAAGAAACTCCGATTTAGAATTGGCAACAGCAGAGAAACTGCGTCGTACCCAAGAGGAACTCCAATGGTATCGCAGGCTGTATGAAAACACTCCCGCTGTGTATTTCAGCTTAGATGAGACAGGAATAATTGCGTCTGTAAACCAGTTTGGTGCAAATCTTCTTGGTTACACATCGGAACAATTGATCCAACAGCCTGTCTTTAGCTTGTTCGCTCGCTCAGACCAACAAAGACTCTGCGAGTTATTTAAAAGTTTATTAAAAATTTCACCTCACGCAGCTGTTGGAGAGTTTCGTTTAGATTGCCCTACCAGTAATATTGCATGGGTAAAAGTCTTGGTGCGGATCTTGCCTAGTAAAGACGAGTCTTTTCTAGTGGAGGAAAGCCAACGCACACTTGCTACTCTATCCTATTGTTCAGGTATCGCAAAGCAGTACGAAAACGACTGTGTTGTTGAACGGGAAAGCGTTTCGCTGACAACTGCGGAAACTCCTGCTTCACAATGTTCTCAGAAAAGTCCTGTCATACTCATGGTATGTGAAGACATTACGGCTCGCAAACAGGCGGAAGATGCTTTAGAAGAAAGCGAACAACGCTTTCAAACCCTAGCCAATAGCGCACCAGTAATGTTGTGGATGGCAGGATGTGACGGACTATTTACCTTTTTTAATAAGTCTTGGCTAAATTTTACAGGACGCAGCTTGGAGGAACAGCAAGGTTGGGGCTGGTTGGAAGGAGTGCATCCGCAAGAGCGGAATTTCTGCCAAGAAAATTATGATTGTGCTTTCCACGCACGAGTAAAATTTGAGATAGAGTATCGCCTCAAGCGACATAACGGTGATTATCGTTGGCTCTTAGATACTGGCATCCCTAGGTTTACACCCAGTGGCAAATTCGCTGGTTATATTGGTTGCTGTGTTGACATTACAGAGCGTAAATTAGCAGAAGTTGCTCTCAAACAAAGTCAACAAGCAGCACAAGCGCGATTAGAGGAAATGGAAAGCCTAAATCGCCTCAAAGAAGAATTTCTCAGTATGGTTTCTCACGAGCTACGCACGCCATTAACTAATATGAAAATGGCGATTCAGATGCTGGGAATTTCACTGCATCAAGAGCAGAACTTTTTAGCCCAAATGGCAAAGCCAGCAGCAGAACGCTCAAAAACGGCTCGCTATTTTGAAATTTTAGACAAAGAGTGCGATCGCGAAATCAACTTAATTAATAACTTCCTGGATTTGCAACGACTAGATAGCAGTGCTAAACCTTGGGTGCTGGAAACAATTCAAGTACAGCAATGGCTGTGGCGGGTAGTAGAGTTATTTAAAGCACGCAATAGCAATTCCTGTAAACAAAAGTTACGCCTCAGCATAGCCCCGAATCTTCCTCCTATCGCCTGCGATCCATACAGTTTAGAACGCATCTTGATAGAATTGCTTACCAATGCCTGTAAATTTAGCCCTCCAGATGCAGAAATCACCATTTCCGCTCAACAAAAAGGTCACAACATCCAGTTTCAAGTAATTAATTCTGGTGTGGAAATTCCTAGTTCGGAATTATCGCGGATTTTCGAGAAATTTTACCGTATTCCCAGCAACGACCCCTGGAAGCAGGGCGGCACAGGATTAGGACTGGCACTAGTAGAAAAACTTACAAAACATTTAGGAGGAACAATAGAGGTTGAAAGCGGGTCAAATCGTACCTGTTTTGCTATTCAACTAGCCCTAAATAGCGAACAAAGAGAGTAAAAGGGATTGGGGATTGGGTTGCCAAACGCTCATATTATTGCAGAACGTGTCCCACGACAAAATTAAAAAACAATGGCTCGTGCTGGCAATACTGGCTTTAATGTCTGCCTTAATGCTGGCGATCGCATCTACAGCATTGAGTATCTATGCTTACGGCAACAGCGATCGTAATATCAAGGCAGAAGCAGCAATTGTTTTAGGGGCAGCAGTTTGGGGAGAAGAACCATCTCCTGTTTTCCGAGAACGCATCAACCACGCCATTAATCTATATAAAAATGGTCAGGTTAACACCATTATTTTTACTGGCGGAGTTGGCGAAACCAATGAACCCGCCGAAGCGATTGTTGGTAAACGCTATGCGATCGCCCGACAGGTAAAACCAGCCGATATTCTCATAGAAACTACATCTCACACAACTCACCAAAACCTAAAAAATGCTCTTTCAGTAGCATCTACTGACAAATTAACCAAGTTTCTTATAGTTAGCGATCCATTGCACTTGAAACGAGCTGTATTAATGGCACGAGATTTAGGAATGGATGCATATCCATCCCCCACACCTACCACCCGCTATCGCAGTGTTCGCGCTCAAATGGAATTTCTCATGCGAGAAACTTATTTTTACTTTGTTTACCTTGTGTTTAAAATTTAACTGCCAACTTGCAAATCAAAAATGAAGCATAAAAGCTAGAGCATCAACTATGGCCGTAAGCTAATAATCATTCAAATTGCATCCCCCGAAGTTTGCTCAACGGGGGGAACCCCCCGAAGTTCGCTTGGAAGGAAACCCTCCTGACGACTTCTCTCCGCGTCTCCCCTTCGCCGCGTCCCCGCGTCTCCGTTTCGCCACATCCCCGCGTCTTTTATTTCATCCTCATTCTTCAACCCGGAAGTCAAGACAGAATACCTGAATAAGTACCAGTAACTGACCAAAAATTTTGCTAATGAGAATGTGGGCTGCGACAGTTGTATTAACTTCTTCTTGGCTACTAGCTGGGGTCATGGCTTCTATTTCTAAGCCAATTAATGCTACTTTAGCTTTTAATGGCAATGCTATGGCTTCTTCTCAGTCAATATCTCAGTTAAGCAATACTAAAGCGATTACTGTCAGTAAAGCTGAGTTCGGAGTATTGAGAGTTGGCTTAAATGGTACAAGTAATTTTACCCCCACTACCAGAATACTACTAAGCCAGGGTGGCAAATACGGCTGGCGTATTCAACTTAAGGATTACAAGGGTGAAGTAACATGGCGAGAAGTTTTACGATTGCCAAAACGTCCAGAAACCTGGGCTACAGATGATGGTGAAAACTTCTCAGTATCTAAAGATGGTATTGAAGCTGTAACCAACCGTACAGAATCAACCTCAAATGGCATGATTGAAAATTTTTGGACAATCACTCCTGGCGATCCGGGTGGTAACTATACAACACAAGTTTACATTGATGGCCGTCTCATTGCTGCTTTTGAGTTTGAAGTTATTTCTCTGAGAAGGTAATCAAAAGTTAATTTCTTTAATTGATAAATTTCTCTCAATATTGAGAGAAATTTTCCTTTACTGTTTAACTACGGACAGTTAAAGCTAGACGGTGTGCTAGCAGTTCCTTTGCTCGCTCTGCAAATTGGCATTCTTGCTGTTGAATTTCGCGGAAAAACTCACTAAGTTCGGTATCTCCGTTTTCTTCTGCATCTTGGTAGTAAATTTCATAGGTTGCAGCGCCTTCCAAAGTGTGGTAAAGAACGCTAACTAGGTCGTAGAGGTCGTCACTGGTTCCAGTGTTGCGATCGCCGTTAATTGTGTTAGTCATCTCATATCCTCCAAATCCAAATTGGTAGAGATTCCACTGTTGTGTTTGTCGCTGATTGTTACTCAGAGAATCTTTTCTAGTCTTGCAAGCGAAAGTTTTATGTAGCAAAACTATTAGATTTGTATGGCTATCCTAAAAGAATACGATCGCTCTTTCTTCTAGCTAACGAAGGTAATAATTGATGGGTTGCTCTTCCTTGAAGAAGGTATCAGTATTAAAATAAAATGTAAGTCCGAATACAAGTTATTGACAATCAAATTAAAACTGATTAACTTTTGATGGCTATTGGTAACTATAAACTAACTGCCTAGACCTGCGGCAACTTTTATAGGACTAGCCCTTTCCAACTATCATGTATTTTTATTAATATTTTCGGCTCTAAGTTGTCAAAAAATTAACTTTTGAACCACACAGACACATGCAACTAGATAATGAATAATTAGAGGTGTATGGGCTAGGTAAAAAATTTTCTCTCATACCTTACTCTTAACTTTTGTAGAACTACAGATAGCAATGACCTGGTTAGTTCAGATTACTTATAATTATTTATATCAATTTTCTATTAGTTGGTTGCAGCTACTAAGACGTATATCTTTGATATTGTCTTTGACACTGTGTCTGAGTTTCATCGGTGCTATTCCTGCGATGGCAGCAAATTCTTCTAGTGGTTTGCTCAAGCAACCTGCCATAGAAATTACAGTTAGTTTAAGTAATGCTGCCAATGAACTCAAGTTTGAACCAAATCACTTAGAATTAGTGGCTGGCAAACGCTATCAACTGCGGCTGAATAATCCTAGCCAACTGAAACACTACTTTACTGCCAAAGATTTTGCAGATGGCATCTGGACACAAAAAGTCGAAGCCAGCAAGGTAGAAATTAAAGGAGCCATCCACGAACTAGAACTGAAGCCAGGTGCTGAGGCGGAATGGATGTTTGTATCGCTGAAACCAGGAAACTACAGTTTACGCTGTTCGATACCAGGACATACAGAAGCCGGTATGACTGGAGAGATTCTAGTCAGCAATTAAAGATTTATCTGCATTGCCCGAAACCCCTAGTAGGGGCGTACCGCTAAAGCGAAACCCGCAGGGTACGGCTGTTTGCCTTTATATCATTTCACCAGATGTCTAATGGGAACGATACCGCGATCGCTAGGTAACAGAGCGCAGGGTGAAAAATAAGTTAACGTTAAATATAGATATTTTTTTCAACTAACCTAGAAAAAACACTGTCACCATAGCAGCAAAAAGCCAGTAATTATTAATTTCCCATGAATATTTTCAGTAACTTGCTTTCTCAAACACCTAAAACTACATCTTCACCAAAACAACGCCGAGGTATTGAAATCAAATCGCCGCGAGAAATTGAAATTATGCGGCAATCAGCAAAAATTGTGGCAACCGTACTCAAAGAAATTTCTGAGTTGGTAAAGCCCGGAATGACTACATCTGACTTGGATGCTTACGCAGAAAAACGCATTCGAGAAATGGGCGCAACACCTAGTTTTAAGGGATATCATGGTTTTACTGGTTCTATATGTTCCAGTATTAACAATGAAGTTGTCCACGGTATCCCCAGTCCTAAGAAAGTGATTCGTACTGGAGATGTATTAAAAGTAGATACAGGTGCTTATTACCAAGGCTTTCATGGTGATTCCTGCATTACGATCGCTGTGGGTGAAGTCACCCCAGATGCTGCTAAATTAATTCGCGTAGCTGAAGAAGCCCTTTACAAAGGCATTGAACAAGTCAAAGCCGGAGTATACTTACTTGACTTGGCTGGAGCAATAGAAGACCACGTGAAAGCTAATGGTTTCAGTGTAGTGGAAGAATTCACTGGACACGGTGTTGGTCGTAACCTGCATGAAGAACCCTCAGTATTTAACTTTCGCACTAGGGAAATGCCAAATGTTAAACTCCGTGCGGGAATGACATTAGCAATTGAACCAATTTTGAATGCAGGTTCGAGACACACACGCACATTATCTGACCGATGGACAGCTGTTACTGTAGATAATTCTCTGTCAGCGCAGTTTGAGCATACAGTTTTAGTAACAGAAACTGGCTATGAGATTTTAACCGATCGCTCTAAAGTGTAATTGCTTAATTATCTGTTAATGAGAGAGGCAAAGCGTCAAAGAGGACGACTTGCCTCTTTTGCAATAAATATTTTTTGTCTTATAAGAGGTCTATTCTTCGGAAAGTAAACTAAGTAACTTTTGAAAAAGAGGCATCAAAAAGGAGTAACTTCGCCATATAAAGAAAATCCCTAGTATTACACTAAAGCTACCTAAAGCAGGAGATAAAAACACAAGTATCAACATTCGCCTCACAAGACCGATGATTATAAATCCTGCAATTATCAAAATTACTACAACACCAAGAACACGACCAATTTTAATTTGTGGTTTATTACTTTTTGGAGCCTGCGGTTTAAATTGATTGGTTTTTGACGATTTGCTAATTACTCCTTGTGTATGAGTCATTGCTACTTTTGAATTTTTTTGTTCCAAAGTTTCCAATTCAGAATTAGTTAATAAGAAAGATTTAAGTTGGAAACATTGCCCACTCTTCAGTTTTTGCTTATAAATACCTACAGTTTCAAATTTGCTTAAATCTAAGTTTTTTAACTCTTTATAAATATTTTCTGCAAAAACAGCTGCATCTAAAAATTGATCTGTTTCTGCAATGACTTTAAGCAGTTTATCTTCTGAAATGACTTTGATATTCATTTTCTCATTTCCTATAATGCGATTAAGATGACTTGCAATAGCATCTAAACCGCTGGTAGGAGCAAGTTCCTCAATACTGTTTGTTTGCTCTGCTGATGTGTCCTCAGTCTTTATATTTTGAGTATTATTCGCCAAATTATCTGCTAAGAAATTTTCTGCTTTGCTTAACGAGTAAGCTTGGCTCCAACTAGGGCGTTTTTCACCTGTTTGCTTACCATAAACTTGAAGGGAATCTGCTAGTTCTATTGCTAGCTTCGTCATTCCTTGCACAACAAACGGGGCTACTGCTTTTTGGTCAGGGATTGTTGCTGATTCTAATAGCACATATACACAACTATCTCGAAAAGTAACCTTAGCAGTTATACCTTTTGGCTGTAGTTGACGATTCATTAGGCTTGCGATCGCATCTGCATTGCCTTGTTTAGCCATTTTCAGTAAATCAGTTACCATAATTCTAAATAAAAATACTTAAATATAATTAGGCAGGTTTATTAAACCTGTAATCTTTTATGCATTGAACATGAAAAACAAGTATGTTTAGTCACAAGTTATTTAATAGCTTTCCCATTTTGAAGATAAAAGCAATCAGTTTGAATCCAGTTAAAAAAAATATTTATGACTTATAGTTATAACCAAGCTACACTGATACTCACGGTGTATGCTCTTTTTTAAAATGTTAGATGATATTTAATTACTCTCTGCATTTCTACTTTTTTATGTAAACTTCTATCATTTATCTAGGGACAAATTAGGGAATAAATAACTCAGAGAAAGGTATTTCGATTTGGGAAAAAGCTAATGGTGTGATTATTGCATCTTGTCCGAGAACGGTTTCTTCTTGGTATCCTAACTCTGACGGGTTACGGAAAATATAAACTTGACATTTAATAACATCTAAAATCCAGTAATCAAGAATATTTGCCCTAGCATAAATAGGAGCTTTTTCGTCACGGTCAATATTTAAACTACTATAAGCCACTTCAATTAATAGTAATATTTCTGAAGGTGTAGGATGATGGTCAGCATATCCGTTCGGATCAATGCAGACTACAGCGATATCAGGTTCGGGTTCTGAGGTAGACAAAGTAATAGGCAACTGAATTCTAATATCTGCCTTATTTTTGAGTAAATTTTGCAAATAGCGGTCTGTACGTTGGGTAGTTGCTGCACTAAGTGGGGTTTGTGGACTCATTTGGATAATACGACCGTCTAAAAGTTCAACCTTGTCGTTAGAAGTCAGAATGCCAGCCTCAATCATGCGGTGATATTCTTCTACCGTCCACAAGCGGTTTTGGGTAGCGGTCATTGTTTTTATCCCCCTGTTGTCTTGTGCTGAGGAAGTTGATTATTTCTATTTTCCCGTATTTTAAGAGGCGATCGCTATCTATAAAATCTTTTGCAGCTTTTAGTTTTCTATGATTGTACGCATTGCTGCATAATTAGTTTTATAACGAGGAAGCATCTCTTTAGCCTGTTTAGAGATAAAGGTATTTTCTGGAATAGTTTCTAACAAATTGATTGCTTGCTGCCATTTGGATTTTGCTTCCTCCAAAACTACTACCGAACGAGGTGAATTTTGTGCAAAAAAAGTAGCTTCCGTTGCTAGCTTTTGTGCTAATTGCCAGTTCGCCAATGCTTGTTTTTCATTTGAAGCTTTTTTGCTGATAGCAGTATAGTTCAGACGATAGCGAACTAATTTATGCTGTGCCTGTTCAAAAACAGATGTTCCTTTAGGAATACTTGCTAATAACTTTATGGCTTGTTGCCATTTAGTTTCTGCCTGTTGCCAAACTATTAAAGGATGCGGTGGTTTTTGTACTAAAGCAGAAGCTTCCAGACCGAGTTTGAGTGCAGATTTAAAATTAGCAGCAGCATTTTCTTCTTGATTGAAGCTGAGGCTATTTTGTGGAATATTTGTAATTTTATCCTTACCGAGCCAACCACCAAAACCTAAGACCCCTAAACTAAAAACTATAATTAAAGTTAAACGTCCTAATTTAAATATCTTAGGTGGTTTTTTTTCTAAAACATTAGGTAATACTTCTATTTGATGTTTATTATCTTGTTGTTGACGTTCTTGCTCAAGATTATTTATGCATTGTTCTGCTTGGTCTATTAAGGATTTAGCCTGTAATAATAAAGAATCAATTCTCTCTTGAAATAATTCGCAATCATTTAGAACATCAGTAAGTAATTGAAATTTATCATCACAAGATATAATTAATTCGCGATCGTCTTCTAACCATTCTAAAGTAAAACCAGATTCTCCACAGAATGATGATACGCCTAGCAATATTGTTAATAAATTCTGGCTATTCTTGATAATATTGATAATATAATTGATTCTTTGCCGTACTTCTAAGATTTCTTCTGGCAAATTACTAATTCGTAATACTTGCTTTTGCAGAACTTGAGAATTACTTAATGCTAACTTTATTCCCAAAGTTTCATCAATTTCTTGAAACTTAGCTGGTAAACTAGGATATTTTATATCAGAATTAAGTTGTTGGACTAACTGAGAGTCACTTAAAATATCTGCGGCCAGAGCTTGAAGTAAATCACCCCACTCCAGCCAGCAATCAATTTTAATTTGTAAATCTGTTAATGATATTTCTGTTTCTGGGTTACCAAATTTTTCGGTGACGAATATTACTCTGCTATTGATAGCTGTATCTAATAAATAAACACTAGATTTTAATAAAGTTGCTACCGTACCAAGACGAGGAAGCGTATTAACCGCCTTGTTTTTAACTTGTGCAAATCTAATTTCTTGAGTAATTAATTGTTGAACGTTTCGTAGTCGTTCTTGAATATTATTTATGACAAGAATTTGTTGCATGATTTCATGAGAATTGCCAATAGTCAAATTTAGGCGATGAAAAAGTTTTGGCAATTCAGTAATAAGCGTTTCTAGCTCGACCATAAATATCCCTTGGGGATTTATCGAAAGTTTATGCGAAAAAATAAAAATGTCTAGGCAGTCAGGTTATAGCTAAAGTAAAAGCTTAACTATATCTGTTGAAGTTAAGCATCCCGATCAATTAACAAATCTTAGGAGCGATAGATTTATAGTTCCCGGAAATTTTGCTAAAGTAACAAGTCCAGTTTGAAACTTGTAGATAAAGACAAAATTGCTCGATAACTAACCTTATGAATGAAATTGATTTAGCTTTTACTCCAGCATTACAGTTAGCGCAGTTAATACGTCGCCGAGAAGTGTCGCCCTTTGAGTTGGTAGAAATATATTTAGAACGGATTCAACAGTTAAATCCCCAATTGGGAAGTTATTTTACGGTCACGGCAGAATTGGCGATCGCAGATGCCAAAGCCAAAACAGAATTACTCACAACCACTTCCCAACTACCGCCGTTTTTTGGCGTACCGATTTCTATTAAAGACCTCAATGCTGTAGCAGGTGTGCCTTGTACTTTCGGCAATCCCTTACTACTGAATAATATTCCTGAATTTGATGATGGAGTTGTAACGCGAATCAAGCAAGCTGGGTTTATTATTCTCGGTAAAACCGCAACCTCCGAATTAGGTTCGTGTCCTTACACCGAACCTACAGGGTTACCCCCAGCCAGAAATCCCTGGAATTTAGAATACACCCCTGGCGGTTCCAGTGGTGGCGCAGCGGCATCAGTAGCAGCCGGATTGTGTGCGATCGCTCAAGGTTCTGATGGTGGTGGTTCGATTCGCGGGCCTGCGGCTTGTTGTGGTGTGGTGGGAATTAAACCATCGCGGGGAAGGGTAAGTAAAGCACCTGTAGGCGATCGCCTCGCGGGAATTTCCACCAGTGGCCCCATCGCCCGTACCGTCGCTGATGCTGCTGCTTTGTTAGATGCAATATCTGGCTATGTCACAGGCGATCCTTATTGGCTACCAGATCCCGAACCATCATTTCTAGCCGCTACCCAAACAAAACCCGGTGCTTTGCGAATTGCCTTTGCCACCAGTATCCCTCCTTTGGGAGAAGCTGATGCTAGCTGTCAGCAAGGTGTGCTGCAAACAATCCAGTTGTTACAACAACTCGGTCACATAGTTGAAGAAAAATGTCCAGATTTTAGCGGCTTAGTCGAACCTTTCCAAATTGTCTGGCAATCTGGGGTGGCTGCATCAGGACTTCCCCCACAGGCATTGCAACCGTTGAATCGCTGGTTGTTGGCAAGAACGGGTACGATTACTGAATACATTCAAGCAGTTTACCAAATGCAAATAGTTGCACGGGAAATTGTAGCGTTTTTCAATACCGTGGATGTACTAGTTTTGCCTGTGTATCTCCATTCACCGATCCGTGTTGGAGAATGGGCTTCCTTGAGTCCAGAAGAGACATTCCAAAATATTATTAACTGGGTTGCTCCTTGTCCGCCAGCTAATGCTACCGGATTACCAGCGATCGCACTTCCCGTAGATTTTGATAGTCAGGGTTTACCGATCGGCGTGCAGCTAGTTGGCAAACCTGCGGCTGAAGCCACTCTCATCAGCCTAGCAGCCCAACTAGAAGCCGCTAAACCTTGGATTCAACATCGTCCGGTCTTTGCTACATAGAAGTTGTTAACGAAGGCAGGAGGCCGTTTTTGTAACGGGGATTTATACCCCGCTCCAAAAACTTTTCGCCTTAAAAGGTAAGGTTTTAGACCCGATTCTTTCGATAAGCTAAAGCGCATTTAATTTTCAGAAATAGGACTTACGCAAGAACTCTTTGAAACTCTCATTCCTTCGTGTCCTTTGCGTCCTTCGCGGTTCGTTTTTCCGTGACCTGTGCGTAAGTCCTGAGAAATACTCATAGTGGTGTTGACTATTGATAGTCAACAGTCAACTTTGGTCAATATGCAATTTAAACTCTTCCAGGGCGATTGAACTTATTCTTACCTTAAGAAAGCAATTACAAAGTATATGTAAAATCATTCACTAACATACCAGGAACTAGACTACCTCCTAGTTGGCGACTTTCATAAGTTCCAACTTCCGGGATAAATTCTTGAAAATTGGTGAAATCTACTAAGTTTTCTCCCCAAAAGCGGTAAAGACTTTCATCAAAACGTAGGTTTTCTATAGGAGCAATTATTTCTCCTTTTTCTACCCAAAAACAGGCATAGCGGGTCATACCTGTAATTCTACCGCTGTGGCGATCGCTCCAATTCAAGTAATGCAAATTAGATACATATAATCCTGTATCTAAAGTTGTCAGAATTTGCTCGGTTACTAAATTTCCAGAACTCAGCTCTGGCGCGCGTAAGGTTTCTGAACTATTAGCACCATTGGCAATTTTTTGATATTCTTTAGCAGTGCGAGAGTTCACTAAAGTGTTAATTAAAATACCTTCTTCTACAATTGGTAACTCTGGGGCTGCCATTTCTCCTAATTCATTAAATCGCGGCACTCTACCCAATTTAAAATTTTCTTTCAAACTCACTATAGAAGAAAGTTGTTTTTCTTGACGTGCTAGAGAAGCTAAAGCACTGTTTCCTTGTTGGATATCTGCTTCGCTTATAGCTCCCCAAGAAAGCATCATTAATAAATCGGCAACAGCAGCAGGTGCAAAATAAGTTTTGTATTGTCCTCGCGGCAATTCTTTAGCAGAATTAGAAAGTAATTCTAATTGTTTTTTGGCTTGGCTAATTTTAGATATATAAGCATCTTCGTCCCAGTTACTACCTGCAAAAGTACCTTTCACAGCTTGTCCGGAGATAGTAAATAGAGAATAATCTAAGGTAAAAGAATCTGTGGCAAACCAGTGTTTTTGTCCATTAGAATCGCCGTAAGCTTTAATTACTACTCCCCCAGCATATAAGCCAGTAAAATCTAATTCTGCAACTTGCTCTAATACTGTTGGTACAACTGCTTCTGCTGCCAACAATTTGCCAGAATGTACTTCTCGACTAATGTTGGTTTCTGATGGCAAAACTAAATATGGATCGATAGGTAACAAAGTCAGTTCGTCACGCAATTCCTGTAAAGCTTTGTATCCTTCTTGCCAGTCTAAATCCCAATTTCCGCTAAAGGGAAACTGGCGAAAACTACTGCGTTGATTTTCCATCAAAGTCAGTTCAATCCAACCATCAGTGACACAACCAGTTTGCCGTACCTTGGCATGATTAAAACGAGTAAATTGACTGCGTTCGCTGCTTAATTTCACAGTGAATTGTTCGCTTGCTGTTTTTTTAACCAGCAAAGTTTCAATCAGTTGATTAAAGCTGACTTCTAAAGCTGATAATTCGTCAATTTTCATACTTAACACAGAGAAAAAGATGAGGGGATGAGGGAGATGAGGGGGATGAGGGAGATGAGGGGGATGAGGGGGATGAAGGGGATGAGGAAGAAATAATAATTACTTCTGCCACCTGCCTCTTGTAGAGACGCGATTAATCGCGTCTCTACGACTACTGACAACTGACTCAACTTCCTCCGCCAAAAACTTCGATGTTAGCAAATACGCAAGCAGGCGAACCGTGTCCGACGGAAATGGCTTGATTTGGTTCGCCTTTGCCACAGTAAGCAGTACCGTACATTTGCCAGTTGGAGGCATCCCCTACTTGAATTAAGCTGTGCCAAAATTCTGGGGTTGTGGCTCGATAATTGGGATTGCGGAGGGTTTTGGTGAGTTTACCGTTTTCAATTAATTTGGCATACTCGCAACCAAACTGAAATTTATAACGGCGATCGTCGATTGACCAAGACCGATTAGACTCCATGTAAACACCATTTTCTATCCCGGTGATCGCTTGTTCAAAGCTGACGTTCCCTGGCTCTAAGTTCAAGTTTGCCATGCGATCGATTGCAGGACGATTCCACGAGCAAGCACGGGCACAAGCTACTCCCGGTACACCTGCTCTAGCTTGACTTTCCAGGCTGCCCAAACCCCGCTGAAGCACTCCTTCTTTAATCAAATACTCGCGTGTGGCTACAGCACCAGTATCATCAAAGCCGTAGCTGGCAAATTCTCCTGGTACGGTAGGGTCAAAGGTGATGTTCATCAATGGCGAACCATATACTAGTTTGCCAAAATCACTTTTGTTAACAAAGCTGCCTCCGGCGTAATTGCGCTCATCTCCTAAAATACGGTCAATTTCTAGGGGATGCCCCACACTTTCGTGGATTTGCAGCATCATTTGGTCTGAGGCTAAAACTAAATTGGTGCGCGTGGTTGGGCATTCTTCGGCTGTCAATAGTTCTATTGCTTGTTCGCCAATTTGTTGCGCCCGATCCCATAAGTTATCTGTTTGTAAAAGTTCTAGTCCGCCTTGGTAACAATGTGCTTGCCAACCGTTGTTACTGCGTTGTTGCACAATTCCCTCATCTTGGGCAGTAGCACCGTAATGAGTTCCCAAAGATAGAATTTTTTGATACACTTCTGAACCATTACTGCTGACAAACCAAGTCTCGCGCTCGTTGGTGCTGGCGGTGGCGCTGGTTTGTACAATCTTGTCGTTGACTTTTAACCTCTGGCAGATCCGAACCAGTAAATCGTTGATGTCTCCAGGACTAAGAGCATTAAATGGTTGCAAAAACGGAGAGTTATATTCACCCACAACTTTGGGGCGTTGACTTTCACTAACTGGATATATCCACCATTCACTGGAGAAGAGTGCCTGTTTGTATGCTGTTTGGGCAGCAGCTAAAAGAGAAGTTAATTCTAGAGAATTGGTAGCGGCATAACCAATACCACCATTAACTAAAACTTCTAGCATGGCTCCCACAGTAGAGGTTTTGCCGTTGACTTGCGGTAAGCCATCACGAACAAAACGGGTAGTGGAATTTTCCTTGACGGCTCTAATCCCGATCCAATCAGCGGGAATATCAAAAGTAGCGATCGCTTTTTTGAGTTCAGACCACATATATTAGTGCTGAGTGCTGAGTGCTGAGTGCTGAGTGCTGAGTGCTGACAGACGCGATGAATCGCGTCTGTACAAAGAAGTGCTGAGAGACGCGATTCATCGCGTCTGTACAGGAGTTAAAAAAGTTTTTTATTGAAAACTCTAACTTCTAGCTGAGTATATTTGTTTTAGCAAAATAAGTTAACTTAATTTTCTGGTAATTTAGATCCATCGGCTGATAGTTTACCTGAATCGGATAATGGATGATTATCTGAATTTCTTGGGATGTCGTAAATAGTGGTTTGTTCGGCCAACAATTTTGGACGTAAATAAAGATTTTCTAAAAGCACGGCTACATCTGCTACCCAAGGCGGGACAATCACAGCGCCAATAATCCCTAAAACTTGTGTGCCTCCTAAGACTGCTAAAAGTTGATATAAGGGATGAACTCGCACTGAAGAACCTACTAGTAAGGGATCGAGAACGTAACTTTCTAAATTCTGGATAATCACAAATAACAGCAGTACCCAAAGAAAAGTTAATCCTCCTTGAGGTATAGCAACGATTAAAGCTGGAATTGCTCCCAATATTGGCCCGACAAAAGGAATTAGATTTGTAAATCCAGCAATTACGCCTAGTGCTAGAGCAAACTCTGATAGCCCTAAAATACTCAAACCTAGGGTAATGACAATACCCAAAATAGCTGAAACCACAACTCGACCTTGAACGTAACCACCCATACGCCGAGAAATTGGTACAACTTGGGCGGCGAGGCGTTCTTCCCAAGGTTGGGGAAATAGCTGTATCAGTCCTATAACTAAATTTTCGCTACCCGCAACCATATAGCCAGAAATGACTAAAGCTAAAATCAGATTTACCACGCCGCCGAGAATGCCACGAGTAAAGCCAAACGAACGAATGAGTAACTGTTGACTAGAACTAAACAACCAATTGGTAAGAGCTTGAATATCAAACAATTGGTCTATGGACTCGATTTGAGTAATTCCGATTCGCACCGCTAAATTTTCAGCAGCTGTCCGCAGATTATCTAAATAAGCTGGAAGTTTACTGACTAAGCGCTGAATTTGCTCAGAAACAGATGGGCCAATAATCAAACCCGCGCCAATCAATCCAGCTATTAGACCAACATACACTACAATTACACCGAGCCAACGAGGCAGACGCAATCGTTCGGCGGCAGTAACTATGGGTGCGATCGCCGCTGCCAACACTACCGCCACCATTAAAGTTACTAACAAACTCCGTAATTGCCACAAGATGATAACTGTAAAACCAGTGGCAACAATTAGCAAAAGGTTAGATAGAGAAATAGTTTGACGCTTCATATCTAGGGATTGGTGATTGGCGATTAGGGATTGGGGATCGGGGATTAGAAGCATTTATAACTAAATTTCTTTCCCAGTCCCCCTTCGGGTGACGCTCGCAAGCTCGCTAACGCTGCGCTAACGCAGTCGCCTGATGCCACTTTGCTCAAGTCGGGAAACCCGCCCACGCAAGTGGCTGCGGAGGGAAACCCTCCCGCAGCGCTGTCTCACCAGTCCCCAGCCACCAATACCCAGTCCCCAGTCCCAGCCTAATTGCGATGCCAGCGAGTGCCATCCCGACTATCAATTAAGGTAATTCCCTGTGCTAGTAGTTCGTTCCGAATGCGATCGCTTTCAGCAAAATTCTTAGTTTTTCGGGCTGCTTGTCTTTGCTCAATTTTCGCCTCAATTTCTGCATCGCTTATACCGTTGCTTTGATGGGTTTCTGCTTCTGGCTGAGTTTCTAAACCCAAAACACTAGCCAAAGTGACGAGAGTTTGCCATTGACGCTGTAATTCATCAGGTGGTGTTTCAGTTTTCCCTTGATGCACCAAGATATTTCCCTCGCGTTGTAGTTTTTTAGCTAATTCAAACAGCACTGTTAATCCACCAGGGAAATTAAAGTCGTCATTCACAACTTCTTGAAAGCGTTCAATATGGGGATTAGGTACTGGGTATTGGGAATTGGGTATTAGAATATTCCCAGTCCCTAGTCCCCAGTCGCCAGTACCTAAATTCCAACCTAGTTTTTCCCCGTATTGGTAGCCAAAGAGTAAACCTGCTTTTAGGGTGTGCCAGCCGTTGGTGGCTGCGGCGATCGCTTCATGGGTAAAGTCAATCGGTGTGCGATATTGAGCCATCAGCACGAACAATCGCACTGCCATTGGGTCAACTCCCCGATCTAGCAAATCCCGAATAGTGGTAAAATTGCCCAAAGATTTGGACATCTTCTCACCATCGACTTTTACCATGCCGTTGTGCAGCCAGTAACGCGCTAGGGGTTTTTCTGTGACTGCTTCTGATTGAGCGATTTCATTTTCATGGTGAGGGAAAACTAAGTCTTCACCGCCAGTGTGGATGTCAATGGTTTCGCCAAGGCGGTCGCGTACCATCGCGGAACATTCGATATGCCATCCCGGACGACCTTCACCCCAAGGTGATTGCCAAGCGGGTTCTCCTAGTTTTGCTGCTTTCCACAAAGCAAAATCAAACGGGTCTTTCTTCTTTTGATATTCTGGATCGTCTATGTTGACGCGATCGCTTGCACCAGCTCGTAAATCTTCTAATTTGCGTCCGGAAAGCTTCCCATATTCAGAAAACTGGCGCACTGCATAATAAACATCGCCATCGGCGGGGTAAGCAAAGCCTTTGTTTTCCAACTCATAAATTAGCCGCTGAATGCCATCCATCGTGTGGGTTGCACGAGGATATTCATCGGCTTCTTTGACTCCCAGCCGTGCCATATCTTCAAAATATGCTTTGATAAAGCGATCGGCAACCGATTCCATTGTTGAATGTTCTTGGCGCGCGCGATTAAGAATCTTGTCATCAATATCGGTAAAATTTTGGACGTAGCGTACTTCATAGCCGATAAACTGGAGGTATCGCCTGACTACATCCCAAACAATGCAAGCTCTAGCATGACCCAAATGGCAATAGTCGTACACCGTCACGCCGCAGTAATACATCTTAACCTTGCCTGCTTCGACTGTTGTAAACGGTTCCTGACGACGAGTGAGAGTATTGTAGAGGGTTAGGGTCATAACAGAGTAATGCTGAAATAGAGAGATACGTAATAATAGGGTAAAGCAGCTGGGATGACAGTCCAGCATCCCTATGCTAGTGTTTTCTGGACTATCTGCGCTACCTTTGCTAATTTTTTGTACCTTGCACAAAGGCGCAGAAGCATCTCCTGAATTCTTTCCTAATTTTTTGATTTTTTCATTACAGCGCTATGCAATCAGCCGTTACCCCCGAATCTCAAGCAATGGATGCGCCCAAACAAGGAATGCCAGTCACAATTATTACTGGATTTCTCGGTAGTGGCAAGACGACTTTACTTAATCATATTCTGACCAACCAGCAGGGTTTGAAAACTGCTGTATTAGTAAATGAATTTGGCGAAATTGGCATCGACAACGAGTTAGTTGTTTCCACTGGCGAGAACATGGTGGAACTAAATAACGGTTGTATTTGCTGCACTATTAATAATGATTTAGTAGATGCCGTTTACAAAGTTTTAGAACGCCAAGAAAATCTAGATTATTTAGTAGTAGAAACAACTGGATTGGCTGACCCCTTACCTGTTGCGTTGACATTTCTCGGTACAGAATTACGAGATTTAACTCGTCTAGATTCAATCATCACCGTGGTAGATGCGGCAAATTACAGCCTAGATTTATTCAACTCACAAGCAGCTTACAGTCAAATCTCCTATGGTGATATTATTCTGCTGAATAAGACAGATTTGGTGGAAGAATCTGCACTGAAGGAATTGGAAAGAAAAATTGGCGAAGTCAAAGAAGGAGCGAGAATTATTCGCACCACGCGATCGCAAGTACCGCTGCCTTTAATCTTGAGTGTGGGGCTGTTTGAGTCTGACAAGTATTTTGATACAGTTGATGAGCATGACCACGAGCATGACCATCACGACCACCACGACCACGACCACTCAACATGCGGTCACGACCATCACGACCACGACCATCATCATCACGACCACGACCACCATCATCACCATCATTCCGATCATTTAGAAAATGATGGTTTTACCTCAATATCTTTCCAAACTGATAAGCCTTTGTCGATTAGGAAGTTTCAATATTTCTTAGATAACCAATTATCTACAAATATCTTCCGAGCAAAGGGGATTATGTGGTTTGATGAAAGTCCAAAGCGTCATATCTTCCACTTGTGTGGCAAGCGCTTTACTTTGGATGATGATGAATGGAAAGGTCAACAAAAAAACCAGATAGTATTAATTGGTCAAAATCTGGATAAGGAAACTTTACTCACTCAGTTAGAAAACTGCATTTGTTTACCTTCCACAAATCGCGGTAAGGGCTTTGGAAGATAATCCAGCGAAGAGTTAAGAATTAGCTCTTGCCACGCCAGTAGGGTGTGTTATCGCGTAGCGTAACGCACCCTTCGCTCCCTAGAAAACAAAATCCAAATATTAGGTATAGGCTTTGGCGGTGGTGCGATCGCCTCTAGTATAATCGTCCAACACATCGACACAATTAACCAACTTTTAACAGCGATATCTCCTAACAATCCACACCATCCCTTTTTCGCATCTTTAATTTTTGAGTGTTTTAGCTACATTCTTTTTTATTGGCGTAGGTTGGCTAGTAACTAAGCGTAAATATTATCCTAGATAAGAGAAATCATAAAACTTTTGTAAAGACGCGATTAATCGCGTCTCCAAATCCTTATGGCAAAGACTATCTCAATTACTGATTCTCTAGTTCCTAATCCCGTACCAAAATCAACTATTATTCGCTTAGAAAGTATATATAAAATTTACGGTAGCGGCGAAACAGAAGTACGAGCATTAAATGATGTCAACTTGATTGTAGAACAGGGCGAATATTGTTCAATTATGGGGCCTTCTGGTTCGGGTAAATCCACAGCCATGAACATTATCGGTTGTCTAGACCGTCCCACAGGCGGACATTATTATCTAGATAACGTTGATGTCGCACAAATGAACGATAAAGAGTTGGCACACATTCGTAATAAAAAACTGGGGTTTGTGTTCCAACAATTTCACTTGTTACCCCAACTGACAGCATTAGAAAATGTGATGCTGCCAATGGTCTATGCTGATATTAATCCTAGCGAAAGACGCGATCGCGCCGCAGAAGCACTGCAACGAGTAGGTTTAGCCAATCGCCTCAACAACAAACCAACGCAACTATCAGGTGGACAACAACAAAGAGTAGCGATCGCTCGTGCCATTGTCAACCGTCCCGTTGTCCTCTTAGCCGATGAACCCACTGGCGCACTTGATTCTCGCACCACTAGCGAAGTCTTGGATATCTTTAGCGAACTCAATAACAGTGGAATTACCGTAGTTATGGTTACTCATGAACCAGATGTTGCTCGACAAACCAAGCGCATAGTTTGGTTCCGCGATGGTCAAGTAGTACATTCAGACTTGACTCCAGCTGACTTAAACCACTTAGTAACATCATAGTCAATCAACTCTGGATGTTTTAATTATGACAATAAGTATAAACCAAGGTACTGGTTACAATTTAAAATCTACAATGGTATAAGTTTGCTTATATTCATTTATGTGAGAATCTAGAAGTGTTGTCTTGATATAACTTTTGACATCACAATTTTGTGGAATCAAATTTTGTTGATTGTATCAAGACCTAAACACTACCGCTTCTTTCAGCCTCTCCCATGAGTAATAACACTCGTGTCAAAACAATTTTGATTTTGACAGCTAACCCCGTAGATACCGCTCGTCTGCTGCTGGATAAAGAAATACGAGGAATTAATGAAGGGTTGCAACGGGGAAAAGAGCGGGAGCAGTTTAAATTAGAGCAGGTAAGGGGAGTGCAATTGAAGGACTTCCCTAATGAAATATCACATCATCAGCCCTACATAGTCCACTTTTGCGGGCATGGTGTTGGAGAAGATGGTATTGTCCTGGAAGATGACAATGGACAAATGACTCTTGTGCAGGCAGATGTTCTTGCCGATATGTTTGAGGTGTTTGCCAGCAAAGGTGTAGAGTGCGTAGTTTTGAATGCTTGTTATTCAGAGGTACAGGCGCAGGCAATTAGCCAACACATTAACTACGTAATTGGTATGAATAAAGCTGTTGGAGATGAAACAGCTATAAAATTTGCTGTAAATTTTTATAGTTCCCTTGCTAATGGCTATACATTAGAAGAAGCTTATAATTTAACTTGTTTGATAAACAAAGATTCTCGGAAATATCAAACTTCAATTATTAAGAAAGATTCTTCAACTACCTTTAAAACTGAAGTTATAATTCAAACTTTGCTAAAAAAAGAGAATCCCTTTGGACTTCGCGGACGCATTACCGACCCTACAAGATTTTTTAACCGTGAAGAGTTAATCCGGCGAATTTTTGAAGAACTAAGCAAAGGCTCTAACCTTTCGCTGGTGGGAGAAACGCAGATTGGTAAGTCCTCTATTTTATCGATGATTTGTCAGTGGGGGACAGAACGGTTACAACTTCCATCTGAGGCATTTATCTATATAGATATGCAAATTATTCACAACGAACTAGAATTTTTTGAAGCGTTATGTGAGGAATTGAAAATTGATAACTGTCGAGGATATAAATTAGCGCGTAATTTACGAGACAAACACCACATTCTTTGCATAGATGAAATTGAGAAAATGACTTGCAAAGAAAATTTTACTTGGAATTTGCGTAGCGAATTGCGAGGACTGGCTGGAGATTCTGATGCTCCTTTGTCATTAGTAATTGCCAGTCGTTCTCCCCTCAAAGATTTGTTTGATGATTGCTCTAATGAAACATCTCCTTTAGCAGGTATTTGCAATCAACTGGATGTCAAGCCATTTTCTTTAGAAACAGTACGTAAGTTGATTCAGCACAACTTGCAAGGAACTGGCGTAGTTTTTATGGAAAGTCAGATTCAAGACTTGTTTACACACAGCAAAGGTCATCCCCAACGTTTGCAAGAAGCCGCAGCCGAACTATTTCGACATCTCACCCAAAGCTGAAGGTAAAACCTCACTATGCCCAACTTTCCCAAATATAGAGGTTATCTGCCCGAAACTCTCAACCCGCTAAATCCTCGCCATTATTTTTTGCTGGCTTACTGGATTTTCTTTCGTCCTACAGCATTCCATTGCTATCTGTACCAAGCTGCACCAGAATGCTATCAATTGCGAGGACTGAGTAAAATTCGTTCCACTTGGGGTATTTTTGCGTACCGCAATCTTTATCTTATGGCTCCCGCAGCGGTTTTGTTATTGGCACTGTTTTTGGTGGCGTTGGGTGGATTTTACCTTCTTTGGACTTTACAAAGTCATACTGACTCGGTTACGGCTGTAGCTGTGACACCCGACGCAAAGCAGGTTATTTCTGCTTCAGATGACAAAACCTTGAAAGTCTGGGAGTTGAAAAGCGGCAAATTACTGCACACTTTCTTGGGTCATCCTGGCTGGGTACGTGCTGTAGCCGTAACACCCGACGCAAAGCAAGTAGTTTCTGCTTCAAGGGATACCCTAAAAGTCTGGGAGTTGAAAAACGGCAAATTACTACACACCTTGTCCAGTCATTCTAACGTGGTAGTTGCTTTAGCTGTGACACCCGACGCAAAGCAAGTAGTTTCTGCTTCAGCTGACGAAACCTTGAAAGTCTGGGAGTTGAAAAACGGCAAATTACTACACACCTTAGGTCATACTGACGTGGTAAGTGCTGTAGCTGTGACACCTGACGGAAAACAAATTATTTCTGCCTCAGCTGACAAAACCCTGAAAGTCTGGGAGTTGAAAAGCGGCAAATTACTACACACCTTGTCTGGTCATTCAGACTGGGTAGGTGTTGTAGCTGTGACACGTGACGGAAAACAAATTATTTCTGCCTCAGCTGACAAAACCCTGAAAGTTTGGGAGTTGAAAAGCGGTGAATTACTACATACCTTGTCCGGTCATACTAGCTTGGTAAGTGCTGTAGCCGTGACACCTGACGGACAAAAAGTAGTTTCTGCTTCAAATGACAAAACCTTGAGAGTATGGGAATTGAAAAGCGGTGAATTACTACATACCTTGTCTGGTCATTCTGGCCGGGTATTTGCTATAGCTGTGACACCCGACGGACAAAAAGTAGTTTCTGCTTCAAATGACAAAACCTTGAGAGTATGGGAAT
>NZ_JAECZA010000214.1:0-4640 GCF_016056275.1 Dendronalium phyllosphericum CENA369 | reverse complement strand
CCTTGTCTGGTCATTCTGGCCGGGTATTTGCTATAGCTGTGACACCCGACGGACAGCAAATAGTTTCCGCTTCAGATGACAAAACCTTGAGAGTATGGGAATTGAATAAAGGAACCTCAGTGCCGCTAAAGTGGGCAAGAATCAGGCTAACAGTGTCGAGCTTGGCAATTGCACTATTAGTCGGTCTGGTGATAATCCACTTGTGGACAGCTATTCCAGTGATTATGGCGATTAGCTTTCTTATCTTTGATCTAACAGAAGAATTTTGGTTCTACGGCTTGTTTATAAGTTTGTTTTTTGCCATAACTTTCAGCATCCCAATTGGCTTATTTCTAGAGATTATGGGTGCAAGTAGTAATGGTTTGAACATATTAGGTATTCCTTTATTTGGTAGTGTTTACAACAACACTTTCTTATTCACCTTCTGCATTGTGTTCGGCTTGATCTTGTCTGTAGCAGCCGCCAGCGTAAGATTTAGTGTTTTAAGGCTCATTATTACAATTACGGTCGTCGGTATATTCCTCGTTGTAGCGAGTGGCATCTGGTCTGGTATAAGACTACAATCATCACAAGCGAATGCTCAAACAACAATAGTAGACAGGATAAATGCTGCCGCAAAGACTAGCAGTGAGATTGTAAGTATCGTAGCCTTTTTCTCTTTCACTATGCTGGCAGGTTATTCACGCGTCATCTTTTATCCAATTGAGTTATTGCTAGTGCTATACAGCCAATTCAAAAGCCAAAAACACCTAGTAGAGTGGGATGAACTAGTAATTTTACCTTTGCCTGGTACGCGGTGGTTACTCAGCCAACGCTTGCAGCAAGACCAAGTTGCAGGACTGATTTTAGTAAGCGATGTAGCTTGGAAGCCTTTCCAGCGTCCAGCAGCAAATAAAGCTCTAAAGAGCTATTTGCACACTCAAGCAGGGCCACTACATCTACTTTATAAGTTACTGACTCATCCTGATTTGGATACTTATGCTGTTGTTCCAGTTAGCGAAGAAGACTGGAAGAATTTGCCAACTATACGCCATCTTTTGTTAAGAGAATTGAGTGAACAGTGGATAAATAGTACTAGGTGGATTGATCGAGCTTCTGAGCGTCTGGTCAGGAAGATCGCTCACTGGCGGCACAATTCCGATCAAACTCCTTTAACTCTATTTGCTGGAATGCTCTACCAACTTCTGGATAACAAGAAAGTTAATGCAGAAGATTTCAATTTATTCAGCTACAGCCCTATTTATATTCGGTTAACAGATTACCCTGGCGGGATTGAAATTGAACGCTCCTTTGAGGCAATGGCGAGCTTTTTATCTTACAAAGAACTATCTGCCTTGCCCACAGCTATTAATTTCATCTCAAAACTACCTCCACAAGAGACAGCCATTCGTCCCAGTGTAATGAATGCCTTATCTCAATTAGGAGATATTGGTGCTGAGATTGCCACTTACCAAATTGCTACTAGTCGAGTCAATCAATTAGCTGCTATTGCTCGTGCTACAGATAACCTTGATGTTTTAGATGAGTATGTAAATACTGATTTGGTAGCGCCAGAACAAACAATTATCCAGCGCATCATCCGGCAATGGCGCAAGTTGGTAAGTGAAGCAGGGGGTCAAGTTGGGCGAGAGGAAGACTTAGCACCAGTTGAAAATCCTTACGTCGCTGGCAACCCTGTCATCGGTTCTTTATTTGTTGGGCGAAAAGACATCCTCCGCGAACTAGAGGAACTGTGGATACAACCAGAACAATGTTCATCGGTGGTGCTTTACGGTCATCGCCGTATGGGCAAATCTTCCATTCTCAAGAATCTGAGCAACCGCTTTGGTAGTCAAACAATTATTGTAGATTTCAACATGCAGCGGGTGGGACTTGTTGATAACACCAGTGAGTTAATGTACAGTTTAGCACTAGCAATTTATGACAGTCTCCCTGCTACCGGGCAAGTTGAATTGGGAGAACCAGATGAAGAACGGTTCACCAACCACAATCCTTATACAGTATTTGGCCGTTTTTTAAAACAGGTTTCAGACCTGCAAATGCAAAAGCGATTGATTGTAACTATTGATGAATTTGAATTAATTGAAAAGCTAATTAACGAAAAGCGACTGCAACCCGAACTGCTGGGTTTTTGGCGAGAAATGATTCAAACCTATCCTTGGTTTGTCATGGCGTTTGCTGGCTTATATACTCTGCAAGATATGACTGAGAATTACTGGCATCCGCTATTTGGCAGTGTCAAAGCGCTCAAAGTTAGCTTTCTCTCCCCTACGGCTGCACGTAAACTAATTACCCAACCCCATCCTGATTTTAACCTCGATTACGACGAAGCCGCAATCGAGCAAATTATCGACTTAACAAATGGTCAACCTTATTTAATTCAGCTAATCTGTCAAAACCTGATTACTCGCTACAATCGGCAAATGTTTGAAGAAAACATTTCACGCGATCGCCGCTTTACACGAGAAGATGTAGAAGCGATCGTTTCTACTTCTGAGTTCTTCCGTGATGGCGATGCTTACTTTAAGGGTGTTTGGAACCAAGCAGATAGTTCCCCAGTTGGACAGACTGATATCCTGAAAGTATTGTGCGGACAAGATGTCTCTTCTTTTTCTATAAAAATGTCACTAGCAGAAATTGTTAGCCAAACTAACCTCAGCTTAGGTGAAGTTAAAGCAGCATTAATAACTTTAGAAAATCACGATGTTATTATCCAAAATAATCAACAATACACATATACTGTAGAACTAATGCGGCGTTGGGTTGCTAAAACTCAGAAAGACCAGCTGTGAAACTCTGCTAGATTCAGGAGGCTTACTGAGTTCAGTAAAATACAAGTATATGTATAAGTACGACAAGTAATAAAATGGAAATTGGCATTGGCAAGACAGTAAAAATTCTTGAGCAAGTTCATCAATCAGAGTCCACACCTAAACTCAAGAATGAAGCTTGTCGTTCTAAATTCTTCATTTATCCCTACTCTACCTCGAAAGTTTGTCTGTTCTTGCATGGTTTCACAGCCGGTCCTTACCAGTTTGAGCCACTTGGCAAAGCCTTCTTCAACAGAGGATACAACGTTCTAATTCCCTTACAACCCGGTCATGGACTCTCAGGTAATTGGAATCGCCAAAATCCTCCGCCACTACCAACAGATATTCAGATTTATCAACAGTTTGTACTGAAGTGGTTGCAAATTGCCAAGACCCTGGGTCAACAAGTCGTAGTTGGAGGATTATCAACGGGTGGAACTTTAGCTGCGTGGTTAGCTTTAGAGCATCCCCAGGAAATTGAGCGCGCCTTATTGTTCGCACCTTTTTTGGGTAGTCGTTATTTATTATTTGATTGGTTACTCGAAATCCTGCCAATTTACTTTGAATGGTTCAACAAGGACGCACCAGGCAATTTTGGCTATAAAGGTTTTCGTCTTCAGGCATTACAAATATTTCTAAAATTGGCACAGAAGATTTCAAAACAGTCACAAACTTGTGTTTCTGCTCCGACATTGATGGTGTGTAGCGAGGCAGATCGTGCTGTTAGTCGTTCTAAACAGCAGGATTTTTTCAAAACGATAGTTAAGCAGCAACCAAAATCTTGGTATTACTGCTTTGATGATTCGCTTCACATCGAACATCGGATGATGACGAAACTAGAAGACAATGATTATGAGGAACTGGTAATTATACTTGCCAAAGCGTTTGTTGATAGCGATCTAACTTGGGTACAGTTTCAGCAAATGGCCAAGCGGGTAGCCCAAGGAGAGGTTTATGAAAACATCAAGCGAGAGTTAAATCTTGACAGTCAAGCTTCTCAACAACTATCTGCAATGATGACTCAACACTTTGGTTGTCAACATCTAGAATGCATCAATCCTTCTAAGTAGCACTATATATTTAACGTGATATAAGAATCGAGATAGATAAAAAGCGCCCCCCGTTTCCGGAGGGCGCTTTTATTTAGCTAATACTTCAGAAATTAGCCATTGATTGCAGGTGCAGTCAATGCAACAGGAGCAACTTCACCAGCAGCCAAGTCGAGAGGGAAGTTGTGAGCATTGCGCTCGTGCATTACTTCCATACCCAAGTTAGCGCGGTTGATGATGTCTGCCCATGTGTTGATGACGCGACCTTGAGAGTCAATCACTGACTGGTTGAAGTTGAAACCGTTCAAGTTGAACGCCATGGTGCTGATACCCAATGCGGTAAACCAAATACCGACTACAGGCCAAGCTGCCAAGAAGAAGTGCAAGGAACGGCTGTTGTTGAAAGATGCGTATTGGAAGATCAAACGACCGAAGTAACCGTGTGCGGCAACGATGTTGTAGGTTTCTTCTTCTTGACCGAATTTGTAACCGTAGTTTTGAGATTCGGTTTCGGTGGTTTCACGAACCAAGGAAGAAGTTACTAGAGAACCGTGCATTGCACTGAACAAGCTTCCACCGAAGACACCAGCCACACCTAACATGTGGAAGGGGTGCATTAAGATGTTGTGTTCTGCTTGGAACACGATCATGAAGTTGAAGGTTCCGGAGATACCCAAGGGCATACCGTCAGAGAAAGAACCTTGTCCGATGGGGTAGATCAAGAATACTGCGGTTGCAGATGCCAAAGGTGCACTGTAAGCTACGCAGATCCAAGGACGCA
>NZ_JAECZA010000213.1 GCF_016056275.1 Dendronalium phyllosphericum CENA369 | reverse complement strand
ACCTTGAACAGGCTTTTGGTGTTTTACGACATCATCAACGTCGTTGTACTGGTCGTAAAGTCGCTGCTTCATCAATTGTAATTCGAGGCACAGTTCAATTAGCTTCAGCCATTGCTACTGCACTTCATTGTTTTACAGCCCAGGATTTGGCTCAGGTTTGCGTACAGAATTGGCAACAATTACGCTCTGATTTACGCCAACATCAACTCCATCGCATTCAACAACTTCGATTCCGTCGAAATCCTGAAGCTTTCTTGGATACTCTTGAGAAGTTACTCCTCTAGCAAACTTTGCGCTTCTAGTTTTTTTTAGATGTTGGTCAAACAAGTCCATCTATCTTTTATCCGCTAGTCACCCAGGGTCAATCAATCGCAATCACTCCTTTGCTGTAATTTTAACGTGACTGCGATGATTAGCTTGATGCTTTGACGCGTCGTGTCTCACATTGGAGTATTTTTATGCTTGAAGAAGGCAGAAGGCAGAGGGCAGAAGGTAAGATTGCAGGGGGATTGAGACCTGCCAACAATCTAATACCGTCAAACCAAGGTTTAACGGGGGTCTTAAATCCTTACTCCTCCGGTTGTCGCAGAGGGCAGGAAGCAGGATTCCCTTCTGCCTCCTGCCTCCTGCCCTCTGCCTTTCTAGATAACATCTCACGCCAAATACTCTCGCATCTGCGGTTGCTGGCGATGCAACACCTCGATCGCTCTATTCTGAACTGTCCTCACTTTCGATTCTTTGATGTTGAGCTTCTGAGCAATTTGTTTGGTTGTCAACTTGTCCACACTACCCAAACCAAAACGTAACATCAGCACTTGTTTTTGCATTGGTTTAAGCGTTATCAAAGACTTCGCTAAATCTTGCCGCAGAAATCCTTCATCTAAATATTCCTCTGGGGAAGTGCTATCGGCAGGTAGAATCTCCAGAAAATCAGCTTCATCCTCTTGTCCCATTGGTCGATCCAGGGACAGCGGTTGGCGAAATGCGCTCAGACATTCTCTGACTTGGCGTGGCTGAAGTTCGGCAAACTCAGCTATTTCTGCAATCGTGGGATACCGACCCAACATTCTTGCTCCTTCTCGCTGGACTTTTTTGAGTTTAATCAAACGGTCATTCATGTGACTCGGCGTTCTGATCGTGGTGGACTTATTGGCGATTGCCTTCGTGATTTCTTGCCGAATCCACCAATACGCGCAGGTCGAGAACTTATACCCTCGATTTGGATCGAATTTTTCTGCGGCTTTTTGCAAACCTATTGACCCTTCTTGTACCAAATCCAGAAATTCCAGATGGCTCCACCGATACTTTTTGGCGATCGCTACCACCAGCCGCAGATTAGCCGCAATCATCTTCTCCTTGGCTATCCGTCCTAATCGCAGAATTTGAGATACTTCAGTTTCACTTTTTCCGATATCAGCAGATATTTCTGGCAAAGCTGGCTCTCGATGTAGTCGAAGTTTTAGCGCTTCTTTATGCTGAAGCAGTATTATCATCTGTTGCACTTGCCGAGCATAGGTTATCTCTTGCTCTGGAGTCAGCATTGGATATTTAGAGATTTCTCGGAGGTAGATGCCTACGCTATCTGGCTGGAGGGACATTCTTTCTTTTTTCTCTAAAAGCCTGGAATCACTTTATGGGAAAGTTCTGCCGCAATAAAATAAATTTAATATTTTTCAACTTTTCCTCTTTTCTAAACTTCGCTAAGAAAAAAAGGGTAGCCCCCATTATTTTCGTGAAAGCTGGACGTATTGAGCTACTGGAACCTGAGTTGGACAACAGTACAACCAGCTTTGATTAAAACGAAAAATATATATACTTGGTGTAATTTCTTGCGATCACTTTGCTCTTCAGGCGATTGTCATTTTTAGTGCTGATTCTGGATTTGTCTAAGTAGTAAGTGTCCTAATATAGCCGCCATAATCGGACAGTGCCCTGAGAAATCCATATTTACCAAAAACACGCTAAACTGTCTGTACTACGGTATAGACGTGGTGTAGAGATGGCGAACACAGAACGCGAATCAATCAACTTCAAACTCCCCAAAACCCTGACTAAAGCACTCCGCACTGCTGCACGAGAACGTAACACCACAGCCACTGATTTAGTTATCCAGGGCTTGCATCATATCCTTGGGCAAGTAGAAGGTACAGTTCGGAGTGTAGAAAGTCGTCTACAGCAACTGGAAACTCAATTGAACACTATCGCCAATCGACCTGTAGAAAGCGGTACAGACGATAGCTCAAAACATAAACTTTTACAATTAGAGCAAAAGACAGAAGCAATTGCCCAAAGATTAGCACAATTAGAAGGAGCACTAGCAATACTTTCTAAGCGTTCTAATGGTACTTCGCGTCGGCAGTCATACAACTACCACCCACCGCAGCTAGAACTGCAAGCGTACACGGGCGAAAATTTAGCTAAAAGATTGGGTGTCTCACTGGCAACTTTGTCACAAGAGCAAAGTAACCAGACTGACAAAGATTTTCAAAGTTGGTGTAGGTCAAGAGATCCAGGTTCTGTTGCGTGGCGCAGGAGTGACAATGGACTCTACCACCCCATCAAATGATTGAAAGCATCTATCTCAATCTATTTATCTGACAGTTTTTAAACTCTCCACAGAAGAACTAAACATATCAGTAAAAATTGACATGACAGTGCGTTCTCGAATTTTTATATTTGTACTCACCCCCATCCCTGATTGCAAAGTAATATTACGCCCTGAAACCATTAGCTGCTGACTATCAAGCTGTACCTTTGCTGGGAACCTGTAGAATGGATAAATCTGATCCGGTGGCAAAGCATCAGAACCAACCCAAATCAATTTACCTTTAATATCGCCAAACTCGCTAAAAGGAAACGAATCAATCCTGACATCTACGGTCATTCCCTGCTTGACAAAACCAATATCTTTATTAGTAATGTATACCTTTGCAATCAGCGCATCGTTGGGAACAACTTTGAGAATTGGTTCGCTTGAGGTTACTACAAATCCTGGAGTATGAGCCTTAAGTTCAAAAATAGTACCATTAACCGGAGCATTGATATCCTGATATTTTACAGCCGTTTCCGATGTTATGAGGTACAATTAGTACTAATAAAATAAAAAGATAATACTGTCATGAAAGCATATTCAGTGGATATCCGAGAAAAAATAGTTGCAGCACATATTGAGGAAAAAATATCAATTCGGCAAGTGGCACTCAGATTTGCAGTCAGTAAAAGTCTAGTACAAAAGCTGGTAAAGC
>NZ_JAECZA010000212.1 GCF_016056275.1 Dendronalium phyllosphericum CENA369 | reverse complement strand
GTTTTTGCCATAACAGACCTATGGATTGACCTTTCTCAGGCTCTATCGCTAAAGCACTGTGTAATATTAAACCATTACCTCCCTTGCCAATTGGGCCGTAACCTTCTTTTTTAGCCT
This sequence comes from Dendronalium phyllosphericum CENA369, assembly GCF_016056275.1. Classification (GTDB taxonomy): domain Bacteria; phylum Cyanobacteriota; class Cyanobacteriia; order Cyanobacteriales; family Nostocaceae; genus Dendronalium; species Dendronalium phyllosphericum. The sequence goes on along the minus strand of NZ_JAECZA010000212.1, from coordinate 11,509 downwards.
CAATACTGCCATAATCAAGAAAAGTTGTGTCTCCAACACACAGCACTACATCGTATTGTGTAACCGTTTCCGCCGTCATTTGACAGTGCGGTTCAATCACCCTTGAAAATTCCACTTTTGGGTTAGCAAAAATTCATAAGCTCTCTTGAGTACTGTTCCACTACTGAAGATTTCCGACAGTGCTTTGCCAAATCCAAGACTGAGAGCATAGCCTATCGACATTGCACGCTCATTTAATCGGCGATCGCCTAACTCACAGGTCGCAAAATTTTTCTCCCACCAGTCCAGCATTGTTCGTCACCTTTAGCACCGGATTTCAATTACTGTACTGTATATGCTGTGGTGTTTCCCAACTCCTTTGTGAGTCTGCTTTTCGAGACTTAACGGGAAAAGTCAGATTGATCAAGCCACTTTAGAGCGCATTTATGAACTAGAAATAAATATTGATGGCAAGGTAGACGACACTCAATCAGAAAAAAATCAACTATCACCAATGGCGCAAAAGTTGTATGAATATCTCACTAGAACTGAACGAATAGAGGCTGATGTAAGAGAGTTCAAGGGCAACTTTAAAGTCAACTCAGAAAGATTTACTGTTGAGCAAATCAAGGGCTGGATGTATGAAATTGTGGGGGCAGGGTTAGCAAACTGGATAAGCGACGGTGTTATCAAGCTCAATCAAATTTGACTGCTTTTAGTGTCTTGTGTCTGCACCCAAAATTCCCCTTGATTCGCGGACACAAGACACCAGACACCAGAGACACTAAACCATGAAAACCTTATACAGCATAGACATTCAAAGACACCACCCCAGACACCACCAAGACACCAAGTGTCTAAGTGTCTAAGTTGTGTCTAGTAGACACCAATAACAAATAAGCTAACAAATAGACAATTAATATTAGATAATTGTAAATAAATATGCTGAAAGTAGTAAATTCTGAAAAAAATAATGACACATTCAATTAATCCTGCTGAACTTGTTGATTTCCATTGTCATCTAGATTTATATCCCAACTATCTTGAAATAGTTAGAGAATCAGAGACTTTAGGTATTAAAACTTTGACAGTGACAAATGCACCTTGTGTTTGGAAACAGAATCAAATGTTGATAAAAGATTGTAAACATATTCGAGTAGCTTTAGGATTACATCCTCAGCTTGTCCATGTAAAAGCCAAAGAAATCGAACTATTTGAGCAACTACTGCCAGAAACCCGGTACGTAGGAGAAGTTGGTTTAGATAATGCCCCTGAATATGCTGATAGCATAGCCATTCAACGCCAAGTTTTTCAAAAAATTTTAGAATTATGTGCTTCAATGACAGGAAAAGTTTTAACAGTTCATAGTCGTCGAGCGTCTCGTCAAGTGATCGAGTTAATAGGTAATTATCTTCCTCCAGAAAAAGGGCGTGTCGTACTTCATTGGTTTACAGGGTCTATGAAGGAAGCGATGATAGCTGTTGAATTGGGCTGTTACTTTTCTATTAACATAAAAATGCTTGAAACTCCTCGCAAAAGGGAATTGGTAGAGTCACTTCCAAAGGAGCGAATTCTTACCGAATCGGATGGGCCATTTGTTAAATTTGGTAAAAAAATTATATGTCCAAAAGATATGTGGAAACCAGTTCAAGAGCTTGCAGGTATCTGGTCGGAAAGCGAAGCTAACGCTGCAAAAATTATTAGAAATAATCTGAAAATTTTACTATCTTAATTAGATAAATTATTTTAAATAATTAGCTTTAAAAAAGAAATTTTTCACTTCACTCATACCGCGCGAGTAGACATCAGCATAACTTTTAATATCTTCTACCGTAATTGGCCCAGAACTCAAAACATCAAACACTGCATTCTGATGCTTTAAATATCTGCCTCTTTCTAGCGCCATTTGAAAAGCCCTAACATCCCTTCCCACTTCCCTATCAAATGGCTGATATTCTTTTAAAATATCGATATTATATATATCATTATCTAGTTGTACTGAAGACAATGCAGCACGGCGAATAATGCATGGGACGCAATAACCACAATGCTTGCGAGGAGTACCCTGACGGAAACGCCCAACTTCGGGGTGTGAGCAAGACATTGTTAAATCTACTGTATCTTTTAATATTTCTTGATTTCTAGCATTTACTAGCATTTCTCCTTTTGTATAAAATTTATATGGCATTTGTATAGTATTCAATAAACCAAGAGATGAGACAACTTGTTGATACAAAGAAATAAAATGTGGATGCGTTGTTCTTGTACTAAGACTGCCCATACGAGAATTGGTCAATGGTACATTAAGTGAGATCAGCCCGTTTTCCGCAACAACCAAGGGAATTTGGCTACCGTAAGCATTGGCTACTAAAATTCCAAGGGAGAGGAATAACATAGATCGAGAACGCATAGAAGGTTCACCTCCACCTTTGCGCCTTTTTCGGGGTTGGATGTAAAACATATGCGGTGTAATAAGATTTTTGTAACATTCTTGAAGTTTTCCTAGAATTGCTTGTTGTATTGAATTGGTAATACCAGCGCCATGATGTCCAACCAATCCAATACTTTTTCTATCTTCAAGAAGGTCGATTGCACCCACGAGAGAATCTAATCCGCCAGAAAAAAGGCTTACGACTGCTACTTTTGAATTTGTTCTTTCTTGAAATTTGCAATTTTCTGGGACTTCTCGTTGCCTCAAGCAAATTTCCCAGCGATCGCCTGTAAGAAATTCTAATGATTTAACTAAAAATGGTAATGCCTCATCCCATTTGGGTATATTGACAACTGGTATATGCAGTTTAAAATTACGTGTCCATCTATCTTCTGTAAGATTTCTGGGAGTTTTTAAATCAGCAGTATACACAGCCATTGCCAAGTTTAATAAATCCCAAGCTTCCCAAGAAACAGAAGTGGTAATTTTATTTGTATGATTTTTTATAATTTCACCAAGAACGTTATTCCTTATTTCTGAAGGGTCGCCTGGACGATCAATAGAAGCAAGAATTGATGGTTGTTGCTCTGAAAATTTTGGTACATAGGTATCATTCACACCTACTTTAACAATAACGTTCCAAATCATTCGTTACCCTCTAAAAGACTGTATGCTTCTGTAAAAATTTTTTCTACAAATTTGTGACTTGAAGGACTGTTCCACTCCATATTTAAAACATCAACATTTTTGATATCGAGTTTGACACATTCAGAGATATACTCTTTAACTTGGCGCTCTAAACGGATAGCATCCTGGGCAGATATAGCTTTTTTTTCGATAACAAGCTCTAGTTCTCCAAGCCAGCGATTATATATGTAAGCATTAACAACTCCTTCAAAAACGTTTCTGACATCATCAGCATCCATTCGATCTAGCGTAGTAATGTCCCCATCTTCCAGAGAACAACGCTCATATAAAGCTTCTAGTGCTTCACTTACTGCTTTACGAGCAATAGCTTCCTCACGAGAGCTTCCTGAAGGTGCAAAAGCATTGGTAATTGCTGCAAAGACAGTTTCCGCATCTTTCCCAACCACTAAACTTAGTCCAGAATTTTGGAGCGCTCCGTTAATTCCGTTTTTTGCAACGTCAGCAAAAAAACCACCCAGTGCTGCTGCGGCCGAACGACCAGTAGCTGAACTACTCGCTGCCTTTCTGGCTCCTCCTAAAGCTCGTACATAACTTCTTCCTGCACGAGCGAAAGATTTATTGGTACTTCCCCCTGAACCTGAGAATGCTTTTCCTAAACTGCTTTTGGCTGCTCGCCAGTTCATGTTTGAAACAGGCGATTGTTGATTAGAGTTTTGTAGAGAATTAGGTATTACTGGTTGAAGCGAGGAGATATCTTCAGGGGATGTTGGCGAGGGTTGCTCATTACCTGCATCGGGAAACGCCCAGCTTGGAAGAAGCGGAATCCTGTCTTTTGGCCCACCATAGGATTTTGAAGTTCCCACTTGCAACCTCGGCTTAGTTATAATTTTTTAATCGTTGCTCTGCCACCTTTTTAAGGTTTGGGGCAGTGCTGTTATTTGCCCATTTTTGAAGAAGTTTTTTGACAAGATTTTTTTCTGTAATTTCTTTTGCGATACCTATAATTTTCGGAACAATTTTTATAGGTAAATCTCCTTCTGGCAAAGCTTCCACAAAAGTAATAAATTGGCTAAATAGTTCTCGACGAACTTCGACCCACTCACAAATTAAATCAAGAGCATATGACTTATTTGATAAATCTTCTTCCTGCTGTACTTTTTCACCAATAGCTTCAAATACTGCTGCTGCCTCTGCTTGATTAAGCTCGACTGATTTTTTTAAGGCATTATTGCGTATTGCATCACTACCTTGGAGTAGTTCGCTGATAATTTCTTGAGCTTTTGGGGTCATGCGTTGCACAACAGAACCACCAAGCGAACCCAGTGTATCGCGGGAGAAGAAAAAATAAGGACGCAGATCCTCATCTGCCAAAGGTGGGCTACTTTCCAGCCACTCCTTCATCCAGTTGTCAGAATTCCATGCAGCAAGGCTCAACACAGTTTCTCCAGATGAACTTGAAGGACTGGTTGATCTAGGCTGATTAGTTGTGCTGCCATTACTTGTAGTTTTTTGTTTTATTTGAGCGCTATCTGTGGCTTTATCTCCTGGCTTAGTTTTATCATTTCCTGATTTATGTGCATCTAATCCCTTGTCATGAACCTTTGTAGGATCGATTTGTTGTTCAATTTGTTTAAGTTCTTTAGGACGACCTTGTTGATTAGTTTGAAATTCAGCTAATTGTTTAAAAAACTCTGGTTTAAAATACTCTAAAAGCATCAATTTTGCTAGCACTCGTTGCTTAAGCGTAACATTTCTTGACTTAGCCATTTGTGTTCGTATAACAAGCGTATTTAGGAATCGCTTACACTGCCGGGGATTCCCGTTTAGACCACCTGCTAATATCGGCGCAATTCGTTGAGCTAGGCTCAAATCTTCTTCTAATTCAGGGCCAAGGTTTTGATTAAGAATAGCCTTAGCAATCCCAAGGTTAAAGCGTACTTCTAATAGAGAATCAGAATTTTGGTTAGCAACAGATTCTCGTGCTTTCTTCACTTCTTCTGAATCATGTTTGAACGCTTTTATAAAAAACAATAAATTAACATAGGTTTCCAGTTCAGAACGACCCAGTGGAGGAACACGAATTGGAAACTGAACTAGTTTTTCAAGATAATCTCGCCCTACTTCTGCTCGTTCACCTGGTAACTCAGGAAACCTCCGACGTACAGCATATTTGACCAGCCTTTCGTCCGCTCCTATGATAAACGCTGTATGAGGAACAAATAAAAAAAGTTTGATAGCTTCCAAGGTTTCGATTATTGTATCTGGCATACAACGGTCGAGGTCGTCAATTATAATCACCAGCGTTTGAATTTTGGTTTCTTGTAGTAACTCTGCAAAGTCTTGTCGAAATTCACGAATACCTCTCCTTAAATTTTGACCAGGATCTTCTTTTATAAATTTCTCAAAATCAGCATCATCTACTTTTTCTTCTGTTTCTTCTAACAGTTTATGTCCTAACTTCGCTGCATCTAGACCAGCACTTAAGCCTAGTGCAGGTAGACCACCTGTTAAATACGCAAGACCTGCTTTTGCAACTGTTTTAGTAGTAGAGCCAATGACTTGCATGACATTGACACGCTTTATTAGTTTACGTATGCGTTCTTTTGCTTGAGGTACAAGTTTTTTCTGTTTGCTGATTTCATCAAGGATGGTTCCCATAAGAGCAGTTTTTGCATCTTCGTAGCCCTCGAATAACCAACCATTAAAAGGAACTACCACAACTTCTGGGTTGTTCTTTAACTCGGTTTGAACCATCTTCAAAAGGCTAGATTTCCCACTACCCCAATCTCCGTATACGCCAATTGTTGTTGGTAGCAAAAGTTCATGGTAAATAATTGACGTGATAGCGCTTGAGAGATGGTGGAAACCTAGCAGGTCAATTTCTGATTCGTTATCAGACCACATGACCACTCCTCATTTCAACACTGAAAATTTAATACAGGGTAACATTTTTATAAAAATTGTGGAGACAGATCAAAAAGAGCCATTCTATATGCAGGAAGATCGGCGATCGCCTCAGATACTTCCTGTTTCCCCATCTCCCTTATGTCTACACCGTCTACAAGTGTAGACGTAGCTACAGCTTCCACCTTATCCAATACTGGGTAGGAAAGTATAGACGAGCATTGAGGGGTTTCTGAGAACCAGCCAACTCAAGCAGGTATTCATCAGGGTCAAGGTTGAGCATCGTTGCCTATTGATTGATTTGACTAGCAAACGACGCATGAAGGTATTTACTGCCTTAAAGAGAGTAATTATCTTATAGACAACTTAGAGACAAGTCATAGATATCTTAGAGAAAGTTACTAAAAAGACTTGTTAGAGTTAAATAGTTCATAAAACAAAGTGATAATTATGTCTAAACGTTCATCTCAATTATCAACTGAAGGCTATCAAATTGCTCAAAAAGCTTTAGAATCAAAAGGTTGGACTAAAGAATTTTTAGCAAGTGAACTTGACCTATCTTCAGGTACTATTCATAAATTTTTTACTCGTAAACCTGTTGACAAAGAGAATTTCGCTAAAATTTGTGTAGCTCTTCAGATAGCTACTCAAGAGGTTATTGACATATCCAAATTTCAAAATAAAGAATCGATTGATAAGCTAGTTGCAGACATTCGTCAAAAATATCAAAATAGTATTATTCAAAGATGTGGGACAATGAAGGTACTAGATATGACTTACCCCATTGAGATTAACCACATTTACACTACTGTAAATATTTTAGATAAAATCACTGGAAGACAGCGAAAGAGTATTGATGAACTTACACAAAAATTTGATCGAAATAATTTTGATAGATTGGGATTACCTCAAGTTGTTGAAAAACGAGTACCTGGATTAGAAGCCGTCAAAAAATATCATAAGCTCCTGGTTTTAGGAAAACCAGGCTCAGGTAAAACAACGTTTTTAAAGCATTTAGCAATTCAATGTATATCAGAGCAAATATTCAGTAATTATCTCCCAATATTTTTATCTCTTAAAGAGTTTGCAGATACCGATGTCAAACTTAAATTATTAGATTACATCTGTCAAAAATTAGCTGATGATAAGGTTGACAATAATTCAGTGATATCCCTGTTTGAATCTGGACGAGTATTATTGTTGCTGGATGGTTTAGATGAAGTCCAACAACAGGCAGATAATTATGTTGTAAGAGAAATTCGTGATTTTTCTCAACGATTTTCTATGAATCGTTTTGTATTGACTTGCAGAATAGCCGCAAAAGAATATACATTTGAGCAATTTACAGAGGTAGAAGTAGCTGATTTTGACCAGGAACAAATTCAGTCATTTGCCACCAAATGGTTCACAGCTAAAAACTCTAATTTTGATGAAATATTTATAGAACAACTACAAGAAAATTCCTCAGTTTATGAACTAGCGACTAGTCCTATATTACTGACTTTATTATGTATTGAATTTGAGGATGCTGGTGACTTCCCCAGGACTCGTACTGAACTATATCAAAGGGCAACTCATACACTTTTAAGAAGATGGGATGCTAAACGTTTTATTAAAAGAGATGATGTCTATAAGCATCTTTCAGTAATACATAAGGAAAATTTACTCAGCCATCTTGCTTTGATAACTTTTGAAAAAGGAGAGTATTTCTGGAAGCAACAAGATGTGCAGAAGTATATCGCTTCTTATATTATAAATTTCCCAGAATCTCCCCAAAATATAGAAGCTTTACTGCTAGATAGTGAAGCTGTATTAAAATCTATTGAGGCTCAACACGGATTATTAATAGAAAGAGCCAGAGAAATTTATTCCTTTTCTCACTTGACATTTCATGAATATTTTACGGCTAAAGAAATTGTAGCTAAAGCCAATCCTGAAATATTTAATGACCCGTCTTTACTTAATTTGATAAAGTATGTTTTTTACAAACAATGGCACGAGGTTTTCTTATTAACCTCAGAGATGTTAAAAAGTGCTGACGTTCTTTTACTGTCTATGAAGATTCAGATTGATAAAGCAGCATCACACAATAGACATCTTCAGGAATTATTGGCTTGGGCTAACCAAAAATCTATTCAAGTATCTAGTTCTCACCACCCTGCTGCAATTAGAGCATTTTATCTTTGTTTAGCTGCGGGTATTTGCATATTAGATAATACAAGCTATCCGTTTTTAGAAGATTGGGAATTCTTAGAACTGAGCGATTTATTAGAGTTGTTAGACTCCAATATCCAGTTAAGCTTTTATATAGGAAATGCTTTAGGCTTTGGCATGGGCAATTTTCACGCTCCTCTTGAACTTGTTGATTCAAATCTAGCTTTAGACATTAACCTAGCTCATGCTCGCGCTCAGGCATCCTTGCTGTATCGCATCGCTAATAGAGATATTGAAAATGAGAATTTCACATCTATCATTCTCTGTCAAGCAGATGATTATGAATATTCAGAGTCCGATGAGGAAATGATAAACAAGCATCCAATAGATGATAATAATTTTTTTAACTTAGATAAAGCTTTGTATGCAGCTATAAATTTGATTGATAATCAAGAATTCTTTGATGAAGTAGTCAAGTTATATGAAGAGTTACCACAAGGAGTTTACGATCATTGGGACGAATATTACCAGTGGTATAAAAATAATAGCGGTGCTTGGGCTAATCGGCTCAAAGAGTTGAATAAAAAGTATCGTAATATAGATTACGATTGGCCATTAAACAATGCAAAAGAATGGGGACTCTTAAGAGCCTATTGCTATGCTAATAAATTGTTATTAGATTGTCTTAATACTCACTGCTATGTCAGTCTTGACACTAGACAATATATTCAAGAAACACTGCTATTACCTTTCAATGAAATTGAAAAAATGATGGAAATAGAGAGAAAAAAATTACTTAATAGAGATGAAATCTAATACTACTTCCAGATGAAAATGCAAAGCTCACATAATCAACGTGAATTCGACGGATAAAAAAATAGCAGGAAGCAGAGCAGATAAGTCTTTAGGATAAATACGGTCTTTTAACTACTGCTATATTTTTCTGAATTACCATCAATCATCCTTCTTCAACATTCCCGTCAACAATTCCGACATTTCCCACAGGTCTTTATTCCGGTTATCGTCATAAATCATTAACGTTCGCGGGTCAGCATGACGGCTCAACTTCTGCACCTTTCTGATATTCCCATCAGTTGCATCGAGCGCCGCCGTAATTGCTGAATGCCTAACCCTGTGCGGTGACATCGGTTTCTTCACCCCTGCTTTCTTAAAAGCCGCCGACACTATTTTATAGACAGCATCCGTAGTCAATCTATGCCCAGTATTATGAAAATCTAACGCTGTAAAAATTGGTAAATTAGCATTCATTTCTCCCCTAGCAATTAGCCAATCAGCAAGAGCAGCCGCCACATCTTTGGACATATCCAAATATTCTTCATTCGTTCCCTTACCCTTACCCAAAACCCGCAACTTGCGCCCATAAAAATCAAAGTCACCCACATTTAATTGACAGACTTCATGACGACGCAAAGCTAAACCCCACAGCACCAAAAAAATTGCATAGTTGCGCTTGCCAATCAAAGTCTCCCTATCAAACTGCCCAAGTACAAGTGCTATCGCTTTGCTATCAACACCCCGCGTATCTCGGTACGCCTTAACCTTCTCCCCTGAAACATCCTCCAGGGAATAGTTGCACACTCCCAGCTTCCGCCCCATCTTGGCCAACGACTTAATCGCCGCCAACCGCCGATTAATTGTCGCCTCCCGCAGCCCAGACGCAATCAGTTTCGCTTTGTACTTCAACACCACCATCACCGCTTGTTCTCGCTGCAAGTGCAAAAACTCCAGCACGCTATCCCCAGTTGGCGGTAAGCCTGTCATCTTCAAAAAGAAATCCCGCAAATCTTTCTCGTAAGCCCGTTGAGTATTTGGGTTGCGTTTATCTGCCAACAACTGCGCCAATACATCTGGGTCTTGATCAAGCTCTGCATCAAAATACCGCGCGATCGGTGCAGACAAACACGCCTCCAACTCAACTTTTACTAACTCTCCAAATATTGGCTCGTTAGGCATAAATGCTCACAGACTCGTTATTGATAATGTAGATTTCCAATAACGACTATCATACAGCCGCAGGAGGGAGCATTAATCCTTACATTCCGCGAACAGCTAAGTCCTGATTGCGGAAGTAGGTAGGTGTCAATTGGTCATGCTAGGTCTGTAATTTCCTTATTGATATCAAAACTGATAGCTAAAAGCGGGGTATCTGGTGCAGCAGTTTTTGGGCAAAGTTTATAAGCCACTAGCCGCAACACCGCCTATGCTCCCACCAAGCGAACGCAGTAGTCTTTACTTGCCTCGGTAAGTTTATATATACGTTTTGTCTGTACCAGTTTCTATACAGTTTGGAAGGAAAGTGATCGCCTGTTAAGTTGGCAGAGATTAACAATAGGTTTAAAAATCATCCATGTTTGACTCAACTATTCACTCTTAAATGGTTTTTATAACGCGAATAAAAGCATAACGATAGTATTTAAGCTATATTTGGACTAAGTAATTACTCCACAAAATTGATTCTCGGTTCTGTTGATTGAAAAGAGGATACCACTTCAAAATTAAGCTTTTTTCTAACTCTAACCGATACTTTTCTTCCAGAAGAATAGGTAAGTCCCAACGGGCGATATAAATAGATGATGAAAATCCGTAATTTTGATTTAATTGTTGATAGTACTCAATTTGTTTTTTGCGATGATGAGCGCCACTCGAAGAATAATTAAGTGTACGCAAACGCTTACAGCAGTTTTTGCTTTGACCTATATAGAACCCATTTGACATCTAAGAAGGTGCTGCAAGCCTCTTAATCATCAACCGAATAAAACAAAGATTAACCTTGGCAGTCGCATTAGTTAAAGTTCTCTCAAAGTTCTTGACGAGGATTTTGCATCTTTCCATCCAAGAATTTGACCGCTCAATTACCCATCTTGCTGCAACCGGAATAAACCCAGATTTCCCTTGCGCTTTGTTTTCTTGTTTGGATGGTTTCGCCGAAAGTTCAAATCTGATTTTCGTCATGATCTGGGGATAAACCTTCTCTAACTCCTCGGTGAGATGTTCAGGATGATAACCGTGGTCTAGCAGGATGGTGGTCTTGGGAAGATTGACAGGTTTTGACTTGAAATAATCAATATTGAGCGTCAACATTTCAATCAAACCCTTATCATCAGATACATTCGCTTTGGTACAGTGAGTAAAGAAGGGAAATCCCAGGGTATCAACGGCTAAATGCCTTTTAATGCCATTAGTCGATTTGTAGAAACAATATCCTTTCGATGCAGCACTGGCATTACAAGTGTTTTTCACCGCTTGAGAGTCGATGATCAGCAACGTTGTCCACTTGGCTTTTTTTTAACCTGCTCACGCACTTGAGCGTGTAAGATGCTCATCAGTTTGTCGATCGCTCCAGATGCCCGCCACTGCTTGTAATGCCAATAT
>NZ_JAECZA010000211.1 GCF_016056275.1 Dendronalium phyllosphericum CENA369 | reverse complement strand
GTTTTAAACTAAGTTAATGTTTTACCGGAATTGAAGATGTGGGTAAGCTGATAATCATTCAAATTGCATCCCCCGAAGTTTGCAAGGGCGGGGGGAACCCTCCGAAGTTGCTCCACTTGGTGAGGAAGTTCAAGTCTTGGCGGTTCCCGTCGAGTTGAAACTTCCGAACCCGAAGGGGCAAAGCCCAAGACCGCACTTCTCTTTGCACGCAACTTCTCTCCGCGTCTTTCTAAGGCAAAGGATTGTGCAACTTAAAGACAGATTAGCTTAGAGATGAGATAGAAAGAGCAGGGAGAGATGGGGAAGAAAAGAACTGATAACTAATGGCTAATAAATTCCGCTATTCTTAAGGCAGTTACCGAGTTAGCCAAAGAACATTGAGCGAAACTACATCCAAATCCAGTTTAGGAGCATGGAGTCAACGGTTGCTGGCAGCCATTTTCTTAGGTGGACAGGTGATAATTCACCTAGTGAAAGGCAAAATTAATTGGCGCAACACTTTAGATCAAATGGCTGCCGTTGGCCCAGATTCTCTGTTTATTGCCCTATTGACGGCTGTTTTTGTCGGGGCAGTGTTTACCATTCAAGTAGCGCGGGAGTTTATTAACTTTGGTGCTGGAAACCTTGTCGGCGGAGTACTGGCAGTAGCCTTGACAAGAGAACTATCTCCCGTGTTGACAGCAGTAGTTTTGGCGGGGCGAGTTGGTTCTGCCTTCGCAGCAGAAATTGGTACTATGCGGGTGACAGAACAAATCGACGCTATGTTGATTTTAAGAACCGATCCAATTGACTATCTAGTGATTCCCCGCGTACTTGCTTGCTGCTTAATGCTACCAATTTTAACTCTTCTGTCTTTGGTGACAGGAATGGTGGGGGGATTGATAATTGCGACGACTATATATAGTATTTCTGACAGCGTATTTCTGGACTCAGTTCGCAACCTTGTAGGTGTTGGGGATATTGTGAGCGCGATGGTCAAAGCATGTTGCTTTGGCTTGTTAATCGCCGTAATTGGTTGCAGTTGGGGCTTGACAACCACGGGAGGAGCCAAAGGCGTGGGACAATCAACGACAACTGCTGTTGTTACAGCCTTGCTAATTATATTTATCAGCAACTTCTTTCTTTCATGGTTAATGTTTCAAGGAACAGGTAGTGCACTTCTGCAAAAATTCTAGGAATGCTTCTATTGAGTGCTGAATCACCGAAGTTTGCAAGGGCGGGGGGAACCCTCCGAAGTTGACGACAGTTGCCTCAAGTCGGGAAACCCGCCCACAGCACTGTCTCCTCCACTTGGTGAGGAAGTTCAAGTCTTGGATGGCACTTCCTTCAAGCCGGGAAACCCGTCCAACGGAGTGCCTCCGGTTCCCGTCGAGTTGAAACTTCCGAACCCGAAGGGGCAAAGCCCAAGACCGCACTTCTCTCTGTGGTTCGATTTTTCAGAACTTGTGTGGAAGTTTAGCAGCAAAATCTTCTTAACCCAAACTGAGCTGAGGGATTACGTATCACGATTATCTGAGGTTCGTTAACTGCTGACAGTTAACAGTCCATCAACAGTCAACACGATAAAGATGTACAAATTAAATACGCGACAGCTTACTCCCTATTCCTCGTCCTGATACAAATCTTGCAGCGCTTGCAGTTGAGTCCGGCGAGAGACACGACGGTATTTTTTACTTTCCAACTTGGGTTCGTATTGACTTTGGCCTTTGCCTTTGGTTTTTAATTTCAAAGTAGATTCCGGATCGGCTTGTTGATTCAGCTGGATTTGCCGGGCGATCGCTTCATCCAAAAATTCTAAATAATGTTGATAGCGCTCCCAGTCTCCACGCACTGCACAATCAGGCTCATCTCGATGCAGGCAATCACTAAACCGACAGCTAGCAACTGCTAACCGCTCTCTAGCCTCTGGGAAATAATATACTAATTCTTCTGGAGGACAATCCAAGTCAGGCTGATTAAAGCCAGGAGTATCTGCCAGTAAACCACCGCTGGGCAATTCAAATAATTCTACATGGCGGGTTGTGTGGCGACCGCGAGCTAATTTGCCAGAAACTTCTCCCACTCGCAGGTTGGCAGTGGGAATCAGCGCATTAATCAGGCTAGATTTACCTACGCCAGAAGGCCCGGCAATTACAGTAATTTTATGATTTAGATAGTTGGCTGCTTGGTCGATATTAATTTGATTTTGAACGCTGATAAATATTGGGCTATAGCCCCAATTTAAAAGGCGATCGCTAATTTGCTGTTGTACCTGTGGCGAGACTAAATCGCTTTTATTAAGACACAAAAGTACATCTAGGTCAGTAGACTCTGCCTTAACTAGAAATCGACTGAGCTGATAAGGTTCTAAAGGCGGGTCGGCAACAGCAAAAACTAAGAGGATTTGGTTCGTATTGGCAATTGGTGGACGATCTAGCTGAGTTTGACGGGGCAGAACATCAGCGATCGCCCCTCGTCCTCCAGCCCAATCTGGCTCTTCTACAACGACGCGATCGCCCACCATTACCTGTTGTCCAATTTTTTTCAAGCGTGTTCTACGCGTACATAGAAGAACTGGGACAGAAGCATCGGAATTTACGTTTTCCTCTGCTTTTTTGCTCTCCTGCTCCCTATCCTCTCGCTCCAGCTGTACTCGATAAAAATTTGCCTGTACAGCCAGTACCGTACCAAGTAACTGTCCGGTAGTAGAAATAACTTCCCCTTTCATTAGGTAGTCACAGGACGGCGGACTAACAGGGAAAAGTAGCCAGTGCAGTCTGTAATTTGTTCTATGTGATAACCTGCCATTGTCAGGCTATCAGGAACCTGCTCAATTGGCTCTCCGGTATCTAGCCATACTTCCAGCAAACTTCCCGATGGCATTTGTTCCAGACGTAGTTTTGTCCGCACAAAATTGATCGGGCAAGGGGTGCCGCGCAAATCGAGTTGAGCATCGGGAGTTGAAAGGGAAGATAGACTCATCACTTAAATAGATTTCCCAAGAATCCTTCTAGACCACCTTTACCAGTACGGTCTCCTTTAATTTTAGCCAGCTTCTCCAGCAACTCTCTCTCCTCTGGGGTTACTTTAGTCGGAATATCAATTAATACCGTCAGCAGATGATCGCCTCGACTAACAGGATTTCCCAAACGAGGCACACCGCGATTTTCCAACTTCATCACTGTATTTGGCTGGGTTCCCGCTGGAATTATCAGTTCTACTGGTCCATCTACTGTATTTACTTCTAAACGGCAACCTAAAACCGCTTGTAAGTAGCTGACTTTAATTTCTGAGAGAACGTTGATGCCATCTCTTTGGAATTCTTCATCCTCATTTACAAACAAGTAAACGTACAAATCTCCAGCAGGACCACCACGTTGACCTGCATCTCCTTCTTGGGATATCCGCAAACGCGTACCATTGTCTACCCCAGCTGGAATCGTAATTTTGAGTTTCTTGGTGACTTGATTTGTGCCCTTACCATCACAAGAATCACATTTGTCTTCAACTACCATTCCTGTACCGTTACAGGTGGGACAAGTCGAGACTTGAGTGAAGCTACCGAAAGGCGTTCTCGTGACCCGACGGACTTGACCCGAACCGCTACAAGTTGCACAAGTCCGAGGGCGAGTTCCGGGTTTCGCACCAGAGCCGCTACAGACTTCACAAGTTTCGAGATGCGAAATCCGAATTTCTTTTTCACCACCAAATACCGCTTCTCGAAAATCTAACTTCAGGTCTAACCGTAAATCATCACCCCGCACTGGGCCGCTGCGCCGTCTTTGCGTTTGACCGCCTACGCCGCTACCAGCAAAGCCGCTGAAAATGCTTTCAAAGATATCGGCAAAACCACCCATGTCACCCATATCTTGAAAACCGACACCAGCACCTCCAGAGACACCTGCTTCGCCAAAACGGTTGTAACGCTCTCGCGTTTCTGGCTCAGAAAGAACTTCATAAGCGCGGTTAATTTCCTTAAAGCGTTCCTCCGCCCCCGGTTCTTTGTTGACATCTGGGTGATACTTCCGGGCTAAACGGCGATAGGCTTGTTTAATTTCTTCTTTGTCGGCGTCACGAGAGACACCCAGAATTTCATAGTAGTCGCGGGCCATATAACAAAGGTAAAAGTTAGAAGGAAGAAAGCGGAAGGCAGAAGGCAGGAGACAGGAGCTAAGGCAGACCCTAGTCTTGGTGAGTCCACTTGCCGTCTTGGCGCGTGCGAAGGGTGGCAAGTGGCGAACCCCCTTCGGGTTCCTGAGTTCGCAATCGACGCAGAGCGCCAAGACTGCGACTCACTCACCAAGTGGAGGAACTGCCGATTTGAAGAACGTTAGCGAGGCACGAGGATCGCCCGTTCTCAAAAGCGTTCCCGTAGGGTAGGGCAGAAGGCAAAAAGTTAATTTTTATTAATAATTGATTTTACCTTTTACCTTTTACCTTTTACAAAAATAACTAGTTAGTTTTTAGCTACAGGTGCTTTTGCATCGAAGACGAAAAAAGCTACCCAAATTTAGCCGCAAAGGAGGCAGAGCGTTAGATTTATCTCTGCCTAAGTCTGTCTCTTTTCTAATTGTGCTACGTAGGATGGGAAAACCCCCTTATGAACCAGAGGGGCTAGCCGCACCATCAGGTGTGGAAAACCCCCCATATGCATTAGATCGCTTTTGTATTGGAACACAATTTAGTTCGAGGCAATTTGCTTCTACAATCTAGCAAACTTAGCACTGGGGATTGGGAACTGGTGAGACAGCGCTACGGGAGGGTTTCCCTCCGTAGGCGACTGCGAACCCGAAGGGTGACTGGGTAATTAGGAAACAATTCTGATAATCCCTTATGTCTAATACTCAATCCTCGATCCCCAATCCCTAATCTATCGCTTCGTAATCAGCTTGTGCAGTATTTTCCTCATCAAAATCAAAGTTAAATTGTGGTATTAGTGTTCCATTCATGGGGCGATCCAAGTCTGAAGGGAACTGACTATCTGAAGCTTTTTCAACTTCATCAGTGTTTTGCTCGTTAGCTCGATTGTAAACATCAGCCCCAATAGCAAATAGAGATTGTTGGAAGTCATCTAAGCAGGAGCGAAATTCTTGGAGAGAAATTCCCGGATTATTCATTACAGCTTGGAGTTGTATGACTTTTTCCTGAGCTAAAGCCTTCATTTGTTCGCCAATCCAGTTGGCATTATCCTTCAAGGTAGATTCATAGCTAGCCAAAAGATTATCTCCTTGGTTTTTGAGTTCTACCAATTCTTTGCGTCTTCTGTCATCTTCGGCAAAAACTTCTGCCTCTTGCCGCATTCTTTCTACTTCATTGGCACTTAAGCCACCTGTATTAGTAATCCGAATACTCTGCTCTCTACCTGTACCTTTGTCTTGCGCCCCAACTTTGAGGATACCGTTGACATCAATTTCAAAAGATACTTCTATTTGCGGTACGCCACGGGGAGCCGGGGGAATTCCTGCTAAGAGAAACTTGCCAAGACTTTTATTATCTCTTGCCATTGCCCGTTCGCCCTGAAGGACGTGAATTTCCACTGAGATTTGTCCATCAATTGCTGTGGAAAACACTTGCGACTTGCTCGTAGGAATTGTGGTGTTGCGTTCGATGATTTTGGTGAACACTTCTCCTAAAGTTTCAATTCCCAAGGACAACGGGGTGACATCTAACAACAGCAGATTATCAACTTCACCACCCAATACCCCAGCTTGAATTGCAGCTCCTAGCGCTACTGCTTCATCAGGATTGACAGAGCGATCGGGGGCTTTACCATTAAAGAACTTAATTAGCGCGTTTTGGACTGCGGGAATCCGAGTCGAGCCACCTACCAAAATAATCCGATCTATATTTTGCGGTTTCAGGTCTGCGTCCTTCAACGCCTGGATCATCGGTTCGATGGTCGCTTCGATTAAGTGAGCTGCCAATTCCTCAAATTTGGAGCGGCTGAGTTCCATCTCCATATGCTTTGGCCCTGTTTCATCGGCGGTGATGAATGGCAAGTTGATGGAGGTATTTGCCATATTGGAAAGTTCAATTTTGGCCTTTTCCGCTGCCTCCCGCAAGCGTTGCAGCGCCATTTTATCTTGGGAAAGGTCGATTTTCTCTTGCTGCTGGAAGCGTTCAATCATCCAACGCACAATACAGTTATCAAAGTCGTCTCCACCCAATTGGTTATTACCGCAAGTGGCCTTAACTTCAAAAACTCCATCCCCAAGCTGCAAAATGGATACGTCAAAAGTACCGCCTCCCAAGTCAAAGACTAAAATCAGCTGCTCTTGGTCTTGCTTATCCAATCCAAAGGCGAGAGCTGCGGCGGTTGGTTCGTTAATAATTCGTAAGACTTCTAGCCCAGCAATCGTACCAGCATCTTTAGTTGCTTGTCTTTGAGCGTCTGTGAAATATGCCGGTACGGTAATTACTGCCTGAGTGACTGCTTCACCTAAAAAGTTTTCCGCATCCTGTTTGAGCTTTTGCAGGATCATGGCAGATATTTCTTGCGGTGTGTAGTTACGCCCGCGAATGTGGACATCAACGGTATCGTCCCTACCTTTAACACAGCTATAAGGTACGCGATCGCGTTCGGTGTCAGTATCCTCCCAGCGACGACCGATGAATCGCTTGATACTGTAAATTGTGTTCTCAGCATTAGTTACGGCTTGGCGCTTTGCCAGCTGACCGACTAAGCGATCGCCACCCTTGCCAAATCCCACAATACTCGGAGTGGTTCGTCCGCCTTCAGAACTGGCGATTACAATCGGTTGCCCACCTTCCAAAACTGCGACGCAACTGTTAGTTGTGCCTAAGTCGATCCCAATAACTTTTCCCATACGTACAGTATTTTTACTGAAATGCTTCTGCCGCGATCTTTCGCGGGCTATCTTTTGTACTGGCTAAAGCGCGCAAAGGCTTTTGTGAATCTACTGTTGCAGAATAAATACACAAAGTTGCCCTAGGGTCGGCTGGTTTTGAGAAAATCGCTTTCTGCATCCGAACGAACTGCTATCAAAAGGCAGGCTGTTAAAGTTTAACCAACCTCAACAGCCTCATCCTTGTGAAGATATGCGATGCTCGCCTTTGCTAGAACCTAGGCTTTTGGTCAATGAGGCGAGCAACTCCAGCTTAACTATCAGCTGAAGACTGATTTTCCGATGCAGATGACGTATCTTCCTTAGGAGCAGCCACCTTCACCATGGCATGGCGTAGCACGCGATCGCCCAAATAATATCCGCGTACTAACTCTTCTAACACTGTTCCTTCAGGATGTTCATCCGTAGGTTCCCGCATTACTGCCTCATGCAGGTTGGGATCGAATTCTTGACCGTCAGGACGCATGGGCGACACACCTAAGCGCTTCAAGGAATCAACCAATTGTTTGTAAACGCCTTGATAACTTTTGTGAATTGTCATCTCGCCTTCAGATTGTGGCTTGAGATGCGATCGCGCCCGTTCAAAATTATCGACTACTGGCAGCAATTCCAGAATCGTGTTCCGCTTTACTTGCGCGTCTAGTTCTTCTTTTTCTTTACTAGTACGTTTACGGTAATTCTCAAAATCTGCGGCAATCCGCATGTATTGAGTATTGCGTTCTTCTAGTTGCGCTTTTAAAGACTCGATTTGTTGAGTCAATTCTGTCAAAGCTGCTGTTTGTGCTTCTGTCTTCTCAGATGCAGCAACGCCATTTTCTGGTGTAAGTGTCGTATCTCCCGGTACATTGTTTGGGGCTGCCACTTGCTCAGTAACCTCGCTGCCAGATTCGTTGGAATTGATTTGAGTTGGGGAGTCGCTCATCATTACTTGCTTTACCTCTGTTGGTTCACCCAGTTGCTGGCTTGTATTGTTTATCTGTTTATTTTCGTCCATCATTGTCTACTCATTCCAGATGTTGTTTGCGATAGTAAATCGCCACAGTTTGCAACCATTGCTATTCAAGGGTTGCAACTGAAGCCGATTTTATTGCCGACATTTTCCTGGAAGTGATGTCACCGTCCTCTTATTGTGACAAATGGCGAACACCTTAGCGCAAACGCTCTAAGGGCGGTTAACCCGAACGAGTAGGGACGAAAGACGAAATATTCAGGCTAAAGAGTGAAGATTTCAATTTTATACTTCACACTTTACTGTACAGGTGCTATGCCCTTACGCCCGCTTCACACTTCATCTTTTATCCTTCATACTTCATCTGTTGATTCTTTACACTCGATCCTATGGTTGAAATGAATTTGCTAAGTGTAAATGAAAATTCTGTGCCCCAGCCTGGGAATACTTTAACCAGAGGTTTTCCCTACTCATTGCTCACCTATGACCCACTCGTCACCACAACGGCGCAGTACCGCTCTAACTACAAGAACAGAGTTTTCACCCTTTGGTAACAAGCTAGTACAGTCTGGCTATGTCAATACCGAACAGATGAGGCAAGCACTGATTGAAAGCCGCAAGTCTGGCAGACCCCTAACGGAAGTGCTGGAGTCAATCACTGGGCGACAACTATCACCTGAGTTCCTCAGGCAGTATAAGAAACAGCAGCTATTTGAACTTAAAATACTCTACGGTGTTGAATTCCTCGATCCGGAAGTCAACAACATTGGCAACACGATGGTGGGGAACCTGATTGAAACCTTGATCCCCGTCGATATTTGTCGTCGTCATCGCTTAGTACCGCTATCAAAAAATGAAGACCAAAATCCGCCCTGTGTTTTAGTGGCAATGGTCGATCCGGATAATTTAGAAGCTTCGGATGACTTGAACCGCATCTTGCGCCCACAAGGTCTGGCATTACAGCGCATGGTGATTACACAGGAAGATTATCAGCAGCTGATTAACCAATACTTGGATGAGTTAGCAGTACGGCAAAAGCACCTAGAACAAGAAAAGTTTACAGATATCAATCAAGATTTAGAAAATCTTGGCAATCTCGATTTAGAAGATGCCCCAGATGATATGGAGGCTGACTTAGGGGCAGCCATGAAGGGTGCTGAGGATGCCCCTGTGATCAGCCTGGTGAATAGAATTCTTGCTAAAGCTTTGCATGAGAAAGTTTCTGATATTCACATCGAACCCCAAGAAGAAAATTTACGCATTCGTTTTCGTAAGGATGGCGTGCTGCGGGAAGCTTTCCCAGAACTTCCAAAAAAAATCATTCCAGCGGTTACAGCCAGATTTAAAATCATTTCTAATCTAGATATTGCCGAACGGCGTTTACCTCAAGATGGACGTATCCGCCGGATATTTGAGGGACGGAAGGTAGATTTTCGTGTGAATACCTTGCCCAGCCGCTATGGGGAAAAGGTAGTACTGCGGATTTTGGATAACTCGTCCACTCAACTAGGATTAAATAAATTAATTACCGATCCAGAGACTTTGCAGATTGTCCAGGATATGGTCGCCAAGCCTTTTGGTTTGATTTTGGTAACAGGGCCGACTGGTTCGGGTAAAACGACCTCGCTGTATTCGGCACTGTCAGAAAAGAACTCTCCTGGAATTAATATCAGTACTGTAGAAGACCCGATTGAGTATAGCTTGCCAGGGATTACTCAAGTACAGGTAATTCGGGAAAAAGGACTGGATTTTGCAACAGCGTTACGGGCGTTTTTGCGACAAGACCCAGATGTGTTGCTTGTGGGTGAAACGCGGGACAAAGAAACGGCAAAAACAGCTATTGAAGCTGCTTTGACTGGCCACTTAGTATTAACTACTTTACATACCAATGATGCCCCAGGAGCGATCGCTCGTTTAGGAGAAATGGGCATTGAACCTTTCATGGTTTCTAGCTCTTTAATTGGCGTTTTAGCACAGCGCTTAGTGCGGCGTGTATGTTCCGATTGCCGCATTCCTTATACTCCTACAACTGAAGAACTGGCTCGCTATGGTCTATCTGCTTCTCAGGATGTAGGAGTAACTTTCTACAAAGCTAACACCTTGACAACAGAAGCAGTTGCAGAAGCCAAAGCTAAAAATCAGCTTTGCCCAGCATGTAATGGTGTTGGTTACAAAGGACGTTGTGGTGTTTATGAAGTTATGCGTATTACCGAAAATTTGCAAACTCTGATTAACAAAGAAGCATCCACAGAACGTATCAAAGAAGTGGCAGTAGAAGAAGGGATGAAAACCTTACTTGCCTACAGTTTGGACTTAGTACGCCAAGGTGCAACCACTCTAGAAGAAGTAGAACGAGTAACCTTTACTGATACAGGTTTGGAAGCTGAGTTAAAAGCCAAACGCAAAAGCGGTCTTACTTGTAGAACTTGTAGTGCCGAATTAAAACCAGAATGGCTGGATTGTCCCTACTGTATGACACCTCGGTTTGAAGATTAGTAAATAGTCAGTGGTTAGTAGCAAAGCAAAAATTAACAACTAATAAAAGGAAGCAAAACTATGGAATTGATGATTGAAGACTTGATGGAACAACTGATTGAAATGGGTGGTTCGGATATGCATTTATCCGCAGGTTTACCTCCCTACTTCCGCATCAGTGGTAAACTCACTCCCATTGGCGATGAGGTTATGTCGGCCGATCAGTGTCAAAGACTGATTTTTAGTATGCTCAACAATACCCAGCGTAAAACTTTAGAACAAACCTGGGAATTGGATTGCTCGTATGGTGTGAAGGGTTTAGCTCGCTTCCGGGTCAATGTCTATAAAGAACGTGGTGCTTATGCCGCTTGTTTACGAGCATTGAGTTCTAAAATTCCTAACTTTGAAAAATTAGGTTTGCCAGATGTAGTGCGGGAAATGTCTGATAAGCCCAGAGGGTTGATTTTGGTTACAGGTCCTACCGGTTCTGGTAAAACTACTACCCTAGCGGCAATGATCGACTTAATTAACCGCACCAAAGCAGAGCATATTTTGACGGTGGAAGACCCAATTGAATTTGTTTACGAACCGATCAAAAGCTTAGTCCACCAGCGGCAATTGGGTGAAGATACTAAAAGCTTTGCTAATGCTTTGAAAGCAGCCCTACGGGAAGATCCAGATATTATTCTGGTGGGGGAAATGCGAGATTTGGAAACAATTTCTTTGGCGATTTCAGCGGCGGAAACAGGACACTTAGTATTTGGGACGCTGCATACCAGTTCTGCTGCACAAACTGTTGACCGGATTATTGACGTTTTCCCGCATGAAAGACAAACACAAGTAAGAGTGCAGTTATCTAACTCACTGGTAGCAGTTTTTAGTCAGACCTTAGTATCAAAGAAAAATCCCAAACCAGGTGAATATGGTCGGGTAATGGCCCAAGAAATTTTGATCGTCACTCCTGCTATTTCTAACTTGATTCGAGAAGGCAAAACATCTCAAATTTACTCAGCTATTCAAACCGGTGGCAAATTGGGGATGCAAACTTTAGAGAAAGTTTTAGCTGATTATTACAAAGCCGGAACTATATCCTTTGAAGCGGCAATGTCTAAGACTTCTAAGCCAGACGAAATTCAACGTCTGATTGGTACTGCACCACCACCAGGAGGTGCAAAACCAGGTGTTGCGGCAGCTAAAGCGCATTAAACTTTATCTTTGATTAAAACTGGTCGTGGTTAATCGGAAAGCAATGAGTTATGAGGAGCCACTGCCTTGTGGAGCCAGTTGCGTGGTGAGACAGTGCGAGAGAGGGAGTTTCCACGGCACTTCCTACCCTACGAAAAGGCGTTCCGCCCCGTTGTTACAAGTGGCGTTGATGAGTTAGAGATTTTAATTGCTAACTCTTCACTTCTAACTCCTAACTTTTAAAATTACCAATTTTCTCATTTTAAACTTTGTATTTATTAAACCATGCCAACATTTGTTGCCCGTGTTCGGGATTCAAAAGGACAATCTAGAACAGAAAAAATTAGTGCCGAATCCTTGGCACAAGCCCGTACTAACCTCAGAGATAAAGGTTTTGTAGTCCAAGAACTAAAACAATCTCAAGGCTTTCAGGCAAGCTTTGATTTTAAAAAATTTCAAAACTCTTTTGCCAAAGTTCCGATTAAAGAAAAAGCTGTTTTTTCTCGTCAACTTGCTACTTTAATCAATGCTGGCGTGGCAATTGTCAGAAGTTTGGGGGTGCTGTCCGATCAATGTACCAATCCAAAAATGAAACAAGCCTTAATTGATATTAGCAATGATGTTCAAAGCGGGGTCAACCTTTCAGATGCAATGCGTAAGCATCCTGATTGCTTTGATGGTTTGTATGTCAGTATGATTCAGGCTGGTGAAGTTGGTGGTGTACTAGACGAAGTACTGAGTCGTTTAGCCAAGTTATTAGAAGATGTTGCCCGATTACAAAACCAAATTAAATCTGCTCTGGCTTATCCAGTTGTTGTCGGTTTTTTAGCTACTAGCATCTTTGTTGGGATGACAGTTTTTCTTATTCCTATTTTTGCTGGGATTTTCAAAGATTTAGGAACTGAGTTGCCTGCTCTTACCCAATTTTTGATGACTTGTAGTGAAATTTTGAGAAGTTTTTGGTCTTTAGCGATCGTACTTTTTTTTATAGGTGCGGGAATTGCCTATAAACAGTACTACAAAACTCGCGTTGGCAAGGAAACTATTGACCGTCTTTCACTGAAGATGCCATTGTTTGGTGAGTTGATTCAAAAATCTTCAGTTGCTCGCTTTAGCCGAACCTTTGGTGCTTTGACTCGCTCAGGTGTACCGATTCTGACTTCTTTGGAAATTGTACGGGATACATCAGGAAACCAAGTGGTTTCTAATGCCATAGATGCAGCACGTTTAGAAATTCAACAAGGAGGCATGATTAGCATTGCCTTGCAAAAAGAAAAAGTTTTTCCGGCTATGGCAATTCAAATGATTAATATCGGTGAGGAAACTGGGGAATTAGATGCAATGTTGATGAAAATTGCTGATTTTTATGAAGATGAAGTTGAGCAAACTGTCAAAGCACTAACTAGTATTTTGGAACCACTGATGATTGTAGTTCTAGGGGGCATGGTTGGTACGATTATTTTAGCGATGTATTTGCCTCTGTTCAAGGTATTTGAAAAGCTAGGCTAAGTAAAAGTTAGAAGTTATGAGTTAGAAGTTAAAATACTTGATTCCTAACTCCTAATTTATAATTATTCAATTTTCTTGCTAACTTCTCAATTCTCACTATTAAACTAATTTAATAACCCATGCCTGTGCAAAAATCTCACTATGAAGCGAGTTTAGCGGAGTACAGTAATAATTTAGCGGCGATCGCTTTACTTAAGCAACATCGACCATACTTGGAAATGATTCCCAGTCTGCGCCGTCCAGATGATAGTGTAATTGCCATTCCCTTACCAATTGTTCGCTTCCGCAGCACTGCAACGACAGATTCACAGGCGACTTGTTTACCTTGTGATGTGGCAATTTTGATGTGCGATCCAGAGTGGAAAATCAAAACTGGTGTTGAAATTTTAGTCTTTATTCATCGTCCTCACGAAGATTTTTCCGATTTGTTAGGACGATGGCGACAAACTCAGGTGTGGCTAGACAAAGATTATGAATGGTTAATGCCTCCTCGCCACAGTCATATTTTAAGTGAGGGAGCTAATACTATATATCCTCTGTTTGTAGTTTTTAATGAAACATCAGAACGCATCCAAAGAGGTCTAATAGGAGCGGAACTCCCATTTATTATTCAAACAACCCAATCGCTAACTGAAGATAACTTTATAGACTCTTATTCTCCAGAAAGTCCACCAGCATAAATCAATGAAGAATTAAAAATGCCAAAAGAAGAATTTCTCTAGCATTTTTAATTTTTCATTCTTAATTTTTAATTGACAAACTGGGGCATGATTTCAGCAGCGGTGAATATGCCATAAATGCCGCGCTGGTGCAATTGTCTACCAGCTTTGAGATAGCCAAAAGCAGGGCCGCAAACATTGGCTGCCATGCTGGTTTCATCTCCTAAAGTAAAGGTATGGGTGGAAATTTTCCCTTCAAAAGTACGCCCTGTAACTTTCACGTTGGTACTGAGGGGTTTTTTAGGATTGCGGGTATCAACTACACCACCAACAGTAACGCGATCGCGTCCCACTATCCCTGCTACTTCTAGCATTACATCATCGGCGTGTTCCATGTTCTCTAAAGTCAACACGCCATTAGTTTTATCTAGCAATGCTTCTACTTCTGCGTCAGTCATTGCCCTGGCAGTTTCTACTGTATAGCCAGGCATATGCCCAATGTCCTCGCGGACAGTGGCGCGGTAAGCTTCCCAGTTGGCAATTCCCACCCCAAAGGTAATTTCTACCTTGTGAATTTCAGCATAGCTTTGGGCGGCTAAAGCGGCGGCAGCAGTTAACAATCCTGGTGTAGCGCCGCATCCTGTCATGTAGGTAATTCCTGCTGCTTGCAGTTCCTCTTTCATTACCAAGAGTTGTTCTACGGCACTAGTGCGCTTAATCGCATCCACTAGTACCCCACGCCAACCAGATTGGATAAATTGCTTGGCAACAGAAGGAATAAAATCATTAGGTAGATTGGGTAAAGCTAGGAAATACCCATCTACAGGATGACTAGTTGCGATTAAATCTTGAATACTGTTATTACTTAATATCCCAACTGGCTCTAGATAACCTACCGAACCTTGAGACTGGTAGGTTGCAATGCATTCTTGAATATTTAAACCTTCAGCGGCGTAAGCGTAGCCTTTTTGATCTGCTACTGCGACTAACATCATTTCCCGTTTGCCTGCAAGTAGTTTGGCTGCGGCTTGTCCGAGTCCGCCAAAACCCAGTACTCCCACACGTATTGTTTTATTCGCTTGTTCTGTATTCATAGTCAATTTGTAGAGTTGAGTTAACAGCTTTCAGTATTTACCGTCTTGGCTGATAGCTATAAAGGTTAATTATGCTGTATTTTTTTAGCTTCTGAGGCTGAAGGATGCGTTTTTGCTCAAAAAGTGGTTACACACTTGTTCTATTAGTACTTTTAAGGTTATCGTGGGATATTCGTGTTGATTGGGATTGTCAGTGTAATAATTAATTACGCCCAAGCCTAACTAATTACACAACAGTTACCTATTCACTCTTAAATACATAAATAAAAACGTAAGAAGAGAAAGTCGTGCATAACTGCCCATACTGTAATGTTCCAATTAATGAGGCGTATAACTTCTGTTTTAATTGTGAGCAGCAAGTGAAGTGCCTAAATATAGAATGTAGTGCTTATCTACTTAAGGATAAAAGTAAGTGCTTCAGTTGTGGAAGTCCCGTTAATATACCTCAAGATAATTCTGCTTCTATGAATACTTTTTCTCTAGAATAAGAACAATCAGATAGCCATTATTCAAGGAAGGTAAATTTATCTTTTACTGATACTTCAATTGATAAAGTTGCATCTATTATGGGTGGTTACGTACCTCTAACTACAGTTGCAAATCCGCAACGTGTTGTGACTCGTGAACAACAGCCTGTCTTACCTACTTCTCAAAAACCACTAGAAGAAGCACAGTTTTACGATCGGGCTTTACAAGAAGAAACTATTAATACTACAGTTCAAAGTAATCTTGAAACTAATGCCCCTTCAAATTACTTTGAAAAAGATGGGCAGGGTGTTCTGATTTCAATTAATCCTGATTATAAGGGCAAGAACAAAAAGGCTCAACAACAAAGATTCAGTTTACTTTATGTCTGGGCTTATAACTTCCTTCACGAAGAACCCGTTCCTAACAAGGAACACTTGAATAAAGCTGCCAGAATAAATGGAGTATACGATCAAAATTATTCAACACATCTTAATGATGTTGCAAACCGTTTTTTCATTAAATCTGATGGAACTTTTAAAGTTAATCCTACTGGACGTATAGAAATAAATAAAATTATTACAGAAATGCAAAATCAAGATGTTCTTGGTTTTGATTATTCAAAGTCAAATCGAAAGAATTCTAGTCGAAGTTCTCGGATAACTAAAGAAGAAACTAAAAAAATTGAAGAGTGGCTTCAACTACCATCAAGATTTGACAGCTTCGATGTGAGAAAATTAGATACTGGCGTTGAGTATGCCCTTCTTGCCTTGTACGATATTATCAAAGAGTTGAAAACTCAGGACGCTGTGAAACCAGGATTAGCATACGACTACCTCACCAAAAGATATCAAACTGTTTCAGTGAAAAAAGATAATTTTACAAAAGCCTTGACTAACGCCAAAGACTACGGTAAATTTTTTGGACGAACTCATGAAAGTTTATATTATCTAACATCCGAAGGTGAAAGTACTGTAGAAGAATGGCTTAACAAAGATACTTTTCAAAAATTATAGAAATTGTGAGTATTCAAAGATCCAACATTGAAACAGCTTTATATTCTAAGCTGCCAAAAGATATTTTGATTGTATTACTTAATGAGTATCAAAATATTAAGCAAAACTTTTTCTTAAAAAAATTTCGTCCAACTGAATTAAATGCTGCTCGTTTTAGTGAATGCATTCTACGTTTAATTGAATTTTTAGATACGGGCAGTTTTACACCATTTGGAAAACAATTAGATACTCAAAAAATAATCAATCGTGTTACCAGTAACACGAATTTACCAGAAAGTATCCGGTTTTTTATTCCTCAATTAACAAGAGTTCTTCTTGATATAAGAAATAAAAGGAATGTTGCTCATGTAGGTGGAGAAGTAGATCCAAATTATTCTGACTCTTTATTTGTAACACATTCAGCAGACTGGATTTTAATTGAACTTATACGTAATTATCATACTAATAGTATTGATGAAGCAAGAAAAATTGTTGCAAGCATTAACGAGACCAAAATTCCTTTAATAACAGAAATTGATGGCTTTATACGAATTCAAAATACAAAATTAAATTCAGAAGAAAAAACTCTAGTTATTCTCTACTACAAACAGCCAGATAAAATTATTGATTCAGACTTAACGAAATGGATTAAATACACAAATATAAGTAGATATAGAACGCAAATTTTGAAAGCATTGGATGATAAAGCTCTTATCCATTATGAAAATCGCTTCTGTGTTATTCTCCCCAAAGGTATCGTCTGGATTGAAAAAAATATCAATCTAGAATTAATTGTGTAATTAGTGTGGTGTTGAAGAAGGTTATTGATCGCCTCGGATTGGAGCGCTTGCAATGGGCGTACTTACGAATCTCTTGGTTTTACGCCCAGAGCAAATTATGATGTTACATTTTGAGCCAGCATCTCCTAATTTGGTACTGGAAAAAGTGACAGTATAAGCGGTAGGTTAAGGGCGATCGCGTTACATATACAAATAAGCGATCGCCTGACTTTTCGCTGCACTTGACTCTTTATTCTATTGTGCCCACAATGTAATTACTATCCTTTCTTAAGAAACCTAAACATGGGCGCAGCAATTAGAACCAGAATTGTGAAAATCGGCAATTCTCAAGGTGTTCGTATTCCCAAGCCTCTTTTAGAGCAAAGCGGTATTCACACAGAGGTGGAAATTGAGGTTCATGGCGATCGCTTAATTCTTCGCGCAGCACCAAAATTACGGGTTGGATGGGACGAAGCTTTTGCAGAAATGGCAGAACGAAACGATGATGTTCTACTAGATGACGTTAGCATAACAGACTGGGATCGGGTCGAGTGGGAATGGTAGTCAAACGTTTTGATGTTTTCCTAGTTAATCTCGACCACACTATTGGCAGTGAAATTCAGAAAACGCGCCCCTGTGTAGTGATTTCGCCAGACGAAATGAACCGTCATATTGCTACCGTTATTGTTGCTCCAATGACTACAAAAGGACAAGTTTATCCCACACGCGTACCTTGTCTGTTTCAAGGCAAAGAAGGGCAGATTGTTCTCGATCAAATTCGCACAGTGAATAAGGCTCGATTGGTCAAACAGCTTGGTAAAATTAGTGACCACGAGCAAAGAGTAGTTCTCGATACCTTGGCTGAGATGTTTGCCGAGTGAGCTATCTGATATCTCAATAAAGACAAATGTTGGCTACTTAGTGTAAAAAAGATTACTGAAAATTGTTCGTTGAAATGGATTCTTGCTTTGAGACAATTGCCGCAGAGGGTGATTCGAGGCTGTTACGCACTCAAGCAGCATAAAATTTCCGATGCTTTCGCACGTTTAAAAAATATATGGCTAGCGATCGCAGTATTAACTGTTAAACCCAAAAGGTATACGCCGTTTCTGATAACTACTATCTCGTGGCGAACCCTTGAGGAACAGGTTAATTTTAATCATAATGATAAAGTTTTTCAATAAAATTTATATTTTTGTAACTTATATAACTGGCTAGACTACTGAATAATGCTTGATTTTTAGTACTTTGGGAACTTCCCGTAGGATCTCAATTGTCACCTTGACTAATTCATGAGGTTAAGAGAGACTAACTAATGACGGATGTATGCACTTGTTCAAATAATAAGTTTTGTAAAGATTCTGAGATATATATTTTGAGGGATGGAACATTAGTTAACAAACAGTAAGTTTGTATCTAAATCAAAAATGTTCCGACGGCTATATTTTTAGCCTTCTGCTAAGACAGTATAATTCAAGCGTACTATCGTGGTTGGCCAACGGCATGGAGACATTAGAGTTCATAATCTATCCAGACGGTCGGGTACAAGAGAAAGTCACTGGCATTGTGGGTGCTTCTTGCGCCGAGGTTACAGCGGCAATAGAAGCACAGCTGGGGCAAGTAGTCACTCATGAGCCAACCTCAGAATTTTTCGCCGCTAAGGTACAGCAATCGAATGTGGCGAATACGCAAACCACCTACAGCGATTGGTAAATTTTCACAGTAGTTTAGTGTAATTAATTCACACCACCATGTCACACTTTAGCCAAATTAAAACTCAAATCCGTAACCTTGACTCCTTGAAAGATGCTCTGACTGAATTGGGTATAGATTGGAAACCAGGCCCGCGTGAAGTACGCGGCTATCGCGGTCAAACCCATCCTGCGGAAGTGACTATTGAGCAAGAAAATGGCTACGACATCGGTTTTAGATGGAATGGCAAAGAGTACGAATTGGTGGCTGATTTGCAATATTGGCAACAAAATTTGTCTGTCGATGGTTTCTTGCGTCAAGTAACCCAGCGGTATGCTTTCCAAACGGTTATGAAAGAAACTGCTCGTGTTGGCTTTCAAGTTGCGGAACAACAAAAAAATGAAGATGGTTCTATTCGTCTGGTAGTACAACGCTGGAGTGCGTAATGGCTGATTTTCTGCCGTCACCGGAAGAACAAGAGGACAATCGATCCGGTTTTGAACCAGAATTAGGGGGTTTTTTACGGGATTCCCCAGAACGTTCTGGTTTAGAGCCGGAATTGGGTGGTATGCTGCGTCAAAAGGGTGTTTATGTTGATGAAATCACCTGTATTGGTTGTAAACACTGCGCTCATGTGGCGCGCAACACCTTTTATATTGAACCAGATTATGGGCGATCGCGTGTGATTCGCCAAGATGCAGATGCAGAGGAAGTTGTTCAAGAAGCAATTGATACTTGTCCAGTGGACTGCATTCATTGGGTTGATTACACTGAACTGAAAAAGTTAGAAGAAGAGCGTAAATATCAGGTAATTCCTGTAGTCGGCTATCCGGTAGAACAGGCTGTATCTACTGCTCAAAAGCGGCGTAGAAAGCAAAAGTTAAAGAGCAAAAAATCTCGTTATTAAATAAACAACGTTTAATAAATATGAAAAAGGACTGTTTTAAGCAGTCCTTTTATATTTTGTGATGCATTTACCCCCCCTTCGGGGCCAGGGCTGTTTCATTCCACAAGGGCAAGAAGTTTGTCAATATCATTAGAGAGAAATCTTTGAGAAATTGTGATGGAAGGATGACCATTTCGACGGAGTATATTAATGGCGATCACTCTCAATACAGAGAGGTTAGCCGGAGCATTACCCATACGTATTTTTGAGTCGTCCTCCTTGATAACTACGTCTTTAATCCAATGGAGGCGATTTTCGATACTCCAATGACCGCGAATACCACAAGCAAATTCTCGTGCCGAATGAATGAGGCTACTAATGTAACAGACAACCTCATGATATGGTTGACCTCCTCGCGTTCCAGTTCTTTGAACTCGAATTAAGTCCTTAATTCCCGCCCAGGATAGGTCAATTCCATTTAAATCATCAAAAACTTCAACAGTCCTTGTTGCAGAAGTCGTTATATAGAGACCGAAAAAACTAAGAATAGACTGACAACAA
>NZ_JAECZA010000210.1:12557-20639 GCF_016056275.1 Dendronalium phyllosphericum CENA369 | reverse complement strand
CTGCTCCCCCTGCTCCCCCTGCTCCCCCTCCAGTCTATTATGGATATGGAAATTTTTCTCCTATAGAAAGACACAAATCATACCTAAAGGTAGAACGGTATTTTAGCTATTCAATAGAGAATCTAAGATAACGAATGTTATATTGCCAATTAGCAAATGCGATCTCCTATTTTTCAATTTACCAAGCAGAAACAAACAGCGATGCTTAGGCGACTTGGAGTAAGCAAACTAATTCGTGAATTGCAACAATTGACAATATTTACTCAAGAACAAATTGCAATTGTATTAGGTATTTTTGACGGGGCGATCGCCTCCTATAAAAATACTCACATACAACTATTTTCACTAGCACTCAAGCAAATCAAACTATTATTAAAAGATTCGGGCAATTTGCTACAACTAAAGTTACAAAAACACAGCAAAGACCTCCTCACTAAATATTTATTAGAAGTGGAGTAGAGATTGTGACAGGTGAAGCAAAGCCGATAGTTTCTACACTGAATTTTCAATCGTTATTTGAATCAGTACCGGGCGCATATTTGGTGCTGACACCAGATGCGCCAAAGTTCACAATTGTAGGAGTCAGCAATACTTACCTCCAGACAACTAATACCAAACGAGAGGAAATTTTAGGACGCAGTATCTTTGAAGTTTTTCCTCATAATTCCTTGGCTGTGGAAGCGCAAAATTTGAGGCGATCGCTCTTGACAGTGCTGGAAAATCAAAATGCGGATGTTATGGGGTTGCAGAAATACGATATTCCGCACTTCAAATCAGCAGGCGGTGGATTTGAAGAACGGTACTGGAATCTTATGAATTCGCCTGTTATAGAAGCAGATAACAAAGTTGTTTACATTATTCATCGCATCGAAGATGTGACAGAATTTGCCCGACTTCAGCAAAAATACAACGAGCAAGAGCGAGAAAATCAAGCATTGCGAGTCCGTACCGAACAAATGGCGGCGGAAATCTCTTCTATCCAGGAATTAAAAGAAGTCAACCGACAGCTACAAGCTGCCAATCAAGTAGTAGAATTAGCTCGCAGCAAAAACATTTTTTTCAATCTTGAAACTAAACAGATTCAGACGGTTGACGAACCAAAAGAGCAGTTTTTAATCTTAGATTGCCAGTGGCGCTACACCCATATCAACGATCGCGTAGTGGAAATAGTCAAAAAACCCAGAGAAGACCTCCTAGGCAAAAGTATCTGGGAATTGTTTCCCGATCTCGTTGGTAGTGAATTTTACATCCAAGCCCATCGGGCTGTCAGCGAACAAAGACCCGTACAATTTGAATATTTCTATCCGCTATGGAATCGCTGGTTTGAGAACCGCATTTACCCCACTGAAAATGGAGTCACGATTCTAGTAACAGAAATCAGCGAACGCAAACTCACCGAAGCAGCGCGACAGCGCAGTGAAGAACGCTACCGAGCCTTTGTTGACCAAAGTTCGGAAGCTATCTGGTGCTTTGAAACCGAATTACCACTACCGATTGATTTACCCCAAGAGCAGCAAATCCAACACTTTTATCAACATTGCTACTTATCAGAATGCAACCAAGTGATGGCGCAAATGTACGGCGCGTCTTCTGCTGGCGACTTGATTGGAGCAAGGGTTACAGATTTACTAGTACAATCAGACCCGCGTAACCTAGAGTATTTGCGTGCTTTTATTCGGTCTGGTTATCGACTGGTTGATGCAGAATCCTACGAACTGGATCGACAGGGCAATCCGAAAGTATTTTTGAATAATCTAGTCGGTATTATTGAAGACGGAATGTTGTTACGAGCTTGGGGTACTCAACGCGATATTACAGATCGCAAACGAGCCGAAGCAGCATTGCAAGAGAGTGAAAAAAGATTCCGTCAGATGGCACAAACCATTCAAGATGTCTTCTGGATTACGGATTTCGACCGCCAGCAAGTTCTCTATGTCAGTCCTGCTTACGAGAATATTTGGGGAAGCTCTTGTGAAAGTTTGTACCGCAACTTCGGACAATGGATTGAAAGCATTCATCCAGACGATCGAGAATTGGTGCGAAGTGCTGCCAATCAATGCATAGAAAATGGAAATTTGAGTATTGAATATCGAGTTGTGCGTCCGGATGGTGCGGTACGGTGGGTACGCGATCGCGGTTACATCCTTCAGAATGAACCGGGACAAACTCGCCGCATCGCTGGCATTGCCGAAGATATCACCGAACGCAAACATATCGAAGCTGCTCTGCAAACAAGTACGACGATTCTCAATGCGATCGAGCAAACTTCACCGACTCTGATTTATGTCAAAGACCGAGAAGGGCGAATATTGATGGCGAATCCAGCAACGATTCAGTCCATCGGTAAACCAGAAACAGAAATCCTTGGCAAAACTGATATTGAGTTTCACATCAATCGAGCTGAAGCCGAACAGATTGTAGAGAACGATCGCCTGATTATGCAAACCGGACAATTACAGGTATTTGAAGAAATCTTGGAGGTAGCTTCAGGCAGGCGTACTTATCTTTCGACAAAATCACCTTATCGAGATAGTCAAGGCAATATTATCGGATTAATTGGCATTGCATTCGATATTACCGCCCGCAAACAAGCGCAACAAGAACTCCAGCAAACCATACAAACCTTAAGCACGCTGATTGCAGCTTCGCCATTGCCAATTATTGTCATTAAATTCAACATGATAGTACAGCTGTGGAATCCAGCAGCAGAGCGATTATTTGGTTGGAGTGAAGCTGAGGTTTTGGGTCAAGTAATTCCGATTATTCCAGAAGAAAAACAAGAAGAATGCCGTCAGGTAAGAGCAGCTGTGGCCAAGGGAGAAATTTTTGCTGGCGTAGAAACCTATCGCCGTAAGCGTGATGGTTCAAGGGTATTCGTTAGTATTTCGGCAGCTCCGCTCTA
The DNA here is from genome assembly GCF_016056275.1 of Dendronalium phyllosphericum CENA369. Taxonomy (GTDB): domain Bacteria; phylum Cyanobacteriota; class Cyanobacteriia; order Cyanobacteriales; family Nostocaceae; genus Dendronalium; species Dendronalium phyllosphericum. The sequence goes on along the minus strand of NZ_JAECZA010000210.1, from coordinate 17,737 downwards.
CGATGAATCTAGCAACATCAATGCGATCGTGCTGATTTTTCAAGATGTTACCGCCCAAAAAGCTGCTGAAGCCACCTTGCGACAAAGTGAAGAACGCTATCGGTATTTAGCAGAATCGATCCCGCAACTGGTGTGGACTGCCAATGCTGAGGGAATGCTTACCGATGTCAATCAACGCTGGTTAGAATACACCGGATTAACCCTTGCCCAAGCTCAAACAGCAGGCTGGCAAGCGATTGTCCATCCTGACGATTTACCTACTCTCAGCCAGAATTGGGTAGCCGCGCAACAAGCGGGTACAAACTATCGAGCTGAAGGGCGGATGCGACGAGCAGATGGGGCGTATCGCTGGCATTTGCACCAAGCTGTAGCGCTGAAAAATGCTCAAGGTCAGCTCATTAAATGGTTTGGTACAGCAACAGATATCGAAAATCAAAAACAATTAGAGCAACAGCGCCAGCGGTTGCTAGAACAAGAGCAACTTGCCCGTGCCGAAGCCGAAACCGCCAACCGCATCAAAGATGAATTTTTAGCAGTGTTGTCCCACGAGTTGCGATCGCCCCTGAATCCGATTTTAGGCTGGACGAGTTTGCTGCTTAATGGCAGGTTAGATGCACAAAAAACAACTTATGCCCTAAAAACCATTGAACGCAATGCCAAATTACAGGTGCAACTGATTGAGGACTTGCTTGATGTCTCTCGCATTCTGCGCGGTAAACTCAGCCTCAATATGATTCCTGTGAATTTAGCATCAACAATTGCCGCCGCTAAAGAAACTGTGCAGTTGGCAGCTCAAACCAAGTCAATTGAGATTCAGACAGTTATCGAACCAAATATTGGGCAAGTTTTGGGAGATTGCGCTCGCCTACAGCAAGTAATTTGGAATTTGCTCAGTAACGCCGTGAAATTTACTCCAGCAGGCGGGCGAGTTCAGGTACGATTGTCAGTAGTTAATAGTCAGCCGTCAAGAGCAACTGACAACTATGCTCAAATTCAAGTTAGCGATACAGGTAAAGGCATTCATCCTAACTTTTTGCCGCACGTGTTTGAGTATTTCCGTCAGGAAGATGGTGCAACCACCCGTAAATTTGGAGGATTAGGTTTAGGACTGGCAATTGTCCGTCACTTAGTCGAACTGCATAATGGTACTGTTCGAGCCGACAGTCCAGGAGAAGGGCAAGGAGCCACTTTCACTGTCAAGTTGCCGCTGTTAAAGCCGGACAAAACCATCAAAGATGAAGATAATTCTTCACTTCCCACATTTGATACCTCACCCCTTGCTGGTATCCGAGTGCTGGTAGTCGATGATGATGCCGACACAAGAGATTTAATCGCTTTCATCTTAGAGCAGGCTGGCGGGAGCGTTATTAAAGCGGTTTCGGCAATGGAAGCACTCGAAGCGATTGTACAAATTAAACCCGATGTGCTAGTAAGTGACATTGGGATGCCTGAGATCGATGGCTACATGCTAATGCGACAAATTCGCGCCATGCCACCAGAACAAGGTAGCCAAATTTTAGCGATCGCTCTCACTGCTTACGCTGGGGAAATGAATCAGCAACAAGCCCTCGCCGCAGGGTTTCAATGCCATATCGCCAAGCCAGTAGATGCCAACCAGTTAGTGCAAGCGATCGCCAGTTTTTTGGACGTAAAAAAGACTGAACCAAGAAATTGAAAAATCAAAGGAACTTCTAAAGAAAAAATACCCAATCCCAGACAGCAGGGAAAGTAAATTCTCCTTCATTCCTCTCATCTTCCGATTAAAACTCAATATAAATCTATTTAGAGGCTCGACCACCGCCTGTTCGGTCTACACTGCTAGGAGTACCCATACCGGGTTGAGAAAAAGATTCATCTACTTCTTCTAGAGTCAAGCTGACTTTCGCTCGTACAGGTGTCCCATCAGGCAGAAACATAGTCAGGCTGTAATTGAGGGTTTTGACAAAACAACGTAAATACTGTTGAGCGCCCCAAGTAAATATATAAACTGGTGGACGTTTCTTTGCACCTGAGCCAGCTTCGGCAAAGCTAACAGCTTTTTGAAATTTTTTCAGATGTGTGAGAACACTACTCCCAGTTTCATAGGTATCAAGTATGATGTTGCTAATTGTTAGACTGCAAGGTTCTGGATAAGCAAAGCTGACTTTGGGTAATCCTTTATCAGTGCGGGCTGCTCCTTCCTTATTCACAGTAAATTGCAGTGAGAAGTCTAACTGAGTCGGATTAAACATAAATTCAATATCTGGTGCGGCTCCTTCTAAGGCAATAAGTTTGGCTTTAACTAAATTAGTTGTCATAGCTGTTTTCTAAAAATTGAAATATTTTTTTTCAGTTGACTTTTACCAAGGTAGGCGACCTGAATAATTTTTACCTCGCCGTTCTCGTTCTATCTCCAAACGATATTGAAGCATTTTGTAAATTTCTCTTGCTAAAACTTCTAAATTTTCACATTCATCTTCTAATGATTCATTAGTAATAGTTACTTCATTATCAGTTTCTTCTATATTCTGTAGTGATGAACTAGAAGGGTCAGTGTATGCCTGAATAACTTGCCTAGAATTTCTAGTTTGTGAGTAATGAGTTTTTGGTTCTGATTGACTATACTCTGACTGAGTGGATGCAATAGATGTAAATTCATGCCTCTCGTCTGCAAAGGGTTGTACTATTGTCTTCTGGCTATTATCAACTGTTGTACTTTCACCCAGTAATTCAGCAAGACTAGACCATGAATTTGGTATCTCTTTCATAGGTGATTTCTGGATATGATGAGGCAAAGAAGGAGATAAAGAAATAGGGGTAGATGCATCTAGCGAGGCCGTTTCATCTGCAACATTAGATGCAAGCAAACTAGACGTTTGAGACAAAGGGCTGAAAATTGATATTTTTTTCAAAGCTATAGGTAATTGAGGAATTTCTGAAATATGATTAGGATTTGGTGTTTCTTTTTTGAGTTTAATGAGAGGAGTTTCTACTTTTGATGAGACTGGCGTATTTTTGGAGACAAACGTTGTATTCGCAGATGAAGTTGCTACACTACTATTAATATCTGGCAATTTTTCTGCAATAGAGACAGAATCATCGCTTTTAAGTTGAGGTTGGATAGCCGTTGATTCTGGGTGAATAATTGTAGATATATTTGTATGTATGAGCGCTGGATTTGGCTCTAAGGATGATAGGTTATTCATATCTGCCACTTTTTCTACAATTGAGACAGAATCAGTACTTTCAAGTTGCGGTTGAATAACTGTTAGTTCTGAGCGAGTATTTGTTGATGTATTGGTAGAAGCGATCGCTATATGATTTGGAGAAGAAGTTTGTAAACTCTCACTATTTGGTACTATTTCTAAAGTCGAGACAGAATTATTACTTTCAATTTGCGGTTGAATAATTGTTGGTTCGGAATGAGTATTTGCTGATGTGGTTGTTGGAGAGATCGCTGTATGATTTAGAGATGAAGTTTGTAAACTCTCACTATTTGGTATCATTTCTAAATCTGAAACAGAGTTAGTGCTTTCAATTTGAGGCTGGATAACTGTTGTTTCTGAGTGAGTATTTGCTGATGTGGTTGTCGGAGCGATCGCCGCATTTTGCTCTGAAGATGCTAAATTATGAATATTTGGTACTGTTTCTAAATTTAAGACAGAATCAGTACTTTCAACTTGAGGCTGGATAACTGTTGGTTCGGAATGAGTATTTGCTGATTTAGTTGTAGAAGTGAGCGTTATATTATTTGGAGATAAAGTTTGTACGTTGTTATTTTCTAGTAGTGTTTCTACACTAGAAGCAGAATTATCGCTTTCAACTTGAGATTGAATAACTATTGCTTCTGAGGGAGTATTTGCTGATTTAGTTGTAGAAGTGAGCGTTGTATGATTTGGAGATGAAGTTTGTAAACTCTCACTATTTGGTACTATTTCTAAATTCGAGACAGAATCAGTGCTTTCAATTTGAGGTTGAATAACTGTTGGTTCGGAATAAGTATTTGCTGATGTGGTTGTCGGAGCGTTCGCTGTATTTTGCTCTGAAGATGATAGATTATTAACTTCTGCTACTGTTTCTAAATTTGAGACATAATCAGTGTTTTCAACTTGAGGTTGAATAATTGTTAGTTCTGAGTGAGTATTTGCTGATGTATTGGTAGGAGCGATCGCGGTATTTTGCTCTGAAGATGATAAATTATTAAGTTCTGGTACTATTTTTAAATCAAAGACAGAATTAGTACTTTCAATTTGAGGTTGAATAACTGTTGGTTCGGAGTGAGTATTTACTGATGTAATTGTCGGAGCAATCGCTGTATGATGTGGAGATGAAGTTTGTAAACTATCAATGTTTAGTACTGCTTCTAAACCAAAGACAGAATTAGTACTTTCAATTTGAGGCTGAATAACTGTTGGTTCGGAATGAGTATTTGCTGATATATTCGTAGAAGCGATCGCGGTATTTTGCTCTGAAGATGAGAGATTATTAAGTTCTGGTACTGTTTCTAAATTGGAGACAGAATCAGTGTTTTCAATTTGAGGTTGAATAATTGTTGGTTCTGAGTTAGTATTTGCTGATGTAGTTGTAGAAGTTAGCGCTGTATGATTTGGAGATGAAGTTGGGAAACTATCAATATTTGATACTATTTCTAAATCAAAGACAGAATCAGTACTTTCAAGTTGCGGCTGAATAACTATTTGTTCTGAATGAGTATTTCCTGATGTATTGGTAGGAGCGTTCGCTGTATTTTGAGATGAAGATGAGAAATTATTAAGTTCTGGTACTGTTTCTAAATTGGAGACAGAATCAGTGTTTTCAATTTGAGGTTGAATAATTGTTGGTTCTGAGTTAGTATTTGCTGATGTAGTTGTAGAAGTTAGCGCTGTATGATTTGGAGATGAAGTTGGGAAACTATCAATATTTGATACTATTTCTAAATCAAAGACAGAATCAGTACTTTCAAGTTGCGGCTGAATAACTATTTGTTCTGAATGAGTATTTCCTGATGTATTGGTAGGAGCGTTCGCTGTATGATTTGGAGATGAAGTTTGTAAATTCTCACTATTTGGTACTATTTCTAAATCTGAAACAGAATTAGTGCTTTCAACTTGAGGCTGGATAACTGTTGATTCGGAGTGAGTATTTACTGATGTAGTTGTCGGAGCGATCGCTGTATTTTGCTCTGAAGATGATAGATTATT
>NZ_JAECZA010000210.1:0-12457 GCF_016056275.1 Dendronalium phyllosphericum CENA369 | reverse complement strand
ACTGTTGGTTCGGAATGAGTATTTGCTGATGTAGTTGTCGGAGCGATCGCTGTATTTTGCTCTGAAGATGATAGATTATTAACTTCTGGTACTATTTCTAAACCAAAGACAGAATCAGTGCTTTCAAATTGAGGCTGAATCACTGTTGGTTCGGAATGAGTATTTGCTGATGTAGTTGTCGGAGCGATCGCTGTATGATTTTGAGCTACGTTATTTAGAGATGAAGTTTGTATGTTATTAATTTCTGATAATGTTTCAAAATTCGAGACAGAATCAACGCTCTCAATTTTAGCTTGGATCGCCGTTGATTCTTCATAAGTATTTATCGGTATATTTGTAGGGACAATCGCTATATTTTGCGATGAAATTGGTACATTATTAATTTGTGATAATGTCTCTACTGTTGAGATAGAGTTCTCGCTTTGAAACTTCGATTGGATACTTGTTGATTGTGGACGGTCAGTTATTGGTACAGTTTCCGAGGTGATATTTGGGTTCGCAGATACAGTTGATTCATGATTTTTTGGTGTGTCTGTAGATTTAAGTTCTGTATTTTGGGTTTGAATAACTTTTGTTTCTGGTGATGATTGCAGTAAGTTAATTGGTGGCGTAGATGCAATGTCAAGGGTAGGAGATGAAATATTATAAGTCGAGCGATCGCGTATACTTGTTAAAGTCTCTATTCCTGTCAATAAGTCACCATTTGCAGCAGTGAGAGGTTGATTTAATTGTATTGTTTCGCTGGGTACAGTAGTTTCTAGAAATGTTCGTTCTGGAGAGATAGAAGTATGTCTTTCTAGTCGCGGTTGAATATTACTAGATGTAGCAGTTTCTAACTGCATAATATTTGGTGTTGATGCTGCGGATGTATTGGGTTTACCTAACTGCTGCGATTGGTATTCAGAAAAAAAAGGTGAATCTGCAAATGAATTTTCTAATATAGTGTAATCAAATGATTCGGGTGCTAAAAAAACTGAAGCATCAAAATTTGATAATGGTTTAGCTCCCAATGGTGACAAAAATTTGGGACTAATAAATCTCTGTCCCAAAGGTTGGCGAACAAGCAATGGTTTTTTAATACCTAGGTCTAAAGGTGTTGTTTCTTCTGGAAGATTATTATCAGAACCTATTTGCATATTTTCCACCCTTCATTATTAATTGCTAGGAAAATATCCCAAACTATCGCGTCCTGAAAGAATCGATGCACCACCTGACCTTGTTTTATCAACTTTTAATCCTTCATAAGTTAAAGTCAGTTCTTCAATAGCAACTGTGCTGGAATCTGCGCTTAAGCTTGGCGCTTTCCACGAAATAGGAACAGCACCAATTAGCGTCCAACACTGCATAGTTTCCCCTGCTTGATTAAAAACTAAAATATTAACGTTGCGGCGTTCTTTGGCGCTACTCAAAACTTTATTAATCCAATTCCAAAATGTTAAATCATTGGTAATACCGCGCTTTAATGTTACGTCTGAAAATTCTGCTTGATTTAAAAGTACTCTTTGTTGAGCGTTTACACCACCTTCAGAAAATTTTTCAGTTTTTATAGTGACACCTAAACCTTGACACTCAGTGAAACAAGCACTTATATTATTCTCGATTTCTACATAAAACCGATTGGCTGTAACGTAGTTTAATTCATGGCTAGAGTTGCCCATTATTTATCTAATCTCCTACCATAATTTGTGCTACGTTCTTGCTGGTGACGTAAATCTTCATGCATTAACTCATAAACTCGATCGCTAAGTATTAATAGTAGTTTGCGATCGCCCATAACTTTAGCTGCTAACTTTGAAACTATTTCTCGGCTATTTTTGTTGTTACTAAAATTAGTCATATTAAAAACTTATAAATAATTTTGATTTTATTATAATACTCTATATTCTGACTATTAGCCAAAAGTCTAGTATCACTATCCGAAATTAAAATATTACTAATAATTTATATACGGTAACTATTTCTATCTTTTAATTAATAAAGAAATTTACCTATTCCTGATTTTTTCTATTGGAACTAATCCAGCTTTTTCTAGTAATTGCTGTACTTCTTCTGTTCTTAGCATTTCAGCAAATTTCTGTCCAATAGGGGGGCGACTATTGTCCCCTGGATAAACTACAACTATTGGATAACTTAGGGGGTAGGTTCCTGATTTAAACACTTGGATGTTAGGCTTATAGCTTCCTTTGTCATCGCATAAATCTGTATTTGGATCTATTGACTTGCCATTATCTTGCACTAAAGTTTGTACCGCAGATTTGTTACCATCTACCACGGCTAAAGGATAAGCGGAACACTGTCCAAAAACTTGGCTGAGTGGAGCAAAACCAATACTACCGATATCGTCTTCCTCGAAATCTTGCAGGACTCGCCTTAACATTTCTAATGTGGGAAGTCGAGTAATTTCTATTAAATCCGTACTAAATGTATTTCTTTGTTGTTTTTGTAAATTTTCAAAATTAGCGATCGCACTTTCTTCTTTGAGTACCTCTTTCTCAAAAAATTGTAGTGCTTCTTGTTCGTACGGTACGTAAAGTTTCACAGGTAAATCGGGCAAATTAGCGCCTTTTAATTGGTTCCAATTGCTAATTTTTCCTGTGTATAAATCTCGTAATTGTGTTAAACTAATTTGACCATTTAATTTTGTTGGCAGACTATTATCGCGTTTGGAATAGCTAAAAGCTACAAATACAACTAAACCATCATAAGCAAATTCTTGCTTTCTTAACTCAGGCGTTAATTGATTCACTAGATTCGTTATAGCAAAGTCAACTTGTCCCGATCTAACTTTATCTATTGCTGTTATAAGTGAATCTTCTGGCTTGTAAGTTAACTCTAACTTTGGCTGACTTTCTTTGAGTTTTTGTTCTAGCTTTTGATTTTGTAATATTAAATTGCTTTGCCGCAGTATATAACTCCAAGTTCCATTCTTTTCTCCGCTATAAGTATATCTTCCAGGCGGAACAACAGGCACATCTTTTAAACAGCAAACTATGATATTCTCAGATGAAATTTCCCGGTTTTGCAACTTCTGGACTAGAAATAATATTAATGACCCCAGCAATACTAAGCCAAGAATTCCGAACATTAGCAAAGGAGGACGACGCAATTTAGTTTTGTCATCTTCAGGCTGACCCGTAATTACTAATACTTCACTAGGCGGCGGTGGAGGTAGTTGCAACAGTACTTGTCGCGCCTCTTCAGCACTAGCAAAAGGTTTATCTAGCTCTAAAAGTCTTAATATAAAAGCCTTGAATCCTATTGTTATCGGTGTCCAATGCTGCTCTATTTTTGGGTCGAACTGATGGCTAACTGAGTCTCCAGTACTTCCTGTTAATAGATAAAAAGCGACATATCCCAAACTTACCAAGTCTTGGGCAAACGTGGGAATTACTATTTTAGTAGTTGGCAAATCAAACAAACGTTCCCAAAGTGCTAAATCGCTGACATGGATGAAAAATGCTTTAGTATCTGCCATAATCAGCAGACTATCAAGGCTGATATTGCCGTGTGCTATTCCTTGTTGAACTTGACCGGAAGGAAGGCTAAATTTTTGACTGTGAAGAAATTGTAGAGTTTGCAGCACTTGGCTGAGGATATGACGGACTTCGCCCTCTGTCATTGCGCCATTGCTGGCGAGGTAAGCGCTGAGTGTAGGATACGTATCTTGATTACCATTAGTAACAAGATAGCAGCGTTCTGCCACCGGATCGGCGATCGCATCCCAGGGCGAATTTAAACGCATATCTTGAATTCTGCCATCTGCTAGGCTCAATCCCGCAACCCGTTCAAAAAGTTGTTTTCTGTCTCTGATTTCTTCCCAATTAAAACAAACATTAGGCAGCAGATATTCTTTAATCGCTACTGGCTGTCCGTCTGTAACTTGAATTCCCAGGTACAAACGCCCCATACCTCGGTGTCCGAGAAAACTGTCTACACGATATCGCCCGCGATACCCGCGAAACTCTGTTTTTCGCGGCAAATTAGTTGGAAAACCACATTGTAGACATTTCTTCGCTGTTGGATCTTGCTCTAATGTTTTTTGCGTCCATTCACAGCTCAAAGTATTTCCATTCCCACAGCGATACTTTCTGTAAATAGAATCAACTCCCAAGGGAACTGCTGGTTGAGTTATTGCAGTAGGAATGAGTTCCGGTTCTACAACTTGTGGGTTTTGTGCTTTTTGGAAAAATCTCTTCGGAAGCTTGGCTTTGATGCTTTCAGTGATGGGAGCAGTTCTTTCTTGAATGATGGGAATAACCCAGCTAAATCTCTCTAACCAGCGGAATTTTGATGGTAAACCGACACGGGAGCGGACTTGCTGTTGAGCCTGTTGAGTGATAGCTTCTCGTTGCCAAGCTTCTTGAATTATTTGTTTGCCAGTTTCCTTGACCACGACTGAAACCTTTAGCGATCGCTTTGATTGCCGCATAGTATACTGATATTTCAGCAAAAGGCATTAGACTTTCCGCTAAAAGGTGAAATTAACCAGCCATCTTTAACCAGCCAAAAACTTGATTCACAGTTAGTTTAATTTCAATTTCTTCTAAAACAGGCAAGGAATCTTCACCTTGTAATAACACTGGTTGTTGTTCTGGTAAAAATACCAAAATACTTAAATCATCAGGATCGAGAAACCATCCCAAACGGCTACCATACTTCAAACAGTGGAGAATGTTGCCAATTACTTTGTTAGGTTTTTGTTCTGGAGAAAGGATTTCAATTGTCCAATCTGGTGGGAGTTTAAAGTTATCGGGAACTTCACCGTTAATAGTAAATGGTATGTGCCCCCATTGAAATACAGCCACATCAGGGACAATTGAGCGATTGCCAAAACTACACCTCAATTCCGGAAAAGCATAAGCAATTTTCTGTTCTTCTGCGACTTGATTGACAGCAGCACAAAGTTTACCTTGCAAGCGGCTGTGTCTCCCTTTCGGCATTGGCTTTTGAATAATTTCACCGTTAATATATTCGCTGGCTGGTTTTGTTTCTGGGAGCTTCAAAAACTCTTCTAGAGTGAGTTGGCTACTTGTAACGCTCATAGCTCCTGAATGGTGCAGGATATGTCTTTAGTTTAGCAAGGTGATTTGATGTGCGATCGCTCCTTTTTAACACCCAATTTAATTTAATAAGCGATCGCTATCCCTACACAGTTTCGGAAAATAAATTCATATCAATTTTGACTAATTTTCTTCAGTAGCCCATGTCAAAAGTTTTTTGCCAAAAAGATATTTCTCAAACCAACCTTTTTGCTTATTTATTTCTGACTTGAGATTTTTCAGTTTTTGTTGCCCTTCCTGGTCGTCTATTGGTGTATTTTGTTGCAAAGATAATGCTCGTTCGAGGACTTGCTGAATTGTAGGTTCCATCGGATCGTGTTTGCCACTTTCGTACCCATCTTCTTGTTCTAGCGTCTCCCAGTCGTGACCACCCTTCATCTGTGGCAAAGCAGTAACTTGCTGGATAAGTCCATTTACATCTTTGTTTCCAGATTTCCTATGCAGTTGATCGACATTCTCGTTAGTTCTGACAAGATCGTCTTTCTGGGACTTACCTCCTATTCTTATCTGCTGTAGTTGGCTGGCAAACTTCAGAGCGACATTTTTTTGTTGGAGATACTTAACAACCTCTTTGGGAGTATGTTCTAAATTCCCTTGCGATCCGACTCCCCCAGAAGCGATATAAGCATTAATTGACCCTACTATACCGTCAATCTGGCTATCCATATCCCCAATCATGCCATCAATCACAGCAGGAATGTCATTTTCTCCGTCTATGTGTGTGAGGGCATATATGGTTTCGCCTTCCTCGTTACTAGCAGACATTGCCAAGCCAGTACAAGTTGCGGCTCCTGTTGTTACCAATCCACTGATTGTATTGAAGCTTTTTGTGACATGATAATAACTTTGAGGAACGACTATATCGTTAGCCATGTCAGCTTTAGCATTGTTATTCAAAACACTTTCTGCTTTGAAAGCTATTTCACATGCTTTGCCGAATTCGTCTTTGTTAGTAGCTTCTTTATATGCATCATAGTCTTTATTTTCTTTAATTTTTGCAATCCTAGTAAGAGCGTTTTTGACAAGATTCCACTTCATCTTGCCATACTTATTTTGAAACTCAACTTCTTCCTCATCTGTAATTCTTTGAATTTGTTTTTCTGCCCTTCCAATAGATACTATTTCTCTGTTAACTAATTGACGCTCTTGTGATTTTTGGACTTTACCTGAGCCAGTTTGCTGCACCACATGGGTTAACTCATGGGCAATCAACTCTTGACCGCCCCGACTTCCTGGGTCATAAGCCCCCTCGCGAAAGAATACATCTTGTCCTGTAGTAAATGCCTTAGCCTGAATCGATTTATTCATCCGATCTGAATCAGCACCTGTGTGAATCTTCACTCCGCTGAAATTTGCGCCAAATGCCTGCTCCATAGGTTCTCGGATAGTCTCTGCTAAAGGCTGTCCGCTACCCCGTGTCCGTTGAATAGACGCTTCTAAATCTGGTGTCGCGCCCATTTCACCCTCATCAGATAGGCGTTGTACTATCGGTTTTTTTCTTAGTTCCTCTTCTTCTGGCTGTTTTTGGGGTTGCACGGATACACTTTGGGGTGCATTAATCTGCTGCACTACATCTGCTGCTACTTTGTCTGCCTCTTGCTCGTATTTATCTCCTGGCTGACCGATGGTGAGCTTCATCTGAAGTCGTGGCGGCGGTGGTGGCTCATAGCCAGGGGGAAAAATTGAAATATTAGCTAAGTCGTCAGATGTTTCTGTTGTTGCTGATTTAGTCTGTAAATCGGGTGTTTGGTCTGGTTGCAGCCTCTCATCTTCTGCTTGGGGCTGGACGACAAAGCGACGCGGTGCGAATTGATTTGATGCTGGTGTATCCGAGTAATTTGAAGAAGTTTTACCTGTTTTGTGTTGTTTATTATACATTTCAGTCCTGCAATAATAGAATGCTAGCGTCAAAGCTTCTACAAAATTCCGGCAGACAAATGGTAAAAATTTTGGCAATAAAATTTGGCACTATCTTACTGAAGTTAAGTGGCGATCGCCACAATCGATACTATTGTTAACATCAAAAGCGATCGCCGTTAATTACTAAGTCTGCTGACCAATTGTCATTTACCGTGCCAGTCTCACCAATGTTACGGGAATTTTCAAGTTGGCTCAAGTCGCTGACATATCCTCAGTGATTTGCCGCACATCATCATCTAACTTGTATACTAACTACTTTATAGTAAAAGCGTACTATAATATAATGATTATCAAAGCAGAAATACAAGTTTTCCACTTTTTACATATATAAATATGCTGAATCACAGCAAAAACTCCCAAGTTAACCAAGCTAGTCTTCTTTACAGACATGGCGACGTTTTGATCGCAAGTATTCCCAATATCCCCCCTCGCGCTCAAAAGCGTGTAGGTACTACTCTGGCTCATGGTGAAGTTACAGGACACAGCCATCGCATTCAGCAATCCGATGCGGTTCAATTGTGGGTGCATGGTAGCGAGCTTTTTCTTGAAGTCAAGCAAGCAAGTGCGACCTTAATTCATGAAGAACATCAAACAATTGAATTACCTCAAGGACTTTACCGCATCTGGAGACAACGCGAATACCGTCCTGATGCTTACGTGGAGGTAGAAGATTAATGCTCAACATGATGTCGAAAGGGCGTATACCGAAGAAACCACTGAAGCAGCGTCCCAATGAAAATGAGCCTGTATCCGCCGAACGCGCCCGAAAACTCATCCTTGAGCATCGTGCCTGGGATGGGATGCGTATTTTAGGTCATTTGGATTTAAGCGGTGCGTCGGAGCTTTATAATTTACCTGAAAATCTCACCTGTGAAAGTATCGATATCAGCGATTGCCCGAACTTAACTAACCTTCCCAAAGGTCTACATGTCACCCATTGGATTGAGTTAGCCGGAAGTGGAATTACTGGTTTAGGAGCGGGGCATGGTTTTGTTTTGCGCTGGCGAGGCGTGCGGGTGAGCGATGCCATAGCCTTTGAAGCCCAGTCTCTAACAGGGCAAGATATTCTCAATATAGAGAATGTTGAATTGCGCCGCGTGGCGATCGAGCGTCTCGGATACGAGACATTTTTACAGCAAGTGGGAGGGTTGATACGCGATCGCGATCGAGATGCGGGAGGAGAACGCCAACTTGTCTACATTCCTTTCGAGGATGATGAAGCCCTTATGGTCTTAAAGGTAATTTGTCCATCTACAAAACACACTCATATACTGCGCGTTCCTCCCTATATGCAGAGTTGCCATCAAGCAGCTGCCTGGATCGCTGGTTTTACCAACCCGGATGATTATAACCCCCTGATTGAAGCATAATCTAACTATTAATTAATTTTGAGTTATATCATGTCCGCCTAATCACTTGTGATTAAAATATCTCCGCGTCCCTGTGTCTCCGTGTCCCCGCGTCAGTTTAAATGATAAGTCTTTAAACGGACATGATATTAGAAAACCGTTTCAACTCAATTAGTGATGTTGAGTTGCACAAATCGCTTAATTTCACCACAGGCAATATAAGACTTTCCATCAGGCGCTGTCTTGATTTCATCAACAACGTAAAGCATTCCTTCCTCACGAACTGAACGGGGAAAACGCATATTCCAATCAGGTTCGTATCCGTCAGAAACTACCCTAGCGCGCAGCTTACTGCCATCTTTGACACACTGAACTAGAATGCCATTATTTACAGCATCAGTAGTGGGGAGGTCGGCAGCACTGGCAGGGCCTTTGGAAGCTTTGCCACTGCTAGTTACCTTTGATTGTCTGGAAGCAACAAAGATATCTGCTTCACCTGGTTTAGCAAAACGGGTAATTTTGCCACGTACTCGATAGAAAGTGCCATCATTTGAAAGTTCCAGCCCTTCAACGACATAGCGCGCTCCCTCAGCACGAATGGAGCGGGGAAACTGAACGTTTTTAGTTGCATCGTAGCCATCGGATATGACTTTGATCCGCAGCTTACCTCCCTCACGGGCGCAGTATAATTCAACACCCGAACCGACTTCACTGACAATCGGCATTGCGTATACTTCATCGCCCGCAGCGACACCACGACCCACCAAATCGCTGCGATTGCGAGTCATCGTTTGATAAGTTTGATCCAGCAGTTCTTTACGTCCTGCATTGCCTAGAGCTTTTTGGGCAATTCGACCTGCGAAATATTCTAGTTGGTCTATTTCCTCAGCAATTTCAAAATTCTCGTTTAAGCCTTTATCTCGTAAATCTTGCACCAGCGTCCGCAGGATTTGTTCGGCTTCTTGATGCTTACCATGTTCTGCTAAATCAAGGGCAGTCTCTTTGGCCTTAGCAATAGTCAGACGACTCAAGTCAAGGATGATATGGCTTGAAGAAGCAAGAGCGGATTCTTCAACTGTACCAACTTTAGCGACGACATCTGTTGTACCTGATACGCTTTGAATGATGTCATCTTGCACTACATCAGCACTATAATGCAGCTTCATCACAGGTAATTCACCAACTTGAGCCGAAGAAATATCTAGACTTAACCCCAGAAGTTTATCTTCACCCTCGTAAAGCTCTCCTAAAGAAATAACAGGTTGACCGGCATTATTCTGGTTAACTTTAGCAAGACTTAAAGTATCAACGAGACTGACACCAGCAGCTAACTCAAGCGTTACTTTGAGGTTTTGACCTACCACTGCTCTGAGACTATCTAGCTCAATACTAAACACTTCAGTTGCTTCATCAATGCTCTGAATGAAGTAGAAGTTGCCACTAGCAGCCCTTGCCATCCCAATCAGGAGATCCTCATTGAAACCCTGAGCAAAACCTAACGTAGTTGTGATAACGCCTTCCTCAGCTTTTTGCCCTGCTGTTGCTGTGAGTACTTTGGGATCTTGAATACCCATATTGGCGTGACCATCAGTCAACAGAAGAACGCGGTTGATTTTTTGGGGATCGAGTTGCTTTTTCACATATTCGCAACCTTTGAGCCATCCTCCAGACAAGTTGGTAATACCTCCTGCCCTAACCTTCTTTATAGAATTTTTCAACGCAGACTTGTCGGTTACAGGTTGAGATGGTACAACAGTATCCACTTCATCGTCGTAAACAACCACTGAGAGAATGTCGTTTGGCTCAAGTCGATCCACTACAGATTCAGCAGCTTTGAGCGCATGATGCAAGGCAGCACCGGCCATAGAACCCGAACGGTCAATTACAAGAGAAAGGTTAAGGTTACGTCGGGGAGATTCAGGTATGTCAGCACGAAAACGTAACAAAACATTAGCTTTTAATGAAAATCCTGCGGGTAGAATAGCTTGGTCAAATTCATAACTTGTTTCGAGCATTTTGTGTCTCCTCTGAATGAACTGTAATTAGCTGTAAACCAGATGATACAGAAATCCGATTTTATTGATGAAAAAATCTAAGTATACGCGTAGCGTAACGCACCGAAACATTTGGTGGTGCGTTATACCAAAGGCTAACACACGCTACTACGTGTATTTCAAAAATCAAATATAAGTCCTATAGATAATTTTGATTGCCGAACCAAAACTTTTCTTTTGTTCCCAAATCTTCATCAGCTTCAGGGGCATCTAACGGAACTTCAATGATGGGAAACAAATCTGCCATGATTTATAGCCGTCGCCAGTAGTGTTAGGACATCAACAGACAATCAAACCTAGACACAAAAAGACTTTTCACCCAGTCACCAGTCCCCAATCCCCAGTCCCTTTTACCTTGCCTAAATCTGTAGAGCCTTTCTAAGATTTTGCACGATCGCCTCTGGTGGTGGAGAAATATCAATACATATAGCATCGCGTGGCTCTTCAAGGGCATCAAATTGACTGTTAAGGAGTTTTTCGGTCATAAAATGATTGTGGCGTTCTTGCAGTCGCTGTTGAATCAACTCAAAAGACCCTTTGAGGTAAACTAACTTGATGCGTTCGCTATCGACCGCCAGATACTCACGATAGCTAGCTTTTAGTGCCGAACACGCCAGCACGACATTTTTATTTTCTTGCAGCCAATTTTGTATCCCTTGTTGTAAAGCTAGCAACCACGGCATTCTATCTAAATCGTTCAAGGGGATACCGTGACGCATTTTCTCAATATTCTCTGGCGAGTGGAATGAATCAGCGTCCTGAAATTCCCAGTTTAACGAGTCTGCCAGCAGTTTGCCGATAGTTGTTTTACCAGAACCTGAGACTCCCATTACCAAAATAATCAATGCAAAATTCCCAATTCAAATTTTCAGCTTTGCCAAACCCAAATAACGAATGCCTTCTGGGGAAACGTCAAAACGACAAGGTAATACTTCTAAACCAAGAGCGATCGCATCCCGCAATAACCTACCATATATGGGGTCTGTGCGATCGCCAGGCGCAAACTCAGTACAATCTCCCCGATTGATAAAGTAAAGCATCACCGCACGAGTTAGAGGTAATAGCGCCATTAGTTCCCGTAAGTGTTTTTGTCCCCTTGTAGTCTCCGTGTCGGGAAATAGTGCTAAAGTTCCCTCTGCCAAAGTTGTATTTTTTACTTCTAAATAAATTGGGCGTTGTTCGTCACTCCCTGTCAAGAAAAAATCCACTCGACTTTTTTTATCTAGTCCATAAACCACCTCGCCTTTGATTTGGCTATAGTCGCCCAATTCTGGGAAAAGATGTGTTGCTAAAGCTAGCTTTACTATCCGATTCGGCAAGATAGTATTAATGCCTACCCAAGTTGGTTGGTTGTCATGTACTTGAATCAGTTCCAACGTATAAGCCAACTTGCGCTTAGGACTATCGCTTTTAGAAAGCTGCACCGCACTACCAGGGGTTGAGACTCCAGTCATTGGCCCTGTATTGGGACAGTGTGCTGTAACTACTTCACCAGAAGTAAGTTCAACCTCAGCAAAAAAGCGTTTGTAACGCCTGAGCAAAATGCCAGGATATAGAGGTGGGTAACGGTAGAGCCAATCAGTCATCATGGAATTGTAAGAAGTGGCGAGTGGGTGAACTCCAAAAATTAAATTATCCAATTCTTGCATCTAATACAACTATCAGGTTCTAGCTGGAAAATGCGTCTAGTAGTCTGCCGAAGTCTTTTTGACAGACGGGAAAAGGTTAAGGGGTAAAGGTTTTAAACCCTTCCCCTTTCCCCTTTTAAGAGCCTACACCTGTCAATATTTGCGTGGTGAACCACTAGGAATGTGAGGGTGTAGGGGAAAGACTTCAAGGGGCGACAAGCGAGTTAAAGAGCTTGCTGTATAAGCTTCATAGCCCTTAAACCTCGCTGATAATATGCTTGCTTATTGCGACTGAAACCGACCAGTTCCTCGACCCATGCTTGACACTCATGCCAAGCGACTATCCAATTTTGACCATATAAACCTATCCAGAAATTACTATGACGTTTCTCATTTCTATTTTTTTCTTGACTACGACAAATATAGGAATCAAGTTTTTGAAATTT
>NZ_JAECZA010000030.1:49533-68070 GCF_016056275.1 Dendronalium phyllosphericum CENA369 | reverse complement strand
CCCTACCTCCCCTGCTCCCCCTGCTTCCTCTATTTGCCCCAAGAACCACTTTCGCACTTCACCAAACGGTCAAGTGTGGCAATATCTTTTTTATTGCCTGAAGTACGGATTTGTTTTTCTCCAGCAATATTAATTAGTTCCATTGCCAAGCGCCTGAGATAAGCTTGCTGTTCGTCGGTTTGAAATTTGGGGCTATTCAAATTCTCTAAATTTTGCAAAAATGGCTTTTGCTTGTCTAACTCAAACCTCTTAACTAAAGAATTAACTACATAGCGCTGTTCTGGACGAGCTGTTTGTAAAATTTTGCTGATAGGTTGACTCAGAAGTGCCTTTTCTTGCGTTTGGGAAAATTTACGCTGCAACCAAGCTTCGGAAGTGGATATTGGCAAATCGATAGATTCTTCATCAACCTTAGCGAAAGCATGGGCTTCAGCGTAGCCTACGCGTCCATCTTTGTTGTAGTCGGCGGAACTCACAGCTTTACCCGTGCGATCGCGTCCGCTCAACCCAGCAAAAAAGCTAGAACTATAATCTCGATAGTCTGCTTCATTTACCTCTGGCGTACAGCCTACGGAAGGTCGAGTTTTAATCGTAGCAAAGAAACCACAACGAGTTTGAAGCGCTACGGGACGTTTGGCATCGCCCCCTTCGTAGATAAAGTTAGCAAAGGAACCAGAAAAACATTGAGCCATCATGGTAACAACAGATGTCTTGGGAGGCATTTTATCTAGCATTTGAGAAAACTGCTTGACGCTCAATTCCTGTTCGTTCCACAAGTAAAAGGAATTATTATCTAAGTCTTGTTTATTTCTCCCTCCATGTCCTGTGAAGTAAAAAAATGATTTAGGATTTGGCTGTTGCGCTAACTGTTGAAAATAACTCTGTAAGTTACTTAAGGTAGTAGCACCTTTGAGATTGGGAATTTCTGGTTTTTTAAATTCTTCTTGTCCTTGGGGATTTATATAGCGAACAGAAGCTTGTCCATCATTACCGTTGGCAAAGAAAATGGAGGCAAATTTCTGTGGGTTGTAACCGAGAAATTGCAGCGTGCGTTGAAAGTACAGTACATTTTTCTCTAAAGCGATTTCATTGAAATAAGGCGCGCCACCGCCACCCACAACTAAGAAATTCGGTGAAGACTGAGTACGTTGACAAGTATTAGAATGCTGGGAAATAGTCTGATTTTTAGCAAAAGTGCCGGAACTAGGAAGTAAAATTAGTAAGGTACAGGTAAAGCTAACGAATAAGCGGCGCATTGGTAAATTATGCTGTATTATTTCATTTATTAAAGCACCTCTAATATTATTTATAAACCGCGTCTACTTTGAAACCTAGAGTTTTTCTTAATCGGGTTTTACTCCAAAATACGAATTACGAATTAGTATTATTGGTGAATGAATAAATGGGTTTAAGATACCCGCTAAACTGAACCAAGACGCGCAGAAACTCTTCGCGTCTTGGCAGAAAACTTTACTTTGGTAACTTATACTGTCCGACAATCCGTTTAGCATACTCCGGCACATGCGCCTCTAATTTCTCTGGATGATTCCGCTTCACATACAAATAATTACGTGTAAAGTGAGAATCAATCGAAAATCGGGCATATTCTAGACCTTTCGGGCCAATTCTTTCAATGACTACTCCCATCAATTTTGCTGCCCACATAGGGAGAGTCACAGCTTTATCATAGGCAGGAATACTTTGTTGTACGGCTTCTTTGCGATTACCTTGGGACATGACTGGCTGGATGTCTAACTGGTCTTTTACCAAGTCCAGCATTTCGTTACCCGTATCATTTCTAACTACAATCCACTGCCAACCGAAAGGTGCGCCCATGTAACCAACAACTAAATCTGCCAAAGAATTGACATAATCAAAACAACTCATACATGAAGGGGCAAACACATCTTTGAGTTGATTGGTCTTCAAACCAAAGAAAGGTACAGTTTCCGTTGAGCCATCCTCATGTTTGAAGTGAACTCGAAAGTCTTGCATGAACTCGTAATGTACAACTGTATCAGGCGATCGGCTGGTGGTTTCTAAGAATTTTTGCAGTCCTGCACGAGTCACATTATCTACGCAAGGCGTACCTAAGACATACAGTTTTTCTAAACCTAGTTGTTTTTCTACAGCTCGTAATGCTTGGATTTGGCAACCGACACCAATTACCAATAATCGCTTCATTCCCGATTGTTCTACTTGTTCCAAGATGGAAAGGTTAGGCGAAAGCGTCGGTTTATTTACTCGTGCTGCCAAGATTTCTTCTGGAGTACGGGCAATGATGGGCATGGGTTGAAAGCGGTCTTCTTTGGTGTTTTGCACGCAGACGACACCCTCAACTATGCCGCGATTGAGCATTTCAATGGCAATGCTACTAACAATACCTGTCCATTGTGCACCTTCGATAGGCTGCTGTTTGCGCGCCGCCATCATGTCTTGGTGAACGCCAAAGTAGAGTTCGTCAGGGTTATCGAGATGGCGCGATCGCGTGTGCGCTTGTGCTTCAAGTTCGCCGATCTGCTGATTGATAAAAGCACAGGCTTCCTTGACATAGTGAATATAATATGTATCGCAAAGTCCGCATTCGCTACAGAGTTCCTTGGCAGGACGACGGCTATTGGGTTTGAGGGCTTTGGCTTTTTTGTGAGGAGAAAGCGAGGTCATGTTAAGCGCAATTTATTAACTAACAACCTAAGATAGCGGAAGGCTGCGCTTTACACAAAGTTTAATAACAGAAAGCAAGATTTCATGAATTCTAACGCAGTGGCAAAAGTGTACTAAGATAAACTCAAATTTAGTATTATTTATTACTTTTATTTAAATACTATGGGAATGGGCGATCGCATCAGTCGCATCATCAGAACAAACCTGAATGATATGGCAGGTAATTTCAAGTATGGAGAAAGCACAGCATTTATTGCTGGAGGAGCAGCCACTGGTGCTGTTGTTTCTCAAACAATGGGTGGTATGGGATTAGCAGCCGCAGGAACGGCTATTGGTATTGGCACACCTCACCTGATTGCGACAGGAGCGGTTACTGGTATGGCTGCTTATGGAACTAAGAAGGGAATAGAAAACCAAGATCCTTTAGCTTTGGGTGCAGCAGGATTAGGAGCGATTGGTGGTGCTGGAGTTTCTGCAACTGTTGGAAACATGGGATTACTCGCAGCAGGAAACGGTTTTAGCATTGGTATGGCTCCAGTTGTAGCTGCTGGTGCAGTGGTTGGACTTGGTGCATATGGTTTGTTGAAACTTCTTAATGAGGGTCAGGATAACAATAACCCAGATAAAGCTGTTGAATCTCTTAACCAAATCAAACTGAGCATATTACAAAGCATTCATATTGCTCAAAGTAGCAAAGAAAAAATGCAAGCGAATTACAAGCAAGCTCAAAATGAAGTCCAAAACTGGTATCAAATAGCTGTATTAGCGATGAAAAAAGGCCGTGAGGATTTGGCTCGTGAAGCTTTGACTCGCAAGTATAATCAACAGCAAACTGCTGATAGCTTGAAAACTCAGCTTGAGCAACTAATAACAAGGGTTCAAAATCTCAAAAGCGATCTGATTTTTATCGAAAGAACAATTGCCCAAGTTAAAGCAGAAACAGGCTTCAAACATGACTGGGTGTAACAACAGTAAAACAAGCTCCTTTGCACAGCATCTTTAAGATAAATATTATTTTTAGCCCTTCGGTAAACTTACCCAAGGGCTTTTACGATTTCACAAATCTCTCCTTCTCTGCGTCCTCCCGAAGTTTGCTCAACGCGGGGAACTCGCACAAGCAACTTCTTTCTGCGCCTCTGTGGTTCGTTTCATCCAAATCTTTTCTAAATCACCAGGAGAACTAAGAAAAGCGATCGCCCCTAAAATACTTGCTAGATTACTATGTATTTGCTCGTAAAGTTCTAAACAAACAGATAATTTGCCAAATATCTAGATATATTATTATCGCTCTCCAATTACGACTAATTTGAGTAATTTTACTTGGGATCGGTAGACAGGATAAAATATCACATCTTTAGAAGTATTGACATTTGAAATTTTTTAATTAGTCGTATTGCATCTTCTGAAAGAATGTTATAAATTATTAAGTTATAGGGGAATGGCTTAATTTTTAGTTGCAAACACTAAATTTTGTAACGTAAATATACTGGAATTCGTCTAATCTTTACACAAGCTTTAAACAGTGCCAAGATATATTTTTGTTTGGTAAAGCAAAGTTCTAAACAACTGAAATATGTCTTTTATGACTGTTGTAAAAATCATTTGATTGCTTGAGGTGAAAAGACAGTTAGTTGTAATTCACCAAAAAACTAATTGAATACCAGCCAATTAATTAGCAATTAAGTAAGCTCAAAATCAGCATTGCAAGCTATTTTACCTCGACTAGTTACCCAAGTTATATTTGCTATTCAAAGTGTTATTTCTGTGATGCTAAGAAGAGCAAAAATCCGATAATCAAGGCAAATCTCCCATAAATCAACACCCTCCAATGGAGCTACTTTAGCGATGCAAATCAATGAATTACTAACAGATGAAAATATAGAAGAAGGAGCGTGGAAAGCGCTAGAGCGGTCGATTATCTACTATCAAGGTCGTCCCATTGGAACTGTAGCTGCCTATGATGTCTCTATAGAAGCACTCAACTACGATCAGTGCTTTATTCGTGATTTTGTCTCTTCAGCCCTGATTTTTCTTCTCAAAGGTAGAACAGATATTGTTCGCAATTTTTTAGAAGAAACATTAAGATTACAACCCAAAGAAAGGCAATTAGATGCCTATAAACCCGGACGCGGCTTGATACCAGCTAGTTTCAAGGTTGTGTCTAATAACGGACAAGAATATCTAGAAGCGGATTTTGGCGAACATGCGATCGCCAGAGTTACACCTGTTGATTCGTGTCTGTGGTGGATTCTTTTATTACGTGCTTATGCGATCGCTACAAAAGATTTTTCTCTAGCTCATCAACCTGAATTCCAAACAGGTATCAGGTTAATTATGGAAATCTGCTTGGCGAACCGCTTTGATATGTACCCAACGCTGTTGGTTCCAGATGGTGCTTGTATGATTGACCGTCGTATGGGTATATACGGTCATCCGCTGGAATTACAAGTTTTATTTTATGCAGCGTTGCGTGGTGCCCGCGAAATGTTAATTTGTCAAGGCAATCAAGACGTTGTGGCAGCAATTGATAACCGCTTGCCTTTATTATGCGCTCACATTCGCCAGCATTATTGGATAGATATTAATCGCCTAAATGCAATTTATCGCTTCAAAAGTGAGGAGTATGGGAAAACAGCAGTCAATTTATTCAATATATATGTAGACTCTCTTCCCTATTATGAATTAGACAAGTGGCTGCCCAGAAAAGGTGGTTATTTAGCAGGTAATGTCGGACCATCTCAACTAGATACTCGCTTTTTTGCACTCGGTAACTTAATGGCGATCGTTTCTGACCTTGCTACTGAAGAACAGTCACAAGCAATTATGACTCTCATCGAGGAAAGATGGGATGACTTGGTGGGAGATATGCCAATGAAAATTTGTTTCCCAGCCTTAGAAGATGAAGAGTACAGAATTGTTACAGGATGCGACCCCAAAAATATACCTTGGTCGTATCACAATGCTGGGAGTTGGCCCGTTTTAATGTGGATGTTAGCAGCTGCATCTGTGAAAACTAACAGAACAAATCTGGCAAGAAAAGCTATTGAAATTGCTCAAGCACGCCTCGGCGAAGATGAATGGCCAGAGTATTACGATGGCAAGAAAGGGCGGTTAATTGGAAAACAAGCCAGGAAATATCAAACTTGGTCGATTACCGGATTTTTATTAGCAAAAGAACTGATGGCTAACCCCAGTTATTTACAATTAGTCAGTTTTGATGAATTACCTCCAGAAGCGGTTTCTAGAGCTTGTGAATTTGAAATTGGCAGTGTAGATCCATGTCTACCTTAATAGCAGAAATAGTTGTATTAATAATGGCTAAAACTGTGTAAATTAGTGCGATTGTACCGCTGCTAACCAAAAATAACTGTCCAGAATAAACATTAACTGAAAAGCCCTTTGTAGTTACAAAGGGCTTTGACTATTTTCTCAATTGCTTACAGCAAAGAGTTAAATAATATATCATATAAGAGAATGCAGGAGATACAAAACTGAGTTTCTCCTCAAAAAAAGATGATGGAGTATTGTTTTTCATCGAGCGTGGCAAAAAGCTGATTGGCAATGTATCCATCACTAAAGTAAAAAGAATTGTAGCGGCAGAAAATAAAAGTTTTTCTTCCGCAAAAATCCAATTAAATGGAGTATTTCTCGCAATGGTCAAAGAGGAATTGGCAATATTTGATGATGTAGAAAAACAGGCATGGCAACTACTAGAAAAGTCAATTATTTACTATCAAGGTCGTCCAATTGGCACGGTTGCTAATTATGATAGTTCAGAAGATGCATCAAATTACGACCATTGCTTCATTAGGGATTTTGTATCTTCAGCTTTACTTTTTTTAAGCCAAGGTAGATATGATATTGTCCGTAATTTTTTAGAAGAAACCCTAAAGTTACAGCCGACAAAAAACGAGTTGGAGGCTTATACGCCGATTCGAGGTTTGATACCAGCAAGCTTTAAAGTTATCTCAACAAACGGCAAAGAATCTTTAGAAGCAGATTTTGGCGAACACGCGATCGCTAGAGTCACACCAGTTGATTCTTGTTTGTGGTGGATTATTATATTACATGCTTATGTCAAAGCGACAAAAGATATAAATTTCGCCTTGCAACCAGAATTTCAGCAAGGTATCATGTTAATTATGGAGCTCTGCTTGGCAACTCGCTTCGATATGTATCCAACGCTATTAGTTCCAGATGGATCTTGCATGATTCACCGTCGTTTGGGTATCTATGGATATCCTTTAGAAATTCAAGCTTTATTTTATGCGGCGTTACGTGCGGCTCGAAAGTTACTGATTTGTGCAGGCGATGAAGAAATTGTTATTGGTATCGACAATCGCCTACCTTTATTGCGAGATCATATTCGCCATCATTATTGGATAGATATCAATCGCTTAAATGTAATTTATCGTTTTAAAGGTGAAGAATACGGTCAAACAGCAGTCAATCTATTCAATATATATTCAGATTCAATTCCCTATGCTGACTTAGCTATTTGGTTGCCAAAATACGGTGGTTATCTAGCAGGTAATGTTGGGCCGTCACAGCTAGATACTCGCTTTTTTGCATTGGGAAATTTGATGGCGATTATTTGTTCTCTAGCCAGCGAACAACAGTCGCAAGCGATTATGAATCTGATTGAAGAACAATGGCAAGATTTAGTGGGAGAAATGCCGATGAAAATCTCTTTCCCAGCGGTCGAAAAGGAGGAGTACAGAATTTTCACCGGATGCGACCCCAAAAATATACCTTGGTCTTACCATAATGGTGGTAGTTGGCCGGTCTTAATGTGGTTTTTAGCCGCAGCTGCTCAAAAAACAGGTAGAACAAGCATTGCCAAACGCGCCATTGAAATTGCCCAAGAACGTCTTAGCGACGACCAATGGCCAGAATATTACGATGGTACGAGGGGGTTATTAATTGGTAAAAAAGCCAGGAGATATCAAACTTGGACAATTACCGGATTTTTATTGGCAAAAGAACTGATGCGAAACCCCAATCATTTGGAACTAATCAGTTTTGGAGAATTTGATTTAGAGAGCGCTTCGCAAGCTTGTGAATTATAACTTGAAATTTTGCACGAATATAAAATTTATAATAGGCTGCTGATAGTTCCTTGTGTCCTCTGCAAAGGTTGAGGAACAATACACTTCATCTTTATCTGTATGACTAAAATTGCTTATCTCCAATGTCCAACGGGAATTTCTGGTGATATGTGTTTGGGGGCCTTAGTCAGCTTGGGCGTTCCCCAAGAGTATTTAATAGAAAAACTCAATAACTTAGGAATCGCACAGGAGTATCAGTTAAAGACAGAACTCGTTCAACGCAACGGTCAGCAAGCGACAAAAGTCCATGTCGATTTAGTAGATAATCATCACCACCACGAACACAGTCATCATCACGGACGGCACTTGCCAGAAATCGAGAAGATGATTCTGAAAGCGAGTTTGCCATCAAGAGCAGAAGCTTGGAGTTTAGCGGTATTCCGGCAGCTAGCAGTAGCAGAAGGGGCAGTACACGGCATTGCACCTGAAAAAGTTCATTTTCATGAAGTGGGCGCTGTAGATGCCATTGTGGATATTGTAGGTACTTGTTTGGGATTAGATTGGTTGGGTATTGAAAGCGATCGCCAAGGATTGCCTTTACTATATTGCTCGCCCTTTCCCACTGGTGGCGGTACTGTCAGGGCAGCACACGGTCAGATGGCAGTGCCAGTACCAGCAGTATTGAAGCTATGGGAAATGCGGAATTGTCCGGTTTATAGTAACGGCATCGAACGAGAATTAGTGACACCAACAGGAGCTGCGATCGCTACTACTCTAGCGAAAGATTTTGGTGCGCCACCAGCAATGACCATCAAGCAAGTAGGATTAGGAGCAGGTTCAATTAATTTACCTATCCCTAATATCTTACGCCTGTGGCTCGGAGAAAGCCCCATCCAGTCAGTTACCAACACTGCCGATACTAATTCCCTAGAAACTATATCAGTATTAGAAACTCAAATTGATGACTTAAATCCCCAAGCGATCGGTTATGTGTTTGAGGCGTTGTTTGCAGCTGGTGCGGTGGATGTCTTCACGCAGCCCATAGGCATGAAAAAGTCGCGTCCGGGAATTTTACTGACAGTTATTTGTCATCCAGAAAATTTACTGAATTGTGAAGCTGTTATATTCCGCGAAACCACTACTTTAGGAATTCGGCGAACTACCCAACAGCGCGCCATCTTACAAAGAGAAATTCAACCAGTGCTAACTGAATATGGTGAAGTACATGTAAAGGTAGCATGGCAGGGAGAATCGCCAAAGAAACTTGTAACTAACGTGCAGCCAGAATACGAAGATTGTGCAGAATTAGCTCGAAAACACAATATTCCTTGGCGCGAAATTCAGCGGTTGGCGTTACAGAGTTGGTATTTGAAACATAACAAAGATGACTGATCTGACTTTTCACGGTAAGTCCTCAAACCCTCGTTAAGGCTGGGGGTAGGGTGTAGGGTGTAGGGTGTAGGGAAAACAAGCAAGCCGGACTACACCCCACACCCTCTGACTTTTCACGGTATGTGGAAAAGTCAGAATGACTGAATGAGGGATGACTTTCATCAGTTAATAAACAACTTTTGATAAAAAATGTTCCCAAGCGATCGCCTGGGAACATCAATAATCAAAGTCTAGAGTTTTTTACTATTAGCTATTGACTCTTAACTTTTCGTTAAACGGCTTATTTAACTTCTGCCCCTTTGGTTGTGTCTTCACCTGTACGTTTAACGTATTTTGCGGCGTTTTGGACGTTTTCCTTGATATTTTCAATTCCACGCTGAGTTCCTTTAGCTACGCCTTCGCCTACTTCAGCTGCGGAATCGCTGATATCTTCACCCGTTTCCTTAGCTTTTTGACCAAAGGGTGTATTGCGAATATTTTTACCTATTTCCCCTGGGTTATTAACCCCTTTTTGGTCTATGTTTTTTTGAGCATTTTTCGCTAGGGCATTAGCTTTATCATTTGCTGCTTTATCGTCTGCTTTTGCTCTTGGCTCTACATCACTAAAGTTATTTATCCCACCTTCAGGATTGTTGAGATCGTAACTTTTTGTAGGATCGTATCGCTTGGTGTATGGTTGGGCCCCAGACTCTTTTGGTTGGACGTTAGACTGTGGTGGCTCTGTTGCAACTCCCGGAGAAGAACAAGCTTGTGTGACAATTAAGACGATTCCTGCCAAAAAAACAGTTAAAACTTTTACTGGACGATAATTCTTCAGCCAATTGATGACTCTTTTCATGTGTTCTCCTTATGTGTTTGTAACTACGTTAAACCTTCATCAATATATATATGATTTGGGATCTATTTCAAACCCAAATCTATACACAAGATTAAAGTTTTATCTCCCAACTGCCGGATTTTTTTGTAACTCAGGTCTAGAACTTGCTTCATCTGCCTTATCTTTCAAAAATCCAGAAGCATCTTTTACTGCCTCTTTGACAGTATCGATACGTTCTTGAATCCGAGTTCCTACATTTGGTTCGTCTTGAATCAAATTACCTGGTTCGGACTTGCGGAAATTTTCCTCAGTAACGATTGGCAATTCCCGTTCTTTGGAAACTCTACCCGCTGGTGTCTCAGCACCGGGATAAAGTATTTCGGATTCTTTGTTGGTGGCAATTAATACTTGTGGATTTGAGTCAAGGCTAGCGCGATCGCGTCCTTTACTTCCTTCCGCGTTATTCACTTTCGGATCGGTCGATTCCCGGTATATGCCATATTTGTCGCCGCCACCTTTGTAAGGATTGTTTGCGCCGCCAGCTTGTACAGCAGGATTTCGGGGATTCGCACCTTGAGCATCTGCTCCACTACAAGCAGTGGTGACTATTAAAAATAGACCAGCCAAGAAGATAGTTATAATCTGGCGGAGCCGCAGCTTTTTCCAGAAAGCTATCAAACTGCTCATTTAGTCCTCCTTGTCTTTCAACTGAAAACAAGCGATTCATTTGCTTAATAATTTGGATAACTTTAATTATCAGCAAGCTCTTCGGTCTGTTCGAGTTGATATATATTTAATAAGCTTTATTAATGATATGAATATAAAAAGAAGCTCTACATCTAGCGCAGGTCACATTTATATTGCTACTAAAGTTGTATTTTTAATCTAACTGTAGAGAGATATAATTCTATTTAATAAATTTGTCTTTCACTAATTAAGCTCTTTTTGTTTTTCGGATTAATTCATTTATACTATAATATTTGGATTTTTCAATATCAATCTTTAGGATGATATGCAAATTATATATTTTATAGATTAGTAGTTTTTAAGTAAGTTATTCTCATAATAAAATCATATCTAGATTAATAGAAGTCATACTAATTGTAATACAGTCATAAAACTTTTTTAAGCAAAAAATATTTCCTAATTTTTAGAAAAGTTAGGAATCTAAGCCTTGCAATATTTAGCTGATGTACCATAAGATTTGTGCATTTAGCCCTAGTGCTTGAGCTGGTAAATGACTAAAATCACGATGAAGCAAATTTTACGCTGGATAATTTTGGGCGGGACGCTGTTTTTTTTAGGGAAAGCCTTGAAGGATCACTGGTTTGAGGTGACAGCTATCCGGATTGATGGAGTAGGATGGGCAATTCTAGCGATCGCCACAGGCGTAACTTTGCTGGCACATACTTGGGCAGGTTGGATATGGACTTGGGTTCTCCAAGAGTTAAATGAATCAGTTCAGCCTTCTCAATTTATTCAAGTTTATCTAAAAACAAATATTGCTAAGTATTTACCCGGTAATGTCTGGCATTATTACGGACGAATTGTCGCGGCGAAAAATGCTAATGTGTCCTCTGGTGCAGCTACTTTAAGTGTTTTACTGGAACCACTACTAATGGCAGCCGCTGCTTTAATTGTGATTATCTTATTCGGTAATCAGTTGGCAGCAGCTAATAATACCTTTGTGTTACAAACGCTAAGAGTGCTGAGTTTAATTGCAGTGCTTTGTGCGGTTCATCCTTGGTTTTTGAATCCAGCAATTCGCTTTTTGTCTCGCTTGAAGGGAAAAAAATCTGATAGCGCCAAGTCAACCATTAGTTTAAATATCAAACGCTATCCCCTAAAACCTTTGTTAGGAGAATTGGGGTTTTTAGGACTGCGCGGTACTGGGTTTATCTTAACTATTTTTGCTTTGAGTTCGTTGAATTCGAGTCAAATTCCTTTACTTCTAGGGGCTTTTAGTTTTGCTTGGCTGTTAGGATTAGTTATTCCCGGTGCGCCTGGTGGCTTAGGTGTATTTGAAGCAACTGCGATCGCACTGTTGCAGCATCACTTTCCCGCAGCGCTGGTCATTAGTGCGATCGCCCTATATCGTTTGATTAGTATCATAGCTGAAACTGCTGGTGCTGCCTTAGCTTGGCTTGACGAAAAACTTGCTAAGTCTTATTAGTATTCGACATCTAGTTTTAATTGAGAAAATACTCGATAAGCGTCTAAATTTAGTGGTGAATTGCAAGTTGGATTGTCTTCTTTCATTTTAATCAAGTTATATTCAACGTTTTCTGTATAAATTGCAAACGTAATATTGAAAATTTCCATAAAAGTAATTAAAGATTGACATTCTTCCTCTGGAAAATTTTCATAGTAACTAATTAAATGAGCAATCCTAATTTCTAAATGACTCCGAGCATTTTGACAAATCAAAATTATCTTTAGCAAGATAATGACTAATGTTAGAGGATTTCCATTAGAAAGGAACAACACAAATAATGGCGAGGGTTCCTGTCCATTCTCTGTTGTCAGACAATCAATTACTCGGTTACAAATTCTTAGCAGTAAGTGCTTGTCTATTGATTCTTCATCTTTTTCTACCTTCCACGGCACTAGCTTATTTGCTAAATGCCGCTTAAAAACCACCACTAACTCCTGACTATTATTAACAGAGAAAAACAAGTATTTTTGGATACTTATTTTAAAATCTTTTAGTAACTGATTTTGAGTCTGTTGAATAAATATATTGGCCAAATTCTCGTAACTAAATAAACCTCTTTTGATAACGATTGTTTTGATTAAATGTAAAGCGTTATCTCCTAAAAGACTGGGATTTTTATAACGTGTCACACTTGAAGCTGTAGACTGAGAACGAGCAATAAACATTGCTAAGTCAAACTTAAATTTGTCTTTGATCTGTTGAGAAAGGTTTGCCGCAGCCTCTTGTTGCTCTTGAGGATTATTTCTATCAAACGATTGAGCAATTAATAAATATGCAGTATAGCGACTAGCCCAGTGGATTTTTTCTTTGCTATCATGTCTGTAAGCAAATAGTTTTAGTTCTTCATAATCGTTACTAATGACAAAATTTTCTAACCAATTTTTGTAGATACTGATTTTCTGAGAGTTACTTGAATTCCGACTAGGATGATACTCTGCTAATAAGTTGATTAATTCTTGAATATATTTAAATTGTCTTTTAGATGCCCAATTATTAACCAAAATGTAGCAACAGCGCTTAAGTGTGTTGCAAAAATCTTGTTCGTTCCTGATAAAACTAATTCCATTTCTTACAGATATAGCATTCAGACTAATTGAGTTAAGACAGTCTATAAATAATCGTTTAAATTCCCGCAGAGCATCTTCTGGGGGAGAATTATTTACAACTTCTACTAACAATTTGTAAATCCGTTCTTGTCCGATTTGAATATTTAGTTTTTGGGATTTGTGCTTAACAATATCTTGATGTATCTGAGGAAGTGGTAAACTGTTAGCGGTCATGTCAGTTCTCAAGATCGATGAGTTTGACGATCCTATTAATATCAGCTTAACCTTAATGAATTATAGTCTCAATCTAGGTCTTCAAAGATTCGTAATTTTTTTACAGAAATTTGATAAATCTACGCAGTGAAAGCCTAAATGTTAAAGTTAAATTATTGAAGAATTGGGGAAATTACGGAGATTAAGGAGCGATCGCTTGTGAAAATGCCTGTTTTGTAGGAGGATGGGTGCTGTTTGCGGAAATGGCAAAACACCCTAACGGCTAGTAGCAATGCCAGAAAAAAGCGTGAAACCAAATCTCTGAAAGATTTTTCTGATTGTCCAAAATCTGCGATCGCACAGCAATATTATTCCTACTGTTGATGTCGTGTGAGTGCAATCGCCACATCTTTAAAGATTAGGCATTAGATGTATAATTACTGAATGCTTCGTGTATTTATTTAAATGATTACCGTTACACCAGAAGAAATTATTCAGTTTCGCAGCCAGTTGGCGGATAGTCCAGAGGCTTTAGCAGCTTTGGATGCCATAGAAGAGTGTAAGGGAAATTTGGAAGCAGCAGCACAGTTAATTGCTGTTGATACGACTGATGAAGAAGTCAGCTTGAGAGGAGATTCAGATTATTTACATAAATTAGCCCAAAAACTCAGCAAAATCATCTGTCAGGAAGAATTTGACGAGTTGATGACGGGAGTATTGACAGCAGCGATCGCCACCTTAGCAGCAAGTGGTAATATTCCCATAGCCTTGGCAACTCCAGTGGTAATTTACGTTGCCAAAATTGGTGTGAAGCAGTTTTGTGAAACTGCCAAACCTTAATCCTAAAGCCCTGTAGCTGTAAATCCTGCCCAGTAAAATGGTGCTGCAAAAGGGTGGGGTTTACGCTTGCAGTTTCTTTTTAATATAGCTCTTGCCACTGGACGCATTTCTTCTGGGAGTTGAGCAAAAATTTCTTCAATTTGTGGCTGATATTTAACTAATAATGCTTCAAATTCCTCTGTTGTTAAATTTCGCAGCCATTGTTGTGCTTGATTGAGTGCTAAGGAAACACTATTTATTGTTTGTAGGTTTTCATAAAATTTCATCATCAAAAACGCTGTAGATAAATCGCTGACAGTCCACAAACTACTGACTACAGCTTGACTCCCAGCTAACAGAAAACCGCTAGGTAAACCAATATATTCATCGCTGGTATTATTGAAATCAATCAATCCAGTTTCGCACGCGGAAAGGGTGACGAGGCGACATTTTTCTAATTTGAGACTGAAGATTTTATCTAGAGTAAGGCATTTGTCTAAATCGTGGATTTCCCCTGCCCGTAAATTCAGATAACGTTCTGTATTTGGTTGTGGAAGTGTATCAACTACGGGTGCATTTGCCAAAATTAGGGCTGATTGACTGGGATTTATGAAGTTGAAATATCCGTGACAGCTAAAGTGGGCGCAGTGATAAGTATTTAAGTCAGTATTATTAATAGCTGTGAGTGTCGCTGCTGTTTTTTTCAGAACGTTGGCAGTATTAAAGTAGCTTTGAATAACTTGTACTTCTAAATCGGTGTAATTCAGGTCTTTTGTGGGGTTTTGAATTGCAAATAGAGATTGAAAATCAGGACGTTTGCGCTGTTGTACCTGTTGCAGTAGTTGACAGCTAGGTGCATAGCTCACACCACCAGCAAATAAATCCAGAAGACAAGACGAATTTTCCGAATTTTGATTTACTGGAATCGCATGAAGAGGGAATAAATGCAGGAATTGATGGGGAATTAGGATGAGTTTATCGCAGTGCTTTGGTATTTGGGTTAATATTTCATCAATGTGCAGAATTGTGGCTAATTCTTGGAGTAATACTCCTAAGCTATTACGCCATTGGTCTCTTTGAGTGTAGTAGTTTCGTAAATATTGATTTGTCCAATTATACAGAGCTTCTCGGTCTTCTGCTTGGGATTGCCAAGCTGTTACCTCTCCTTGTTTTGTGACAATAAACGCTAGAATTTTATCATTGAGAAGATACCACTCGATAATAGCTGTACGCTCATCTAAAGTAGCTTGAAATGAATTAAAATCAAAACCATAACCAACAGGTAAATAACGGTTTTGTAATTCGTTACGCCGTCGTCGCAATTCTTGGAGGCGTTTTGCTAAGTCTTGGGGATTTGCCGCTTTGCTATTTTGGATTTGATATTGTCCTGCGGCTATTTCATCCCTATATATTTCCAGTTGAGTTACTACTTCTTTTGTAAAGATGGTTTTAGAGTCACGTTCAAGGATTTGTTCAACTAAATTGCGGGTTTTACTACGTTCAACATATTCAACAGCTTCTGTTAAACTACCTAATTTCAAGCAAACTGCTACCATACGCCTATAAAGCTTGTTCCATTCTTCTGCTTGTTTTTGCTTGCTTTCACCACCAGAAATAATTTCTTCTCGTAACAATTCGACTATAGAAATGGTAGCATTAAATTTAGTATAAGCTTCAGTTAGCTGCTGTGATTCTTGGTAGATAATACCAATATTAAATAATGTTGATGCGTAGTATTGTGGAAAATTAGCATAGGTGAATACTTCTAAAGCGTTTGTGCAGAATTGGATGGCTTTTTCAAAAGTTACTCTTTTATCTATCTGTATTTTTTGACGGTAAGCATTCCCTAAATTATTCTGCGTCATCGCCCATTGTTCTGGAAAATCTGTGAGTGTGAATACTTCCAATGCAGCAAAAAAGGTAGCGATCGCATTTTCAATACTTCCGTTCTTATCTCCTTGAACTATTTCAAGATAAGCATTTCCCAAATTATTTTGCGTTGTCGCCCATTGTTGTGGAAATTCAAAGCGGGTGTATACTTTTAAAGCGGCTCTATAAGCAATGATTGCATTTTTGATGTTCTCTGTTTTATTTTCTCTTTGCCGTTCAAGATAAGAATTCCCCAAGTTGTTTTGAATCATTGCCCATTCTGATGGTAATGTTGAGCGTGTTATAACTTTTAATGCTGCAT
Organism: Dendronalium phyllosphericum CENA369; assembly: GCF_016056275.1. Taxonomy (GTDB): domain Bacteria; phylum Cyanobacteriota; class Cyanobacteriia; order Cyanobacteriales; family Nostocaceae; genus Dendronalium; species Dendronalium phyllosphericum. The sequence continues at coordinate 51,665 of NZ_JAECZA010000030.1, read as the reverse complement.
CATAATATTTGATAGCACATTCCAAATTTTCAGGTCTATTTCCTGTTATTTTGTAAAAATAAGCATTCCCTAAATTACTTTGCGTTATTGCCCATTGTTGTGGAAATTGAGAGCAATTTATTATTTCTAATGAATTAGTAAAAGCTTTAATAGCATATTCTTGATTTGCTACTTTGTCTCCCTGTATTCTCTTATAATAAGCAATACCCAAATTCATTTGTATCATTGCCCACGGTATTGGAAATACACTGCGATTAAAAACATTAAGGGTGACTTCATAGCCAGCAATAGCAACTTCTATATTATTGGCTTTATCTCCTAAATATAATTCTTGAATTAATGTACTTAAATCAAAAATATCTGATGCAATGCGCTTATTTTCATTTAATTGAACTTGTCCAAGCTTATTCTGTGACCAACTTTGGAATAATCTTGCAGAAATCTTATTAAGTTTTTTGATATTTTCTACAAGTATTTGGTTAACTACTTGCACGTTATCTCTATTATCTGCCATTACTTTCAGTGCTTGCTCTAAGAAATCTAAGCATTCTTTTGTTGTGGCAGTTGATGGTAATTTATTATAAACTCCAAGCTGTTGCCCTGCTATATTCATTAAATGATTAGCTTGGTCTAATTCGCCATGTTTTCGTAGATGACTTGCTATTTCCAGCATCTTTGGTATCAAGTCAACATCGACTAGTTCTTGGTTTGCTGCTAAAATTTCTTGGACTTCATCGTTAGTACGACAATTCAACAGGCTTTGAATGAGGTTGAAATTGGCTTGCTGACGCTGTTCATTCATGGATTAGGGCGTGAGACGTAACTAGATCATAAGAAAAATTCAATACCAACGCCCTAAATTCCAGAAAAGTGTAGAATTTCATCATAGGTGATACGTTGTTGACACATAACCTCGTGGATAGTTTTTTTAATTGTGAACAAATAATATACTGAATTTTGCGCTGGTCTACTACCAGTTTCAGGTAAAAATAAGGTGCGATCGCAATTGCTATTTCGGCGATCGCTATATCTCCCAATCCTCAATCAGCAAGTTATTTATGCGTTGGAATTCTCTAGTGTTATGGGTGATGAGGTTTAAGTTATTTGTCAGTGCGATCGCAGCAATTTGTAAGTCATACGCACCAATGGGAGTACCTAATGCTTCTAGTTGAGAGCGAATTGTTCCAAATGTCGTTGCTGCTAAATCGTTAAAGGGTAGTGATGTAAATTGGGCTAAAAATTGTTTTTGTAAAGTCAGATTCCGTTGTGGGTTGGCACTTTTCATTGCACCATAAAATAGTTCAGCTTTGACGATTGAGCAAACGGCAATATCTTTAGTGGCAGTGGATTCTAGTTTTTGTTTTAAAGTGGAATTTTTACCCCGCATATAAATAATGCAGGTGTTAGTATCGAGCAGGAATTTCACAGAATTGGTTCGCGTTCTGGTTGTTGTCCTTGGGGATGACGGAAGAAGGTTTCATCTTGGATACATCCATAAAATTGAGGCAGGGGATATTCTGTTATTTCGGTTGGAGTTACTGGTTGTAGGGACTCAATGAGGGTTTTTAGTAATCGAGTCAGGTCAAATTCTTCGGGTAATTCAGCCACGGGGGATTGACAGAAGAATTCTGAGATTTTGTTTGGTCGATCTGGGTGGGTGTTGTTATTGTTTGTAGTCAGACTTTGTGCCAGGAGTTGGATGATATACAGTTTATCGTTAGGCGAAAGCTCAAGGAGTTGTTGTTCGAGTTCTGGGAAAACCATGATGTAGCTGAGATGGAGGATAATTTCATTTTACTTTCATAGTCAAGCTATTTTGTGACTGCAATTGTTATTTTAGCGATGCCTGCGGTGGGCTACGCCAACGCATTTATTGATTTGGCGATCGCATTTGTTATTTCGGCGTACTCATTTGTTATTTCGGCGTACTCATTTGTTATTTCGGCGTACTCATTTGTTATTTCGGAGTACTCATTTGCTATTTCGGAGTACTCATTTGCTATTTCGGAGTACTCATTTGCTATTTCGGAGTACCCATTTGTTATTTCGGAGTACCCATTTGCTATTTCGGAGTACTCATTTGTTATTTCGGAGTACCCATTTGCTATTTCGGAGTACTCATTTGTTATTTC
>NZ_JAECZA010000030.1:42422-49433 GCF_016056275.1 Dendronalium phyllosphericum CENA369 | reverse complement strand
GGAGTACCCATTTGTTATTTCGGAGTACTCATTTGCTAATTTTACTCATTTTTCAACAACAAATTGATATAGCAAATGAGTAAAAACACAGGCAAACTCGTAATTATTTCGTTGAACTTTTAATGAAATAAATCCACAAAACTACCCATCTCAGACCAAAGCATACTCTACTAGATTATTAAAACAGTTATTGACTGTTTAGTATTAAAAAAGGATATCTCATGTCTTTAAAAACTCGTGGTTCTGCTGCTGTTGACAAAGCCCAACTTCGTCTCGCCTTGCTTAAATCCATTGATGACAATCTAGACTTAGGACATGGGTTAACTATTGAAGCCTACAGTCATCTCATTAACTCTACCCGTGCGGTGCTAGAAGCACATAATATGCTTGTGTCCAATCTTGAAGAATCACGTAAAACAATCACCCAGATGGATAAAGCCCTCTGTGAAATGTCTGAACGAATGCTAAGTGGAGTTGCAACTATCTACGGTAAAAACAGTATAGAGTATTCCAAGGCTGGCGGTTCTAATCGCAAACGGAGTAAACAATCTAGTTCAAAAGTTACTCCAGTTGTAGCGGTTCTTGCCACTCAACCTATTCAAGCTGCAATTGCCGATGCGTCAACTAACGGTAAGAACTCAACTCCTTTGCTGCAATAATTAACAAGCAAGGGTGCTCCAGCCTTGTTTGTTGAAAGTTACAAACTATCTAAGTCAATACCGCGCTGTTTGAGACGATTTCGCAAGTCTTGTAGAGCTTGTTCTGCTTGTTCAGTTCGCTGTTGAGCTTGTGCAATTCGCTCATCTGGACTAGGAAAGCGATCGCCAGCCCCATCGAACCAAAACAACCATTCCCGTTCCCAACCTTTGTAAATACCCGTAGCTACACCAATCGCCAGTTGCAATTCTGATATCCAAAAATTCTTTTGCGACTGCAAAACAAACTCATCGTCAAATCGCTGGTACACTTCAAAGGGAGCATGACGATCTCGCTGCCAATAGTCGGGATTATAGATCGCGTAATACAACACTCCTAAATCCAGATACTTGCTCAGTTTGATGTCGTATTCTCCGCCATAGGTTTGGGAAACAACTTCTACAACCAAAATTGGTGGAGTCCAATTCTCTTCCCACAGCACGTAACTGAGTCTTCCACTCGGTTGTCGCCGCCGTTCCACACCCAAACTCAAAAAACCATCAGGGACGATGGCTTTGCGTGGCGCAGTCGGTAGGTAATAGATGCCCATGTCTACACCAAAGAACCAATCCTGGCGATCGTTCCAAATAGCTGACAAAATAGCCAATAGTAAGTTGGGAACTAGGTTTTGCAGTTCGTTATCCACAGGGCGATCGTCAGAGTCGGGAAGTTCAGCCGCCGTTGGGAGCAGAGGTAGGGCAATGGAGTTTTCCACAGGATTGATTCTCTGGCAACAGATAAGCCGATTCTATCAAAGGATGGAAACGAGTAATATAGCCGTCGCCAGTAGTGTTAGGACTGATTTTGCGATCGCTTGATTTCAAAATATGCGTTGGCGTACCCAAACCCAGGCATCTTTCAATGGAGAATGTATGCGATCGCTACTTTAAAGCAGTCAAGTCTTGCTGTTCTAACACCACATTGAAAATAAGTGTAAAATTAACGCAAGCGATCGCCATATAAAAATTTGAATGTCTTCGCTACGTCGGGAAAGTTACCAAGAAGCTAAATAGATGTATCTGGGTATTTGTAAGTTAATCAAGCCTGGAATTCTATCAGCGATTGTAGGGCAAACGGTGGTTCGCCCCTAATTAATACTTTGTCGCAGTAATATATAGGTCTATTTGAAGTATTGAAATTTTTAATAAGTGGGGGTGGAGGGACTTGAACCCTCACGACCGTTTAGGGTCAACGGATTTTCATTCTTCTGTAGCTTTAACTACTGCCTACTAGCTTTTGCAACTTTAGGCTTTAAGAATTGGACTCTCCCTTTACCCTCGACTTAACGTTAGGGTAGCTCCCGTCGAGTCTCTGCACCTTCCGAAAAAGTTAACATTTAGAAGTTAAGAGTTACGAGTTTTTAATTTACTCAGCACTCACCACTTTTTCGGCTTGGCTCAGGATTGCCATGTCTGTCACCAGATTTAGGTTTCCCTGAATTTGAGAGCATCCACTTGAGGGATTTCTCCTTCAAGGCTCAGTTAGCTAAGTCCGTAGCGTCTGCCATTCCGCCACACCCCCTAGTGTTGGGAGTCACTTATTTTGTGGAGGCAGTAAATACCTCCTCATATATTCCAGCATCAATTGTGTCTTTTGTCCAACTTTTTGAAAAAACTTTTTTACATTGTGCGTAGACGCAAATACAGTTGTCACCCGACATTGCTTTTCGGCGTTGTCGGTCTGCTTTGTTGTCTGACGATTTAGATAAAATGAGCATCCTCAACTTTGGTTGACAAAAGCATTTATTGGTTACTGGCTTCGCTATTGTACCATCATTAGAGTTTTTCTCTAGACATTATAGTTAAAAACGTAGGAGCTATACTTTCCTCAGTCTGGGCGTTCAGCCTATGATGGAAAACAGATGCACCGAATAGTTTTACCTATGTTAGAGCAAGAATCCATGATTGTCGCCCTGCTGTATCTACTTTTGGCTGGGGCTTACCTGTTGATAATTCCGGTTGGCGTGCTGTTTTACCTCAAGCAACGCTGGTATGTTGTTAGCTCTGTAGAGCGCACGTTTATGTACTTTCTGGTATTCTTTTTCTTTCCAGGCTTATTGGTTCTATCGCCATTTTTGAATTTTCGACCGCAGCGGCGAAAAATTGAAGTTTAACTAGATTGGTAGGTCATAACTCTCATGCGACGCATTGACGCTATTGGAATCGGCTTAGGCGTTTTTATTGCTGGCGGACTAGCATATATAGGATTACAGCTAGTTGGTTTAGATGGTCAACAAGCTGGTGTATGGAGCCAAGTCTTGCTAGTCTGTGGATTGATTGGCTGGTTGTTCACTTATGCTTTCCGTGCAGTGGGAAAAAAGATGACCTACCATCAACAGCGGGAACAGTACGAGCAAGCATTTTTCCAAAAGCGCCTAGAAGAACTCACTCCCGAAGAACTAGCGAAAATTCAAGCTGAAATAGAGCAAGAAAAGCAAACTCAGGTGTAAAGCAATCGTTGGTCAGTTGTCATTTATTCGTTGTCAGTTGTTTGTTACTATTAACCACTAACTACTGACCACTGACTACTGACACTTGACCAATGACTGCAATTACCGATCGCTTTGAAAAATTGGCACGGAATCAAGAATGCGCTCTGATTCCTTTTATTACTGCTGGCGATCCAGATTTAGCAACAACAGCAGCAGCTTTACAGACTTTAGATCGCAATGGAGCTGACATCATCGAGCTGGGCGTTCCTTACTCCGACCCTTTGGCGGATGGCCCAGTGATTCAAGCAGCAGCTACCCGCGCCTTAGAACGAGGAACAAACTTAGATCGAGTCCTGGAAATGCTGCAAGCAACTACTCCTAGTTTGCGATCGCCCATCGTTCTATTTACCTATTACAATCCCATTTTGTATCGGGGAATTGACAAGTTTCTCCAGCAAATTGCTGCTGCTGGGGTAGCGGGATTAGTAGTACCTGACTTACCCTTAGAAGAAGCCGCAGGCTTGCTCGAACCAGCCAGCAAAATGGGAATTGACTTAACTTTGTTGGTAGCTCCCACTAGTTCCACCGAAAGAATAGAAGCGATCGCGCGTTTTTCCCAAGGATTTATCTATTTGGTTAGCGTTACGGGTGTTACAGGAATGCGAACTCAAATGGAAACACGCGTGTCAGATTTACTCCAAAAAATTCGCAGTTTTACTGATAAACCCATTGGAGTCGGCTTTGGGATTTCCCAAGCATCACATGCTCGTCAGGTAAAAGCATGGGGCGCAGATGCAGTAATTGTTGGTAGCGCTTTTGTCAACCGTCTGGCAGAAGGTACACCCGAACAGGGACTAAGTGCGATCGCCGAATTTTGTCAAAGTCTCAAAGCAGCGATCGCAACAACTAACAACAGCACAAATACTTATGTTGATGAACGAGAGAAAATAGATTAAAAAAGTATAATTAGAGTAGCTTTTTTACTCTCAGTTAGTGGACAATTTGACGGATATAGTCTTGAATATTAACAGCAGATAGCAGCTTGTAAAAACTAGCTGATACAGTCGCTTATAGTTTGAGTATTATGTGAAGTCAAGTTAGCGAGAAAGGATTAGTGTGAGAGTGAGTCAGTTACAAATAATCATAGTTCCGTCGCGGTTGAGGGATAAAGGCGATGAGTGAGAGTATGGCGTTTATCGGTGGGGTCGCTGTGGCTGGGCTAGCGGCTCTGGTATTACTCAAGGGCACAAATATTCCCCAACAATCTAACTTCGCTGTTACTCCGCAAATGCCAGGTACAGTAGTAGCGCCCCAGGTAATGCCGCAAATGTATCCTCCTTATGGGCAAGCTACTTATCCCAATCAAGTACCGCCTTCTACTCCCAACCCCGAACAGCGAGTAGAAATGGAACGGTTGAACATGCAGCTGGAGCGTTTAAAAACTGACAACGAACAGTTGAGAATGCAAAACCAACAATTCCAGTTCCAATTACAAAACTACAATAACCAACAGCAGCAATTAGCCCAACAAAACAGCCAAAAAGCAGCCGCCGCAGCGTTGCAACCTGAGAACCCTTGGTGGTCTTCACCCATCGTTTGGGCAGTAGGAGGCGCAACTTTAACTATTGGTGGTGGCGTTGTTGTTGCTGGAGTATTGGCTTTATTCTCACCAAAACAGCGTCCTACCCGTACAGTACAAGTGATTCACCCTTATCAAGGCCCAACGCAACCCTTAGTACCTGTACGTCGCGCTGAGTTTCTGCCTCCTTCTCGGCTAGAAGCAAGACCAGTAGAAGCTCCAGAATACGACGAGATGCATTAAGGAGAAGGTATGGGGGCAGAGGGGCAGAGGGGCAGAGGAGCGGAGGAGAAAAGATGAAACAGAAATTATTCTTCATTCCCTTGCCCCTCGTGTTGACTATTTGTAGCCAGCTTATAAGGAAAAGCACAAACTAATCAGCAATCAACTTTTCTAACGCTACCTGTAAATCCTTGGTCAAATCGGTAACAGCTTGCCTAGCTGCCTGCTTATCAACTTGAGAACTAATCCAGCGTTCAGTGACTGAAATTGGCTCACCTACTGTAATTTTGGCTTTCTTCCAGCCTAAATTAGGTCGTCCTGGAAGTGTGGTGTCTTTAATTCGAGAAAGCATATCAAAGATGAGCAAAGTTGTTTCGGCAAACCTTTCAGCAGTAGACTGTTGCTCAATGTAGTTGGTAGTTACTGCCACAAAACTTTCTACCAACCGCATATGCAGCATTCGTAAGTCTGCTTCTTGGGCAATCCAATCTGCTAATCCGCGCTTGAAGGGTGGCAAAGCATTGATGTCTGACAAATCTTCTCGGTAGATGTAATTCCAACCTGCTTCTTCCAAACGCCGACAGCGGTCAATAAAATTTCCCTTAGATTGGAGTCCAAAATATTGCTCGGCGACTTGTAAAGCTTTATCCAGTAACTGATGGAGTCTGGCAATTAAGTCTAGATCGCTAGTAGTATCGCTGGAAATGGTTTTGGGAATGTCTTGATGATAAAAGCGGCGATAAAATTCTTCCATTTCAGCAATCAGATATTCAGCTAGCCGACAGAGGCGTTGATGGTAAATTTCTTCTCGGCTGGGAATTGCAGACTGACTACTTGATTGCACTGGCAAGCCGCTATCTGCTTCTAGTTTACTCAAAAGCCAATCCAATTTTGACCACGGTGGGTCGATGTAGCGATATTGGATGGCGATGGGCACAATCAAAACAGTCTCAGGACGGTTAGCTTTGTGCAAGTCTTCAACACACCAGAAACCCATTTGGGCAACACCGGGTTCCAAGGGACTAACAATACCACTATGACCATTAGTACCTCCTTCCGGAGCAACTGCGATCGGCAGTTGGCCGTTAGCAAATAATTCTCGTGCTGTTTGGATAGCTTGCCGATCTAGTCGTCTACCGCGACGCACCGGCACACCTCCTATTTGAGAAAATAACCAACCCAGCCAATTGCCAGCCCACACCGTCATACCTCGGTCATACATAAAGTAGCTGTGAACCGGATGTTGCAGCGAAATGTTTTGCTGACGTGCAACTTTTGGCACAATATGAGAAAGCAGATATAGCATACAGAGGGGATCTTCTACCTCTGGGTGACGAAATGCTATCAAAAAGCGAATCTTACCAGCCTGAAATTGTTGATAGAGTTCGGCTAAGACTTTCGTATTTTTCGCTTCAATATTGATAATACCAGCAGGCAACCAGGGGCGAGTCCGATACCGGAGTATAATCGGCAACAACCAACCAAAAATCTGGAGTACAAGCAGGTTGAAACTTGGGGGAATAAATTTGAGTGGTGGTTGAGTAGAATCAATCAATCTAGGCAAGTCGCTCTCCAGATTGTCTTTAAGAGCGATTGTACAATATGGAGCAATAAAATAAAGTTCAGTTAAAGTCCGATCGCCTTAACATCCACCAGTCGTTGATACCAGACGACCTTGTGTAAGTGGAATTCATTAAAGATTAACTCGATCGCGCTCAGACAAGCAGTTAAGCAATTTGTATATCTAATTACTAATAGATTTAACTTTGAATTATCCTCTAGATGGAGGGAAATCGATTGAGCTAAAAGATAAATTTATACATAGACTAGTCCACTATTAAAATGTCTTTGCTCATCGCCTCCTGTGGTATTTTCACCTTGGAGGTTATTTTTTGAATGCGATCGCTGTTTAAAGGTAGCCAATAAAAAAATACCCCCGGTAGCAAGCCGAGGGATTCTGCAAGCCGGTATTGTCGCATAAAGACATTTGCGAATCTCACCATATCAACTCGCAAATCAAAAAAACTGCCAAAATGCCAAATTAATCAGAAAGTCGAAGTACTGGAAGTAAAAGGGACTGGGT
>NZ_JAECZA010000030.1:0-42311 GCF_016056275.1 Dendronalium phyllosphericum CENA369 | reverse complement strand
GCTCCTTTATTTGCTTTGCTTCAGCCCTTTTGTCACCCTTTCAGTCGATGATTTTTTATCATTTGCTTGCTTGCGTGTGATGATAGGATGAATGAGATTTTGAGCTAATTCAGCGGCACAAATGGCACGCACAAAGTCTGGACAAAAGATTTCTATCGATAAACTCCAAGCTTCCGTAGCAAAACTAGAAAAGTTAGAAGAGAAACCTAAAAAAGAATTAACACTGCGAGAGAGTATTTATTTTCTCCGCACTCAGTTACAATCGGCTCTGAAGAAGGGCTACAGCTATCAAGACCTTTCTGAAATACTTGCCGCTCAAGAAATTCAAGTTTCGCCAGCCACGCTCAAGCAATACTTAACTGAGATTGATAAAGAAGAAAGTTCCAAAAAGCGAGGAACTAAATCAAGACAAGTTAAACAAGCTTCCTCTTCTACTGAGAATTTACCAGGAGCGGCAACGTCATCAGAACCTCAATTAACTCAATTTTCTCAAGTTAATGCAGATTTGACTCAACCGACTCTAGAAATTCCACAGAAGCAGTCATCAGCGGATAGTATAGAGCCTGAACAGGAAATTAGCAAAGTTAGTAGGCGAAGAAGTCCAAAAACTTCTAAGTCGAAAGCAAATATTTTAAATGATTTCAATCAGTACTAGAGGTAGCTGTTATGCCGACGATTCATTTAGTAGATGGTGAAAAGGGTGGAGTAGGGAAATCTCTAGTAACCCGGACAATGGTTCAGTATTGTCTGGATAAGAGAATACCATTTGTACCTATTGAAACCGATCGCTCTAATCCAGATGTCGCTGGTGTTTATAAGGGAATATGTCAGTATGCTGTCTTTACCGAAGATGAACGGCAGGCTGATAAAGCAGATCGCATTTTTGAGATGGCGATGTCTAAGCCAGTAATTGTCAATCTGGCTGCTCAATCGCATAGGGCTGTCAAAAACTGGATTGAGAAAAATCAGTTACTTGAATTGGGAACTGCTGAGGGAGTAACTTTTTGCAAATGGTTTGTGTCTACAGGAGGCTATGACAGTCTCAATTTATTTGTGCAGTCAGTAAATAGCTACGGAGACAAAATCCTTCATATTCTGGTAAAGAATTTCGGTTTGTGTGACGATTGGGAGCATGTTGAGTCAGACCCCGCCATGCAAAAGCTTCTGAAAAAACATAGAATTCAGGTCGTAGATTTTCCCAAGCTGGCATACAAAGAGAGAAATATAATTGACCAAAACCGCCTCACCTTTGCTGAAGCCAGAGACTATAAAGAATTTGGGGTACTTGGCAGACAGCGAATTGTGCATTTTCTCAAGCTTGCTTATGCTGCTTTTGAGACAGTCGGTATTTGGTATGAAGAGGTTAAGTAGAGAAGGTAGGAAGCAGAGGGGCAGAGGGGAAATAACAACTGACAACTAACTCTTGTACAGACGCGATTAATGAGCCAGCGCGTTACGGTGAGCAGTCTGTTGGGCGGCTTCGCCGACTTTAAGGAACTGTGAACCCGAAGGGGGAAACCCCAAGACCGCAGTGGCTCCCCGTTGTAGCAACTGGCGTCGCGTCTGTACGACAACTGTGGCGATCGCTTATTTCGCCATGAATTCGAGCGTCGTTATACAGCCCAGCCCAATATCAAAAAAGCTGAACTATTTGTAAAGCAGCTATCAGAAAAATTACTATCGTAAACTACATAATCAAGGCTTTACCACTACCCATTGCGTGACAGCTGCCATTGCCCGCCAGCCCAAAAATTTACCAATAGGTTCCGCTCTTTGGATGGCAATGCGAGTCAAATTACCCCCGACTTGTTCGTGCCATTGAAATAAGGTTTGCTCGCCTTCAACAGTGACGACATTTGCCACCAAACGTCCGCCTGGATGTAATGCTTGCCAGCAAATATCAAAAAGTCCCAGCGCTGTTACTCCACCACCAATGAAGATGGCATCAGGTGTAGGCAAGTCTTTGAGGGCATGGGGTGCTTTACCTGTAATGATTTGCAAGTTTGGCGTACCGAGGGCATTAGCATTATCAGCAATATAATGCAGTCTCGAAGAATTTTGCTCGATCGCAACTGCCCGACAGCGAACATGACTCCGCAGCCATTCGATAGAAATTGAACCGCAACCCGCGCCGACATCCCATAGCAGTTGTCCTGGTGTGGGAGCTAATGCTGCTAAGGTTATCGCTCTAACTTCTCTCTTAGTTAGCTGTCCGTCATGGTGATAGGCATTATCTGGTAATCCAGGCAACCTCGGCAAAGGCGCAACCCCAGCATCAGCAATACAATCAACTGCGATCGCATTCAAAGCCGCAATTTGGGTTTCACTCCAAGATGCAGCCGTACCTTCTACAATCCGTTCGTGAATGCCGCCCATACGTTCTAAGACCGTAATTTTACTACCACCATAGCCACGTTTTGTCAATATTTCGGCAGCGATCGCGGGTGTATCCTTGCCTTCGCTTAAAATCAACAGCCGCGCCCCCGGATAGATGTAAGACTGGAGTAGGGAGGGTGGACGAGCATTTAAACTCAAGGTTTCCACCTCAGTCAAAGACCATCCCAATCTGGCACTAGCAAGGCTAAAGGTTGAAGGTGCGGGGATAATTGTCATTTCCGAGACAGGAATATGCCGCGTCAAGGTGACACCAATGCCGTAACACATGGGATCGCCACTTGCCAGGACACAAATTGACTGACCCCGACGGCGGATAATTTCTTCTATTGAGGTGCTGATGGGAGATATCCAGGTGATTTTCTCGCGTCGGTCGTCTGGGGGCAACATTGCCAAATGGCGATCGCCACCGACAATTACTTCAGCTTGTTCGATGAGGGAACGAGCGATCGCACTTAATCCCTGTAACCCATCTTCGCCAATGCCCACGATAGAAAGCCATTTTCGTGCCATATCAATAGGATTACACCCTGGAACACCTCAACATTTTTGCATTAATATAGCGGTGCGATCGTCCTTCGCGCAGCCATCGCCTAGCCTGTATAAATTAAGTGAATTATCAGAAAATATCAATTTTGATAGGATGTAAGTCATAGTCCTAAATAAATTGAGGATAACTCAATGAACTCACTCCTAGAAATCGAAGCCGCTATTATGCAATTGTCTGGGGGTGAAATACGGGAGTTGTCAAATTGGCTCCAAGAATATCTTAATGATTCCTGGGACAAGCAAATCGAAGCAGATGCAAAATCTGGTAAACTAGATTGGATGATACAGCGTGCTAAAGCAGATATTGACGCTAATAGAGTCAAACCGTTAGATGAAGTCCTTAACAACCCCTGATTTTTAGCGCTCATATGCTACACTTTCACCGTAAATTCAAGAACAAGCCAGAAAAGCATATCGCCTGTGGATTAACAATCAATTTCATCCTTCTTTGCATTTCAAAAAAGTAGCACATGATTTGTGGTCAGTCCGGCTTAGTGGTGGATATCGGGCACTAGCATTGAAGAAAGGAGAGGATTATGGATCGCACGATGAGTACGAAGCGCTGATTGGTTGAAAGTTAAGCTAACTCGGAAAGTATTTTGATGATTCACTTCGCATTTCCATGAAATTTATCGGCATTGATTTAGGCTGGAAATCGCAACCAAGCGGGTTATGCTGCTTAGAATGGACAGATAAACAACTGCAACTACTCGATCTAGACCGCAAAGAAGCCATTGCAGATATCCTCACCTGGATCGAGCGAAACGTACAACCAAACGAACCAGCCATCATTGCCGTAGATGCACCTACTCTCATTCCCAATATCACCGGGAGTCGCCTACCCGATAAACTCACCCACAAATATTTTGGTAAATATCACGCTGGCTGCTACCCAGCTAACATGAATTTACCCTTTGCAGAACGCACTGTAAACTTTGGTTTAGAATTAGAACTTCGGGGTTTTGCACACGCACCCACTATCGAACCGCAAAAACTCAGCAGATATCAAATCGAAGTTTTTCCCCATCCAGCAATCGTGCATTTATTTGGCTTAGAACGCATCCTCAAATATAAAAAAGGACGCATCAACGAGCGTCGTTTAGAATTAATCAAGCTATATCAATATATTCTTGATATCCTACCTAATTTCTTGCCTCCACTGCACTTGGGCGATTCCTTTATTTTAGAAATTCCTACCACTGGCGCAGCCCTCAAAGCAACCGAAGATAAACTAGACAGCCTAATTTGCGCTTATGTTGCAGCACACTGGTGGTATTGGGGCGAGCAACGTAACTTAGTATTAGGCGATCGCACCACTGGCTACATTGTCATCCCCAAATCAGTGCTGAGGAGCGAGTGTTGAGTGAAGAAGAAAGTTAAGAGTAAAAAGTAATAGATATAACTCACAACTTTCTACTTATAACTCTCTTAAACTCAGCACTCAGCACTCTATTCTGCCCAAGCAATCAACCTTGGTTCATAAGAACTAGACAAATATTGATGTTTCGGCAACACGCGCAAAGACAAGCCTTGCAAACCAGAACTGGTGTAGGTGATGTCAGCCGTATAAACACTCAATTTTTGATTATCCTGTCCTTGGAAATCCATCACTACTGGTATAGCATTGACAATTTCACCATTGGCATCGATCGCACCTTGGTAGAGTTCTACCTGGACATCATCATTAGTCAAAGTTGACAAGTCAATTTTGGCTTTGACAGCAACGGTTTGGTTAACCTCAATGTCCGCAGCTGAGGATACGTCAATATCTTTGATTTTGATATTAAACCAGTCTTCGCTCAGTTTTGCTTTCCATTGGGCTAATTCTTTAGCTGGAGCATAATTATCGGTAGCCAAGATATGGTAGCGATCGCTAGCTGGGAAATAAGCTCTTAGTGCGTATTCTCCCACCATCCGCGCTGTATTAAAAAATGGACAATTCAACCGAATTGCATCTTTCATTTTGGCAACCCAAGGACGGGGTAAACCATCTACATCGCGGTGGTCGTAAAATAGCGGTACTACTTCTTTTTCTAGTAACTCGTAGAGAGCATTCGCTTCTACTTCATCTTGATAATTGGGATCGTCGTAATTCTCTCCGTGTCCAATTGCCCAACCCGTGCGGACGTAATCAGCTTCATCCCACCAACCATCGAGGACACTTAAATTTGGCAATCCGTTCATAGCGGCTTTCATTCCACTAGTACCGGAGGCTTCGCGGGGACGACGCGGTGTATTTAACCAGATATCGCAACCCGCTACCATCAATCTGGATATGTGAATATCGTAATTGGGAACAAAGACTACTTGTTTTTCTAAGTGTTGTTCGTGGATAAAGTGATTGATGTCGCGGATCAGTTCTTTACCGGGAATATCCTTCGGGTGTGCCTTACCAGCTATTACAAATTGTACTTTCCGGTCTTTGTTGCCCAACAAAATCCGCTTGATGCGTTCGATATCGCGCATCCAGAGGGTGGCGCGTTTGTAAGTGGCAAAGCGGCGGGCAAAGCCAATGGTTAAAACATTGGGATCTAAAACTTCTTGGGCTTGGGCTATTTCTGAGGCCGAAGCACCGCGATCGCGCAAATGTTTGACTAAATGCTCCCGGACATACAAAATCATGTCTAAGCGGCAGCGTTCGTGATTGCGCCACAACTCTTCATCGGGAATCGCATCCATCCTCTCCCACAATTGGTTCTCTGGCGGTACTGATGACCAATTTGGCCCTAGGTAGCGATCGTACAACTCTTGAGTTGATTTAGCTACACAACTACGAGCATGGACACCATTGGTAATTGCCGCGATGGGTACTTCCTCTATTGGGACTTTCTTCCACAAACCTTGAAACATCTGCCGCGACACCACACCGTGCAGTTGTGCCACTCCGTTAGAAAATGTTGCCATCTTCAACGCCAGCACCGCCATACTGAAAGGCCCGGATAAATCGCCTGTATTTTCACGCCCCAGCCCTAAAAATTGCTCTTTGGGCAAACCAAAAATCTCTGCATAGTGCCCTAGGTAGTACATAATTTTGTCGGGGGCGAATAAGTCAATTCCCGCCGGCACTGGTGTATGAGTAGTAAAGATGTTGCTAGAAGCCACAACTTGTCTAGCTTGGGCATAATTCAAGCCATTTTCTTGCATCAGAATCCGGATACGTTCTAAGGCAGAAAATCCCGCATGACCTTCATTCATGTGGTAAGCAGTGACGTTATACCCCAACGCTTTCAACATCTGTACGCCACCGATACCCAACATCATTTCTTGGTGGATACGCATATCGATGTCGCCACCGTACAGCTGATCTGTGATGTCGTGATCGTAAGGATTGTTAGGTTCAATGTTGGTGTCCAACATATACAGCGGAACCATTCCTACCTGTACGCGCCAGACTCTGGCATACACCTTACGCCCTGGATACTCTACAGCAATCCGCAGTTCTGAACCATCAGGATTGCGCTCTAGGTGCAAGGGCATGTTATAGAAATCGTTGATCGGGTAGCGTTCCTGCTGCCAGCCATCAGCGTTAAGATACTGAGCAAAATATCCTTGCTGGTAGAGTAAACCAACACCAACTAGGGGTAGCCCTAGGTCGCTGGCAGATTTGAGGTGATCTCCCGCTAGAACACCCAAACCACCAGAATAGACAGGTAAACAATCTACCAGTCCAAATTCAGCCGAAAAATAGGCGTAGCATTCTTTGGGATTCTGGCTGCGTTGTTTTTGATACCAAGTGCGTTCTTGCAAATAATCTGCTAACTGGCGATCAGCTCGATCCATTTGGGCCAAGAAGCCTTCATCTTCGACAACTTCTAAAAGCCGCCCTTGCGAGATAGTACCCAGCATTAACACTGGATTATGATGGCTAGACTCCCATAAATCGGGGTCTAGGCGACGAAATAAATCTTTGGTTTCAACGTTCCAGTCCCAGTGCAAGTTATATGCCAGCCGCCGCAGCGGTTCGAGTCGCGGCGGTAGTGAGGGAGAGACGTTGAATGTGCGAATTGGCTGCATAGGTTGGCAATACTCCTAGTTTAGCTATGGCTATTGTTGACTGTCCTTACCCAATGTTGCCAATTCTTTATACTGTGTTTGTAAAAATCTGATGACTTTGTTAAGGTTTGGAAACAATTCTTTCCTTAGCTGCTAAAGTTTACACCAAGGTCTTTCTACGTCTAGACGTTTCCTTGAAGCACAAAGTTGTTATATTAAAATTTAATTATTTTCTAGGTTTTAAGAGTTCAATACACATCTGTTTGAACTAACGATAAATATTTCTATTTATTTTATATTCAATCTTTTAGTTACTACTTTCTCGCTCGGCACACAACAGAAATTCCATACTAGAAATTATGAGTTTGGGAATAAAGATCGTGGGTGTTTTGTAGTGGTCTGCCAAGGAAACTTTGCTTGGTTAAAAATTCTCCGCGTCTTTATGTCGGCCTTAACCCAACAATTTTGGGTTGGTCGAGTAGTAGGCACAACAAAAGTAATACAAATATTTTTTCCTAATCCCCAGTGGCTGATTCCTAGTCCCAGAATCTAGTCAACCATTAATTATATTCTAAATTCGGTAAGCTAGAGTAGGCTACTGCGATACCATTTTTATAATGTAAATCACATCACATAAACTTATGGAGCCAGACTCTTTACCAACCGAGGTAATTCTGACGCATCCGCGTCAATGCCTTGGTAGAGTCCAACTCGATTGGACACCCCAACCTGGAAACTATCTAGATTTTGAAGGAAAAACCTACGCTGTTTTAGAGCGCCGCCACAGATACCAAATTAAATTAGGGCGTTACCACTTGAATAATATTGCTATTTACGTCCAGTCTGCTCAAAGACCAGCTGAAAAAACTTTAGTACAGGGACGTTGGGTAATTGGTGATGCCACTTGTAGTTTTAATGCTCATTCTGAAATCATTCGCTGTGCAGTTAATCCAGAGGGGCCTTGCGAATCTTGCCGCTTTTATGAAGAGTCACAGTTGTCGTAGAGACGCGATTATACTCTTACGAGAAGCCGCTCTGACGAGCGTCTACGCGTCTCTACAAAGGTCAGTTGTTTTATTTCTTCTGCTCCCCCGGCTGCCTCATCCCCCTTCCTTAACCCCCAAGACCAAATACTTCTCCTACAGTTAGGCGAGTACCATTAACAAAATCCCAGCCCGATTGGGGGCGTTTGCCAGCTGGCTGAACTTCTTGCAAGAGCAACAAACCCTCACCAGTTTGGACGATCGCTCCAATTCCCTTGGCGATGCTTACTATTTCTCCAGGGCTACCCGATATACTTGACAAATTAGGTAGTTTGTGAATTGACTTTTGTAATTCTGTTGGGAGTTCGCGATCGTAAGCAGAACCAAGGGGAATGGTAGCTGTAATTTTTATGGGGTGGCTGCGAAAGGTAGCAGTACAGTTTGGGTAAAAGCCTCTAATTTGATTGTGTAATTGGATAGCACTTTTTGACCAATCTAATCCGTAATCCTGCTTTTGAATCAAAGGTGCATAAGTCGCTTCAGAATTATTTTGCAAAACTGGTTCAATTTCTTGACTTTCTAGTTTTAAAAGAGTTTCTAGCAGTAAATCTCCACCAATTGTAGATAGGCTTTGGGCTAAATCTTGGGCATTATCAAGTAATCCAATAGGTGTAGTTGCTGTTAGTAGCATTGCTCCGGTATCCATCCCCGCATCCATTAACATTGTGGTAATCCCCGTTTCCTTTTCACCGTTATACAGACACCACTGAATCGGAGCTGCACCTCGATATTTAGGTAAAATCGAGCCATGGACATTAACGCAACCTAACTTTGGCATATCTAAGATTTTTTGCGATAAAATCTGTCCGTAAGCAACAATAACAAACACATCTGCGTCTGATTGTTGGAGTTGTGTTAAAGTTTCAATGTCTTTTTTCACTCGCTGGGGTTGCCATACTGGCAAGTTGTGAGCGATCGCAACATTTTTTACTGGTGAAGGGGTAAGTTTATTTCCCCTTCCCCGACGTTTATCTGGCTGGGTCACAACTGCCAAAACTTCAAATTTTGGTTGATTCAGCAACTTTTCTAGGGTAGGAACAGCAAATTGAGGAGTACCAAAAAATATGATTTTCATTAGTTAATAGTTAAAGGTCATTGATGAATAGGCATAGCCATTAGTCATATTCTCTGCGTCCTTTGCAGTTTGCAAATACTTTCAATTACACTAGCGAAACTTGGGTTTATTTGATAGACTTGTGAAAAAATAGCAAGCAGATAAGCTGATATCAAATGCATTTACTGCTGACATTTCTAAATTATTTAGCTATGTCTACCGATAGGTAATTTATGTATAAATCAGTCGGCACAATCAGACCAAACTATGTGAATAAACATGAACTAAATTAAAATCCTCTTTCCTTGTGCCTTGCGCCCAATCTCAATGATAAATATTCACCCTGACTTACTCACCTACTTAATCTCTTTTATTACTATCCTTTTGGATTTGGCTATAAGTATATTTGCGTTAAGTAGATTGTACTCTCGCAATTGTTACAGTTAACATTAAGTTATAGCTGAGGGTGGATGCTAATAGTATTTTTCGAGTATCATGTGATGTGCGTCATCTTTCCCAGCTTTTAAAGTAACGCCTCACTTCTACCGTTATCGGGGTCTGTGCTGTTGTAGCAGGAAATTAGGGGAGCCTCCTGCGACTTAGCTATTGCTAACGCCACTCCCAACAGTTCAGCTATTCTGCTCTACCTTTGTGCTGCTAGTATCTCTAGCCAACATCAGACGTTTAATACTCTTTAACATAAGTTAAGGGTAGCAAAAGTCTATATTTATGCAGTCATTACTTAGTTAATCTGCGTTTGTTTTCTGCTGGCATAATTTCCGTATAAATAAGCGAATGCTAGTAAAAGGTGCGAATAATGATACTAAACTTTTGTAAAAATATTCAAACTTGAAGCAATTTATCTCATTAAACTCGTTCAACTTTTGAGTTTGTTGTTATACCTGTAAATATCGCCTACCCACTTGCTACACAGTCATTGCTCCTCACACAGCAACCACGCCTCTAGAGAGTCTACACATGCTTAAATCCCTCTTGCTGTCAGGATGGTTCCGCGCTCAACCATTTCTCAATTACATTGTCGTTGTGATGCTGATTGCTCCTTTAGTTGCAGCATCTGGTCACGCTACTTCAGCGAAACAATTGAAAGAAGTAGCAAAAGTTACTTCAGAAACCGGAGAATCTGATGTACCTCAGGAAGTTGCTGCTGTTAGCGAACCTGAGTTAGCTGATATATTAAAGCCTTCTCCAGCCACCTCGGCAACTGAAGAATCTGACTCTGTATCATTGGAAATGAATGCTGGAGATCCGCCAACATTACAAGCGGACAACAATGAATCTTTGGTGGCAAAAGATTATTCTCGATCGAGTAGCGATCTAGCCGATATCGGTTCGTTGGCAGCAGTAGAACTCGCACCGATGCCAGAGATATCTGTTAGTAAACTAAATTTAGCACCAAAATTTAAAACTGCTCGTAGCCAATCTTTGACAGGAGAAAATAATTCTCTACCGAGTAAAGTGCCTGTAGTGAAGACATTGGCAACAACTCAAATTACACCAGTCGTACCAATTCTGACAGAATCACAACTAGATTCAACTACGGAAACACCTGCCGAACAACCTGATGAGTCACAAGCAGTTCAAACAGACCCAATCGGAAGTCCGCATCCGATACCTTGGAAGTGGATTGTAGCAACTCAAGAAGCTGTTGGTTCCAAAGGGATTTCTGGAGTCCGCTATTACCGTAGCGTACCTGTGGTTTCTCCTGATGGTAGGTATGTGGTTTACAGTCGGGTACAAATGGAAGTAAAACCCGAAATGTATAACAGCAGAGTTACTAGCGTTTTATTTGTAGAAGATAAACAAACTAAGAAGTTACAGGTGATGGCTTCTACTGCTGCTGTCAACGATCCTTTAGCGAGTACAAATGTTTCTGCGGCGGAAGCAAACGACACCAATGGGAAAATTGGGGTGTTAGTTCCTGTTAGTTGGTCGGAAAAAAGCGATCGCTTCTTAGCACGCAAGTTTGAAGGAGTATTCAACACAGGCGATGCTACAGATCGTGCAGTGATTTGGGATCGGCAAAAAAATCAAGTCAACACCGTTGCTCCCGCCCAAGAGGAAGCTGACCATGAGAAAATTGCAGTGTTATTAGGTTGGAGTAAAAATCAACCAAATAATGTACTATTCCGGGCGGGTGAAATGGGAGACGAAAACTGGCCTTTAGTACAAGTTGATACTAATGGTAAGACAGTGAATACTACAGATGCAGATCAGCCGATTACTTTTGGTCAAAAAATTACAGAAGTTTGGCCGGGTTCACAAGTCGCTTCTAGATAGTTTATCTAAAATCAATTAATTCCCGTTGTCACTAAAGCTGATAACGGGAATTGTTTTGCGATCGCACAAAAATAATATTTTTTTGAATTTTAAATTGAGATAGCTTTCGGCATTTGGCTTGGAGTTAATCTATGGCATGTTTTCTTAATTGGTATAGCTGGGGATTGGGGACTGAGTGAAAAGTCTTTTTGTGTCTAGGTTTAATCGTCTGTATGATGTCCAAACACTACTGGCGACCGCTATATATAGCAAAGTGCTGAGTAAAAACCCAGTTGCTTTAAGGCTTTGAGCAATTAAAAATTGTTTGCTTAAAAAACTCTTTCCGAGCAAAAAACCAAAATTCAAAAGTCAGGAAAAATCTTGATTCTTTTGGCTTCTGACTCCTGAATCTAGACTTTTTGGAGAATCGCTGCTATCTAATTCGGATGTTTCTAGCAACATGTCTTTGACGCGACGGATCGGCAAATTAGCAATTAAGGCTGTCGTTCGTTGGTTGCTTTCTAAAGAAAATTCCAAACCATTCGTCTCAACTTCAACATAGCGACAAACTATTTCTAAAATTTCTTGTCGCATTTTTTCTAAAATCTGAGGTTCTAAAGCTGCGCGATCGTGGGCAATCACCAATTGCAGGCGACGTTTTACTTGAGCGCGACTGTCATCAGAATTGCGAGAAAAAAGTCGTTCTAGAAGTTCAATCATTGCAAATAGGTCTGGGGCGAACCCTGGAAAATGAATTAAACAATCTTTGTCCACAATAACTTTCGCAGACGCGCGAAAATATTCTCTTGGGGTGAGTCGAAATCTAGAAATTCAACGGTTTCCCCTTCTAATCTCCGAGCAATGTTTTCAAAAGCTAAAGCAGCTATAGAGGGAGTTTCATTTAATACCAAAGGTTCTCCGCGATTGGTAGAGACAATAACACGCTCATCGTCAGGGATCACCCCAATTAAGGGTATTGCCAGAAGTTCCTGAACATCTTGCACTGACATCATATCATTTGCTCGTACCATTGCGGGTCTGATACGGTTAATTATTAAATGAACGCGCTTGACACCTTGGGCTTCTAGCAATCCAACTACTCGGTCAGCATCACGAACAGCGGAGATTTCTGGCGTGGTGACAATTAAAGCTTCTTTGGCGGGGGCGATCGCATTTTTAAAGCCATTTTCAATCCCAGCCGGACTATCAATCAGCACGTATTGATACTTTTGTGCTAGTGCATTCACCAATAACTTCATCTGTTCGGGATTGACTGCATCTTTAGAACGATTTTGCGCTGCTGGCAAAAGTACGAGGTTGGGTAGCCGCTTATCTTTCACCAAAGCTTGTTCTAATCGGCACTCTCTAGATAGCACTTCTACGGCAGTATAAACGATGCGGTTTTCTAGGCCGAGCAGCAAATCTAAATTTCTCAGACCAAAATCCGCATCAATTAGGGCAATTTGCCGCCCCATTTTGGCTAAAGCCATACCTAAATTTGCTGAAACTGTGGTTTTACCCACCCCTCCTTTGCCGGAGGTAATCACAATAATGCGAGTCATGATGTGAATGCGCTCGATTGACGTTCAGGAAATATAGAACAATAAATTGAAGTATGTAAATTGAAGTATAAAGTATGAAGTATCGTATCAGATATGAAGAAATATCCGATCGTCATGACGAGAGCGAGGTGAATGTTTTTTATTTCATCCTTTAGCCTTTATCCTAGCTTGCGGCAAGTCGCTTTGCGTCTACATCCTTCATCTTCAAGTTAATATTTATAGGACTTGATTGATCCTGTTGAGTTGATTTTTGGAAAAATCAATTGCCCTAGCAATGCGAATTCCTTGGGGCGTAATATGGGCCACTTCCGGAAAAAACTGCATTGGCGATTTCTCTGGTGCTCTAGCTACAGTATCTGCAATCCGCAATTGGGTTGGTTCCATTTGCAAGGCCATAATCAGGCACTCACGATTGCCACCAGCACCAGCATGAGCTATTCCTCGTAAACGCCCCCACACCAAAATATCTCCTTCTGCAATTACAATACCACCTGGATTTAAATCTCCCAAAACAATTACCGAACCGGGATGACGAATTTCTACTCCAGAACGTATGGTCATTTCCAGGTAGAGGGCATCTGCTTGGGGGGCCGAGGCTGTTTTCAATTCCGAAGTGAGTAATGTTTCTGGTTGTATTTGTTCTACAGAATAACCAGATGTGACAGCAGCGATCGCAGTTTGCCGACGACTTGTTGCTACAGATTTCAGTTGTAGTTGAACTTCGCTAAAACTCTCAGCGAGTTCTTGCAGCTGTCTGCCATCTAATAAGCGGTCTTGTGCGATTAAATGTACTGGTGTATTGGTTACACGCAAGCGATCGCCTGCGTTCAATCGTAACTTTAATTGTTGCCAAATTTCAGACCAAGTAAGTTCTGAAGCAGGTACTTGAAATTCTGTTGGCAAAATTACTACTAGTCGTCCCTCCTCACTTTTCAATTGAACTTGGATGTTATTTGGGAATTTATTCTCTACTATTGCTGATTCAGTGAAATTGATATCTAAAAAAGCAGAATTTGACTCTGCATCGATGGGAACAGAATTAGATTTCATATCTAGGATTGCAGGCTTTGACTCTACGTCGTCAACGGGAGAATTTGACTTTAAATAGAGGAGAACAGAATTTAGCTCTGCATCTGGGATGATAGAATCAGAATCTGCGTCAGAAATGGCAAAATTTGGCTCCATATCAAACACGGTAGAATTGACATCTATATCCGAAAGGTCAGAGATTGATTCTGCATGAGGAAGTGCAGAATTTGACTCTAGATCGGGAGTAACAAAATCAGAAGTCATGCAGCACCAGCCAAAAGACAAGGAATACACCGAGTAAGAGAACTCCAAAAAATAAATTATTCCGCTTAAAGTTGTTGACTGCGAACAGTCAACAGTCAACAATAACAATGGAATATTTTTTACTTGGAAGTTCCTAGTTACCAATATTAGTTGCATAATGCAACAATATTTTCACTTAGTATTTTTAGTTAATCTTTTGTAAATTGTCCCTAAGGCATCAGCATCGCCAACATTACCAGGAAATAGTACAACTGGCAAATTAGGAAACTGGGGATGGTCAGAATTTGTAATTACCATCGAACAACCAGGTAAAATTTGACCGAGTAACCGAGCTGAGGTTAAGGCAAGACCAGTACTCAGGATATCGTTTGAGGTAATGCCACCCTTACCGATCAAAAATCCGATATCCGATGGTAAACCTCGCACGATATCCATTAATAGGCTGGAAACCTTGACCCCAAATTCTAATCGTGTCTTGACATCCTGAAAAGTTAGTTCTTGACGACTGGTATAAACTACTGGTGTTTTGCCAGCGTTGTGTACCCCGCGAATCTTTTCGAGGATATCGTTTAGTAGTGTAGCAGATTGATTTTCTCCATCAAGTAATCGTGCTACCTCCACTTCGATTCCTGCTATGCCTTCTACTTGTAATAGTGCTGCTAATTGCTGAGTTGTCTTTTTGACATGCGAACCGACAATGATTGCACCGGGTTTACCTTGGCGCACGTACTTTGCCATGTTTTCTGCGGCAATGGGTTGGGGAGGTAAGGCAGCTAAAGCCGTTAAGATACTGGCAGCACTACGAAATAAAAAGCGTTTCCCAAGACTTGCTGCGGCCAACACATCAACTGCAAAGGAGTTGAGATCGGTTTGGATTTCACCATCGACAACAGCGCACTGGTTACTACTGAGTTTTAGCAAACGTTCTCGGCTACCACTACGAATATCGGCAAGTAAAAATCTTTCTACTGTCTCGGCACTAATACGTCCTTGAGTTTTTTCTTCTACGTATTTGGGTAAATAGCTGTGATGGTAGCCGAAGACTGAATCTTTGGCAAACTCAGTTTCATGTACTGGGGTGGGTATGCCATCGATAATCAAGTAATGTACGCTGTCACGGGTGATGCGTCCGCCTTCAAAAAATGCAGGGACGAGAAAATGAGCGTCAAACGGGCCGAGTATAGATCCGATCGCATCTGTTTCAATCGGGTAATGTCCCCGCAATGTAGAATCAGAACGGCTGACAATCAAAAAATCTGTAATTCCTTCAGCAGCTAACGCCAGTTTCAAGTTCTGGCAAACTTCTTTCGTCACAGTTGCTGCTGACTCCGTAGGCATAGCTCTGGTATTAGTTAGCACAAAGAAAATCGGCGAATCATCCCGTAATCCGATGCGTAAAGTGTCTACATCCCAACGCATTAGCAGCAAACAGCTGTGAACTGTTTGCGAACCTGTGGGGTCATCATCCAGGACAATTATTTTCGGTTTATTGCTCATTTAAATCTCAGGTGCGACTGTATTTATGGGAAAATTGAGTGAGGAAACTTCAGCTTAGTTTTGTTGTAATTTTTTGATTTCTGCTTGCACATCAAAGGCAATTTGCAAAGATTGATTTAAAAGTTGACTGTATTCGCTGGCTTGACTGCTAACTTGTAAAGCTTGCAGATTGGCTAAATTGTTGACAAATAACTCTTGATTATTAGCAAGTAATTTTTTATTATCTCGTAAAATCCGTTCGCTTTTTAGAGCTAGGACTAAATTTTCTCTAATAAGTTGTAAGGCAGTAATTACTTTTTCTCGATCGTTAATACTACTTTGGGAATTTCCAGACGTTGCTAATTGGTCGTTAATATCTATTGCTTGGACAACAGTATGATATTTATCGACTTCATCTAAAAGTATTGTCAGTGCTTTAGGAAAGGTGATGCGTCGCCATAGCACTCGCCCAATTGTGACTGCGATCGGAACTAAAATTAGTAAGAGAATTCCCAATTTAATTGAAGAACCAATGATTGGCAAAATTAGAAATGCATAAATCAAACCAACAATTATTGGGGTTAGCGCCAAGGCTACTAGCATTTCATTAATAAAAAACCCTATTCGCTTCTCGCGGTCTTTCATCATAGAAGGTCGAAATACATCATCTGGGTCGAAACCAGTTAAACGTCTTAATTCACCTTTGCTAATTTCCAAGCCTATTAAGTCCGGCTGCACGGCTGGATACTCCTATGGAAGTGCGAGTTGCTTATTTATGATGGCATTTTAATTAGGATATGAAGCAGGGTGACAGAGGGTTTCTATCTTCTGGCCGAAGTCTAGAGGAAAACCAACATCTTACTTTGAGGCTTCATCGAATATTTTGCTTTACTTAACATAAAAATTAATCATAAACCCTACATATTCAAGACTTTAGGGAATTTTAAGTATAGAGAGTCTTGGCAGTAAACACTCTCATACTTATTAAGATCTATGAAAATTAGCCAAAAACTGACAACAAGTTTTTTAGGAGTCGCTGTACTAATGGGAACTATCGGAAGTCTGGCTGTGACTCTACAAAGCCAAGTTTCTCAAAAAAGAGCTGTAGAAGAAGCTAAATATGTTGCTGAAACTATTGCTTATTTTGTCAGCGAACACCTTGAGAAGGATTTGGCAGGAAAAAACAAATCGTTAACTGCTGTCGATTTAGAACGTCTTCAACACAATATTACACGTCTCCATGCCTTGAAAAAACGCGATATTGAAATCATCGATCGTAACGGCATCATCATAGCAGATGTAGTTGCTGCCGATGTGGGTCAGCATTTTGCAGATGATGAACATGGAGAAGTTAGGCAGACCCTCAAAGATGGTATACCTAGAACCTTTATTGAGGTTAGCAATGACTATCCCCAAGGTATTAGGCAAATTGTAGTACAGCTCAAAAACGACGAAAGCGGTGAAATCTTTGGAGTCATGCTTTTAGAGTATACAAATCTCCACAACGAAATAGCGATCGCAACACAAAAAAGCATGATGGCGATTCTAAGTATCACTTGTGTAACTAGTTTGCTTGCGGTAGCACTAGGATATTTCATTTCTGCAAGTATATTGCAGCGAATTGAGGAATTACGACAAGCTTCGCTGAATATTGCTCAAGGAGACTTAGATTACAGAGTTGAGATGGAATCAAAAGATGAGATTGGTGATTTAGCAATCTCGTTTAACAAAATGGCTAATCACTTGCAGGAGTCGAAAACTGAATTAGTCAAAACTAATCAGAAATTAGTTAGTGAAATTGTCGAACGCCAGCAAGCAGAGACAGAACTTCATCAAGCACTTCAAAATTTACGGCAGATGCAAGCACAGTTAATTCAAACTGAAAAAATGTCTAGCTTAGGTCAACTTGTGGCGGGTATCGCTCACGAAATTAACAATCCTATCAACTTCATCTATGGTAATCTCGTTCTCACCCAAGGATATACTCAAGATTTGTTAGATATTGTGTCTCTTTATCAAGCGCATTTTCCTGAACCAGGAGAAAAGATTCTCGCAAAAGTAGAAACAATCGATTTAGAATATTTGATTGAAGACTTGCCAAAAATGCTTGCTTCTATGAAGATAGGAGCCAATCGCATTCGGGAGATTGTTTTGTCGTTGCGTAATTTCTCTCGTTTAGATGAAGCTGAACTCAAAGCTGTAGACATCCACGAAGGTATCGATAGCACACTGCTAATTTTGCAAAATCGACTCAAAGCCAAATCAAATCATTCTGAGATTGAAATTATTAAAGAATACGGTCAATTACCTTTAGTCGAGTGTTACGCTGGACAGTTAAATCAAGTTTTTATGAATATTATTAACAATGCGATCGATGCTTTAGATGAATTCAATCAACAGCGCTCAAGTGCAGAAATTCAGGCAAAACCTAGCACAATCCGAATTCGTACAGAGGTGATTCATGGAGAATGGATAGCGATCGCCATAGCAGATAATGGAGGAGGAATAAGTCAGGAAATCATTTCTAAACTGTTCGATCCTTTCTTTACAACAAAACCTATCGGCAAAGGTACGGGGTTAGGATTATCGATTAGTTATCAAATTGTCACAGACAAACACTATGGAAAAATCTGGTGTAATTCTGCACCAGGAAAAGAAACTGAATTTATCGTTCAGATTCCAATTAAACAGCAACTTCCTGCTGGAAAAATTAGGAATAAGGAATTAAAAACTTAAAATTTCCTAACTTTTCATTCTCAAGTTTACTAGCAAGTTATGTAAAGCTTCCTTTGCTGTTGGTGTCTCAGGTAGCGTACTAGCTTCATACGCCTCTTGCAAGCGATCGCGCAGCCTTTCGTATTCTCTATAATGAAAAGCTATATCAACATTTGGTAAAGTTGACTTTTCTACTTCTGCTAGTTTTTGGGCGATTAAATCAGAAATGTATGGTAAATTAAAAATTTGATTAAGTTTAATTAAATTCGCTTCAACTATTCCTGTTTGCATTAAGTAAATGCCAGTCAATAGGACTCGATAAATATAAAGCAATGGCTTGACTCGATGTGGCTGTTCTTTCTCAAAAAGTTTCCATTGCGTTGCGGCAAAACCAAAGTAATGATGGCTATGATGACGAGTAACACAAGCTTTAGCAATTACTTTTAATTCTTCATGTTCTGGTGTAGTTTTCAATATTAAAGGTGAGTAAAGTTGCTCTAATACATAACCATTCTTTTTTAGAAGCAGTAAAAAGAACTTTTTGATATCGTGAGTTACCAAATCAATTTCTAAAGATTCACGAGATTCTGAGATTTCAATAGTTTCAGCCCCAGAATCTAATCCCACCACTTCTGGCACTGGTAAAATATGTACGCCGCGCAAATCATAATCAGAATCTGGTGACGGAAAACCATACAAATGAGAACCGCTAATCGTAGTAAATAAAAGTGGGTAAGGTTGTTGCTCGATTATCGTGGTAATAGAAGCTGGAATATTCATTTAAAAGGTCAGGTAAATAGTTAAATCTAACTGCAAAAAAAGAGATTAATAAAGACTTTCAGCTTTGCAATAAATTTTAGTTGGCGGGTTGCTAAAGTATTTTAACAATGCTGGACATAGCCATCCTTATAAGTTTTTTTCGCTCCAGCGATACCAATGTCCTCCATACTCTTCTTTTACCAAAATCAACTCTATTTGGTAACTGGGAAAGGGATTTGCAGAAAATAACAGTTTAAAACCTTCATCAACATTAGCAATGTCTTGAATGAAAATATCAATCATTTTAGGTATGCCGCTAACGAATGGTTCTTGGACTAATCCCATTCGCTCATCATCAAATACCCATGTTTGATTATGTCTGTATGGGAAAATTACCATCATTGAGTTAGTCATCAGTAATTAGTTATTAGTAATTGCTCATTTATCCTATTTCACTGTTATATTTAAGGATTACCGCAAAATCATCTAAATTTATCTAAAATCTGTTGAGGAGAGTAAAAAGGCTACTTTATCCCGCTCTCACTCAGGCGAGCATAGCGCAAATTTATCCAACATTCAGCGAATTCTCAGTCATCAAGTTTATTCTATACAACTATTGGGAGCAAATACTTCATATCATGTGCCGTTTACTCGCCTACCTCGGTTCGCCTGTTTCTCTAGAACATCTTCTGTTTAAACCAGAACATTCCTTGATAGTTCAGAGTTACCAACCCCGCGAAATGAGTTCCGGGGTAGTAAATGCCGATGGCTTTGGTGTGGGTTGGTATCACAGTCAAAAAGATACTGAACCCTTTATTTATAAAAATACACTGCCGATTTGGAACGACATAAACCTGCCTAGTCTCAGTCGTTATGTTGAATCCAAATGCGTACTAGCTTATGTTCGTAGTGCAACACCCGGTCAAGCTTTAGATTTTGCTAATTGTCAACCATTTCACTATCAACAACAGTTATTCATTCACAATGGACGCATTGTGAAGTTCCGGCAAACATTACATCGAAAAATTCGTAGTATTTTAACTCCCGATTTATACGCAAAAATCAATGGTAATACTGATTCCGAACACATATTTGCCCTACTACTTTCTCAGGGTGAAAACAACAAACATCGACCTCCAGAATATGCTTTACGCAACACATTAATAGCGCTATCAGAGATGGCAAAACGCTATCAAGTAGAAGCTTCAGCAAACGTAATTTTTAGCGATGGAAATCGTCTGATAGCCTCCCGCTTTGCCACTACTTCACCACCTCCATCGCTTTACTGGTTACGGGACGATCCGACTTTTCCTAATTCTGTAATAATTGCTTCCGAACCATTATTTATTGGTAATTGGAATACTTGCCCAGAGAATAGCATTATCAGTGTGAGAGAAGACTGTGATATCCAAATTGAGCAAATCTAGCCCCAAAGAGAGTATTATTTATGCCTTGCATGAAGTTCGTCCTCAAACCCTGAAGCTATTTGAGGATATGGATGAAGCTACATTTCGCAGTCAGCCTCATCCTGACTTTAGCCCTGTTGGTTGGCACTTAGGACATATTGCTTACACCGAGTCTTTGTGGTTGCTAGAGTATAGTGCGGGTTTATCCTGTTTGTTTCCACAATACCGCAAGCTGTTTGCAGCTGATGGTTTACCCAAATCAGAACGCGTTCAATTACCAAATTTAGGTGAAATTTATGATTACCTAAACACAGTTAGAGAAAAGGTTGTGGAACACTTAGAAGTAGGCGATATCGCACAGCATGAAAGTCTTTGGCGCTTTTTAATTCAGCACGAAAGCCAACACTGCGAAATCATCAGTTTTATTTTGGAATTAATTAAGAGGCAAGAGTTAGTTGTCGTAGAGACGCGACGCCAGTCGCTACAACGGGGGGAACCCCCGCAACGCGCTGGCTCATTAATCGCGTCTGTACAAGAGTCAGTTGTCAGTTGTTATTTCTCCTCTGCCCCTCCGTCCCTGCGCCCCTTTGCTACCGAGATGATTCAAATTCCGGCGGGTGAATTTGAGCAGGGGAATGACTCCATAGATGCTTTAGATAACGAACGCCCCGCACACAAAGTATACTTAGACACTTACTGGATCGATCGCTACCCCGTGACTTGTGGGCAGTATCAGCAGTTCATAGAGGCAGGAGGCTACCAAAATTCTTGCTGGTGGTCAGAAGCTGGGTGGCAATGGCTACAAACCGAACAGGTGACAAAACCGCTTTATTGGTGGGACGATCGCATTTACGATTATCATCCAGTTTATGGTGTTAGCTGGTACGAGGCAGAAGCATACGCACAGTTTGTTGGTAAGCGGCTACCTACAGAGGCCGAGTGGGAAAAAGCAGCTAGTTGGGATGCCAAAGCTAAACGTCGTCGTACCTATCCTTGGGGTGATGAACCACCAACTGCTCAATCTCAAAATTGTAACTGCGATCGCTTAATTGGTAAAACAACAGCAGTAGATGCCTATCCTGCTGGGCAAAGTGCCTATGGCTTGTACGATACGATAGGAAATGTCTGGGAATGGACAGCTTCTTGGTTTGATGGCTATCAAGGTTTCCAAAGTTACCCTTACAAAGGTTATTCACAGGTTTATTTTGACCGCAAACACCGTGTTTTAAAAGGTGGCAGTTGGGCAACTCGTCCTTGGGGGCTGCGTTGTAGTTTTCGCAATTGGTATTACCCCAGCGTGCGCCAAATTTTTGCTGGGTTTCGCTGTGCTGTTAGTGAGTGCTGAGTACTGAGTGCTGAGTGAAAACACTTGACGCTAAATTTAATGGGAAAATCCGTAAACATAGCTTTTAAGCTTGATTAAACTGCCTCAAACGTGATTTCATCGGCTATATCTGTGTGTTTTGAGGTAGTGTGCGTTCAAAACAACTCAATTTATTACACCAAGTAGGCAGAGGTTAAATGTCAGTGTCTAAAGCTTTTAGTAAGAAGTTTACTTTCCAAAACAATGTTGAAGAACGCTTGCAAATACAGCGTTTGATAGAAGTAACTCGAATAGTTGCCTCTAGTGCGGGGAGTGATGTAGTTAAAGGACTAACTCAAACGCCCAAATCCCTACCCCCTGCTTACTTTTATGATGACCGTGGTTCTGAGTTGTTTGAGCAAATTTGTGAGTTACCAGAATATTATTTAACGCGTACAGAAACAGCGATTTTACAGCAGTATGCTGGTGAAATTGCCAGAATAACTGGCGTTTGTGAATTGGTTGAACTTGGTAGTGGCAGTTCTACCAAAACCCGCATTTTACTCGATGCTTACCAAAAACTAGGCTATCCTCTGCGTTATCTACCGATTGATGTGAGTGCAGGGATATTAGAAAGTAGTGCTAGGCAGCTATTAGTAGATTATCCTTCACTGCAAGTTCATGCATTAGCTGGAACCTATGAATTAGCTTTAGCACAACTATTGTCAACGCAACTACCCAGTAGGATGATTTGTTTTATTGGGAGTACTTTGGGTAATCTCAAACCTCAAGAATGCGATGTCTTCTTATCCCAAATTACAAATGCTCTGAAAGTCAATGAGTATTTTTTATTGGGAATAGACTTACAAAAACCAAAAGAAATTCTAGAACCAGCTTATAACGATCGCCAAGGAGTGACGGCAGCTTTTAACATTAATATGTTGGATCATTTAAATCGACGGTTTGAAGGTAATTTTGATACAACTCAATTTGCACACGAAGCATTTTATAACGAAACCGAACATCAAATAGAGATGCATCTACGAAGTTTGCGATCGCAGTCCGTTCAATTAAAAGCCCTCAACCTCACCATTAATTTCGCAGCCGATGAGACTATCCTTACTGAAATTTCTCGCAAATTTGACCTTAACACTATCCAACAGCAACTCACAGCAAGAAGTTTAGTACCAATCGAAACATGGACTGATTCAAATCACTGGTTTGCTTTACTGTTATGTCAACTAAAAGTTTGAAGAAGAATTCAGGAGTCAGGAGTCAGGAGTCAGAATAAATTAATTGCAAGGGCGAACGGTCGTTCGCCCTTACCCGTGTACCTCATTGACCTGAAAAGCGCTGTACTTTTATTAGTACTTAAATTGTCAATTATCTACAACTGTGTACTTAAAAATAAGTTAGCTGATTTTAATTTTCTTTGAGAATAAACGTTATCGCAATAAAGTGCCCAAGTAAACCCAAATAAACCATTTAGAGAACCTGCGATCGCAGCTGTTACACCCCATCCTAATGGCCCAGTCCAGTTAGTAATTTCCTTTAAGATGGCAGTACTTGCTTTACTGACTATATAAGCTGCGCCTATTGCACCAACTGTTACTAAACCTAACTCTGCTAGTATTTCTAATAATCCCTTACTCGATAAATCTTCATCAAAATAAATTCTCCAAATTCTGGCATACATTAAAATATCAGAAGCTGTGACAATCAACTGCTTGGGAATTTCTCCACTAGGCGTTGGTGCAATTAGGGCTGTACCGCTACCGACAGCATAAGTTGCGATCGCTAAAGCAGTTTCTAATCTTTTATTGCCTAAATTACTCACAGTCTCATCTCCTATAACTCTTGCAGACCTTGTATTGACCAGTGAGGTTGATATAGGATTTCTAATTGATTTTTGTCAAGCTAGCTCCACCTTTACTTCTCTTTTTTTCTATTGTTTACTACCTACTTAGCCAAGTAATCTCAATAACCAAATTGGATTACTATGCAATTTTATCAACCCCATACAGTTGGCTACCCTAATTATGATATATTGGCTTTTCGCTATTAAACATGCATATTTTTCTCTATTTTAAGAATAAATTTACTTTTTATCCTTTTTAATATGATAAATAAAGTCCGCTAAAGCGGACATACTATAAGGGCTAATGATTACCTGATTAGGCAATAATCAGGTAACACTTTTATTTTCTCTGTTTGCAAAAATAAATCAAGAGTATAAGATAAAACATTTAGACATAATTTGTTTTTTTACTTTAGCTTCTCCAAGGATATTCTTATATTTCTGAATAGCTTGACTGGCAAATTTTGTATTTAAGTATATATAAAAATAAAAGTCCGCAGGTGCGGACTCATGACATTGGATAAGGTTAGGTTATTACAAAGAATGCCTACTATTTCTTTAGAGGCTATCTTTATTTTTGACGAACAAATTTAAAAATACAAGTATTGAAAATTAAGTCTTTAGACATAAAATCAGGAGTTAAGTCTTGTTAGTTAAATACTAAGCTACCTAAAAAGTATGTAAATTTCTCTATTGTTGAGAATCAGTTTTAGAGATTTTATCAACTTTAGTTGATTAAGGATAGCTAATTTTAATATTGAGATAGTGATTTATATAACAACTAAATTAGACATAATCAAGAAAATTAGGTCTATATCATTAAGATTGGGCAAATATTTTTAAGTTAAAAATAAAATGGTGGTTCAAGAGGAAAAACCCCAGACTTGATAAGTTCTGGGGCTTTTTTACAACATTTTTCAATTGATTGAACTCAAAAGACAGGAAGCAGCAAGGTACAAGATTTAGAAGTGAGTTAAACTCCATACTGCTTAAACCATGCTTGGAGGCGATGCCAGCCATCTTTAGCTTCTTTCTCGCGGTAGGAGGGGCGATAATCAGCAAAAAAAGCGTGGGGTGCATTAGGATAAACAATGATTTTGGATTTACTGCTGCTTTCCTTAAGGCGATCGCGCATCTGTTTGACTGTATCTAGGGGAATGCTCGTATCCTTACCGCCGTAGAGTCCGAGAACCGGAACTGTGAGGGCAGATGCAATATCAACGGGATGTTTAGGTGTCAGTTCGCTAGTATCGCCTACCAGTCGCCCGTACCACGCCACGCCTGCCTTGACTTTGGGATTATGTGCAGCGTACAGCCAAGTAATGCGACCGCCCCAGCAGAAGCCAGTAATCGCCAACTTATCTGCATTGCCCTTAGCTGACTTCACAGCCCAATTTACAGTGGCATCAAGATCGGATAGCACTTGGGCATCTGGAACCTTAGCTACAATGGGGCGAATTTCGTCGATACTGCTTAACTTGGAGACATCGCCTTGTCGCACGAACAATTCCGGAGCGATCGCTAAATACCCCAACTTGGCAAAACGACGAGTGATATCCTGAATGTGTTCGTGTACGCCAAAGATTTCTTGAATTACCAACACGATTGGAAAATTTTTACCAGTTGCTGGTACTGCCCTGTAGGCAGGAATTTCACCATCTTTGACGGGGATTTTTATTGCACCGGCTACTAACCCTTTAGCATCGGTGGAGATGACTTGTGCAGAAATAGGTTGCACTGCGAGGGCAAAACCCGTTGCGATAGTGGCAGTTGCAATAAATTTGCGGCGTGTTATTTCTTTCATCGTCTTTTGCGATCGTTTGAGAAAAATTGCCTACAGTTGTGGATAATTACTTAACCTACCTTTACGTAGTAAGGGCAAATTTTTCTTGGTATTGACTAAAACCCGATTGTCTGTCACTCGTGCAGTATTGCACGAGTGATACTACGGTTTGTTTATTAATTTACCGCAATCTTAGCTGCTTTTGCTACCCTAGCGTTATCTGTGGTTCATTTCCTTGCCTGTATATCAAGGCGATCGCTACACTCAAAAATAATCTCTGATTAAAGCTGAAGCTGCTTTGAAGAATGAAACACAGTTAAGATATTTACTTCATCACCACTTACTAAATATACAATTCGGTAACTACCAAACACAACCTCTCGAAGATTCTCTTGAGCAATTTCAGGTACTACACGCCCTGAGCGCGGAAACTGTTCTAGACGTTCCACAGATTGAAATACTCTATCTACAAATATCTGGGTAAAACTGGGTGCATCCCGTGCAATAAAATCGCCAATTGCTTCTAAATCAGTTAAAGCTTCACTAGTCCAGCTTACTCTTGCCATGTCTTAATCTGCTTTTTGGCTTCTGCATGTGAGATGGTATTACCAGCCTTGACTTGCTTTAAACCTCGATCGACTTTGTACAAGAAATAAAGATGTTCCATTACTTGCTCAAAAGTAACATCCTGAGGCATTTCTTCTACTGCCTTTAAGACTTGGTACTTTACAGTAATATCTGTCATAATTTAGCCTTCCTCAAGCAGTGAGTCGGATTTAATTCACAAATTTCTTCAATTTTAGCTTTTGGTGCAAGTTATTTCTGTCACCACGCTCGCAGTTCATTTCCTTGCCTGTATCACTTGCAAACTGCCACCTGCATACAAAGTTGGCTTGCCTACCTTAAACCCAATTTGAGTTAATAGATTGGGTAAATCAGTCTTCAGTAACTGCCAAGCTGTTTGTGTCTCAAACAACAGCAAAAATAGCGATACCCCAGGCCAAAATATCGGATTAGTCGGAGCATGAAAATCAACCAGTGTAAACATTCCTCCCGGTTTCAGTACCCGATAAACTTCATTAATAATTTTTTGCAACTGCTCGGACTGCATCTCGTGCAGTGCAACGCTGGTATGCACTACGTCAAATAAATTATCTGCAAACGGCATCTTTTCCGCAAAAGCTTCTACATATGCAGCTTCAGGAACATTCTGCTGTGCCCGTCGCAAAGACAATGGTGAAGCATCCAATCCTGTTACGTTTTGTGAAGATTTTACTAAGAATTGTGTCGATTGACCGCTACCGCAGCATAAATCTAATACCTGATTATCTGAGTTAATTGTTAAGCCTTGCAAAGCGAGTTGTCGAAAACGCGCTTCACCGCCTACACTGAAAGCCGCTAAACGTGATATTCCATCGTAAAGCCATTGATAGCGGTAACTCCAATCTCTTAAAATTGTTGCCATTATATCTTTCCTGATGATTAACCTTATATATTTAATAATTAGAGATATATTGTTAACATTAGTAAAAAATCTGAAAAGGTTGGGGGAAAGTAACTGCTATGGGTCGTGTAGGCGTTTTATTACTCAATCTGGGAGGACCTGACAAATTAGAGGATGTCGGGCCGTTTTTGTATAACTTATTTTCCGATCCGGAAATTATTCGCCTACCGTTTCGCTGGTTGCAAAAACCCCTAGCTTGGTTCATTGCCTCCCGACGAACCAGAACATCTCAAGAAAACTATAAACAAATTGGTGGCGGTTCCCCACTGCGGCGGATCACAGAAGCTCAAGGTGAAGCCCTTAAAGAGCAA
The DNA here is from genome assembly GCF_016056275.1 of Dendronalium phyllosphericum CENA369. Classification (GTDB taxonomy): domain Bacteria; phylum Cyanobacteriota; class Cyanobacteriia; order Cyanobacteriales; family Nostocaceae; genus Dendronalium; species Dendronalium phyllosphericum. Next base: position 15,031 of record NZ_JAECZA010000030.1, on the reverse strand, counting down.
TTAGGTTATTCCGGGCAAGAAGCTAATATTTATGTGGGAATGCGTTATTGGCATCCTTATACCGAAGAAGCGATCGCTCAACTTACTCAAGATAATATCGAGAAGTTGGTAATTTTACCACTGTACCCTCAATTTTCCATCAGTACTAGTGGTTCTAGCTTCCGCTTATTAGAAAAACTGTGGCAAGAAGACCCAAAACTGCAACGCCTTGAATACACTGTCATTCCCTCTTGGTACAAACAACCGAGTTACCTACAAGCAATGGCAGAACTCATTGCCCAAGAGCTAGATCAATTTCCCGACTCTAATGAAGTCCATATTTTCTTCAGCGCTCATGGCGTTCCAAAAAGCTACGTTGAAGAAGCTGGCGATCCTTACCAACAAGAAATTGAGGACTGTACTGCCTTGATTATGCAGACCCTCAATCGCCCTAATTCCTACACCTTAGCTTATCAAAGTCGCGTAGGGCCAGTAGAATGGCTGCAACCTTATACTGAAGATGCGCTGAAAGAACTAGGCGCACAAGGTATCAAAGATTTAGTTGTCGTACCCATCAGTTTTGTCTCAGAACACATTGAGACACTACAAGAAATCGATATTGAGTATCGAGAAATCGCTGAAGAAGCGGGAATTCACAACTTCCGTCGCGTACCAGCTCCCAATACCCATCCGGTATTTATTAAAGCACTGGCAGACTTAGTAATAGACGCGCTGAAAGAACCTAGTTTCAAACTTTCGCAAGCCGCCCAAATGAAAAAAAGGGTGAAGATGTATCCTCAAGAGCGCTGGGAATGGGGGCTGACAACTAGCGCCGAAGTTTGGAACGGTCGGATTGCTATGCTAGGCTTTATTGCTTTAATCATTGAGCTAGTTACCGGTCGCGGTCTACTGCACATGATAGGTCTTTTGCAGTAGTGGGTACTGGGTACTGGGGATTAGGGATTAGGTATTGGGGATTAGGAAAAGGTAAGAACTATCTCTTTGCCCTTTACCCTTTAATCTCATTTTCTAGTCCCCAGTCCCCAGTTCCCAGTCCCTAAGCCCTAGTCCTTTGTCCCCACCGATACCAGTCATACCACTGTTTAGCGCTACGCACTGCTAGCCAGAGGAGAATCATCGCAATTAATCCTCCTTGCTTGGGAGCATCAAAAGCAAACAGCACCAGAGCAATACACAAGGTATCTTGAAGAAAAACTGCCCACAAGGGTAAGCCACGCAAACGATAGAACCAACCAACTTGCACGAGCTGGAGTACTAAAGCTAATAAACCCCCAATTAAAGCAATCAGCCAGTCTGGTGTTGCAGTGGCCGAAGCTACAGCTAGCCCCATAATTGCGCCTACAAGGGGAGACAGTAATAACTGAACTAGTTGTACTACTCTTTGTCCCCACAACTTTTTTGAGGCAAGTAGTTCGATTAACGACCAGGTAGTAAGACAGCCTAACAAGATCGGTGAAGAAATGTGAGATAAGATTGGAACTTGTGACCATAAGTTACTGCCCTGCAACAATCCAATTATCAATAAAGGTATGCCTATTCTCATTCCTGCTGCGGCAGAAGCAGAAAGTGTTGCCAGGATTTCAATCATCAGGGCACTCTCAGCGCTACTATATAAGCAAATATTTGTTATTTATACTACCCATCGTTAGTGAGAATCGCAGCACCCAACTAACAGTTTTAGAGAAGGCAATACTGAATATTTTTAGTATCTTTAATAGGATTTTAAATTTATAGCCGTCGCCAGTAGTGTTAGGACATCAACAGACAATCAAACCTAGACACAAAAAGACTTTTCACCCAGTCATACCAATTCGCAATTCGCAATTAAAAAAATCAGGTGCAGCAAAGCTTTTAGAGTTTACATCTGTATCAAATTTTTCGTGAAATGGTATCACCCTTGGGGTGACGCTCGTTCCTCGCTACCGCTGGCGCTAACGCAGTCGCCTGATGCCACTTTGCTCAAGTAGGGAAACCCGCCCACGCAAGTGGCTCCGGAGGGAAACCCTCCCGCAGCGCTGTCTCACCAGTCACCAGTCCCCAGCTATAACTACATTTATATACTTGTATTTTTATTCACACTATCGGGAACTAGAGACTTTGTAATCTCTAATTCCCAGTGCTTAGTTAAAGCTAAATACTTAGCCTCTGGTAAACCTGTTCTAAATGTCGCAGATGTTGCTGGGGGTCAAAACACGCCTCAATTTCATCTGGTGACAAATGTTGAGTGACACGCGAATCTTTACTAATCAAGGCGTGGAAATTACCTTCTGGCTTGTTCCAGGCAGCGTGAGCGCTTTCTTGGACGATCGCATAAGCTTGTTCCCGGTTTAGTCCCTTGTCTATCAAAGCCAGTAGCACTTTCTGACTGAAGACAACACCACCGTAGCAGTTAAGATTGCGTTCCATGTTCTCAGGATAAACCAATAGGTTTTTCACCAATTCGGTTATTTCCACAAGCATGAAGTGAGTCAAAATGCAAGCATCGGGCAAAATCACTCGTTCTACAGAACTGTGAGAAATATCGCGTTCGTGCCAAAGAGCAACGTTTTCTAAGGCTGCACCAGCATGACTTCTAACCAATCGTGCCATTCCCGTCAGCCGTTCCGAACGAATGGGGTTACGCTTGTGCGGCATGGCACTGGAACCTTTTTGACCTTTAGCGAAGAACTCTTCAACTTCTAAAACGTCTGTTTTTTGCAGATTGCGAATTTCTACAGCAAAGCGTTCGATGGAAGCTGCTACCAAGGCTAATTGCTGCACGTAGTCAGCATGGCGATCGCGGGAAATAACTTGTGTTGAGGCTGTATCGGGTTTAAGTCCGAGTTTTTGGCAAGCGATCGCTTCTACGCGGGGTTCAATATTGGCATAAGTGCCCACTGCACCCGAAATCTTCCCCACAGCAATCGTGTCATGGAGAATTCTTAAGCGTTCTTGGTGTCGCAACACTTCTGCTAACCATCCAGCTAATTTAAAACCAAAGGTGATTGGTTCGGCGTGAATGCCGTGCGATCGACCGATCATCACTGTCTGACGATGTTCTCGTGCTTTTTGGCGAATTGCCTCAATCAAATCTTCCAAGCGTTGCGATAACACATCCAAACTAGCAACTAATTGCAGCGCTAAAGCTGTATCTAGTACATCCGAGCTAGTTAAACCCAAGTGAATATAACGTCCGGCATCACCTACATATTCGTTGACATTTGTCAAAAAAGCGATGACATCATGACGGACTTCTGCTTCAATTTCCAGCACCCGCTTTGGGTCAAAATTCGCCTTGGCCTTAATTTCCTCAACTGCACCAGAGGGAATGTAACCCAGTTCAGCTTGGGCTTCACAAACTGCAATCTCTACCTGGAGCCAGGTTTTTAATTTATAAGATTCAGTCCACAGGTCGCCCATTTCGGGCAAGGTATAACGCTCAATCAACGTTCGCGGCAGAATACAACTGTCATATTCTACCAAGAAACATACCGAAGCAACGGTATATCAGTACTTTCAGCTCTGAGCAGAGCTTTTGTTGCTCATTTGCTCCTCAATGCAAGCATTTTTATGCTGATTTTTAGCGATTTTTGAGTGCGATCGCGGTACTCAAATGGTACTCCTTGAAAATGAGACGTTAAGGGAATTATGAGAAGAGATTGCTTTTATCCATCAAGCACGAAGCAAAAAAGAATAAGAGAAGCAATAGATAACGAACCAAGTTTTAAGCCTAAGATTTTAGTTGGAACAGCAGTTATCTATTTTCAAAAATATACAGATGATTGGGGTTACAAATTAGAACGAAAAATTAAAACTAAAATTGTTGATGAAACTCCAAAAGATAAAAATTATCAACTTAAGGTAAAAATTTTAGTTGAAGAAAAAGCTAGATGGGTATCCCGTTCTAGCGTTATTCCTGCTGAAAAGGAACGTTAAGGGGAATTCTGACTAAAAGCTGTATGAGCTACAAATACAAAGGATTCTGGGCAAGTATTCATACAGTGTGAGAATCAGATGCATCTAGATTGGCTAGAGGTGATTGGCGTTCTCGCATTCTGGGGTACAAGTACACGGTTCGCCGGAATGGTAAAGTTTGCTTTCGTGTGGGAGAAGAAGATGAGGAAGTGTTGCCTCCTACTCATGAAGAAGCGATCGCAAAACCATGAGTCAACAAAAAGAGCTATTTGACCCTGACGACGATGACGAGTATGACAATCAAGGAAACTTAGATTTTTACGGTGAGTGTCCTAACTGTGCTGATGGTCAAATGTTTATAGACCCGGACAATATTGAAGAACTAATTGCTTTTTGCATTGAATGTGGGTACGTAATCGACTTGCAAGAAACTCATTAAGTTAATAATGCTAATACCCTACACTACAGTAGGGTACTTAATAAATTTAAAACGGTTACTAGAGTGAATAGCCTCAAGACGAATAAGAATAAGGGTAATGGCAATTCCCCCAGCCAAGAGTTATCACAGATACTTAGTTATCTAGGGGTATTCATTATTTTGATAGCGATCGCTATGCTAGTGAGAAGCTGTAGCTATTTTGATGCAAAGGCAACTTTCCCTAAGCCATCTAAAATTGCTCGCAACGCAGACGAATTTATTGGTAAATCTGTAACCATTAGAAGTAGAGCGATTCAGAAAATTGGTTTGAGTTCCTTTACTGTCAGCGATGCCAGATTTTTTAACGGCAAACCCATTGTAGTTATCAATGCTTCGGGTGTACCTTTCGATTTACCACTTGACCGAGATATCAAAGTTCAAGTTACGGGTGAGGTTCGTAATTTGATAATTCCGCAAATTGAGCGAGAGTTTAATCTCAACATCCAAGATGAATATTATAAAGATTATATCAATCAGCCTGTAATTATTGCTCGATATCTGACCTTAGCGCCTCAAACCGAGCAAATAACGCAACATCCCGAACAATACTACCACCATCAAGTTGCAGTTACGGGGAAACTGGAAAATATTCGCAGTCCTATTTTATTAACGCTAGATAAAAACCAATTGTTTGGCGGGCAAGATTTACTAGTGTTATTAAAAGCACCACCCAAAGTAACAATAAACCAAGGTCAGACAATATCGGTAATCGGTGAAGTTCGTCCTTTTGTTGTGACTGAAATTGAGCGAGAGTATAACTTTACCTGGGATTTAAATGTGAAAAAGGAGTTAGAAGCTGAGTACGGTAACAGAACTGTTTTAGTTGCTGAAATTGTCTACCCTACTGAAAAATTCTAAATTTGCGATCGCTAAAAAAGACAGATGGAATGCTCCTTCTGTCTCCTAGTTACCAAATATATGACTTTAGTCATGGTTATATTTGTGACTTTTGTACGATTTAATTTTTTTCTAAATAAGTCTTAATAGTAATTTGAATGTAGAGTTCATAATTAACTGTGATAAGGGCATTGGGGCGCAGTAGCGCCCTTTTACTTTTTAAAGATTCAATAAAGAGAACTCCGATAAATAATACCGTAGTGTAAATTCATCTGTCGCAACTATTTTTCGATTTTACAGTCATCATCTGTGACACTTCTGCAATTATCCTGAAATCTAGAGTAATTCCTCAAATTGATGTATATACTCGAAGTTTGAGACTGAGCAGACGCGAGTTATGATAGTAGATTGGCTAGCTGTTTGGGGCGTGACTCAAGCTGTCGGGTTTGCTTTTAAGCCCATTTTCGAGGACTTAGCAAAAGACGCAGCAAAAGATTGGGCTAAAGATTTACTAAAAGGTATTCCTAAAAATATATTCCAGCAACTCAAAAAAGAAGATATTGAAATTGCTGCGGGTAAAGCATTGAAGGAATTTTTGCAATTAATGCAGCAGGAATTAGAAGACGCAGATTTAGAAGAAGCAGAACTGAAACTATACACTAAACCGTTAAATAAATTTATCAGTAATAAATCTCTCACATATATTTTGGGACATCCTTTTCAAAGCGACTGTGAGTATTTAGACTATAAAGTATTGGCAAATACATGGTATGAAATGAATTTGCCTATATTACCCAGCGCCTTTGAATGGGAGAGACTCACCAAGCGCTATCTCAAAAAAGTTAAAGCAATTATTAAAGAATCAGACGAATTACGTCCTATCCTAGATTCGCAAAATTTAGAAGCAGCAAAAGATACTCTCACACAAATTGCTGGGGTTACCATAGATTTTGACTTACCGGGATATCAGGAAGGGCTGCGCGAACGATATGGTAACTTGAAATTAGATAGTTTAGATACTACTGGTTATGCCTATAATGAATTGAAGTTATGGCGGATGTTTATTGCTTTAAATGTGCGGGAAGTTCACCAAGTTTTGCCCCACGTTCACGAACTTCCCAAAGAACATCTTAGACGACTGCGAGAAAGCAACCAAGCAGAAGAAATTCCCTTTGAAGAATTAGAAGTTTACAAACAAATTTATTTTGAACAGCCAATAGTTTCAGTCTTGGATGCGATTAGCGATCGCCTAACATATAAATATATCGTAATTTTAGGAGATCCCGGTTCGGGAAAATCTACTTTATTGCAATTTTTGGCAATCAATTGGGCAGAAACACCCCTCAATAATGTAGTTTCTCAGCCAATTCCTTTATTAATTGAGTTACGCACTTATATTCGCAGGCGAGAAAATAATGAGTGTAGTAATTTCCTCGAATTTTTCCATAAATGTAGCGGTACTGTCCATCATCTCAATCAAAATCAACTCCACGACCATTTAAAAGCTGGTAATGCTTTAGTAATGTTTGATGGGTTGGATGAAGTATTTGAAATCGGCAAGCGAGAAGATGTAATCACCGATATTCATCGCTTTACAAATGAATATCCGAACGTGCGAGTGATAGTGACTTCTCGCGTGGTTGGCTACAAACCGCAGCGGTTACGAGATGCCGAATTTCGCCACTTCATGCTCCAAGATTTAGAACCAGAACAAATTCAAGATTTTATCAACCGCTGGCATGAATTAGCCTTCCACGACCGAGTTGAGAGATTGCGAAAACGACAGCGCCTACAAAGAGCAATTGATACATCAAAATCAATTTTAGAATTAGCAGGAAATCCCCTACTATTAACAATGATGGCAATTCTCAATCGCAATCAAGAATTGCCTAGAGATAGAGCCACACTTTACGAACAAGCATCACGAGTTCTGCTGCATCAATGGGATGTGGAACGTGCCTTAGTCGAAGATTCTCGATTAGATCCCAAAACCATTGATTATAAAGATAAACAGGCAATTTTACGTCACACTGCCTATCACATGCAAACCAGTGAAAAAGGTTTGGCAGGTAATTTAATTGGTGTCAGCGATTTAGAAAAGATTTTGAGTCGCTATCTCAAAAATATAGAATTCGAGCATCCTACGAAAGTTGCTAGGGTGATGATTAATCAGCTGCGAACCCGCAACTTTATGTTGTGTTTTTTGGGTGCAGATTATTATGCCTTTGTCCATCGAACTTTTTTAGAATATTTCTGTGCATGGGAATTTGTCTGGCAGTTTAAAGAAACGCAAACGCTGTCAATTAAAGAACTCATGCACGAAGTTTTTGGCAAACACTGGCAGGATGAAACTTGGCATGAAGTTTTACGTCTGATTGCAGGCATGATTGAGCCAAGATTTGTCTGTGAAATTTTGGATTACTTGATGGCTCAAAATGGAGAAGAGGAAAAATTTATCAATTTATTTCTCGCAGCTAAGTGTCTGGCAGAAGTGCGAAATCGCTTGTTAATTGCGCCAACAGCAATTAAGTTACTAGAAACAATCAAAGATTTAACTAAATATGACCTCGGTTATTATTACCAACCTTATATAAATGAAGAAGAAACTAAGCTAGTTCAAGAGATTCGTACCACAGCCGTAGCCTCTGTGGCTACTACTTGGAAAGACGATTTTGATACTCTGGCTTGGCTGAAACAACTCGCTATTGCTGACGATAATGAATATGTGCGGCGTGCAGCATTGCAAGAATTAGCTAGAGGATTTAAAGACGATGCTGATACTTTGCCTTGGCTAAAACAATGCGCTACTAACGATGATGATTGGACTGTACGCCAAGCAGCAGTGCAAGAACTAGCCAGAGGATTTAAAGACGATAGCGATACTCTGCCTATCTTAAAACAACAAGCTACTACTGATGAAAATGAATATGTGCGACAAGTAGCAGTGCAAGAATTAGCTAGGGTGTTTAAAGATGAATTAGATACTCTTCCCTGGCTGAAACAACAAGCCACTGTTGATAACTCTGGAAATGTTAGACAAGTAGCAGTACAAGAATTAGCTAGAGGGTTTAGAGATCATCCTGAGACTTTAGCTTGGCTGAAAAAATACGCTGTTGCTGATGAAGATTGGACTGTTAGGCAAGCAGCAGTCCAAGAATTAGCCAGAGGATTTAAAGACGATGGCGATACTCTGCCTATCCTCAAACAACGTGTAATTGCTGATGAAAATGAATATGTGCGCCAAGCAGCAGTCCAAGAATTAGCCAGAGGATTTAAAGATGATGCCGATACTCTGCCAATTCTCAAACAAAGTGCCACTGCCGATAAATATTCAGATGTCCGACAAGCCGCAGTCCAAGAATTAGCTAGAGTCTTCAAAGACGATCCTGATACGCTACCTTGGCTGAAAGAACGCGCTACCGCTGATGATGATAAATATGTGCGGCAAACAGCAGTGCAAGAATTAGCCAGGGGATTTAAAGACGATAGCGATACTCTGCCTATTCTCAAACAACGAGCGATCGCTGATAAATATTCTGATGTACGACGTGCAGCGGTGCAAGAATTAGCCAGGGGATTCAAAGATGACCCCGACACTCTCCCCATCCTCAAACAACGCTCGACTAACGATGATAATGAATATGTACGTCGTGCAGCATTGCAAGAATTGGCTAGGGGATTTAAACATGACCCCGATACTCTTCCCATCCTCAAAAAATACGCTACATCTGAAAAATATGTGGATTTGCGGCAAGCAGCATTGCAAGAATTAGCCAGAGGGTTTAAAAATGACCCCGATACTCTTCCCATCCTCAAAAAACGTGCCACTGTCGATAAATATTCAGATGTACGGCAAGTAGCTTTGCAAGAATTAGCTAGGGGATTTAAAGACGAACCAGGGATGTTTGAAGTATTTTACAACTGTGTTGTCAACGATCCCTTCGTGCGGGAATACAACTTTCAAGATAATCCCCGACAAGTAGCACTTGAAACAATTATCGAGCAATATCTTTCTCATCCCCAAACTTTACCACTATTACGCGACAGAGCTGAAAAAGACCCCGATAAACAATTACGCGAGTTTGCGAAAAAGAAATTGGCAGAATTTGAGGTTACATTAAATAAAACTGATATGTCTTAAATAACAGTGGTTTTACATAGCGATCGCTTGACGTTACTTTTACAATACAATCCTGGGATAAGCGATCGCTATGTTCAAAATCTCCTATCTATTGGGAATAATTAAACAGGAACCTTTTCCATAATGGAGAGGGGATAATCCTAATTTTTGTAACTTATAGTTAAAAATCAATGCCAAATCGGACTGGATACCAAATCAATTCCATTCTCCATGAAGGAATTCAAACTATTATTTATCGAGTACAAATGCCAAAAACGCAACAGCAAGTTATCCTCAAGTTGCTAAAAAATGACTATCCTACCCTGGAAGCTTTTACTCGCATTAAAAATGAGTACCAAATTCAACAAAATTTAGACCATCTCAATATAGTTAAAGCAATTAGTTTGGAAAATTCTGATAACCGTATAGGACTTTTATTAGAAGACTTTGACGGTCAGTCTTTAGCACAATTTCTTCAAACAGAAAAACTTAATTTAGTTAGCCATTTAAAAATAGTTATTCAACTAACTCAAGCTTTAGATTATTTACATCAACATCAGATTATTCATAAAGATATCAAACCTAGTAACATTATCATCAACTGCCAAACAGGTTTAGTTAAACTCACTGACTTTGGGATAGCTTCCCGCCTCAATAAAGAAAATCCCCAATTTAATAATCCTAACTGTGTCGAAGGTACGCTTGCTTATATGTCTCCCGAACAAACTGGGAGAATGAATCGCATTCTCGATTATCGCAGCGATTTTTATTCTCTGGGCGTGACTTTATACGAAATGCTTACAGACCAATTACCATTTCTCAGCAAAGAACCTTTGGAGATAGTTTACAACCACATTGCTGTTCAACCGATAAATCCACAGTTATTAAATCCCAAAATTCCTACCGCCGTTGCTGAAATTGTGATGAAGCTGATGGCGAAAAATGCCGAAGACAGATATCAAAGTGCTACAGGATTGTTAGCAGATTTAGAATTATGTCTCAAGCAATTAGAAAATCAAGGTGAAATTACTAATTTTGTTCCCGGTCAGTTAGATATCTTAAGTCAGTTATTAATTCCTCAAAAATTATATGGACGCGAACAACAAGTTCATGAATTGTTAGCTGCATTTGAGCGTGTTACGTCTGGAACTAGTGAAATGATGCTAGTTTCTGGTTATTCTGGTATTGGCAAATCTGCTTTAGTCAATGAAGTTAATAAACCTATTACTTACCGACAAGGTTATTTTATCTACGGTAAATTCGACCAATTAAAACGAAACGTACCTTATGCTTCTCTAATTCAAGCTTTTACCTATTTAATTAGATTTTTATTGACAGAGAATTACGAACAAATAGAAATATGGCGAAATAAAATACTAGCTGCATTAGGAACTAACGGCAAAGTCATTACTGATGTAATTCCAGAAGTCGAATTGATTGTGGGAAAACAACCAGAAGTGCCCCAACTTGGCGCAACAGAATCACAAAACCGTTTCAATCGTGTTTTTGAGGAATTTATCCAGGTCTTTACTCAAAAAGAACATCCTTTGGTCATCTTTTTAGATGATTTGCAATGGGCAGACTCAGCCACATTAAATTTAATCCAACTACTCATGGGTAATGCCAAGAGTAGTTATTTATTATTTATTGGAGCATACAGAGATAATGAAGTCAGTCCGACTCACTCTCTCATTCAAACAATAGAAGAAATTCAAAAAAATGGCACTGTAGTTAATAATATTGTCTTGCAACCTTTAAAACTAGAAAATGTTAATGATTTAATTACTGAAACTCTCCAAGCCAGTCGAGATTTTGAAGGTAGTTTGTCAAACAATAATTACGAGCTAATTAAAAAAGATTTCCATAACAAGATTCTGCAACTGTCAGAGTTAATCTTTAATAAGACAGGTGGTAATCCATTTTTCATTACACAATTAATTCAAGTACTTTATCAAGAAAAACTTCTCATATTTGACTTTACTACAGCTAAATGGCAATGGAGCCTAGAAGAAATTCAAGCAATTGGTATTATCGATAAAAATGTAGTTGAACTAGTTGCTAGCCGATTGGAAAAGCTACCACAAGTTACCCAAGATGTTTTAAAATTAGCGGCTTGTGTGGGCGATAGATTTAGCTTGGATGTTTTATCGATAATTAATGAAAAATCTCCATCTTTAACGGCAAGCGATTTATATTCAGCTTTACAAGCCGGATTAATTCTACCTTTAAGCGATGCTTACCGCATTCCTTTAGTTTTCGAGCGAGAAGAAGCTGCTCGTTTAAATTTTGATACCTCGCGAGTGGGTTATAAATTTTTGCATGACAGAGTACAACAAGCAGCTTATTCATTAATTCCAGAATCTCAGAAAAAAACTACTCATCTGAAAATCGGTCAACTACTCCTACAAAATACACCAAAGGAGGAAATAGAAGCCAATATTTTTGATATTGTGAATCAGTTAAATGTCGGTATGGTTTTCTTAAATGACCAATCCGAAAAAACCGAATTGTCACGACTAAATTTCATTGCAGGACGTAAAGCAAAAGCATCAACAGCTTATGAAGCTGCTTTAAAGTACTTAAAAACTGGAATCGAACTTTTAAGTATAGAGGCTTGGCAAAATGAATATAACCTAACTATAGGTTTATATGAAGGAGCCGCAGAAGTAGCTTATCTCAGTGGGAATTTTGAGCAGATGCAGCAATTGACTGAAGTAGTGCTAAAAGAAGCCAAATTCCTGCTCGATAAAGTGAAAGTTTATGAAGTACAGATTATCGCTTATGTAGTCCAAAGCAAACAACTAGAAGCTATTCAAACAGCACTAGCAGTTCTGAAATTGTTAGAAATAGACTTTCCAGAACAACCGACAGCTGCTGATATTCAGCGGGGAATGGATGACATCGCTAATAATTTGCAGGGAAAAGCGATGTCTAACGATAAGCCGCTGCGTGTCTATGCTGATTTAATTAACTTACCTCTAATGACCGACCCCAACAAGATAGCAGCCATGAAAATCTTAATGGGAGTTCTCCCGGCGGCTTTTCAAACTGCTCCGGCAATGATGCCAATTATTGCCTGTGAAATGGTCAATTTATCTTTAAAATATGGCAATAATCCTGTGTCTGCTTATGGTTACAGTCTTTACGCATTAATTCTTTGTGGAGTTCAAGGAGAAATTGATTCTGGCTATGAATTTGGCAAATTAGCTTCGAGTTTGGTGTCCAAATTTCATGCTGAAGAATTCAAAGCAAAAATTCTCACAGTTATTAGCGCCCATGTTCTCCATTGGAAAGATTCTCTAAAGGAAACATTAGCAACAGCCAAGGCAGGATATTCGAGTGGTTTAGAAACTGGAGATTTAGAATATGCTGGCTATTGTGGTTACATTTATCCTTATCATTCATTTTGGCTGGGTAAGGAACTTTGGGTTTTAGAAACAGAACTAGTAGCTTACTGCGAATCGTTGAAAAAAATTAAACAACAAGTAGCCTTAACTTGGAACCAAATATATTTACAAACAGTTATCAACTTGAAAGGAAATGATGAAAATGTCTGGTGTTTAGTTGGAGAAGCATATAACGAACAAAATATGTTACCAATTCATCAGCAATTTAACGACCTTTATACAATTAACCACTTGTTTGTCAATAAGCTGATGCTTTCTTACTTGTTTGGCGAGTACCTGCAAGCTAGAGAAAATGCTGCAATAGCAGAAAAATCTTTAGGTGGTGTTACTGGGTTATTTGTTGTACCTTTGTTTTATTTTTATGATTCTTTAGCTCAACTAGCAGTCTATCAGATTGTTAATAAGTCCGAACAACAAGCTATTTTAGAAAAAGTACGAGCTAACCAACAAAAGATGGAACTCTGGGCTACTCATGCCCCGATGAATCACTTAAATAAATTTTATTTGGTTGAGGCAGAACGCTGTCAGGTTTTGGGTCAAAAGCTGGAAGCAATGGACTATTATGAATATGCGATCGCTAAATCTAAAGAAAGCGGTTTTATCCAAGAGGAAGCTTTATCTTATGAATTAGCAGGAAAATTTTATCAGTCTTTAGGTAGAGATTTAATTTATCAAACTTACCTCACTAAAGCTTATTATGCCTATATTCGGTGGGGAGCGATCGCTAAAGTTAAACACCTAGAATCAAAATATCCTTTTCTAGGAGAACAAACTAATATTCCAGATGCTTCTGCTTTACAACTAGACGTTACTCACATTACCACTAACACCACTACCAGTAATGGATTGAGTGCTTTCTTAGATTTTAATACATTTATCAAGTTTTCCCAGGCAATTACTAATGAAATTGTTTTAGAAAACTTGTTGAGTAACTTAATCAAAATATTATTAGAAAATGCTGCTGCCCAAAAAGCGGTACTCTTGTTACTGAAAGACGATCGACTATACGTTGAAGCTTCTGGTAATGCTGATAATATAGTGATAGTTTTACAAGCAATTCCTGTTGAAACCTATCACGAACTACCTATTTCTGTAGTTAATTACGTTTTAAGAACTCAACAACACCTCGTTTTGAATGATGCGGTAGCGACTGAACCTTTTAACATTGATACCTATATTCGCAAATATAAATCAAAATCAATCTTTTGTTTGCCGATTATATATCAATCACAGATGACAGGTGTTATTTACTTAGAAAATCAATTGTCAGCAGGAGCTTTTGTTCCTGAAAGAATAGAAGTGTTAAAAGTCTTAGTTTCTCAAATGGCAATTGCTATAGAAAATGCCCGTTTGTATACTAGAGAGCAAGATAAATCTAGACAATTAGAACAGTATCTCAACGATTTGCAACAAGCACAACTGCAACTTATACAAAGTGAGAAAATGTCTTCTCTTGGTAATTTAGTTGCAGGAATAGCACATGAAATAAATAACCCTGTTGGTTTTATTACAGGTAGTATTAGCCAAGCAAAAGATGCTATCAACGATTTAATAGATTATTTGCAACTATACCGAGTTAAATTTCCCAATGTCGATGCTGAAATTGAGAAAAAAGCAGAAGAAATAGATGTAGATTTTCTTCTAGAAGATTTGCCCAAAATGATTGAGGGTATGAAAGTTGGTACGCAACGCATACGCAATATTAGTACCTCTTTGCGGACATTTTCCCGCGCTGATAATGTCTCGAAAATATCAGCTAATATCCACGAAGGCATCGACAGCACTTTGATGATTTTACAACATCGCCTGAAAGCTAATTCTAATCGCCCAGCAATTGAAATTATCAAAGAGTATGGAAATCTTCCCTTAGTTAAGTGTTACTTAGGGCAACTAAACCAGGTATTTATGAATATTCTGGCAAATGCGATTGATGCTTTAGAAGAAGTCAATGCTGGTCGTAGTTATGAAGAAAATTTAGCCAATACTCATAGTGCTATTAGGATAAAAACTGAGATAAACGAAGACAATCAAAATGCAGTCATTAAGATTAAAGACAACGGTTTCGGCATGACAGAAGAAGTCAAATCCTGTATTTTTAACCACTTATTTACAACCAAAGATGTAGGCAAAGGTACGGGATTAGGTTTATCTATCAGTCGGCAGATTATAGTAGAAAATCACGCTGGTAGTTTGATGTGTGAGTCAGTTGTTGGACAAGGGACAGAATTTATCATTTCTATTCCTATCGCTGGGGAGTGAGGGGGGAGAAGAGAGTAGGGGGAGTAGGGGGAGTAG
>NZ_JAECZA010000003.1 GCF_016056275.1 Dendronalium phyllosphericum CENA369 | reverse complement strand
ATATTTTATTGACCATTATTGAAGATGGTATTGCTCAAGGGATATTCCTCAATCCACCTGCACTTAATGTTCAAATTACTATTAACAGCATTATTGGTACGATTAATTGGACTCTTTACGATCTACTCGTTGTCCAAAATCAAAACCTAGAACCTGAAGTCTTAGCCACACAGATATCTTCCCACTTGCTACGGAGTCTGGCACGTTAGTTCCCCCTCCCCCAAACGCTAGATACGCCCAGATGTGACTCTTCATCATAAAAAGCGATTTCCCGCAAACAGGACAGACATATTGTTGCTTTTGGGCTATCTTCTGTCTACTTTTGATTAATTCGGATTTGGCTTTAGCTTCTTGCCGTTTAATCCAGTAGTCCCTTAATTTGGGCACCCAAAACGGAAAAATTGTACGCTAAGGAACTGATGCTAAAGTTGCTTAATCCCATCCTCTGTCAACCGTATATTCATGCTTTTTAGTGTAGCAAAAATTTTTTAGAAATGGCTAAAAGCTAGACATAGCAGTAGTTTTTAGACTATTTGGCATAATTTTACAAGGATCTCGGCTCAATACCGTATACAGTTTGATTTCAGCATAATTTCCAAATCTAAAGAAAATCTAAAATATTACATAACCTTGTTCAATGTATGAGAACTTATACAAAAAATAAGTTTTGTTAATTAAATGGGGTCAGCTGATATAAAGACCCTAAAGATAAAATTTGCTAAAGCGTCAATCTCTTCACAGGGCTTGGCGCTTTACATATTGAATCCGAGTTGAAGTTATTTTTGAGGATGTCAATGAGTAAATCTCAGCAGCCAAATTGTCTGCTCTAGGAGCGTTCCCAGCCAATGAGAGACTATCAACGCACCCTACTACCTTCATGGATTGGGGTGGCGATCGCCTTATATGCCTTTATTGCTATTGGTATCGCTGAAGCAGGATTAGGAGTTCTTCTGCCTTCCATTGTATCTACATATCACCTGACTCCAGCAACCGTTACCCTGCTGTTTGTCAGTCAAATTAGCGGCTACATTCTAGCAGCATTCACCAGCAGTCTTGTGAGTAACCGACTGGGGTTAGCTCGAATGCTATTGATTGCTGCGGGTGCGCTAACGATGGCGCTGACGATTTATGCCACCTCACCCTCTTGGTTTCTTATGGTTGCTGCCGGAGCAGAGTTAGGATTGGGGATTGGACTGATTGATGCAGGGATCAATACTTACATTGTGCAAGATTCCCGCAGTGCCAGTCTGATTGGTTTGCTTCATGCTTTTTATGGTGTAGGCGCACTCTTAGGGCCTGCGATCGCCACTACTTTATTAGCAGTAGGCATGAATTGGCGACAAATTTATTGGGTGTTAGCCGGGATTGTCAGCCTCTTGATTGTAAGTGTGCTAGGCGTAATTATCTACAAATACACACCAATGACAGTACGAGTATCGGCATCCAATACAACTGCGCTAGAAAATCTAGGCAGATCGCTCCAAACTCCGATAGTACTGCTAAGTGGACTACTTTTGCTGGTTTATGTTGGCATCGAAGCCTGCGTTGGCAACTGGGCATACACTGTGCAATCCGTTGCTCGTTACACTCCCACGCTGATTGCTGGTTACAGCGTTAGTGCCTACTGGCTAGGATTAACATTGGGACGTTTTATCTTAGGTTATTTCTTGCAATGGCTGGGGGCAGTTCGCACAATCAGTATGTCGCTCACTCTTACAATAATTGGATTGCTTGCTTGGTGGCAACTGCCCCAGCAATGGATTAGTTTACCTTTAATCGGATTTGGGCTGGCAGCAATCTTTCCTGCCACCATTTGGTTACTCCCTCAACGATTGCCAGACCCTCTCGTTCCTGCGGCTGTTAGCTTTGCCACTAGTGCTGCCAGTTTTGGCGCAGCGATCGTACCTACTGGAGCAGGCTGGATTGCTAGTTGGGTAGGTTTAGAGATTATTCCAATTTTGATGCTGCCGTTGGCGCTCTTGATGGTAGGCTTACATTGCTGGCTAGTGCAACATTCGTTGACATATCCACCTGAATCAAATTCCGGGAATTCTAGGTTCAAATAGACGATTGCTCGTGAGGTTCGTTGACCGCTAACGGTTAACTGTCAACAGTCAACACAAAAAGATGTGCTCAATGTTTTACCCATTTCAATATCTTCGGATCGTTGTTATAGTAGTAGGTTATATTATCCTTTGTAGTGACAGATTTTCCTTGACTTGCTCTGGTTTTGATAGTGGTAAGAGAATAGTTTGTTAATGTTTGCAGCTCTTGATGAGAAAGCCCTACAATTGTGGCTGTCGCTGCTGAAGGTTCTGATTCTAGTTGGAATTTATTTTTAGGTGAGATACATATTGTGTTTGGCTCTTTTTCAACTGGTTTAATAGCAATTTCTTTTTGCAGCAGATAATCTTCTATAGAAACAAGCTGCCAACTTGATTCTTGTGAAAGTTCTAATACCCATTGATGATAATTAAATAAGCTTTCTCTGTGACCAACGCTGAGAAAAGTTGTTTTGGTTTCTTGTAACTTTTGATATAAATTAGCTTCATTATTCAAATCTAAAGCACTCGTCGCTTCATCTAAGATAGTGAAACTAGGATGTGTAATCAATAGTCGGGCAAAAGCAAGGCGTTGTTGTTCTCCTAACGACAATATATTTTCCCAAGGAACCTCTTCATCAAAGCCTTTAACACGGGTAAGTAAATTTTGCAAGTTAACTTGTTGTAAAATTTGTTCGAGTTCGCGATCGCTCATTTTGCGATCTGTATGTGGATAGAGTAACTGTTCGCGTAAACTCCCTAAAATGATGTAAGGACGTTGGGGTAAGAATAATACTTCTTTTAGAGAAGGACGCACCAGACGACCAGTTCCTGCGTTCCACAAACCTGCGATCGCTCTCAACAAAGAACTTTTACCCCTACCGCTAGGGCCAACAATTAGTAATCCTTCGCCTGGTTGGACAGAAAGTGACAAGTCTTCAACAATAACCTGCTGATAATTTGGTGTTTGTAAAGTAACATGCTCAAAAGCCAAACGTTTTTCTTCTATGACTTTAATAGTACTGACATGCTCTGGTTCTTTACTAACAGCCTCTAGCGCACCTGAAAACTGAGCTAAACGCTGTACATAACTAGAAAAACGCCCTGCAATCCCAAATTCACCGATTAACTCTCCCAGAGCATTAGAAAACATAAAGCAAGCAAAACTGACTTGATTAATTTCTCCAAAATCAATTCGATCTTGAATAAATAAAGGAGTGAGGATAAACATCGAAAATACACCAATGGCAGACTGATATGCTCTGCCGAAAGCATCTTGTCCTCTTTCCAAACTTAGCCTACGTTCAGCGGTTTCCAGAACATTATTAAATCGACGCTGGATTATATGTAATTCTTTTTCTTCTCCTTGAAAAAAAGCAATCGATTCAGCGTGATTACGAATATGAGTTAAGCAATAAGCAAAGTCTGCTTTAAACGCAAGTTCTTCTTGATTAACTTTATTTATAGTTTGATTCACATAAACTGCTATTATATTACCTATAATTGTATAAATTACTAAATAAATTGCAATTTCTGGGGAAACTATCCAGAGAATTATTACAGCACTTCCCATTTCCAAAACTTTTTCTAATAAAGCAGATGAAAATCTTAAAGCACTACTAGTAATAGGTTCTATTTCTTGGGATAAACGTTGATCTGGATTATCTATATTAGATTGAAAATTTATCTTATAATAAGCTTGATTGCTCAGATATTTTTCTAAAATATGATTGTTTAACCATTTGTACCAATCAAGAGTGATTTTCTTCCTGATATATCTCAAGAAAGTTACCAAGAGAACCATCAGTATAACAATTAGACAGGACAGCCATAAAGTACTGTTATATTTAGCAAGGTCTCTTTCTTCAATAACAATATCAATTACATAGCGATTCCAGTAGCTATTTGCTGCATTTGCCGCTACAACTCCGACTATTAATACTACTAGGAGAATAAGCATTCCCCACGAACTAATCACATCTGTGAATGCTCTTCCTTCTGCTTTTGTCGGATACCAATAAGGTTGAGCAACTACTTTCACATCCTCCCAAAATTGAGTTAACGCTGAAAAAGGATTTGTTGCGTTTTGCTCGCGCACAGATGGAATTTGCATATTCTCAATATGTAGCCGCTATTAATTAGACTAGGAATTTTGAAATGACCTTTGAGAATAAAATTAGACTCAGAGACCATTTTGTTTTTAGAGATTGAATAAAGTTTTATTGTTGGCAGTCGAAAATTTTCGAGCCTCCTAAATTCCCTTAATAAGGTGGACTAGGGAGAGTCAAATAAAATTTAATAGGTAAATTGTTCCTCATCAACAACCTCGACTGTTTTCAGAACTGGGACTTCTTCAGACTCAATAAAAAGTATCGGGCGAATGTGATGTTTCAGTTTGAGTTTTAGGTCGTCTGTAATGGGTAACTCTTGAATTTCTTTAAAAATAAATCTTACAGATTCAGTTTTGCTACGTTCTGTATAGATGAGCTTGAGAATGTTTTCAACTCCAAATCCTGCTATATATTCTGCTAAAATGCCTACCAGTCCTAGTAAGCCCAAACCTCCTAAGACACCCAAAGGCCCGCCCAGCGATGAAAGCATAGCGACAACTGCTGCGACACTACCCCCTGATGTAGCCGTTGCAATCACAAAAAGTATACCAGGAAGACCTAAACCAGCAATTTTTTTAACGAGTTCATCCATTGTACTTACCTATAATCCTTATATTTTAGGTGAAAACATGACTGATAAAGCGATCGCTAAATTAAAAGAAATTTTCTAATCAGAATTTAGCCCAACAGATTACACAACTTATCGATTTTTTGGTCTGCATTTGTGCTGGAGTAGAGGGAGAATTCCAAATGCTAATACTTGCTAATTATCCTTTGCGACATCTACTCTTTTGATTGTGTTTGCAGACATGGTGTTTTCTTTGAAGGAAATTACTTTTGCAATTAAATATATATCAGTAATTAAATAGGTGTGCAAGGACAGTTAAGAAGTAATTATAAAATATTTAAGACATTTAAGACATTTAAGACATTTAAGCAAAATTTTTTTGATAAATATTAACATTAAGTAATCAATATTAAACTAGAGCAACTTTATTCGAGCGATGAATAAGTAGATTTGAGTTCGGCGAGGTAATGATTAGTAATTAATCACATAGCAGTTCTAAATGATTTGTGAAAACGCAGATATTTTGCAAAATAGCTATCGATAACTGCTTTATAAAAATATAAGTTCAATGCTTATTAGCAGTGGGCTTAAACTGTTTAATTTATGAAAAAATAATAGTAAATATTTGACCTAAAATTGACAAAATCCTTGTATAAAGCTGTGCTATCATATTTATAATATTCACTTTTAATAAGTTATCTAAAAAATGCCAATCATTATGTTAATCTCTTGATTTGATAATCCTACTCAAATATGAAATATCAAGTAGGGGGTAGCCTCCGCAGTGACGATCCGACATATGTTACCCGTCAAGCAGACGAAAGACTTTATGCCAGCTTAAAATCTGGCAATTTCTGTTATGTCTTAAACTCTCGTCAGATGGGCAAGTCATCCTTACTGCAGCGTACAAGTTATCGTCTTAGAGAAGAAGGACATAGCTGTGTTTACTTGGATATGACTCGTTTGGGTATCGAAGATACTACATCAGAGCGATGGTACAAAGGGATTATTCTCAGCTTGTTCTACAGCTTCAATTTAGCCGAACAGGTCAACTTTAAGCGTTGGTGGGAGATGCAAGCAGGTATTTCCTCAGTGCAAAAACTGCACCTGTTTGTCGAAGGAGTTTTATTACCAAATGTCAACAGCGAACATATTTTCATCTTTATTGATGAAATTGATAGCCTACTGAGTTTAAGTTTCCCAATTAACGACTTTTTTGCCTGGATTCGTCAGTGCTATAATCTGCGATCGCAAAACTCAAACTTCGAGCGCTTGGGATTTGCACTATTTGGTGTAGCAAGTCCCTCTGACTTGATTGCTGATAAACGCCGCACGCCCTTTAACCTTGGAAAAGCAATTGAGTTACAGGGTTTTGAACTCCATGAAGCTATGCCCCTGCTTGGAGGATTAGAGTCAGTAGTCAGTCAACCACAAGCAATACTGCAAGAAGTTATTCACTGGACAGGCGGACAACCGTTTCTGACACAAAAACTCTGTGACTTAATTACCTATGTTGCTTCTGAAACTCCTACAGGAATAATTACCCTTCCTCCAGGTACAGAAGCATTGTGGGTGAAGCAATTAGTCAAAACATACATTATTCAAAATTGGCAGTCACAAGACGAACCGGAACATCTGCGTACTATCAGAGATCGCCTTCTATTCAACCAACAACAGGCAGGGCGGTTGTTAGGTATTTATCAGCAGGTGTTGCAAGCAGAGTCAGTAGAGGACATGGGGACGCGGAGACGTGGGGATGCGGGGATGCGAGAAGACGGAGACACAGGGATACAAGGACGCACAGACGCAAACACAGAAGACACTAATAACTCTTTGCGTCTTCTTTCTCCTGTTCCAACTGATGATAGTCGAGAACAAACAGAACTATTGTTATCTGGTTTAGTGGAGAAACACAATAGCTATCTCAAAATTAAAAATCCCATTTACCGCCATGTTTTCAATAGCGAATGGGTGGTAAGGCAATTAGATAATCTTCGTCCTTACTCGCAGACATTCAATGCTTGGGTAATCTCAAACTATCAAGATGAATCGCGTTTACTGCGAGGGCAGGCATTGAGAGATGCCCAAAAATGGTCTCAGGGTAAAAGTCTCAGCGATTTGGATTATCAGTTTTTCGCTGCAAGTGTTGAATGCGACAGGCGTGAAGTGCAAACCGCATTGGAAGCAGCACGGGCACTAGAAGTAGAAGCACGACTCCTGCAAGAAAAAAGAACAGCTTTATTGCAGAGATATCTATTAGTTGCAGTAGGTATTGGCTTGCTCATTTCTATTAGTTTGGGAATAGGAACTTTCACTTTGTATCGCCAGACTCAAGAAAGCGAAACTCAAGCTAGAAACAGTGAAATTAAAGCGCTTGTATCTTCTTCTGAGGGACTTTTTGCTTCAAACCGTCACTTAGATGCACTTGTAGAAGCCATCAAAGCCAAAAAAAGACTGCAAAAGTTAGGCATTACAAACATAAATATTGAGCGTCAGGTAGAAAATGTACTGCGGCAAGCTGTGTATGGGGCAGATGAATATAATCGTTTTTCAGGTCATACAGCAGCTGTTCTGGCAGTGGATGTTAGTCCTGACAGTTCTCTGATTGCTTCAGCAAGTGTAGATAAAACAATTAAACTTTGGCGGCGTGACGGTACAGAAGTTGCAACTCTCAAAGGTCATACCGCAACAGTTAGATCGATCGCTTTTAGCCCCGACGGTCAGAGACTCGCCTCGGCTAGTGAAGATGGTACTCTTAAACTTTGGCAGCTAAATGGTGAGCCAGCGCTGCGGGAGGGTTTCCCTCCGCAGGCGACTGGCGAACCCCGAAGGGGTCAGCTGCTAAGAACTTTCAAAGGTCACACAGCTTCAGTCTGGGGAGTTGCATGGAGTCCTGATGGTCAATTCCTTGCTTCTGCCAGTTTTGACACAACGGTGAAACTCTGGAAGCGAGACGGGAAGCTGTTAAGAACGCTTCAAGGTTACAAACAGGGGTTTTGGGGAATTGCATGGAGTCCCGATGGTGAAATCGTTGCTGCCGCAAATCTAGACAAAACAGTAAAACTCTGGAAACGAGACACTTCAGGCTGGCAAAATGCCAAGTCACTACAACCTCTTTTAGGTCATACTGGTTGGGTTGTCGGAGTAGCTTTCAGTCCTGATGGTAAAACCATTGCTTCATCAAGTGAGGACAAAACTGTTAAACTTTGGCAGCGAGATAGCAAAGATGGAAGCTACCACCAGTATAAAACTCTTACAGGTCATAGTGCCGGGATTTGGGGAGTCGCCTTCAGTCCCAATGGTCAGACTATTGCCTCTGCTAGTCTCGACAAAACGATTAAACTTTGGAACATTGATGGTACAGAACTGAGAACGCTCAAAGCACATACTGCGTCCGTTTGGGGAGTGACTTGGAGCAAGGACGGTAGCTTTATTGCTTCAGCAGGCACAGAAAATGTTGTCAGACTTTGGCAGAGTGAGAACCCATTTCAAAAATCTATTATTGCCCATAAAGTTGGGATTTGGTCAATCGCGATCGCTTCCAACAGTTCGACCATTGCTACAGCTAGCCACGAAAATACTGTTAAACTTTGGAGTCGCCAAGGCAAGCTGTTCAAAACCTTAACTGAACCTGGGCACATAGTCTTTGAGGTTTCATTCAGTAAAGATGGTAAGTTAATTGCTTTTGGCATTGATAATGATAGCGTAAAACTCAAAAAGCCAGACGGCACTAATGTTGCTACTTATAACGATTCTCAAAGTAAGCTCTTAACAGCAGTATTGAGTCCCGACGGACGTACAATCGCAATGGCAAATATTAACAAGATTGTTCAAATATGGCATCGCGATCGGTCTGCACCTCAAATTCTTAAAGGACATCAGGCGGAAGTTTGGCACATCGAATTTAGTCCAGACGGTCGCTTTCTTGGTTCAGCCAGTGGTGATGGTACTGCTAAACTATGGACATTGGATGGCAAGTTGTTTAGCACCCTTGTAGGACACTCGGCGGCAGTATGGAGAGTTGTCTTTAGTCCTAACAGTAAAATGGTAGCTACTGGAAGTGGCGACAATACCGTTAAGCTGTGGACGCTAAATGGTGAGCCAGCGCTGCGGGAGGGTTTCCCTCTGCAGGCGACTGGCGAACCCCGAAGGGGCAAATTGCTGAAAACTTTCAAAGGTCACAGTGCTGCAATTTGGGGAGTTGCATTTACTCCCGATGGAAAAATACTTGCTTCTGGTAGCGTAGATGCTACTATCAAACTTTGGAAACTTGATGGTACAGAAATAACAACCCTAAAAGGACATACCGCAGCGATTAGAGAACTTGTTATTAGCGCTGACGGGACTTTGCTAGCTTCAGGGGGTGATGACAACACACTCATTTTGTGGAATTTGCAACGTATTCTCAACCTGAATGCACTAACTTATAGTTGCTCTCTGGTGCAAGATTATCTGAAAAATAACATAGCAGTGGAAAAAGACGATCGCTTGCTCTGCAATCACTCTTAGAACTATGAGAAATATTTTTTAACATAAATAGAGATAGCGATCGCCCTTGCTCCAAAACTTATAGTGGTAGTATGCGTGCGAAACAAAAATGATATAAATCCACCCTACCTACATCTGCTATTCGATCGAAGACATATTGGCAAGGTTTTAGATCGCACCAGAGTTAGGCTATTTTTTATACTGTTGATTAAATAAAAACCTACAAGAATTAACCTTTGAGGGTGTGACAATCAGGTTGTAATGTTAAATCAATTACCAATCTTACTTAAGCATCAACACTTAGCCCATCGATTCTATATGTACATGATTGTAGATAATTCAATTAATCGTAGGGCAATTCAATGGAGACCCGAACTACATTTACAGCGCAATATTGATTTATATCAAACTCAGCACGACCTATTTGCAACGTTATTAAATCAAAAAAATGAGCAAGGCTTAGTTCAATTCTGGCTGGATATAGCCTTAAATAACTTGCCATCAAAATATAATTGGGAACCTGAAAACCGCATACAAAAAGCATGGGAGCATTTAAGTCTGTATTGTGAGGATAGTTGTTATCGTGCTGCTTTACAAGTTTGGAAAGAGAATCGATGTAAATGTTGGGAAGAATATATTTTTATTGCGAGATGCTTAATTTACGATCCTGTGAAATTTCGAGAGATATTAGCGAAGTATGACCCTAGTATTTCGCCACTTTACGTCTACATAATTGAGGTTTTGCGAAAAACTATTAAAGACGAGGGTGCTGTTGCTAAATTTTCCAAATGGCGGTTGTTGTGCAAAAAAAGTAACAAAGAACTTAAAGAAGCACTAATTCGATATGGAATCTTTGAACCGGAAGTTTCCAGATTTTTGTTTGCACGTAAATATTTTAGACAAATTTATCAATTCAATAAAATCCAAAACCCTGCAACTCGTAGCGGACAGCGTTGGATAGAACCAGATAGTAATGACTTTCAAGAAGCCGCACAATATTACAACGCCGAAAAATCACTAGCTATAGCACCACATCAAGTTGCGATCGCTAAAGATGTGACTAGCGAACAACTGCATAGGTGGATGGAAATCTGCATTACTGCTTTGCGAAATTATCCACAATCAATTATCCCAAGAATTTCCCTCGAAGTAATAAGTACAGTTAGTTATGAAATTGAGCCAAGTTTGGGTTTTTACTTGGAAATAGAAAACTCAATATTTGAGCAAAAAAGCCTTTGTCAGCGAACAGATGCGGTGTTACAACAGGAATTACTAGCACTCAATGACAACCAAAAAGAAATTTTATATCTTTACTATGGATTGGGATGGAATCAAAAACAAATAGCTGCGAAGTTTGCAGTCACTCAAGGAGCGATCGCCCGTCGTCTACAAACCATTGAACGTCGGCTAATTAATGCGGTATATTCATTAAAGCAACCGCCGCAATGGGTTACTGGATATGTAACAACATGGTTGAAGTATAATTACGAAACTCCCGATAATTCTGATTTAATTCATGCTGCGTTAGTTATAGCAATCCAACGACTGAACGCTCAATCTCAGAATTTATTGCGACTTTACTATGGGCAAAAACTAGATACTAATGCTATTAGTAAACAACTTTGTCTTCCCCTCAGTATAGTAAATGAATTACTCTCTCAAATAAATTATGAATTAGAATGTGCATTATTCAAAGAACTTGATTTAATCATTAGAAAATTTTTAGATATCTGGCTAAATAAAAAGTACCAATATATAAAAAATCAAAATTTTATTTTACAATCTCAACAGTTAATATTGGCATAAAATTTTAGAAAAAATGTTGCTATTTATGGAAATTAAAAATTTGGTAGAGGTATTAAACCCGTTTATTCATCTACTAATCGCACAGTATTCAAGCCTGTATTCTAGCTTTGGACTCCTAAATTATGAATTCTTCTTCAAATTGATGTTAAATTTTTAACATATAATAAATCTAATCGTAAATAAACAAAATTAGCTTTGAACAACGAATTATTGTTGCAAATACCTACTTCCATACAACAGCAAGCCTGGAAAGAAGCACAACAGCATTCTCATAAAATCGCGCAGTACAGTGCCTATTTAAATCGTGTTTGTTTGTATACATTTTTAGGCTGGCTAAACGACGAACTCTCTGATGAAGCTTTATCTAATTCTGCAATTTATCCTAGTGAAGATAGCTTACACAGCATTTTAGAAGTAGTAAATGGTTTTGCGATCGCAATTGGTACGCGGCGAATTATACTTATCCCCTACGAAAATATAGATTCAGAATCATGGCGAATTCCTCAAGAGTGGATAGATATTCCCACTTTTGTCGGTGACTATTACTTGGCAGTACAGGTTGATTTAGAAGCAAAAGCAGATGAATGTACATTGACAGTACAAGGGTTTGCGACATACAGTCAAGTCAAACAGCAAAGTAAGTACGATCCACGCGATCGCACTTATATATTACCAATACACAACTTAACTAAAAGCCTCACAGTTATGCAGCTAACATTAGATATGCAAATGCGTAAGGAAGTCCCAGAATTGCCAATTTTATCTGAACCTGATGCTCAAAGTTTACTAAAGATGCTGGGAAATGCATGTATTTATTCTCCGCGTTTGCGAGTTGATATACCATTTACACAATGGGCAGCACTGCTGAATAATGATGAATGGCGACAACAGTTATATCAGCGACGCATGAGTAGATTGATGACAAAAACTATAGCTACGAACAACTTGAGTAAATGGTTACAAAATACCTTTGATAATGGTTGGCAATCTCTAAATACTTTATTGAATCAAGAATCTGGAAATTTACTTTATAGTTTTAGACAGTATCAGATAGCAGCTCAAGGTATATATGTAGATGGATTCAAATTAATTGATTTAGAAATGCGATTGAGTAATCAATCGGTTGCACTTTTAGTTGGTTTGATACCAGAAATAGATGGAAAAATAGCTGTACGCGTACAACTGCATCCAATCGAAGGACAAACTTATTTACCACCTAATATAAAACTAGCTTTAATTTCTCAATCAGAGTCGATTATTCAAGAAATTCAATCGCGGATTCAAGATAACTTTATTCAATTGAAACGATTTATTTGCCCACCAGGAAAATTATTTAAAATTCAGGTGGCTATTAATGAGTTTAGTGTAACTGAAGAATTTATAATTGAACCACTTGTATTTACACAGCAATGAGTAAGTTAGTTATCTTAAACTTGGGAAAAGGTAACTTGCACTCAGGTTTTCCTTTTGTGAATGTTCAGTTATTCTACGAAAAATTGTTTGACGAACGTCTACACGAAGAAGGTAATTTACAATGGAAGCAACTTCAAGGTAATTTACCAGCTAGTCCAATTCTTAGCGATTTATATTGTCGTTGGCAATTATTATATAAATTAATCTATGAATCTCGCTATATAAATGTAAATTTACGCCAATCTCAGCTAAGAAATGAAGATATTAAAATTGATGATACTGATGTAACTCACTTTTCTGATGTAGATTTTTATCAAGTATGTCACGAGTTACAAAAACAAATTGATATTTGGCTAGATGCTGAAGAGTTTCGCCACATCGAGCGCCAATTACGGATGCAGTTAAGTAGCGACGATGAAATCCGCTTTATTATTCAAAGTGAAGATATATTGCTGAGAAAACTTCCTTGGCATCTTTGGCGTTTTTTCAGTGATTATCCTAAAGCAGAAATTGGCTTAAGTTCCATCGAATTTGGAACTCAAACTCAGGTTAAAAAACATACACAACAAGTAAAAATCTTAGCGGTTTTAGGTGATAGTAAAGGAATTGATATTGATACAGATAGGAAGATATTAGAAAAATTACCCTATGCGAAAACAGTATTTATAGTAGAACCAAAACATTCAGAATTAGATACACTCCTCTGGGATAATCAAGGATGGAATATTCTATATTTTGCTGGTCATAGTTATACAAATTCTCAAACCAAAAGTGGATATATCCATATAAATAAAAATGAAAGTCTAAATATCAATTATTTGACTAATGCTTTAAAAAAAGCTTTAAAAAATGGATTGCAGATAGCAGTTTTCAACTCTTGCGATGGCTTGGGATTAGCACAAAAATTAGAGTATTTACATGTTCCCCAAATTCTTGTTATGCGTGAAAGGGTTCCAGATAAAGTAGCGCAAGAGTTTTTGAAACACTTTTTAACGAACTTTGCTGAAGGTCAATCATTTTATTTATCAGTACGGCAGGCTAGAGAAAAGTTACAGGGTTTAGAAAGCGAATTTCCGGCTGCTAGTTGGTTACCAGTAATTTGTCAAAACCCAGCAGAAATCTCCCCGACTTGGGAAAATTTAAGAAATGGAAAGCAAGAATTAAAAAAATCTATTTTATCTTCATCGCAATTATTAAAGATTAAGTTTCATCTAATTTTATTTATTAGTATAACTGTCACTATTTTATTGACAGTAATTAGGAGTTTTGGGTTATTACAGTTTTGGGAAATGAAAGCATTTGACCATCTAATGCAAATGCGATCGCCAGAATCAGAAGATAGTCGTCTATTAATAGTTGGTGCAGATGAAAAAGATATCCGCACCTATGGTTATCCTCTACCAGATGCTATAATAACTCGACTTTTGGACAAATTACAGCAGCATCAACCCGCAGCTATTGGCTTGAACATTGTCCGCGATTTACCTGTACCGATTAACGATACAGTTAATCATCAAGCACTAATTAATCATTTCCAGAAAAATCACAACCTGATGGCTATATGTGCATTCAATAATAATCTCGAACAAAGCATTGCACCTCCATCTCAAAGTTCAGAAATCCAACTAGGTTTTGTTGACTTATACGACGACAAAGAGCAAACTCACAACCAAGATACAACAGTCCGTCGCTATCTTTTATCCCGTAGCGAAAATCCTATATCTGAAGCTTCTCCCTGTACTACAAAATATTCCCTTGGTTGGCGATTAGCATATCAATATCTTAATGCCAAAAAAATTCCAGTAATAACCTTCAAAGATGATTGGAAATTCGGTACATTTGTCATCCAGCGACTAGAAAAATTTAGTGGAGGGTATCAAAACTTAGATGCACGAGGAAACCAACTGCTGATTAATTATCGCCATACTCCAGACCCCATTCATATTGCTCAACAAGTTACCCTAAGAGATATTTTGAATGCAGATAGCGATCGCTTTAACCCGGCTTGGGTGAAAAATAGAGTCGTCTTGATTGGTGTTGTTGCACCAAGCGTCAAAGACCCGCATCAGACACCTTATGGTGAAATGCGATCGCTTTACATCCACGCCCATGTCGTCAGTCAATTACTCAGTACCGTTGAAGACCGCAGACCGCTATTATGGTGGCTACCAAAATGGAGTGAAACGCTATGGATATTTGGCTGGTCATTGACGGGAGGTATTGTAGTTTGGCGTTTCAGAATCTTACTTCACCGAGGCTTGGTATTAAGTATTTGCAGTGCTATTTTATACGGATTTTGCTGGAGCATTTTCTCTTTGGGTGGGTGGACACCACTTGTTCCAGGAATCATTGCCTTGATTGCACCTTGGGGTGTTATCTGGGTAGGTAATGCAGTTTACAACAAACAACAGACATGAAACAGCTTAGGATTTCCATCGGGTTTATCTGTAGTGGGATTTTGATGTTGAGTACACAAGGACTCGAACAAGCAAGTTTATCCGCAAGTCCACCACAACCACCTGCTACAGGTACGCCAAAAGGAAATTCCACACCCGGAACAACGCGTCCAGAAGCAACGTGTAAGCAAACGAGTAAACCTCTAACAGCACTTAACGCCAACAACGGCAATGATTTTACAGCCTCTCCATATCCCAGCTTTTGGTTTTACGTGCCTTACAGCCAGAACGATGTTAAACGCGCAGAATTTTTACTACTTGATGGACAGGAACACAAAACAATTTACCATACAGCAATTCAGCTAGCTAAAAAACCAGGACTGATCGAAATCACCCTACCGAGAAATCCTCAAACCTTACTAAATCCTAACCAAAATTACCGTTGGTATTTGATGATGAACTGTTATACCAGTCGTAGTGATGAACCAGATATTGTTGTCGATGGCTGGATACAGCGTAAAATAGTTGATGGCGATCGCTGGCAGAATCTTCAAACAGACGAGTCACAAAAACTGATTTTTTATACTAAAAATAATCTTTGGTACGATGCAGTCAACTATTTAGCAGAACTGCATTTTCAATACCCACATGATGCTGGTATTCAAGCAGCTTGGAATAATTTACTTAAGCGATTAGATAAAGAATCGGTAGCACAAGAAGCATTCATTGGTTCGATAACGCTTTCATCTCAAGAGTGATGTATTATAGCCGTAGCCACAACCTTTAGGACAATTGCCATTCCTCAAAGCCCTATAGCAACTGGGTTTTTACTCAGCAACGCCACTTGCTCTACTTTGGGAAACCCCAAGACCGTACTGCTTCACCGCAGTGGCTCCTCAGCACTCAGCACTCAGCACTTTGCTATAGAGGGCGATCGCAAAATTTTCCCAAAATTATTTTCAAAGAACTGATACGACCCTCATATTGCTCTGCTTTTGTCTCCAAATAAAATATTAGGTCAGAAAAAATGGTGGAGAAGTGGAGATATGGAGCAAAGTAATCAGTTCAACTCGGAAAAATTTTCTATTAAGCAACAGTACCTAACTCCCTTTGAACGAAAGGAACTGCAAAAAATTTTAGAGCAAGAAGACTTATCTAAAAAATATCGTCAGCGTATCCAAATTATGCTACTAGCAGACGAACGTAAAACGCAGAGTCAAATCTGTAAATTACTAAACTGTTCGCGGGTGACAGTCCGACACTGGATTTTGGTAGCTAAATCAGGTGAGGTTCATAATTGGAACGCCTTTCCTCTTGGTAGACCAAAAACTGTTGATGACCGATATCGAGAGCGATTAAAAGAACTAATCAGCTACAGTCCGAAAGCTTTCGGCTATCCATTTCGGCGTTGGACAGCACAATGGTTAAGCAAGCATCTGGCAAAAGAATTGGGTATTGAAGTAGGTGTGCGTCACATCAATCGTTTGCTTAAGGATATGGGTTTATCTACTAGATTGGGAGGGAACAGGGAAGAAGGGAGGTAGAGGTATTTTTTTCACGCGATCGCAGAGGAGTCCTCTACTATTTGAGTATTGAGCAGTTCAGGAAGAAACTTTACTAGATAAAGCACTGTGCGGCAAAACCCTCAACACTTCTTCTACCGTTGTCACGCCAGTTGTCACCTTTTGGGCAGCAGCCACACCAAAGGAGGTATAATTAATTTCCTTCAAATAGCGATGTAGCTGAGTCATTGTTCCTTCATAAATCAGTTCCCGTACCCGATCGTCTACATCCAGTAATTCTACAATTGCTTCCCGCCCCAAATAGCCAGAATGAAAACACTTAGGACAACCTTTTCCTCTTCGCCAGCCTGTGGTTGTAGCTTGCGTTTGTTCTAATCCCAGCCTCCGCAAATCTGCCGTTGTTGGGGTGTAAGGTTCTGCACAGAAAGGACAAACCCGACGCACTAAACGTTGAGCAATTATACCTAAGAGAGCATCACTCACTAAACTAGGGTCTTGACCAATATCTTTGAGGCGGGGAATTGCGCCAACTGCGTCATTTGTGTGCAGTGTAGTAAATACCAAATGTCCTGTTAAAGCCGCTCTAATAGCGGTTTCTGCTGTTTCGCTATCCCTGATTTCTCCTAACATAATTACATCAGGGTCTTGCCGAAGAATTGCCCGTAAACCAGCAGCAAAGGTCATACCAGCTGCTTCGTTGACTTGGGTTTGGGTAATACCTGGTAATACATATTCAACAGGGTCTTCCACTGTCACCACGTTGACCGATTCAGTAGCTACTCTTTGTAAACTGGTGTACAGGGTGCTGGTTTTGCCGGAACCTGTGGGGCCAGTGAGAATAATCATTCCTTGGGGTTGACTTAACCATCTTCTGTAAGTTTCTAATGTAGTTCCAGAAAACCCTAACCCATCCATGTTAGAAAAGGGGTTGCGCTGGGGTAACAAGCGAATGACTACTTTTTCGCCACCTACGCAAGGAAGAGTGCTAACTCGCATATCTAATCCCACTTCTGATGACCCACTGGTTGCATACTTCTCACCGATGCGTCCGTCTTGAGGGCGACGGCTTTCGGATATATCTATTTCTGCCATCACTTTGAGAGTTACAACTACTTTTCGACTCACTTCTAGGGGGAGAGTGGTAATAGTCCGTAATACGCCATCTATGCGATAGCGGACTCTTAATCCTTCTGGCATCGGTTCTAGATGGATATCACTAGCACGGTTGCGTAAAGCGCCACTGATAATGGTTTTGACTCGTTCGATTTGGTCTGAGGCTTTGGAGAGATAGAGTTCTGTGAGTTCGGAAATGTTTTCTGATTCTGATATTTGGGTGAGGGGATTGATCAGAGATTCGCTACTGATTTTATTCAGATTCAGGTTTTGGGTGTGATACCAAGCATTGTAGCTTTTTTCGGTAATCGGGATGATTTTGATTTCAGTAGCTGTGCGATCGCTCAATTTCTGGATTATATCTGGTGTGGGAGTGATTGGAGTCCCCAAATAGTAGCAATTGCGCCAGAGTAATAGAGGAATGACTGGGGGTAATTCCTGACGGTTGGCAAATTTGCCAAAAAATCGAGAACTGACTTCAGAATCTAATAATTCCAGGTTGAGTTTTCCTGTCTCATCGATTAAGAGATTGATTGCTTGTTGGCAGTTAATTTCGCCTTTTTTTAGCTGTTGCCAAGGAGATAAAAAATTAACGATAGCTTGCATCTTTTGTTCATCCAATTAATAAAAATAAAACTCAGATTGACTGATGAAGCCATCTGAGTTGCTTTAGTCGCAGCCTAGCCAATCTCTACTCCCAAATAGAGGATATATCTTAGTTGTTTGCTGTCATAGGACTGGGAATAGAAGTAGGAGACAATGTATAGCCACCAATGCTAAAGTCCTTGCTAGGAAGCCCAAAATGCAAATGTGGAGCATAAGATTTAGCACAATTGTTCCATGGCATATTAGCCGCCACAGTGCCGATTTGCTCTCCTCTACGGTAGGTTTTGCCAACTGAGATATTTGAGGTGGTGACATGAATCATGCTATATTGCTGCCCATTAGATGCCTGCAACAAAATGGCACGGTGGTTGCTGCCAGCATCACACTGCTTGATAACTGTGGAGTCTATAGGAGCTAATACAGGAGTTCCAGCAGAAAGCCCAATATCAATCCCATTCATCCCATAACCATCAACATGCCAGCCTTGAGTGATAGTAGCTCTCACACCAGTACTCCAGGGCAGTCTCCAAGCTGATGTGACTGTGGTACTAGTGGCACTACTCTTCCAGCGTTGATTACCATTATTACCATCACAAGTCCATAGATGAACTTTTCCTTGATTATCTCTGGTTGGAGTATCTACACAAAGATTTGTACCAGTCCGCTTGATTAAGCTATAACCACTACCAACATCAACTAGGTTCCAGTTTTGATCGGGGTCATTAGCGTCGCAAGGCCAGACATTAATTTGTGAACCGTTGCTTAAATAATGAGCATTCAAACACTTGCCAGTAGAACGATGTTTTAAAAGAGTACCACCACGATTTCCTGACAATCTATCGAACTGTTGATCGGGATCGTTATCATTTCGGCGATAGATTGACATTCTAGGGTTACCATCAATGCGACTGAAGTTGTTATTGGTATTTAACGCCACACCTTCTTGGACAAAAAAAGTTTCCGCAGCTTGAGCAAATGCTGAACCAATAGATAATGCAAGAGAAAGAGATGCAGTTGCTAACGCAACATACTTACAAATGTTGTTAGACATAATGTTGTTATTCCTTTTAATGTTGATATTTGACAATTCGAGTTGATTGAAAAATTATTGGCGTTTAATTGTTTGCAAAGTTTGAGGTTTCTTCGGAGCTAAAATATTAGCTCCGACTTTTTTAGCCATTTCAGAAGGCAAACAAATCACATCACCATTTTTACGTCTGCATAAACTGTTTCCTGATATATAGGGGTTTTCCCATTTATCCCAACTCAAAACGGATGGCATAGATATAACTCTTGAAGCTCGTTCCTCTTCTGATAAATAAGGATCGTCAGAACCACCTGCATGAGCTTTAGCTGTTATCAACAAAAAACTAGTCAATAAAACTAAACCAGATGGAAAAATACACTTTGTAATCAAAAAAAATACTTTCATTACCGTTCTTAGCAAGCAAGTAGGAAAAATCATCAATTTTTCAAAGTTATGCCAACTAAATTGAAGGACTTTGAAATTGATTTATCACCTTGATAGGCAAGTAAAATTACATTTTTTCTTGCCTTATTTAAGATTTAATTCTAGAAAAGTTAGCTTGTCACTACTAATTAGCTAACTGAATAGACATTAAAATAGACATGATTTTTAGTGAAGATGTGAAAAATAGAAATTTTAAAAATACGATTTTTCAATGAAATCATCAATAAAACACATTAAATATAAATTTATATTGTTGAAAATATAATTGCTTTAAATTATTTAGGTAAGTTCGCGTAAATAATGTCTTCTATACAATTTAAGATGAATTTGATTTTGGACAAAAAGCTAAACATTTTTTCCAAATACAATTTTTAGTTACTAGAGAATATTGTTTTTAAATAAAGTCAACAATAAACTGCCCGTGAATTAACTCATAAGCAGCTAAATTCTGTTCCAAAACGTTTTTAATTACTCAACTCTGAAAGTCTCAGTAACAATTCTTGGCTGAACTGTATTCCCTCACTGCCAATTCCCAACTAAGATGTAAGCAGCCCAGTAATAAGGATTTTGATATTCCGGCTGTGCCAACAGTGCTTTCTGCGCTCGATGCAGTGCTTCAGCTTTCGTAATGCCTTTTTTAAGCTCAGTATAAAACTGCACCATCAATTGAGATGTCGAAGTATCATTAATTTGCCATAACGTTGAGAGAGTGCTGTTTGCTCCCGCCCGCACAGCAAGTCCAGCTAAACCCAAGATAGCCCGATTGTCGCCTTCAGCGGTTTTACAAGCACTCAGTACCAGCAATTTGATATCTCTGGAATTAACTGTGTCATCCCGCAGTAAGTTATTTAGCTCCCTAGCTTTGATAAGTTGTTGGTAGGCAAGTAGATATGTATCTTCAGGGTCAGAGCTAAAGTTGCCATGAGTGACAAAATGAACAATGGAAAATGCTCCTGACTGTAACTGCTTGTGAATGTTTGCTGATGTGAACTGGGAATTAATTAACAGTTTGCTGGGTAATATTTTTGCAATTTGCTGCAATTCATCGATGTTGAGTGGCGAAAAGTTACGGGTTTCTACATTTTCTTGCTGTTCTCCTACTCCACCTGCTAATAGCTTTGGCTTTTCAAGTTGTGAGTTACTTAAATCAAATAATTGCGAATTTGGTAACAAGGCAAGGGCATAATCTTTTTGGATGAGATATTGGTCTTTGGGTTCGTCATACAATACTGCCATTGGAACATTGCGAAGTTCGCCATCAAGAACAAAAACTAAAGTTTTGATGTTGCTATGTTCTTGCAAATATGGTTCGATGGGTTTAATTAGCCAGCGATAAATTACTTGAGATTTGGCTCGAATTTTACTAGGGTTGCGAGTATATATGGCGCTGCGGAGTTGCGTTACAGTATCTTGAAGTGCATTTCTGGGAATGAAATCTACATAATGTTCTAAATGTTGTCCTGGTAACTTAAAGATAACTTCTAGTCGGTTTTCTAGAATTATGGGATAGATAAAGACGGCATTGTTATCAACAGTTTTAATTTCCCGATCGCTAGGCAATATCTGCCCTAAATTACAGCGTAAAAAATTCTGGAGTTCTGCAAGTTGTAATGCGTCAATATTTACAATTGCTTGCTGGAGATATTCTTGAGGTACTTCGGAGTTCACGTGATTTCTTAATAGTAAATCGACTAATTCCCGATAGACAGGTTCTACATTATCCCGATAGGAAAATTGCACATCGGAATTAATGGTAAGCAAATCACTACGAACAGATTTGAGGCTTTCTACAGCCATTTGGTAAAATGCGATCGCTCGTTCGTCTTTTGTTTGCGCTGCTAAAATTCTCCCCATCTGCCATTCCCACTGATAAGCAATGTCTGGTGCAGTGATGGGTTGAGTGAGGAGTAATGCTTGTTGCGTCAGATTTTGGCTCGTGAGTAAATAATCTGTATACGCTTTTGATATTGACTTGGGCGGTGATTTGTGCAATTCTGCTACAGCAAGATATTCATAAAACCCACCTTGATTACCAAGGGCATAAGATAAAGCGCGGGAGTCTTGGAGTTGCTTGGCATCTTGAATTGCCGTCCCTAACAAACTATCAATTTCACCCAACACAGAACTATCCGCAGCAGTTTTTTGAGAGATGCACGCGAGGTTTTTCGCAACGTTAATCTTTGCATACACCGCCTGACGATTGTTTGGGAAGTCAGAAAGTTTGATTTCGTGCCATAATGCCTGTGCTGCGGATAATTGCCCAGTTTCCACCAACAAACTCAAATAATTAATCTGTGCTTGGACTTGTATTGATGGGGATGAGGGTATGGCTAATACTTGTTGGTATTGCAAAGCAGCATTCTGATACGATCGCAATGCAGTATTGGGAAACGTTCGCTCTTGGCACTGCCAAGGGATATTATTATAGTTGCGAGTCGTGTTGCGATCGCGCTCCAAGTTTCCCTTTGCCCAATACATGTTTGCTAAACTGACCCTAGCTGCACTTTTAACTTCAGTTTTAGCGGACGACGGCAATTTTTCCACTAGTGCTAAACTATTTTGCAACGCTGTTTGCGATCGCTTTAACTCACCAATAGCTAGCAGCACGTTACCCAAACTCAAATATCCTTGAGCTTTAATTATAGAATTGGGTATTGTACTCAACCTTTGCTGAATCTGTTCGAGGTTATTATATGCTTGCTGATACAATCCTGATGCTTGTAATGCTTGCGCTTGGTTGATGCTATTACTAATACTTAGAGCTTCATCTCCCAGACGTATATAAATTTCTGCTGCTTGTTGCAAACTATTTAATGCAGCTTCTGGTTTCCCTTGCACATACCAAAGACGACTTTGGATATCCAAGGATTGCGCGTAGATTTTCAGCAGCGTTGGCGAATCCTGGTTTGATTGCGAAGGATGTAAAAGTTGCAAACTGGCTGCGATATGACTTTGTGCTGCATCCCAATTGCCAAGTTGCTGATAGGCTAAGGATAAGTTGCTATGGATCGAGGCTTGAATGCGATCGCTCTTACTAGTTGTGGCGAGTTGCAATGC
Source organism: Dendronalium phyllosphericum CENA369 (assembly GCF_016056275.1). Lineage (GTDB taxonomy): Bacteria > Cyanobacteriota > Cyanobacteriia > Cyanobacteriales > Nostocaceae > Dendronalium > Dendronalium phyllosphericum. Next base: position 81,053 of record NZ_JAECZA010000003.1, on the reverse strand, counting down.
TTTTTGTAATAACTTAACAGCCAAAGAGTAGCTGCTGGAGTTATATGCTTCTTTTCCCTGGCGTACCAACTGTTGTACTTCAGTGGTAATTAAATTGTTTTGTAAAGTAGGTGTTTTGCCAAGTACATAGGGTATCTTAGCTACAGATAACACCAATATCAAACTTAGAGCTAGCAGGCGATACCGTATCCTCATCAACTTGAACTTAAATTTTTTACCCTACGCAGCAGTTTATACCAATTCGTAATTCGTAATTAAGAAAGTCTCATTTTGTCTAGGTTCCTGGGTTTGGATCTGTATCATTTTTTTTGGGAAATGGTATGACTAAAGCTATATCTATTTTCCTTGGCAGGTGGAATTTGGAGGAGTTGTTGTTGAGCCTGTCGCGCCATTTGAGGAATTTATAATGGCATCAATAGGTGAAGAATTCTCTTCAGCTTCAGTATTGGTATCCAAATCAATCCATCTCGTCAAAAACATTTCTACATTCTGCGGTTCTTCGGGGCGTGATGGTATTCCTCCACGTCCTTGATTGATAAACCGCACCCGTTTTGAATTGGCCGATCTGACTTGACAACCTTCACTAATTTCAACGCTACGCGGTTCGCTTGGCAAATTCACTAATCCCTGAGTTGGGTCGATACCGAGTGTGTTGATTTCAATCGCGCCATTAAGTTGCGGATTGGTTTGTGAAAAAGCTGTAATATCACTCTGTTGAGTTAGCTGTTCGCGGGATTCTAATCCAAAAACTCGCTGGGCGTTAATTTCAACTAGCCCACCTTGACCTGCAAAAGCATTTGCAATAATATCGTTGTTTTCCTGGGGAACACCAATAATAAAACCATTTCTCGCATCAATTTTGATATTCCCACCATTGCCAGGAGCCTGTCCAGTCCCAGCCGTGGTAGATATCAAGCTGTTTTGACTCATCAACAGTAAATCTTGTACTTGTAAGAAAACATTCCCACCGTTAGCTGATTTCGTTTCCCCTGTAATCGCACCTTGATTTTGCAAGTGGATGGTTTTGGCGGATATTTCTATATTCCCAGCAACTCCAGATCCTTGACTGCTGACGGTAATTACACCCCGATCTCTAAGATTTACTTGTTTGGAGAGGATGAATACATTACCACCATTCCCTGTTGCATTAACATCGGTACTAGCTAGTACCCCACTAGCAGCACCTTGATTAGTAAATGTATCCAGACCAATTTGAATATTTTTCAGAGCGCGATCGCCATAACTCAAATCACTGCCAACAAGGTTTATACTATCTGAAACGTTAAGTTTGATATTACCTGCATTACCACTGCTGCGAGTAGAAGTAACAATTTGTCCGCCATTAGTGGCTTCTAAGGTCTGAGCATTAATTACAATACTACCTCCCCTCCCGGCATTTGCAGTTAAGGCATTAATTACACCTCCATCTACTACCCGTAAAGTGGCTGTATTGACTGTGATTTCTCCTCCTTGACCAATTCCAATGGGTTCAGTATTGCTATAAAGTCCACTAGAATATCCATCGCCAGCAACTCCAGCGACGGTTACAGTATTAGCCCGATTAATCAAAATATCTCCTGCATCTCCACGTCCACGAGTGCTAGTAACGATGACTGCACCGTTGCTTAAAGATAGTGTATTGGCGTTAACAATAATATTTCCACCTATCCCGTCACCTTTTCTTTTGACACTGCTGAATGCGCCACTAGATTGAAAAAAGCCAAATCCAGGAGTATTGTTAAAGCGACCTTCACCATCAAGAACGATATCACGAGCATTAATAGTCACATTACCTGCATTTCCTTTTCCATCAGTACTGGTTGTGAGAACCGCACCGTTGCTTACTTTCACTGTTCTGGCTGAGACATTAACACTACCAGCGTTTCCCACTGCTCTGGGGTCAACACGACTGTATGCACCGCTACTAAATGTAAAAGTCGATACCTGTTTAAAATCAGCAGCCTCGCCGTCAAATAAAGCTGTATCGCTGACATTGACATTCACGCTCCCAGCATCACCCCGCCCAACAGTACTAGCTTCGAGAATGGCTCCGTTAGTCACAGCCAGGGATTTAGCTGTAATATTGAGATTACCTCCTCGACCTGTACCACCATCTGCGATCGAACTATAGCCACCAGTATTAATCCCATTCGTCCCGATACCATCAAACAGTACCGTATCGCTGACATTGATATTCACATCGCCAACATCTCCATTCCCATATGTGCCGGCAAAGATTTGAAAACCTCCAGTTACTGCGAGCGATCGCGCTGTTAAATTAACATTACCGCCTTTACCTCTAGCGTTAGGAAGCACCGCATTAGAAATAAAGCTACCAGTACCAGTCAGCGTAACTGCGTCCGTAGCATTAATTTCAATATCTCCTGCCTTGCTGTCAACAGCACCTTGACCAGAAGCGATACCTGCCCTAATGGTACTTCCTTGAGCAATATTTAAATTATGAGTGGCGATCGCAATACTACCAGCTTTACCAGCTCGGACATTAACTTGTGAACCCTGAGTTAGCGAAACATCAGCACGGACTACATCAACAGGAAAACTCAAGCTACCATTTTGATTAAGTGTTACCGTACCTTTTTGCGCCAATCCTCCTAACTCGACTCGACCCCCTGGCGCTAAGATTGTGCTGTTGTCTAAACTGACGTTACCACCCACTAACGCCAGGGTTTTATCTGGCTGCATAACTAAACGTGCTGACTGTAAACTAATAGCCCCTGGTATATTCTCGAATTCCAAGCCAATGGGAACTTTGAGCGTCAACAAAGGTGGGGCTTGTGAATTAATTACACTAAATTTTGTACCATCAGCAAAAACCAGACTGCTTGCTGTACTGGCTACAAATGAGCCACCGACATCAAGTTTGGCATTTGCTCCAAAAATAATGCCGTTGGGGTTAATTAAAAATAAGTTGGCTTTTCCCAATACACCCAAGGTTCCTAAAAGCTGCGAACGGTTTCTTCCTGTAACTCGGCTAATAATATTCTCAATTCCTACTGGGTTGGCGAAATATACACTTCTTCCTTCACCAACGTTGAATTCCTGAAAGCTGTGGAAGAGATTTGAACCGCGAATTGCTCCGCCATCCACTTTGTCAACTAGCTGATTTTGCGGTGTAACGGTAGAACTTTCACTCCCAAGGGTATTATCTGGGGTAATTTGGGGAATAAATTGAGCTAATGCCTTGTTCTCAATGCCACCGTATATCTGCGCTCCTACCGCGTCGAGTGCGACAATCAACATGAAAAAACTTAGTACTCTCAATTTCTAGTACCCACAATCAGGAATTTACAACTATCACGGAAATTAATCCAAAAAATCTAGATTTTTGGATTTTTCCAATTTAAAACCCCTATTCAGTGAAAATACTAGCGTAAGATTACGTAAAATTGTGGCGTGTTAAGTAAAACTAACGTCACATAAAAGATTTGAGTTTTGTAGTAGCGTGGCAAGGCTAAAATATTGCTGGGGACTGGGTGAAAAGTCTTTTTGTGTCTAGGTTTGCTCGTCTGTTGAAGTCCTAACACCAATGGCGACGGCTATATCGCAAAAAAAATTGTAGGTTGGGGAGCCACTGCGTTGGGCGGCTCTGCCGACTTGAAGTAAGTGGCGTTTGAACGAAGTGAAATCCAACACGAAGATCCACGTTGGGTTTCGTATTGCTCAACCTAACCTAAACGAATGCACTATAAATTTATTTAATATTTCAAATTTTATTCTTAATTTAATTAGTAAAAAATTATCAGTTTTTTAGGTTACTTAAAACCTAATCTTCTAAATTCTATCCATGTAAATAAAAAAATGATTAAACAAATAATGATTTCTACACTAGCTACACCATAATAGATGCCGTTAACTCCAAAAAATACGGGTAAAATTAACAGTAATGGTAAAAATAAAATGATATGCCTAATAGCTGTAATTATTCCTATAATTTTAGCATTGCCTAAAGCCTGGAAAAATTCAATACTACACGCCTCAAAAGAAGCAACTGGAAGTAAAAAAGTCACAATATGAAAATTCAATAAATCATTATAACTAAAATCAAAATCTGGTATTAACCAGCGAATAAATGTTTTGGGAAATATCTGTAGAGGTAGCCATATTAAAATTAAAAAAACAGTTCCCCCGATGCCAAAAGTCAAGTAAGCATTCTTGAGCCTTTGATAGTTATTGAGCGCTCCATAATTCATGCCAATGATTGGTTGTAGGGCTTGAACAAATCCATACATAGGGGTAATAATCAAAGAATACAATCTGATAGTTGCTCCACCAAACGCAATGTCACTATCGGTTCCATAATATGCTAGTGATTTAAACAGTACAATCTGTTGAATTATATCCATAACTTCTACAAGAATAACTGATAAAGCCATAGATATGATTGCAGGTAGTAAATATCCTGCCAGATGCAATTTTTTGTAATTAACTGGAATAGAAGTTTTACCAGAAATAAAATATGTACAAGTTACAAGAGAATAAACTATTGCAGAAATAACTGTAGCCAGAGCTATTCCTTTCATTCCCCAATTCAAGACAATAACAAATATAGCGTTAAGAATAGTATTGATTAAAACATAAATTCCCGAAAATAAAGTTGCGAGTGCAATTTTACCTTCAGCTTTGATTAACTGGCTAGAAGCAACTGCTATAAATAAAAAGACTGAACCTAATATGTAGGTTTTAAAGTAGTCTATTCCATATTCAGCAACTTCACCTTTACCTCCCATAAATAAAATTAGTGCTTCGCCGAAATTGTATCCCATTATTGTAATTAATGAGGAAACAAGGAGACTAATAACTATGAGAGTACCAAAGATTTCTGACTGAGTTTTAGTATCTCCAGAACCAATAGCTCTACTGAGAACTGAAGCACAACCGACTCCGATCGCAACTGCACAGACAATGGCAATAGAGGTGAGGGGAATAGATAGAGATATAGCTGCCAAGGCAGTTTCACCGAGAAAATGCCCTGCAAATAAGGCATCAATAAAAGTGTTCAAGCCGATGAGCAACATTCCCAAAATACCAGGAATTGATAGCTTGAACATCAGTTTAATCAGATTGCCTTGAAGAATTTCATTGGCGATTTGAGATTGTTTTTGTGAAGTCATTTTTTATTCTTAGCTCTTACTATTTACTCAACCTTAATCAAACGACTAACGTGATATTGCTTAACTGCTTTTAGTTGCATTTCTGTTGCTGAATTCAATGCACTCATAACTTGACCGCAAACTTCAATTCTGGCTTGATAAGCACCTGAAACACTGTTATCTGGAACTGCAAAATCAATCTGAACTTCCGCCCAATCAACATCTTCTCCCGGAGAGACTTCTTGTTTCGCTAGCACTTTTCCAGCCTTCAAGTAATCAAGCCAAGTCCAACCCAATTGCAGCCAAATTTCCCGTTCGGCGATTTGCTCAAATTTGGTTAAACCCGACCATCCTCGGTAAAACTGACGCAGCCCAGAAGGTGAACCATTTCTGTTTACTAATAAGTCAAGAGCTTCAGGTTCTAAATGTCCCCAAAAACATCCTTGGGGTAAGTCGGCTAAAGTGGGGGCGAATTGATGACCGCCAAAGTGAGTTGTTTGCCAAACTCTTAACTTACCGTTGCTAGCCGGAGCATATTCTTTGCGTAATCGACGATATATAGGATTTCCAAATCTGCCACAAGAAAGGTCTACTTGAGCGTGAGTGCAAACCATGAGTTCGCGGATGTGACTGGTTTGTTGCTGATACTGTTGAAACTCTGATAAATCATTAGGCTGTTGCATCAACTGCTTAAGTATTGCCGTGACTAAAGCAGTTACTTTCTCTTCTGGAACAATAAACTCCTGCTTCTCAAACTGAGAAAATAGTTTGGCAGGACGATAGTAGTACAATATGCGGGTGAAGCCAGGGTGAGAGTACTCGCGGTCAGGAGCAATTACCATTGGTCTGAGTTTAATCTCATGTTGCTCAAAGACCTGATAGAACAAGCCTAATAATGGCTTGATTTTTGGATGTTCCTCAAAAAGGTCTTGAGGCCAAGGTTGGGGAATTTCTATCAGTAGCCAATGTTCGCAAGTCTCTGCTGTACCAATTGGGTCTTCTTTGTTAACTTTAGAAACTAAAGAGCAAAAACGACAATCTGTGAGAGAAAGTTGCTCGGTTTGTTGAGTTTGCATATTTATGAGTTGTATATTTTAGGTAGAACTAGTCACAAGTTGTGGCGATCGCTCTTGATGTGGACGCTGACCGAGTGCGATCATTTTCAAGCCACTAGCAGGAGGATAGTTAACACCTATAGCTTTAGGTTTCTCTACTTTTTGATGTGCTAAGGCTAATTGATAGCGGGAAATAATTGTGGCTAAGACTAGTTTCATTTCCAACAAACCTAAAGCCTCGCCAGGACAGCGACGAGCGCCACCGCCAAATGGTAGAAATTCATAAGGAGTGTACTGTCTTTCTAGAAAACGCTCCGGCTGGAATTGCTTTGGTTGTGGGTATAAATCTTCTCGTTGATGTGTCAGATAAATACAGCCTCTTACAACTGTACCCGGACTCAATTCATAGCCCATTACTTCAATTGGCGATTCTACAAGTCGGGGAAATGTGACTACCTGAGTTGGATAAATTCGCAGAACTTCGTTACAAACGGCACTTAGGTAAGGTAGTGCAGCAATCTTCAGCGGATCTGGAGATTCGCCTAAAGTATCGAGTTCTGCTAACAAGCGATCGCGCACAGCAGGCAAACTGTGAATCCAGTACAATGACCAAGTAATAGCAGTGGCTGAAGCATCTTGACCGCCTAATAGCAATGAGGGAAATAGATCGCGAATATCCTCATAACTCATTGGTTGACCCGTTTCATCACGAGCTAACACGAGTTCAGAAAGTACGTCAATACGAGATGTATCTGCTTGCGATCGACGTTCTTCTATTTCTGTCTTGAGTAGTTTGTCAAACTGTCGCTGGAGACTCAGCCAATATCCCCAAGGAGTCCACTGACCGAAATCCTTTCTAAGAAAAGGATAAGCCAGCGATAACCCCAGCCAGTAAGAGCGAGAAAAACTTAATAAATTGCCAAGCAGTTGCCTAAATTGTTCGTAACGTTCTCCTGAATGCAAACCAAACAAAGTTTGCAATATCACCTCTAGAGTAATTTTTTTTACAGTAGGGTAAGCATAAAAAGATTTGCCGATCGCCAGATTGTTAATAACTTTGTCTGTAACTTGACAAATGCGTTCTCCATACAATTTTATGCGAGTGCCATGCAGGGGAGGCATCAACAACTGACGGCGATGTTTGTGACGCAAGCCATCAAGCATAAGCAATCCATTGCTTCCCACTAATAAAGCACCATCTTGATTGAGCTTGCCAGAAGCTGTAATCTCTTTAGTACTTGTAAAAATCTGTTTTATCCCTTCTGGATGGCTGACTATGACTAAAGGTGTGGAATCGGCCATCACAGTGAAAATATCACCATAGCGATCGCTCATAGCATCCATGAAACTCAGAGGATCGGTTTCAAATTGATAACCTAGCAACCAAGCGGGAGTTTTTGGCCCTGGGGGTAGTTTCATTAGTATTATTTACTATTTAATTATTAATATTTGCGAAGCTCAAGCAACAATCGATAATTTTGATTGTTTTTGATGTTGATGCCGACCATGTGTAATCATCTTCACGCCACTAGCAGGATACCCCAGAAGACCGCCAAATTTTGGTCGTTCTGGTCGTTGACTGACTAATGCTAATTGATAGCTTGAAAGAATTGTTGCTAATACAAGTTTCATTTCAAATAAGGCAAAATTTCCACCAATACAAACACGAGAACCACCACCAAAAGGGAGAAATTCGTAAGGTGAAAATTGTTTTTCTAAAAAGCGTTCTGGTTGAAATTCTTTTGGTTTGGGGTATAAGTCTTCGCGTTGATGTGTGGAATAAATATTACCAATAAGTATCGTACCGGGATTTAGTTCATAGCCCATCACCTCAATTGGGGATTCTACTAACCGGGGAAATGTAAACAACTGAGTTGGGTAAATTCGTAAAGCTTCATGACAAACTGCACTGAGGTAAGGTAAGGAGATAATACTTGTGGGGTCTGCGTTTTCCCCAAGACTATCGAGTTCTAATAATAGGCGATCGCGTACTCTCGGCGAACGATGAATCCAATATAATGCCCAAGTAATTGCAGTTGCTGAAGCATCGCCAGCTGCAAAAATTGGCGATAGCAGCAGGTCGCGCACCTCTTCATTACTTAAGGGTTCGCCTGTCTCATCAGCAGCAAAAATGAGATCGTTAAGCATGTCAGTGCGTGAAGAATCTGCTTGCGATCGCCGTTCTTGAACTTCAGTATCTAGCAATTCAAAAATCTCTTGTCGGAGGTGAAGCATATATCCTTGCGGACTCCACCGACCTAAATTTTGTTTTCCTAAAGGTAGTTTTGTAATAAATTGAAAAAGTTTAGATTGCTCGAATTTAAACATAGAAACGAATAAATGCTTGACTTTGTCATAGCGTTTCCCTTCAGATAATCCCAGCACAACTTCTATCCCGATCGACAGAGTAATTTCTTCGACAATTGAGTAAGCAACAAAAGGTTTCTCAATCACCTGTCGATCCATAATTTTTTGTGTAAGTTCGCAGATACGCCGTCCACAAGCTTGCATCCGCGTTCCATGAAAAGCTTGCATTAAAAGCTTACGTCGATTTTTATGAACGAAGCCATCAAGTTGAAGGATTCCCCGATTTCCTGTGAACAAAGCAAAATCTTCGTTCAATGTACCAGATGCGGTAATTTCTTTAGCATTAGTAAAAATTTGCTTAATGCCTAAAGGATTACTAACATAAATCATCGGCGTAGAACCAAACATTATAGTTACTATGTCACCATAAAGTTGGTAATTAGCATCCATATAGGTAAAGGGGTTAGCCTCGAATTGGCGAGTTAGTAACCAAGCAGGAGTTTTTGGGCCTGGGGGTAGTTTCATCAGTTTTTTTTACTCCCTACATACAGCATTATCAATACAAATTCTCAAATTTTTAGCTAACTCATGAATATAAGGTTCTACAAAAATCGAGAAATGGTCGCCGGGAACTTCAATCATTTGTAGAGGTTGATGAGAAAATTTTCCCCACCCTAGTAATGGGTCGTCTGTATTCCACTCTGGATTTTCAAAATCATGAATTATTTCTTTATTAGCTCGAAATAAAGTTATCTTCTGGGAATAAACCGATGGCACATAGTCTCGCATAGCTTGGACGTGAGCTTTAAACAGTTTGTAATGACGAAGGAAATCATTAATTTCTGCATCGCTAAACAGAAAGTTAGCTTTTTTATTAATTAAATGAAGTTGCTCTTTTAATGGCAAATATCGCAGTTCTTCAAAAGGTACGGAAAAGTCTATATTATTGTCAGTTTTTATTGATTCAGCAATGCGGAGTAAAAATTTTGCATCGTCATCATCTGTCGATTCAACGGGTGTTTCTGAAATGATGGCATCGATGATAACTAATAAACTTACTGTTTGACCTTGCCTTTGTAACTGTTGCGCCATTTCAAAAGCAAGCACACCGCCATAACAATGACCGCCTAAAAGATAAGGGCCATTTGGTTGTACTTTACGAATTTCTTGAAGATAGCGAGTTGCTGTCTCTTCTACTGAGACATCTGATTTATCTTGCTCTAAAGTATCTTCCAAAGCATAAAATTGATAATCTTCACCAAGTCTTCTAGACAAATTAAAGTAGTGACTAATATTTCCACCAGCGCCATGAATACAGAAAAAAGGTATCTTAGAACCAGAAGAATTAATTGCTACTAGAGGAGCATGAGAATGACGGGATGGCTGACTGACAATAGTTGCTAGTTTTTCAATTGTGGGGTTTTCAAAAAGAGTAGATAGAGGAAGATTATGCTCGAATCTGTCGTGAATTTGAGCCATTAAGCGTACAGCTAAAAACGAGTGACCACCCAAGTCAAAGAAATTATCTGTTACCCCAATAGGGTTAGTATTGAGAAGACTTTCCCAAAGTTTTACTAATGATAATTCTGTAAAATTTCGAGGAGCAACAAAGGATTGATTAGTATTTACTCTAATAACTTCATTAGTTGGTAAAGAGCGCCTATCTACTTTGCCATTGGGTGTTAATGGAAGCTTATCGAGGACAATGAAAGCAAACGGTTGCATGTAATTAGGCAATTTCTGTTGCAAATATGGTAGCAATTGTGTAGCTATATTTTGTTTATCTGTGACGACATAGGCAATTAAACGGGGATTTTCTTGAGCATCATTGCTTGCAATTACAACAGATTCTTGCACATCTGGATGTTGTGCAAGAACAGCCGCAATTTCACTCAATTCCACTCGAAAACCTCGAATTTTTACCTGTTCGTCCCGGCGACCAAGATACTCAATATTACCGTCGTTAAGATAACGTACAATATCACCAGTCTTGTAAAGCTTGTTTCCTGGAATAAAGGGGTTATCAATAAATCTTTCTTGAGTTAATTCCAGACGATGTAAATAACCCTTTGCCAACCCGTCACCACCAATATAAAATTCGCCAGCAACTCCTATAGGTGTTAATTGCAAATTGCGATTTAAGACATATATCTGAGTATTATCAATTGGACGACCGATAGGCACACTATTTGCTTGTGGCAATAAACTGGTGTCATAATAAGTGGCATTAGCAGAAACTTCTGATGAACCATAAAGGTTAATTAGTTTTGCCGATGGCATCAATTCTCGGAAAGCTTGCACTAACTTAATAGATAGAGCTTCCCCGCTAGTTATCCAAATTTTTAATTGCGATAATTTCTTGGTCAGATGGCTGTAATTATCTAAAAGTAAGCGGAGTAGTGAGGGTACAAGTATAATCCGAGTAACTTTGTAATTTGCCAAAGCTTCTATAAATAACTGTGGGTCTTGTACAGTAGGATTGCTAATAATTACTGTTGGAATTCCTTGTAGCAAAGGAGCAAAAATCTCCCATACAGAATCGACAAAACTAATAGCTGTTTTTTGACAACAAACTTCTTCTGGGGTAAAAGGATAAGTTTTCCATAACCAGTGTAAGCCGTTAACTGTACCGCGATGAGTGCCAAGAACGCCTTTAGGAGTTCCAGTTGAGCCAGAAGTATAGATAATATAGGCGAGATTATCAGCTTTTGAAGTGTTAATAGGATTTACTAGATTTTGTTTAGCGATTTCATCTTTGTGGATATCCAAGTAAACGACTTTATCCGCAGATAATGATAGTTTTTCTAATATCTCTTGCTTGGTAATTAACAACGAAGCTTGAGAATCAGAAAGCATAAAATTTAAACGCTCAACTGGATAACTCGGATCTAAAGGAATATATGCACCACCAGCTTTGAGAATAGCTAAAATTCCTACTACCATGTCTATAGAACGTTCTAGACATAGAGCAATCAAAGTTTCTTTTGTTACACCCTGTTTTTGTAAATAATGTGCAAGCTGATTAACTCTGTGGTTAAGTTGACGATAAGTTAATTCCTCAGACTGACTAATTAATGCTTTTAGGTCTGGTGTTAGTTCAACTTGCTGCTCAAATAATTGATGTAGAGATGCATTTTGGGGATAATCGGTACGAGTTTGATTAAACTTAAATAATAGTTGTTCTTGCTCAGAAGCAGTTAGTAGCGATAACTCACTTAGGCGTTGCTCTGGATTAGCAATTATATTGCCCAACAAAGTTTGAAAATTGTTGATAAATTGGGTAATCGTTGTTGAATCAAAAATATCTGTATTATATTCCAAACATCCTGTTAATCCCTCTGAAAATTCAGACATCGATAGGAAAATATCTAGTTGAGCTGTACCGCTATCAAATTCTAAAGTTTGCAAAGTTAAACCAGAAACTTCTTGCACATTCGCTGGAGTATTTTGCAGCACAAACATGACTTCATAAAGTGGATTTCTGCTTAAGTCGCGTTCCGGTTGCAATCTTTCTACAAGCATCTCAAAAGGCAAATCTTGATGTGCATAAGCATCAAGTGTTACCTCACGTACTCGATGGAGAAATTCTAAAAAGCTGGGATTACCACTCAGGTTATTACGTAATATTAAAGTATTAACAAATAAACCTAACATCCCTTCTAATTCGGCTCGATTGCGATTAGCAATTGGAGAACCAATTAAGATGTCTTCTTGGTCTGTATAGTAATATAATAATATGTTAAATGCTGTCAGCAAACTCATAAATAAAGTAGCGTCTGCTTGCTGGCTTAATTGTTTCAATGCATCTGTCAGAGATTTTGATAAATTAAAGTATTGTTTAGCACCAGTAAAAGATGTAACGCTAGGTCGCGGACGGTCTGTAGGTAATTGTAGTACGGGTAGCTCACCTTTGAGTTGTTGCTGCCAATAATTTAATTGAGTTTCTAAGAATTTACCTTGAATGCGATCGCGTTGCCAAATTGCAAAATCTGCATACTGGATGGGGAGTGCAGTTAAGGGAGAAGGCTGATTTGTCGAGAAAGCCGCGTACAGCGTTGATAACTCCCGCAGGAAGACATCACAAGACCATCCATCTGTAATAATGTGATGCATGGTAACAAGCAAAACGTGTTCTGCTTCATTCAAGCGTAGTAAAGTTGCTCTAACTAAAAGTCCTTGAGCTAAATTAAAAGGTTTTTTGGCTGATTCTGCTACAAGTTGCTTAACCTCTTCTTCCCAATTTTTCCCAGATAAATGTTCTAGATTAATAATAGGTAAATCCCAAGTTGATTGAGTTGTAATCTTTTGGGATGGTTCTCCATTGACAATCTGAAAATTTGTCCGCCAAACTTCATGACGCTTGATAATTTCATCGAGGCTTTGTTGAAGTGCTGTAATATTTAGTTGTCCTTTGATATGCAAAGCGATAGGAATATTATAGAAAGGACTACCTTGGTAAAGTTGGTCAATAAACCATAGCCTTTGTTGGGAGAAAGATAAGGGAATATTCTCTGATGTTTGGCGTTTGGGAATAGTATCAGCTAGAAACTTTCCTTTCTTCCATTTTTCTAAAAGGGCTTTCTTCGCCGATGATAAATTAGAGTTTTGTTTATCCATTGCCAATTAATTATGAATTATTTAAAATAACCGCTACTTCTTCTTCTGACAATTCTTCAATTTTTGCTAACATAAGTTCCTCAATCATTTCTGCTTGTTTAGCTGGTATCATTGCTTGTAATAACAGGTCGCGTAGTGGTAAGTCTACAGGAAACTTTGTTCGCAATCGAGAAACTAGCTGAGTTGCAATTAGGGAGTCTCCTCCTAACTCATAGAAATTATCGAAAATACCAACTCCTGTAACTCCAAGTACCTCTTGCCAAATCTCCGTAATTTGTTGTTCCAACTCATTTGTTGGCGTAACATAAGCGTTACTCAGCTGAGGTCTGGAATAGCGCGAAGATGAATCTGAGCAATTAAGAGATTTTGAATTTGCTAGAAAGTCGGGATTAAATATATGATGATTTCTGTTATTGATATCTACTGTAGAAATAACGATCTGACTTCCTTGCTCTAAAGCAAATATTCGTTTAAATACTTCTACAGCTTCTCTGGAATTAATAGCTAATTTTGACTCGGTTGTTTGTTGATTTTGGTTAACTTCTATCTCTAATTTATCCCAGTTAATAATATACCACGGCAAAGAATTATTTTGGTTGTGTCGATTAGTAAAGGTATCTAAAAAACAATTAGCTGCCGAATATAAGCCTAAGCCGAATCCTCCTAAAATGGAAGATAAAGAAGAGAAGACAATACAAAAATCTAATTTTTGTTTTTGTAATACTTGTTCTAAGAGAATAATTTGATGATGCTGGAAGTTCAATACATTTTCTGATTCTATTGACTTAATTTCAGAAATTGAGCAAAATAAATGTTCGCGTTTAATTCCAGTCGAATAAATAACCCCATTAATTTGACCAATATTTTCTAACGAAAAGCCTTGATAAATTTTTTCATCATTATTTGTGTCTACACGGATGACTAAAACTTTAGCACCTAACTTCTCTAATTCCAGCAATTGTTCAATTTTGCGGCTCGTTTCATTTTGTTGATTGTGAGTTTCCAGCCATTGCCAAAAATCATCATTTTCTGGAAAATTTGCATCCTCGATAAATATGAGTTTGGCTGGGAAAGTTTTTGCTAAATATTGCGCGATCGCAACTTCAATATCTTCTAACCCTCCGGGAAACAGATAAACACCCTGTTTTCTTAATGGCGTTTTTTCTTCTACTATTGACTCTAAGTAAATTGGCTCAAAAGTTTGTACCCAACGATAGCGATCGCGATAAGCAACAACCAAGTCTAAAGATACAACAGTTAACTCATTTGAGAGTTGGTCAACAATAATACTGTCATAATCTCCTTCTCTTTTTTCTGCGTCCACCGAAGTTTGCTCAACGGGGGGAACCCCCGCACGCAACTTCTCTCTGCGGTTTGTTAAATCAACATCAATACACCGACAAGTAATATTAGGATACTCTTGAGGGATTACCTTACATAAACCTAATATTGCTGCTTTTTGTGGGTCTAGTTTTTCATTACCATTTACCTGTTGAATGTTGTTCGATATCACCCAAAATTGTAAGCGATCGCTAATTTTCAATTTAGATATACTTTGTGTTAAAAACAGCAGACTATTGAATTCTAAATATTTTTTTGATTGATTTATTTCAACTTTATTAACGCTCCATAAATAAGCAATATTCTGGAGACCTCTCCCAATTGAAATTAATTCATGAAACAAAGTATCATAATCTTCGCATCTGTATTGATTAATTGTATAAACGCCATCAGTAACTTTACTAAATTGTTCTGCACACTTGACTGTAATAATATTTTGCTTTTGTTTCAGTACATTAATTAATTTTTCACCGATTCCTAACTCATCAATAAAAAATAGCCATTCTTCCTGTGTAGATTCTATTTGAGAAGAGAATGAATTTGGCAGCAAAGAGCGTTTCCATGAAGGAACGTAAAACCAGTCAGCAATATCTTGTTTCTTATCCAAACTTGCTGATTTAGTATTTAAAGAAGGCGATAGAGATTTAGCATCAATCCAGAATCGTTGTCGCTCAAAAGGATAAGTAGGCAAAGGCAAACGATGACGTTGCTCGTAAGCATAAAACCCCGACCAATCAATTTCCACACCACAAAGCCACAACCGACCTAACGTCTGCAATAAAAACTGCACATCAGATTGTTCATCTTTAACATGGCGTAACGAACTCAGCACCTGTTGTTTAGCGTTTGAAGACAAATGCTGTTTTGTTAAAGTACTTAAAGTCCTTCCCGGCCCTACCTCCAGAAACACACCCTCAAACTGCCGTATCAATTGAGATATCCCTTCAGAAAATCTCACAGTTTGACGCAAATGTTGACCCCAATAATCAGGATTTGTCGCTTGTGCAGCTTCAATCCACCTACCAGTAACATTAGAAATAAAACCAATACTTGGTGGATGCAGCTTAACTTGTTTAACTATCTCGACAAACTCCTCTAAGATTGGCTGCATCATCTGTGAATGAAACGCATGAGATGTATGCAACAGCCGACATTCAATACCTTGAGAAATTAATTGATTTTCTAAGGCTGCAACAGCTTGTTTTGTGCCAGAAACAACACATGAAGAAGGACTATTAATCACCGCGATTTCTAAGTTTTCCTTTAACAGCAACTCTACTTCATTTGCTGGCAGGGGAATTGCTAGCATACTTCCTGAAGGTAACTGTTGCATCAGTTGTCCTCGTTTTGCCACAATCATCAAGGCATCTTCTAAAGAAAAGACACCTGCAATAGTTGCTGCAACATATTCCCCGATGCTATGACCAATCATTGCTTGTGGCTGTATGCCCCAGGACATGAATAACTGAGCTAGGGCATACTCGATGACAAATAACGCGCTTTGGGTAAAAGCTGTTTGTTGTAGTTGCACTGATGCAGCAAGAGTATCTTCGGCACTGGGATAAAGTAGCGAACGAATATCAACACCGAGGTGCGGTTGCAAAGCAACAGCGCAATTATCTACATGTTTGGTGAAAGTGGGTTCATGTTCGTACAGTTCCCTAGCCATGTTCGCATATTGCGCTCCTTGTCCGGAAAACATGAAGATGACTGGACAGTGACTTGGTTGACGATGATTAGTCAAAATTCGTTGTGATTCAATCTCTGTTAGGGCTTTGACTGCATCTTCAAGCTCGTGGCAAACTACTAGGCGACGATGGTCAAATGCTCTCCTACCGACTTGGAGAGTATGAGCGACATCTGCGAGGTTAATGTCTGGATTTTGCTTGAGGTGTGTTGCTAAATTGATGGTGGCAGTTTCTAGTGCGGTGCTGGTTTTGGCTGACAGGAGTAATAATTGCCAAGTCCGCGAGGGACTCGAAGGCTCAATTGCTGGTGCTTGTTCTAAGATGACGTGGGCGTTAGTCCCGCCAATGCCAAATGAACTCACGCCTGCGCGGCGTGGTGTGCCGTTGGTTTGCCAAGGTGAGAGTTTGCTGTTGACGTAAAATGGGCTGTTGGTGAAGTCGATTTCTGGGTTGGGTTGTTGAAAGTGCAGGCTTGGAGGTATGAGTTGATGTTTTAATGCCAAGACTGTTTTGATTAAGCCTGTTACGCCTGCTGCTGTGTTCAAATGCCCAATATTTGTCTTTACCGAACCCAGCGCACAATATCCTTTTTGTTTGGTGCGGGCTGCAAACGCTTTTTTCAAAGCACTAATTTCAATGGGGTCTCCCAAGGCTGTACCAGTTCCGTGAGCCTCAATATAAGTGATGGTTTCGGGAGCAACGCCTGCGATCGCTTGAGCCTCGGCAATTACCTCAGCTTGACCGCTCACACTAGGAGCCGTATAACCGACCTTAGCCGCACCATCGTTATTAATGGCTGAACCTTTGATGACTGCATGAATATAGTCACCTTCAGCCAAAGCATCTTCTAATCTCTTGAGGACAACAAGACCTATTCCATCCCCGAAAACAGTTCCTTGTGCTTGAGCATCAAAAGCACGACAGTGACCATCAGGAGAAGTTATATCCCCTTCTTGATAGAAATAACCTTGTTTTTGCAGAGATTCTATAGAAACACCACCTGCCAAAGCCAAATCGCACTCGTAGTTTAGCAATCCTTGGCAAGCTGAGTGAACAGCAACTAACGATGTAGAACAGGAAGTTTGAATATTGATGCTTGGCCCCTTCAAGTTCAATTTATATGAAACTCTTGTGGCAGCAAAGTCTTGACTGTTGCCATATGCAATTAAATCAGTCAATTCGCTCAGGTCAGGGTGGGAACTCAAATTACTCATAAAGTAATTACTCATATTGGTTCCCAAATAAACACCAGTCAAACTTTTGCTCGATCCAGGTTCGTAACCAGCTTTTTCCAATGCTGACCAAGCACACTCCAGAAGAATACGGTGCTGGGGGTCAATGACTTCAGCTTCTCTTGGCGAAAAATCGAAGAAAGCTGCGTCAAACATCTCAATATCTGATATATTCGCACCAGCTTTGACATACTGCGGGTTACTCAGCCATGCCGGATCTACACCCGAAGCTTTTAATTCTTCATCGCTGAAAAAAGAAATTGACTCTTGTCCTTTGCACAAGTTTTCCCAAAATTCATCAACATTTTTGGCTTTTGGAAAACGACCAACTATACTGATTACGGCTATGCCTTTAATAGAATTGTCCATTTGTAGATCAGACATCTATTTTTCTCCTTTGCTTCATTAATTGTCGTTTTTCCTGCATAGCCGCTTCTTTTTTGCTGGCGCGTTCATCAGCTTGTTGAAATATTGGTTCTGCAATTTTTTGATCGCTGATATATTCAGCCAAGGTACTTATGGTTGAATATTCAAATAGTTCGGCAACTGATAAATTTTTGTTTAATATTTTGAGAATTTTACTACGAACCTGAATTATTAAGAGTGAATCTCCTCCTAATTCAAAGAAGTTGTCATATAGTCCTATATTTTTTATTCCCAGCAACTCTTGCCAGATATTCGCCAGATTTTGCTCAATTTCATTTCTAGGAGCAACATACGGATTCTGTAACTCAGGTCTAGAATGTAGTAATAAATTTGCTTGTTGAGTCTCTGTTTCTTGTAATGATTCTAACTGAATCCATTGTTTGATTCTAGCTTGAATATCTGCCGTAGAAATAACAATGTTATTAATGTTACTAAAATTTAAGATTATTTGAAAAGCTTTTATTCCTTCTTCTGTATCAATCGCCAACTCACGCGGTGCATCCAGAGATATACTTTGTTCGTTAGCTTGATTAAGTTGCCAACCATCCCAAATTATGCTGCTCCATGAGATAGGATGACTTTGATTATGTTGGTGTACAAAAGCATCCATAAAATTATTGGCTGCTGAGTAAGCAACATGACCTAATCCTCCTAAAATAGAAGACAAAGAAGAGAGTAAAAAGCAAAAATCGAGCTTCTTGTTTTGCAAGACTTTGTTCAATACTAAAAGTCCGTATACTTTTGGTTGAAATTGCTGCTCGCAATTGCTGCGACTTATTTTTTCAATTGCTTCAAAAGATTTCCCTTGAGTAATTCCAGCGGCGTGGATAACACCGTTAATTTGACCAAACTGTTGTTCGGCTTGCGCGATCGCACTTTGCATTTGTTCTATGTTGCTGACATCAGCACTCACCACCAAAACTTCTGCACCTAAGTCTTCGAGTTCTTGAACTTGACGAATTTTGCGGTTAATACTGTCAGTCTCATCATGAGTAGATAGCCATTTTTCCCACTCGTCTCGTTGAGGTAAAGGAGAACGTCCTAGCAACAGTAGTTTTGCTTGCACAGTTCTAGCCAAGTATGCTGCTAAAACAAATCCAACACCTCCGAGTCCACCTGTAATTAAATAGACTCCTTTCTCTCTGAGTCGAGGCTTTTCTAGGTTAGTTTTATCGAATCGCACTGGCTCAAAAGTTTGCACCCAACGATTTAAGCCTCGATAAGCAATCAGCTTTTGGGAATCAGCAACGGTCAATTCTGCTAGTAATTTTTCTATAAGTTGTTGTTCTTGCCAACTTCCGCTAGGAGGAAGGATAACATCGATATTACGACAATTAATATTTGAATATTCTTGAGATATAACTTTAATTGTTCCGAGCAAAGTTGCTTTTTCTGGACAAAGCACTTCAGTTCCTGTAACCGACTGTAAGTTGTTAGAAATAACTGTGATTTTTACTTCATCTAGAGTCTCTTGTTTTCCCAAAATTTGGGCAATAAATAGCAGGCTATAAAATCCTGTTGTTTGAGCTTTTTCTATTTCTGCAATTTCTAATTCTTGTTCAATAATAGGTGCGACATTCCATAAATGAATAATTGTTTTGGGTAACTTAGTTTTTGCGGCCAACTCCTGGAATAATACATCATAATCATGATGATTTTGAGGATTAATTGTATATTTAAACTCATTTTCTCTAATAAAGCGATCGCCAATTTTTACTGTAACTATATCTTGATTTTGTTTTTCTAATTGTTTTAGCAATTTGATACCCAAACCATACTCATTGATAAACACCAAAGTGCAGGTTTTTGGAGATACCAATTCTGGATGGTCGGGTTGTATTGGAAGTAAAGAAGGCTTCCAAAAAGGAATATAAAACCAGTCAGCTATATCAGGCTTTTTATCTAGTGAAATTGAAGTGCGTAGGCGTAGCCCGTCGTAGACATCGCTATCTTGTCCAGGATTCTTAGACTCAATCCAGAATCGTTGGCGCTCAAAAGGATAAGTAGGCAAAGGCAAACGATGACGTTGCTCGTAAGCATAAAACCCCGACCAATCAATTTCCACACCACAAAGCCACAACCGACCTAACGTCTGCAATAAAAACTGCACATCAGATTGTTCATCTTTAACATGGCGTAACGAACTCAGCACCTGTTGTTTAGCGTTTGAAGACAAATGCTGTTTTGTTAAAGTACTTAAAGTCCTTCCCGGCCCTACCTCCAGAAACACACCCTCAAACTGCCGTATCAATTGAGATATCCCTTCAGAAAATCTCACAGTTTGACGCAAATGTTGACCCCAATAATCAGGATTTGTCGCTTGTGCAGCTTCAATCCACCTACCAGTAACATTAGAAATAAAACCAATACTTGGTGGATGCAGCTTAACTTGTTTAACTATCTCGACAAACTCCTCTAAGATTGGCTGCATCATCTGTGAATGAAACGCATGAGATGTATGCAACAGCCGACATTCAATACCTTGAGAAATTAATTGATTTTCTAAGGCTGCAACAGCTTGTTTTGTGCCAGAAACAACACATGAAGAAGGACTATTAATCACCGCGATTTCTAAGTTTTCCTTTAACAGCAACTCTACTTCATTTGCTGGCAGGGGAATTGCTAGCATACTTCCTGAAGGTAACTGTTGCATCAGTTGTCCTCGTTTTGCCACAATCATCAAGGCATCTTCTAAAGAAAAGACACCTGCAATAGTTGCTGCAACATATTCCCCGATGCTATGACCAATCATTGCTTGTGGCTGTATGCCCCAGGACATGAATAACTGAGCTAGGGCATACTCGATGACAAATAACGCGCTTTGGGTAAAAGCTGTTTGTTGTAGTTGCACTGATGCAGCAAGAGTATCTTCGGCACTGGGATAAAGTAGCGAACGAATATCAACACCGAGGTGCGGTTGCAAAGCAACAGCGCAATTATCTACATGTTTGGTGAAAGTGGGTTCATGTTCGTACAGTTCCCTAGCCATGTTCGCATATTGCGCTCCTTGTCCGGAAAACATGAAGATGACTGGACAGTGACTTGGTTGACGATGATTAGTCAAAATTCGTTGTGATTCAATCTCTGTTAGGGCTTTGACTGCATCTTCAAGCTCGTGGCAAACTACTAGGCGACGATGGTCAAATGCTCTCCTACCGACTTGGAGAGTATGAGCGACATCTGCGAGGTTAATGTCTGGATTTTGCTTGAGGTGTGTTGCTAAATTGATGGTGGCAGTTTCTAGTGCGGTGCTGGTTTTGGCTGACAGGAGTAATAATTGCCAAGTCCGCGAGGGACTCGAAGGCTCAATTGCTGGTGCTTGTTCTAAGATGACGTGGGCGTTAGTCCCGCCAATGCCAAATGAACTCACGCCTGCGCGGCGTGGTGTGCCGTTGGTTTGCCAAGGTGTGAGTTTGCTGTTGACGTAAAATGGGCTGTTGGCGAAGTCGATTTCTGGGTTGGGTTGTTGAAAGTGCAGGCTTGGAGGTATAAGTTGATGTTTTAATGCTAAAACTGTTTTGATTAAGCCTGTTACGCCTGCTGCTGTGTTCAAATGCCCGATGTTAGTTTTTACCGAACCCAGCGCACAATATCCTTTTTTATTCGTGCTAGCACTAAAAGCTTGTGTGAGAGCCTTGATTTCAATTGGATCTCCTAAAATAGTTCCTGTACCGTGTGCTTCTACATAAGTAATAGTCTCAGGTTCAACTCCAGCTAAAGCTAAAGCTTCTAAAATTACTTCTCTTTGACCTTCAACACTAGGAGCGGTATATCCAACTTTTAAAAAACCATCATTATTAACAGCTGAACTTTTGATTACAGCATGAATTAAATCACCATCAGCAAGGGCATCTTCCAATCTTTTTAAAACTACTACACCCAAACCATTGCCACCGTTAGTTCCTTTGGCTTGAGCATCAAAAGCTCGACAATGACCATCAGGAGAATGAATTCCTCCTTGTTGATAGCGATAACCAAGTTTTTGCGGTACTACAACAGAAACACCTCCTGCTAAAGCGATATCACTTTCACCATTCATTAAACTTTGGCAAGCAAGATGAACGGCAACTAATGATGTAGAGCAGGCAGTCTGGACATTGATACTCGGCCCTTTTAAGTTTAATTTGTAAGAAATTTGTGTTGGTAAAAAATCTTTCTCATTTCCAATAGTAATACTGTCCTCTGATTCCATCAAATCACGATGAGGATATAAATTGGCAAGCAAATATGTACTTAAAGCAACACCCGCAAAAAGACTAATTGAGCCACTATAAGTTTCAGAGTTATAACCAGCATTTTCCAAAGCTTGCCAAACACATTCCATAAAAAGACGGTGTTGTGGATCTGTAATTTCGGCTTCTCTAGGAGAAAAGCCAAAAAATGTAGCATCAAATAAATCTATATCATCTAATATACCGCTGGCCTTCACATAATTATGGTCATTAATCATTGCTGGTTTTACACCAGCAGATACTACTTCCTCATCAGTGAAAAAAGATATTGATTCTATCCCGTCTCGCAGATTTTGCCAAAAAAGATCGACGTTTTTTGCTCCAGGAAAACGTCCTGACATCCCAATAATAGCTATTTCATCTTCATTGAAATTTAGAGAAGTATTGAAGTTATCCATTTCTCTGATTTGAATTATTTAAAAAGTTTCAAATTGATATTTTGGCAGCAATCTGTATTTGATCTTTTAAAACAGCGTTAATGTCTTCTTCGGTAGTTAAAGGATTAGCAATCACAGCACGCATGGCCACCACAGGAATTTCATTACCGTAATTAACATTTTTTTTGACAGTTCTGGAGATAAAAGTATTGCCAATTTGCCGCTGTGTTTTCTGTAAATATTCATTAAATTTATTAATAACTTGATTATCTATTTTTGTTAATTGTCTTTTAGCAGCATGACTTCTAAATTGCTCTGGAATATAGCGATAAATTAAGAGATTTGTATCTGGTTCTGCTAGCAATTCAAATTCAGGCATTTCTGAAATACAAGCAGCCATGTATTGAGTTTTTCGGATTCCTTCATTAATTAAAAACTCATATCCTTTAAGCCCAATTAGCTTTAACCCAGCATGTAACAATAAAGCCATGGCTGGTCGAGAACCTTCTAAAGCACGTTTTCCTAAATCAAACGAACCCTTACGCATGGTATAACTAGCCTGTTTTTCGATTGAAGAAGCTAGATATGGGTCGCGGAAAAAGACCATACCAATGCCCATAGGTAGATATAGTTGTTTATGGCCATCAATAGTAACTGAATCAGCTTTTTCTATACCAGCAAGCTTATAGCGATATTGTTCTGAAAAAATTAATGGTCCGCCCCAAGCAGCATCTACGTGAAAATGAGTATTGGCTTGTTGTGCAATCTCTGCAATCTCTTTAAGAGAATCAACTCCGCCGGAATCTGTCGTGCCAGCAACCCCGATAATTGCAATAATTAGTAAGTTTTGCTGACAACAGTCCATAACAGTTTGGCGCAGCAATTGCAAGTTAACCCGATTATTTCCATCGGTAGGAATTCTGATTAAACTATGGATACCAATACCCATCAAATCGGCAGCTTTATCAAAAGAGTAATGCATCAAATCAGAGCCAATAATTACTGCTCCTTTATAGCCATAGAAATCTAAAGCAGCTGCTAAACCTTCTTTTTCTACACCAAGAAATCCATCTTTTGGCCCTAATGCAGCATTTCGCGCACACCAAAGTGCTGTAATATTTGCCACTGTCCCGCCAGAAACTAAGATTCCTAGCGTACTGAGGTTATTTTGAATATGTTGAGTGTAGAAACTGTCAGAAAAATTATAAATCTGTCGATGCAACATAGCCAAAGCTTCACGTTCGCAAAAGCTGAGGGCTTTAGCTGTCTCTATTTTGACGGCATTTTGATTCATTGCCGTCATGAGTTTGGCTAAAGGGCGAACAAAACTAGGAAGTGCCGAGGTCATGTGACCGATAAATCGCGGCGAAGATGTATGTATTGAATGAGCAACTACATTGTTATCTATGTACTTGAGATAGCTTTCAAAGTTAGTAGGCTGAACGGGAATTTTACTATCAGAAAAATTTTCTAGTATAAAGTCTAAATCAATGTTGGTATTAGAATCTATACTGCTTAAAAAATCTTGAGAAATCCGCTCTGTTATTTCGTCTATTTTTTTTTCAAGAGAGTTTACCCGATCGCCTGAAGCAAACATTTGCATTACTTGCCCTTCTACATCATCATGTAATGCTTGTTCTGATTCAAAAAGGTAATTTTTGTTGAGCATTTCTTGACTGCTTGATGTCATATTGTGTTTGTTAAAATAAGTTTTTTTACTTCATTCTTGAAGGAAGAAGGTTCTACTGTTTTTGTGAAAAATAGTTCTTCTTCCTGTCTGCGATCGCCTGATTAAAACTAAACATCTTTTTGCTTTGTTGCTGCTCGATGCTCTTTCCTAACTTGTTTGCGTCGCTGTACCGAAGCTGTTCTACTCTCCTGGGGGTAAGAATGTGGTAAAAAAGATGTTTCTTCGCTTGATTCCTGACTAAAATATTTAGCTAAGTGACTTATAGTCGGATATTCAAACATATCAATTAAGCTAAAATCTCGCTGAAATACTTTTTGTAACTTGCTATGAACTTGAATTAAGAGCAATGAATGACCGCCAAGTTCAAAGAAATTGTCATGAATTCCCACATCCCCAATATTTAGTATTTCTTGCCAGATACTAGCAATAGTTTTTTCTACCCCGGTTTGGGGTGGTTGATAAGCGGTTTCTAATTGAGGTCTTGTTGTATCAGGTGCTGGTAATGCTTGGCGATCGACTTTACCATTAGGTGTGAGAGGAAGTGCATCTAGCATCACAAACGCTGATGGCATCATGTAGTGCGGTAGCTTTGTCTCTAAATGCTGCCGTAATAGGGACACAACCTGAGTATTAGACATCTGCTGTAATGGAGTATTAACAAAATCACTCCAAGTTTGAGAGCTAATTGTTTTTCCAGTGCTAGGAGGAGCCACCACTATTGGCTTCATTTGTGATGCTACAGTGCGCTTTTTAAATACTACTTGGTATTGACCATCGATACTATCATCGAACCAACTAATATCCACGATATAAGGTAATTCTTCACTCAAAGCCCATAGTTCTTCAGGATCTACCCCGATTGTAACTATCTCCTGGAGAGCTTGGCGTAGCTCTCCAACATTTGCTAAACCTTCAGAGTTTTTGAGCAATTCCACAGCTTTAACATCTCCTAAGACACGAGCATTAGGTACATTAGTAATTCCTAAAATATCTGGCTCAGTCTCTATAAGTAATTGGCGAATAGATGGCAGTGTCAACTTAGCTTGTTGCCAATCTAACCATGAGATATCTACTGTAGGATAAACTTCATCTCCGACATGGATAATCACATCGTAGCGAAATTTAGTCAATTCATTATGAAAATGTCCGCGTTCCAGATGAATTTCCACATGACTAATCTTGGGCAAATGCTGTTTTAAAGCGATGAAAAAGGCTGGATCGAGAACTAACTGTTTCTCTGCAAATATTTGCTTTTGCACTTGTTGCTGTAAATTTGCTAGAGAAAGAGAGTCTGGTGCTTTATGTAGTTGAACAGATGTATGAAAAGCTTCTAACAAATTAAAATTGCGAACATCTCCTAAAAATATAAAGCCTCCAGGCTCTACTACATTTACAGCACCTTCCAAAACTTTTAATAAATAGTCAACACTGGGAAAATATTGGGCTACTGAGACTATGAATACAGCATCGAAAGTATCTGGACTCATCCCAGTGAAGTCATCTGCTGCTTTCTGAATGAAATTCACTCCTGACAAATCTTGCTCTAAGTTACTCAATTGTTGCTGGAGAATGTTGAGAGCGTTTTGCGAAATGTCAGTTGCACAGTATTGTATACAATGAGGAGCAAAGCGTAAGAGCATTAGACCGCTACCGCCACAACCAATTTCCAGTACTTTGGTTGGTTGTAAAGTTGAAATCCGCTCAACTGTTTGAGCCATCCACTCACGTACTTCTCGATCGGGAAGATGTAAACCCGTATAGCTACTTTCCCAACCTTTAATATAAAAACCCGACTGTTGCTCTGAGTCTAACTCGTTGTAGAGGGTATCAAAGACTGCTTGCCACTGCGAGGCTTGTTGAGTGTTTAAATCAACTGCTGAAGGCTGTCTTTTTACAATATCAGTATTAGCAACTACATAAGCCACTAACTGCTCATTATCTGACACATCTTTCCTCGAAATCACTGTAGCTTCCAGAACAGCTGGATGTTCGTTGATGACTGCTTCTATTTCCCCGATCTCAACACGGAAGCCCCTAATTTTTACTTGGTTATCAATACGACCATTGAATTCAAGTAGACCATCGCTGCGGTAGCGTACCCGATCGCCTGTTTTGTAAAGACGAGTATCTGTGTTGCTGAAAGGATTTGCTATAAACTTTTGCTGTGTTAGTTCTGGCTGGTGCAGATAGCCTCTAGCTACGCCAATTCCGCCAATGTACAATTCGCCCCAAACGCCAATGGGAACTGGTTGTAAATCAGGATCTAATACATAGGTTTGCATGTTGGCGATCGCTCGTCCAATCGGTACTTCTTTTTCTACCGTTGCCAAGTCGCAAACTGTCGCCACGACTGTAGTTTCTGTTGGCCCGTAGGTATTAATCAAACGTATGTGTGGTGCTTGCTGTCGCCAAGTATTAACTTTGTCTGGCAAGGCTTTTTCGCCACCAATAATTGCTAGACGCAGCGATTGTGGTAACTTTAATGCTGATGTTGCCAGTTCTGAAGTTAGTTGATGCCAAAAAGCAGTAGGTAGATCCAAAACCGATATGCAATGCTGTTGGCATTTTTCCACAAAAGCTGGTATGGAAGTCAGCATATTATCGGTTCGCAATACCAATGTCGCACCGCACAGCAAACAAGGAAAAATTTCTTCACAAGCAGCATCAAAGCTAATAGAAGCAAATTGCAAAATCCGGTCTTGCGATTGTATTTTGTACTCTGCGATCGCTGCTTGAACAAAGTTTACCAAAGATTGATGTTGGATTGTGACACCTTTAGGCGTACCAGTAGAACCTGATGTATAAATTACATAAGCTAGATTTCCTGGGCTAGTTTGATTTACAGGGTTTTGTGGGATTGCTGATTGCCAATGAATATCCTCGTCTAGGCAGATAACTTTCGCTGTATGTGCTGGTAACTTTGCCAGGAGATGCTGTTGCGTGAGTAATACAGTTATTTGAGCATCATTTAGCACCATTGACAATCGCTGCTGCGGATAAGTTGGATCGATGGGTACGTAGGCTCCCCCAGCTTTAAGAATAGCTAATAACCCGACGATCGTCTCAATTGAGCGCTGCGTGCAAAGTCCTACTAAAACTTCTGGTTTCACTCCTAGGAATTGCAACTGATGTGCCAATTGGTTAGCTTTTATATTCAGTTCCTGATAAGTTAGTTGTTTATCTTCAAAAATAATTGCTATAGCATTAGGTGTTTTTTCTACCTGCTCTAAGAATAATTCATGGATACATTTATCGTCAGAATACTCAACTTTTGTATTATTCCATTCTTGCAGTATTTGATAACTTTCTTTGGCAGTCAGCATCGGCAATTCCCGAAGTTTGCGTTCGGGGTTGGCAACAAAACCTTCTAGTAAGGTTTCTAAATGCCTTAGCATCCGGTTAATACTATCACTATCAAAGCGACGAATATCGTATGAAATAGATAGATTCAATAAATCAGATTTAGGCACTACCCCCACGGTAAGAGGATAGTTTGTCCAGTCAAAAAATGATTGAGATTCGCCTAATAACTGAGACTGAACAATTCCGATATTTTCAGCCAGCGTTTCTTGATTGTAATCTACTAATTCATTATCAAAAACTAAAATACTATCAAATAGTTGTAAACCACGAGGTATCTCACTCCATTGCTGAATTTTTAGCAACGGGCTATATTCATACTCACGCATCTCAACTTCTTGGGCTTGCAGATTTTTTAGCCAAGGTGTAAGCAAAGCGTTACTATCGACTTGTACTCTTAAAGGCAGTGTGTTGATAAAGAGTCCAACCATCGACTCTGCATCTGCTAGCGCCGTCGGTCGCCCTGAGGATGTAGATCCAAAAACTATATCTGACTCTTGGCTATAACGACTTAAAAGTAAAGCCCAAGCTCCTTTGATTACGATATTTAAGGTTAGTTGATATTTTCGAGCCAAGGATTTTAAGGCTGTTGTTAAATTTGCCGACAGCAAGACTTCTTGCCGTTGATAATCTGCTTTTAGCTCATCAAAGTTAGCAGAAGTATTACCTGTAATTATTGGTGTTGGTAATCTAAAACCTTTAAGTTTCTGCTGCCAAAAAGTTTCTGCTTTATCCAAGTCTTGCTGCTGTAACCAAGCAATATATTCTCTATAGGGGCGTGGACGCTCTAAATGTAAATCTTGTCCTTGGCAAAAAGCATAATAAAATTCATAAAATTCCTTCCATAACCAGTTTACAGACCATCCTTCCATTAATATGTGATGAAAGCTGAAAACAAATTCATAAGTGTCATCAGTTACTTGAATTAATGTTAGGCGAATTAAAGGAGCTTGAGAAAGTTCAAAGCCGCGATCGCCATCTGTTTTTAAGAATACTTGGAGTTGCTTTTGTTGCTCAGAGAAAGATAATTGTCGCCAGTCTTGAAATTCCCAAGGTAAGTCTACTTGCTGATGAACGACTTGATAAGGTTTATCAAGATTGTCCCAATAAAAGGATGTACGCAAAATTGGATGGCGGTCTACAACTCGCTGCCAAGCTTTCTGGAAGGCGATAACATTTAACTGAGTTTGCAAAGTGAAGCAAACCTGCTCGAAATATACCACCGAATTAGGTGCAGCCAGCTTGTGAAAAAGCATACCCTGCTGCATGGGAGAAAGTTCATATATATCTTCAATATTATTTTGTTTCATTAAGAATTACTCCTACCTAATTGACCAACTTGAGCCAGCAACTTACTCAAATTATCTTGATTTATATTTGCTGCTGTGAAGTCTGAAGGGGTGTACTCTACAGTTTCCAAAGATTGAGAATAGGTGACGATCGCTTTGAGGGATTTGACAAAATTAGCTGATAATTTTTCTATTGTCTCTAGTCGATGGATATTCCTGCTGTAGCACCAATCCAGTTGCAATTGACCTTCGACAACTGACGCAATTAGATGTAACTTATGAGGACGAGTTGCTTGCAGACTGCTGGCTGCTTCTGGTGATGATTCGCTCAATTGGAATAAAGAATTTTGAGGTAAACTTTTAGCAAGTTGACCAACATAAAGGAACATTACTTCTGCTGAAGGAAGCACTCGCATTTTTTCTCGAACTGCTGCATCTTTGTTTAGATAACGTAGCACTCCATAATCAATACCCTGACCAGAAATGCTACGCAGTTGCTCCTTAACAACTTTCAATGCATCGCCGGGATTGTCAGATTTCTGCAAATCTAAAAGTACGGGATAGGTAGTAGTAATCCAACCTACAGTTCTCGATATATCAACATTATCTATACCACTAGTACTGACTTCCCGCCCATTTTCTTCGAGGTCAACTAGAAGTGAATTTTCACCTGTCCATTCAGCAAAAGCTTGTACAAAAGCAGTCAGTAGAACTTCTTGTGTATTAGTTCGATAAGTTGCTGGAACTTCTTGAAGCAGAGCTTGAGTATCTTGAGTACTCAGCGTTACTGAAACAATTTGCTCTGATGCGACATTATTGATGTTACCAGAATAATCTCTTGGTAGAGAAACTTGCTTGTAGCGATCGCTCAACCAATAATTTTGGGCTTTCTCTAAATTTGTCTCCTTAGCATATTCCTCTAGCCGCAAAGCCCATTGTTTGTAAGAAGTTGTTTTTGGCGGCAGTTCAATTGCTTGACCCTGGCGAATTTGCTGATAAGCTGTTTGCAGATCCTCTACCAAGACTCGCCAAGAACCGGGATCTATTCCTAAGTGATGGACGATAATTAGCAAGCGGCTAGATTTACTTGCACCCAAGTTAAAAAGCGCCACCCGGATAATCGGCCCTGCTGACAGATTGAGGCTAGCTTGTAGTTGAGTAGTAGTTTTCTTGATTGCCAGTTCTTGAGCATCTGCTGACAATGCTGATAAATCTATATGTGTAAATGGTATCTCTTCATACCCAGCATTCACTGCTTGCCAGCCAGATTCAGAAGGTTTGAACCGCAAGCGCAAAGCATCATGATGTAATAATAATTGCTGCCATGCTTGTTTCAACACAGCTGGATCGATAGCTGCTGCGGCTTCTAAAAAAATCGATTGGTTCCAGTGGTGCGGTTCTGATATATTCCGTTCAAAAAACCTGTGCTGAATTGGTGTCAAGGGCAATGAACCAGTTACTAAACCTTGTTCGGCTTGAACTACTTGGGTTGTGCTTACCACTTCTGCTAGTTTGGCAATTGTCTGATGTTCAAATAATTGCTGAGGAGTTAACCGAAAACCTGCCTTAGCAGCTCTAGCACTGACTTGAATGCCAAGTACAGAGTCACCACCCAACTCAAAAAAGCTATCGTGGATGCCTACTTCCTTAATGCCAAGGAGTTCTTGCCAGATATTGGCGATCGCTTGCTCTACTTCACTTCTCGGAGCAACATAAGTATTATCTAAATTAGGTCTTAAATAAGCTGAAGCAGCACTGGTTTTTGCTATAAGTTGAGAATTTTGCCGAAATTCCAGTTGAATCCATCTGTTGATGCTAGTTTGCAAGTCTACAGTTGATGTGACTATCTGAGTTAACTGACTTGCACATAAGGCACGTTTAAAAACTTCCACACCTTCTTGGCGCGTCATCACAGAATCTGCGCCTTTTAATATCGCTGATTCCGAGGATTCTTGAGTAATCCAATCCCCATAATTAATGCTCAACCAAGGAATAAGACTTGTTTGATTGTGTTTGCGTACAAAAGCATCCGCGAATACGTGTGCTGCTGGATAGGCAGCCATACCCAGTACGCCTAAAACAGATGCTAATGACGATATAATTATGCAAAAATCAAGCTGTTTTCCCTGTAGTATTTTTTCTAATACCAATAATCCATAGCCTGTGGAGTGTAATTGAGTTTCACACTCCGTTTTACTTATCTGTTGAACAGAGTTGTACACTCTCACAGTTGCAGCATGAATGACACCATGAATCTCGCCAAAGCAATTTGATGCTTGAGTTATTACTGCTTGCATTTGTTCGAGATTGCCAACATCGGCGCGGCAAATCAAAACTTCAGCACCCAATCTTTCTAACGCTTGCACTTTTTTGATTTTGCGACTGATGTTGTCGTTTTGATCGTGAGTCGCTAGCCATTGCGACCATTCTTGTTTTGCAGGCACGGAACGCCCTGTAAGAATTAGCTTGACACGCGCTGTTTGGGCGAGATATTCAGCCAACACTAAACCAACATCTCCCAAGCCACCAGTAATTAAATATACTCCACCTTCTTTGATCGGAATTGTTTCTCGATTTGGTTCCTCAAGTTGCATTGGTTCAAAAGTTTGCACCCAACGATGTTTACCACGGTAAGCAACTATATTCTCAGATGCTGTTTGAGTGAGTTCTGTTACTAGTTGGTCTACGAGTTGATTTTTTTGGGGTATCCCTGAAGGAATGACTACATCAACGTGACGACAAGTGATATTGGGGTACTCTTGGGGAATCACCTTACAGATTCCCATGACAGTTGCCTTTTGAGGGCATAAATTTTCATCGCCGTTGACTTCTTGGATGTTGTTAGTTACTACCAAAATTTGGACATCGCTAACTTCTTGTTTTCCTAATGCCTGCGCCAAGAAAAGTAGACTATAAAAACCGTGATTTTGGCATTCTTCAAAGAACTGATGGGGTGATTCTGCCTGGGGATTAGGGTTGAGACTCCAAAAATGAGCGATCGCATTTAGTTGAAAATCCCGTAGTTCTTTGAGCAAGGTATCATAGTCACATTTAGCTTGGGGATTAATTACATAAGAGCGATCGCCTAACTTGCTAAACTGCTCTCCAACCCTCACGGTAATGACATCGTGCCCTTCTAATTCCAGTTTTTTGGTGACTTGCGAACCTATAGAGACAGTATCAATAAATACTAACCAACATAATTTTTGTGCTGATTTTGATGCGATGTGTGGAGAGCGTTTCCAAGAGGGAACGTAAAACCAGTCGGCAATATTTGCTTTTTTGTCTAATGTTTTTTGAGATAGTGCGGCCAAATTAGCTTCAGGATTGGCATCAATCCAGTAACGCTGGCGTTCAAAAGGATACGTCGGTAAGGGGATACGCTGGCGTTGTTCGCGGGCATAAAAATCAGACCAATCTACTTTTACCCCTGCTAACCACAAGCGACCCAATGTATTCATTAAAAAGGCGACATCTGACTGTTGCTCGTAGGAATGCCGCAGGGAGGGCAACATCACTGGCTTGGTATCGTCATTTTTCAGACATTGCAGCGCGAAACTACTCAATGCTTGACCGGGGCCAACTTCCAGTAAAATGGGATTGTCTTTTTGCCATAAATGTTGTATACCATCTGCAAAGCGTACTGCTTGGCAAAGGTGCTGCACCCAATAACTGGGGTCTGTTGCTTGGTCTGCTGTAATCCAAGTTCCCGTGACGTTAGATAAATAGGGAATTTTCGGGGGTTTGAGGCTGAATGTGTTAACTAAATTGTGAAAAGTCGGTGCGATCGCTTCCATCATTACAGAATGAAAAGCATGAGAAGTCTGCAAGCGCTTACCAACTAAACCTCGTGCGCTCAATTGTCGTTCCAATTCTGCAACAGCATCCGGGAAACCTGCAACCACACATAACGAAGATCCGTTGATTGCAGATATGGAAATGCGATCGCTCAATAGAGGTTGAATTTCTGACTCGGAAAGCCCAACTGCCAGCATTGCCCCGCTTGGTAACTCTTGAATCATTTGCGCTCTTTTAGCTACCAAAGTCAAAGCATCTTCAACAGATAAAACCTCCGCTAAAGTAGCCGCTACATATTCACCGATACTGTAGCCAATCATTGCCGTTGGACGAATTCCCCACGATATAAATAACTGAGCTAAAGCGTATTCAATGACGAAGATAGCAGGTTGGGTGAGAAAAGTTTGATTGAGTTTTTGAGCGGCTACATCTACTTGTTCGGTTCCTCGACCTAACATTTTTCGTAAATCTAGCCCAGCAGAGAAAGTATTTTGCTTGATATTCTCGCTGTTGCGATTGGGATACAACACATCTCGCAAATCTAAACCAAGATGCGGTTTGAGAAATTCACAGCATTGGTCAACACAAGCGCGAAATGTTGGCTCAGTTTGGTACAGTTCAACAGCCATATCAACGTAGTGAGTTCCCAGCCCCGAAAACATAAAGGCCACAGGGCGTTCTTGAGTTTTCTGAGTATTGGTAAAAACTCGCTTTGGTTCTTGAAGTGCGTTGATGGCATCTTGAATATCTCGGCAGACAACTGCACGCCGATAGTCGAAAGTTCTCCGCCCAACCTGCAACGTATAAGCCACATCAGCGAGGTTTAAATCGGGACATTCTCGCAAATAATTAGCAAGATTTGTTGTAGCCATTTCCAACGCCGATTCTGTTTTAGCAGAAAGAACCAACAATTGATATTCTCTCGCTTGCCCCCCCGCTCCTGTGCCCCCCTGCTCCTCTGCTCCCCTGCTCCTCTGCTCCACAATCGGCGCTTCTTCGAGAATCACATGTACATTGGTTCCCCCTAGTCCAAAGGAACTAACTCCCGCACGCCGGGGGATGCCATTTGTCTGCCATTCTGAAAGTGTGGTATTGACGTAGAAAGGACTATTGGCAAAATCAATTTCGGGATTGGGCTGCTCAAAGTGTAAGCTTGGGGGTATTTGTTTATGCTTGAGGGCTAGAACGGTTTTGATTAATCCCGTCACACCAGCCGCAGTATCCAAATGTCCAATGTTGGTTTTGACGGAACCAATGGCACAGAATCCTTTATTTTGCGTGCTAGCGCGAAAAGCTTGTGTCAGGGCAGCAATTTCAATGGGATCTCCTAAAGCTGTTCCTGTACCATGAGTTTCAATGTAAGTGATAGTTTCCGGTTCAACTTCGGCTACTATTTGGGCTGTTCTAATTACTTTTGCTTGGGTATCGATGCGGGGTGCTGTATAGCTGACTTTTAATGAACCATCATTATTAATAGCCGAACCTTTGATGATGGCATGAATTGTGTCGCGATCGCTCAAAGCATCTTCTAATCGCTTCAACACTACAATGCCCACACCCTCACCGCCCACAGATCCCTGTGCCTTAGCATCAAAAGCACGGCAGTGTCCGTCAGCAGATAATATCCCCCCTTCTGCGTACATGTATCCGTCTTTTCTGGATGCATTGATCGCAACACCACCAGCTAAGGCGATATCGCATTCGCCATTGAGTAAGCTTTGACAAGCCAAGTGGACGGCAACTAATGAAGTCGAGCAAGCAGTTTGTACTGCGTAACTTGGCCCCTCTAAGTTGAGTTTGTAAGAAACACGAGTGGTTAAAAAATCTTTATTACCTGCAAGAACGAGTTGCTGAGGATCGATAGAGTTGATAATATTTGGATTTAAATAAATATTAAGTAAATAGGTATTCAGACCAGAGCCAGCATAAACACCAATAGCGCCTTGATAATTTTGGGAATCATATCCAGCATTTTCCAAAGCTGACCAAGCACACTCTAGAAAAATTCGGTGTTGTGGGTCTGTAATTTCTGCTTCTCTGGGATTGAAGCCAAAAAACTCTGCGTCAAATAACTCTGCGTCTTCTAATATAGCTTGTGCTTTGACATAGTTAGGGTCGTTTAATAGAGATGAACTTATACCTATTGATAATAATTCTTCGTCAGTAAAAAAAGAAATTGATTCCCTTCCATTTTGGAGATTATCCCAAAATTCATCAATATTTTTAGCTTCAGGAAAACGCCCTGATAAGCCGATAATTGCTATTTCTGAACCATTGAAAGAATTTGCTGGTGTGGTAATACTCATAATCTGGAAGAATTTTTAAATATTTTCAATAGATTTAAGTTTTTGTAGCCGCTTTCTTTGTTGAGCTTTCCCATCCGCAATTTTTTCGGTAATAATATTCATATCAGAAAATGTTTGTTGATTTGTAACTTGATTTAAATAATTTGTTAAAGATTTGATAGTCGGATATCTAAATAAGTCGAGGACAGATAAATCTTGCTGAAATACTTCGCGTAATTTGCTATGAACTCGAACCAAAAGCAATGAATGACCGCCGAGTTCAAAGAAGTTATCATGAATTCCTATCTCTTCAACTTGCAGTACTTCTTGCCAAATCTCAGCAATAGTTTTTTCAATTTCAGTTTGCGGCGGCTGATAAGCTGCCTCCAATTCTGGACGCGCTGTATCAGGTGCAGGCAAAGCCTTGCGATCGCATTTACCATTCGCTGTCAGGGGTAATGCCTCTAGCAATACAAAAGCTGCTGGCATCATGTAGCTTGGTAACTTTGACTCTAGGAAGTGACGCAATTCAGAAATTACCAGTGTTTGCTCGGTTTGCGGGACTACATACGCTACTATTCGTTGAGATGCTACCACAACAACAGTTTCGCGCACTGCTGGATGTTGGCTAGCGATCGCTTCAATTTCTCCCAATTCAATACGAAAGCCGCGAATCTTCACCTGATCGTCAATACGTCCTAAGTACTCAATGTCTCCATTGGGCAGATAACGCGCCAAATCACCAGTTTTATACAGGCGTGCATTTGGTTTATCGCTAAAGGGATGAGGAATAAATCTTTGGGTTGTTAATTCTGGTCGATTTAAATAACCTCGTGCCACACCAGCACCACCAACGTACATCTCACCCTTGACTCCAATCGGTACTAGTTGCTGATATTGGTCTAATAAATAAACTTGCAAGTCAGGAATGGGACGACCGATAATACTTCCCAATCCTACTTCTAAGTCTGCCTTTGTCAGCGGACGATAGGTAACGTGTACGGTTGTTTCTGTAATACCGTACATATTAACTAACTGCGGCAAGGCATCGCCATGACGCTCAAACCAAGGTCTTAAGCTTTCTAGTTGCAGTGCTTCTCCACCAAAGATGACTAATCGTAGATTTAGCTGTTTGCTAGTTGCTAATTCTTCTACTTGTATGAGTTGAGAAAAAGCGGAAGGCGTTTGGTTGAGTACTGTTACTTGCTGTGTTACCAATAATTGATAAAAGTCTTCGG
Source organism: Dendronalium phyllosphericum CENA369 (assembly GCF_016056275.1). Classification (GTDB taxonomy): domain Bacteria; phylum Cyanobacteriota; class Cyanobacteriia; order Cyanobacteriales; family Nostocaceae; genus Dendronalium; species Dendronalium phyllosphericum. Next base: position 45,007 of record NZ_JAECZA010000003.1, on the reverse strand, counting down.
GCGAACGACTTAGCCAGTAAGGTACTATGACTAGTTTCCCGCCATACAGCAAAGCACCCCAGAGTTCCCAAACGGAAAAATCAAAGGCTATGGAATGGAACAGTGTCCAGACATCATCTCGATTGAATTTATACCAATGTTCTGTTGCTGCCAACAAACGAGCCACATTGCTGTGATTGACTAATACGCCCTTGGGTTGTCCTGTTGAGCCGGATGTATAGATGATATAAGCTAAGTTATCAGTTGTACATTCATTGATTGGGTTTTGTTGGCTTTGCTGAGTTATACTTTCCCAGTCAGTATCTAAAACAACATTGGTCTGATGTGGCGGTAAGTTTTCTATTAGGTGCTGCTGTGTTAAGAGTACTGAAACTTGAGCATCCTGCAAGATAAAAGCTAAACGTTCTGGTGGATATGCGGGATCTAGTGGTACGTATGCACCACCTGCTTTGAGGATAGCTAAGATTCCAATAATTGTATAGAGCGATGCCTTCGGCAACGTCTTCGACGAACGCTCTACATAAATTCCTACCAGTACTTCTGGTTTTACTCCCAAAGTCCGTAGGTAGTGCGCTAATTGGTTGGCTTTGGCGTTGAGTTGGCGATAGGTTAACTGTTCATCTTCAAATACTACTGCTACTGCGTCGGGTGTTTTCTCAACTTGCGCTTCTAATAATTCATGAATACATTGCTTTTGAGGATACGCAACTTCTGTATTATTCCACTCCAACAGCAATTGATGTTTTTCAGATTCTGTTAGTAGTGATAATTCTGAAAGTCGTAACTCTGGATTAGCAACAATACTTTTGAGCAAGGTCTGGAAATGTCCAGCCATCCGCTTGATAGTATTTTCTTGGAATAAATCTGTATTAAACTCCAGATTGGCAAAAAGTTTTCCTGCTGTTTCTGTTATTTCTAAAGTTAAATCAAATTTGGTACTACCATTATCAATTGCCAAGGGACTGATAGTTAAACCAGGCAACTCTAAAACTGATATTGGTGTATTCTGAAACACAAACATCACTTGAAATATTGGTGTATAGCTCAAGTTTCGTTGTGGTTGCAGTTCTTCTACTAGCTGTTCAAAAGGTAAATCTTGATGAGCGTAAGCTTCTAATGCTACCTTTCGCACGCGAGTTAATAACTCTACAAAAGTTGGATTCCCGACTAAATTAGTTCGCAGGGTAATTGTATTCGCAAAAAAACCAATTAATCCTTCTAACTCTGTACGATTGCGGTTGGCGATCGGCGAACCAACCACAATGTCTTCACTACCCGTATAACGCCATAGCAGTGTTTGAAAGACTGCTAACACAGTCATAAATAAAGTAATTTCATGCTGCTGGCTCAATTTATTTAAGGCTATATATAACTCATTTGATAACTCAAATGAATAAGTAGCACCTCGAAAACTTCCAACAGCGGGCCGTGGGTAGTCAGTGGGTAAATCTAATAATTTTGGTGCGCCTTCTAACTGTTTTTTCCAATAAGATATCTGTGATTGTAAAACCTCTCCTTGTAGCCATTTTTGCTGCCAATTTGTAAAGTCTACATACTGTATTGACAGTTCTGAAAATGGAGACGGTTGCCCTTTTGAGAATGCTTCGTAAAGTGCTGCGACTTCTTTAATCAATACTCCCACTGACCAACCATCAGAGATAATATGGTGCATTGCGAACACCAAAATGTGTTCTGTTTCTTTCAACCGCAGTAAAGTAGCTCTTAATAATGGAGCTTGGCTCAAATTGAAGGGTTGCTGTATTTCTTGTATAACTAAGTTTTTAATTTCAGCTTCTTCCTCAACATCAGATGTTTCAATATTGATAATAGGTAAATCTAAGCTTAAAGTAGGAAGAATTATCTGAACGGGTTTTTCTGCTATAAGTCCGAAAGTAGAACGCAAAACTTCATGGCGGCGAACGATTTCATTAAAAGTTTGCAATAATGCAGCTCGATTAATGATACCGGTAAGACGCAAAGCTGCCCAGATGTGATTAGCAAAGTTTCCAGGTTGTAATCGATCTATAAACCAAAGTCTCTGTTGAGCAAAAGACATGGGGAAAATTTGAGGCTGGCTCACCTTTTCTTGAAGGAGTTTTGCCAAAACTTCACGTTTTTTTTCTGGTGAAAGTCCAGCTAGATTTTCGTGAATATTGGTCATGAGCTAGCCTCCTTTTCTAATAAAATCTGATTCAGCAATAACTCAACTTCTTGATTTGAAATCTCATCGATATTTGCCAACATCTGTTGAGCGTTACTCCGCTCTACTCTGGTAATCGTATTGATATTATCTTCTGCGAAATTTCGTCTTTGTTCAACTATCAATGCTTGCTCGATAATAGTGGGTATTTCAAAGAGGCTATGTAGTGGCAGTTCTATGTCGAATTTATGTAGTCGAGAAATGATTTGAGTAGCTAATAATGAATCTCCTCCTAATTCCAAAAAGTTATCATAAATGCCGATTTGTTGAATTCCTAAGATTTGTTGCCAGACTTGAGCAAGAGTTGCTTCAATTTCATTGCGAGGAGCAACATAATCATTGCGTAGATGAGGACGGGGATGGTGTTGAGAAAGACCTGTTGACGCTAATTTATCTTCTAAAACTGTTAATTCTATTTCCAAATACTTGGAAGATTGATTATGCTCAATTAAAACTGAGAAATCTTGTGTAGATATAATAACATGAGGTAAATTACTCCCCAAAATGCGATTAAAAGCATCAGCCCCTTCTTGAGGTAATATTCCTTTTTTTCGCTCTTCTTCCCTGATCTGTTTGATTTTATCTGGTACAACAGTCTCTACCGCCATACCTACTTCTTGCCAATTATCCCAGTTAATTGATATTGTTAATAGCCCATATTTATCAGTGTTATTATATGCTAATGCATCCAAAAATGCATTAGCTGCACAATAATCTACCTGTCCAAATTCACCTAAAATAGAGGTTTGGGACGAACAAAGTACCAAGAAATCTAAATTGATATTTTGCAGAACTTGCTTTAATACTATTGTTCCTTTAACTTTTGGTGCTAGTACGTTATTTGCTATATTTGGAGTTTTGAGTTGGATGATACCGCCACCAGCAATACCAGCTGCATGAATTACACCGTTAATGCAACCGAATTTTTCTACTGACTGAGTAATTACAGCTTGCATTTGTTCGGAACTAGTCACATCGGCGCTAATTACCAATACTTCTGCACCAAAGGTTTCCAATAATTGCAGTTTACGAATTATCTGGCTAACTCTATCTTCTTCATCATGAGTTACCAACCATTCTTGCCAATTATTTTTTTCAGGGATACTCTTTCTTCCCACTAAAACTAATCTAGCTTGCACTGTTTTTGCTAGATGTTCTGCTAATACTAAACCAATGCCACCTAACCCACCAGTAATTAAATAAACTCCTCCCTGTTTTAATTTAGTTTTATTGGCTATATTCTGTTCTAAACGCACAGGCTCGAAGGATTGAATCCAGCGATGATTTCCACGGTAGGCAACTATGTCATTAATTTGCTCTGCTGTAAATTCTGCGAGCAGATTGTCTAAAATTTGTGGTTGTAGAGTTTTGGAAGACGAAATTATTATATCAATAGTACAGCAATTAATATTTGAATATTCTTTAGGAATTACTTTACACGGGCCTAATATGGTTGCCTTAGAGGGGCATAATTTTTCTTCGCCAGTAATATCATATAAATTACTGGTGACAACCATTATTTTCAAATCATTGCTGACATTTTGTCTTCCTAACGCCTGTGCTAAAAAAAGCAGGCTCCAGAAACCGAGATATTGATAATCTTCATGTTTGTCTAGCTCTTGAGCGGATAAAATATCCTTGGGAGTAACGCTCCAAAAATGAGCAATTCTTTGGGGAATCCAATTTTGTTGGTGTAGTGTTTGGAGCAAGCGATCGCAGTCATCGCTTTGTTGGGGATTGATTGCATAGGTACAGTCGCTAAGTTTGGCAAATTTATCTGCAACTTGAACGACAATTACATCTTGACCTTGTTGCTTGAGTTTTTCAGCAATTTCTGCTCCTATTCCATAGGTATCGACAAACACTAACCAAGAGAACTTTTGTTCTACTAGTTTTTCCTTTTGGTTTAGCTCAAGCGGTGTCGATTCTCGCCAGCGAGGAATGTAAAACCAGTCAGCAATTTCTCGCTTTTTATCTAAATTTTTGGGCGACATCATCGCCAGAGTTGCATTTCGATTTACCTCAATCCAGTAACGTTGGCGCTCAAAAGGATAAGTAGGTAAGGGTATGCGATGACGCTTTTGGTTTGCATAAAAACCTGACCAGTCAATTTTAACTCCTGCTGACCACAGCTGACCCAAAGTGTCAAGTAAAAACGCGATATCTGATTGTTGCTCTTGAGGATGCCGTATAGAAGTTAGTACAATCGCTTCATCTGTTTGATGTTTTGCCAAACTACTGAGCGTCCTTCCCGGCCCGACTTCTAACAATATTCGTGGCTGGCGAAGCAATTCACTTATTCCGTGACTGAAGCGTACTGGTTGCCTCAAATGCTTTGCCCAATAGTTAGGATTTGTTGCTTCGGCTGCGGTAATCCAAGTGCCGCTAACATTGGACACAAACGGAATTTGCGGGGGATTGAGTTTGATTTTTTGTAACGACTGGGTGAAAGTCTCAATGATGGGTGACATCATTTGTGAATGAAAGGCATGGGAAGTATGCAAACGCCGACAGCTGACACCTAGTTGTTGGAGCTTTTGTTGCAATCGGTCAATTGCTGCTTCGGAACCGGATACTACGCAGGAAGAAGGTGCATTGCTTGCAGCCAGAGAAACTTCCTTTTCTAACAGTTGTTGTACTTCTTGTTCTGGAAGCTGAATAGAGAGCATAGCACCAGTTGGCATTTGCTGCATGAGTTTGCCGCGGGTGGCAGCGATCGCTAAAGCATCTTCTAGGGAGAAAACTCCAGCTATGGTTGCAGCTACATACTCTCCGATACTGTGACCAATCATCGCTTCAGGTTGCACGCCCCACGCCATCCATAACTTGGCTAAAGCGTATTCAATGACAAACAGTGCTGGTTGAGTAATTGCTGTTTGCTGCAACTTTTGTGTTGCGGTTAAAGCTTCTGCTTCGCTGGGGTAGAGAACTTGACGCAGGTCTAAATCCAACAGAGGTTTGAGCAGTTCGCAGCAGTAATCAACTTGCTCTCTAAATACGCTTTCACTCTCGTATAATTCCCGACCCATATTCACATATTGCGTACCCTGCCCGGAAAACATAAACACTACAGAGCAATTGCAAGGTTCTTGGTAATGGGTGAAAGCTCTTTGAGGGTCTTGCAGTGCCTTGATTGCATCTTCTCGGTCTTGGCAAATTACCATACGGCGATGATTGAAAATCCAGCGACCCACTTGCAAAGTATGAGCAACATCAGCGAGATTTAAATCTGGATACTCTCGCAAGTGATTAGCTAAATTCTCTGTAGCAGTTTCTAGCGCCGATTCCGTTTTGGCAGAAAGAACTAATAATTGATACTTTCTCCCCTGCTCACGCCAGTTGCTACAACGGAGGGAACCTCCGCAACGCACTGGCTCCCCTGCTCCCCTGCTCCCCTGCCCCTCTACAATTGGTGCTTCTTCTAAAATTACATGGGCATTTGTCCCGCCAAAACCAAAGGAACTCACACCCGCACGGCGAGGAGTGCCATTAGTTTTCCACTCAGATAGTGCATTGTTGACATAAAAAGGACTGTTAGTAAAATCTATCTGAGGATTTGGTTCTTCAAAATTCAAGCTAGGCGGTATTTGTTTGTGTTTCAGAGCTAAGACAGTTTTAATTAGACCTGCAATTCCAGCAGCTTCGTCCAAATGTCCAATATTGGTTTTTACAGAACCAATTGCACAAAAGCCTTTTTTGGGAGTTTTGCTGCGAAAAGCTTGTGTCAGTGCGGCAACTTCAACCGGATCTCCAAGAGTTGTTCCAGTTCCGTGAGCTTCTATATAGGTGATTGTTTCGGGTTCCACCTCAGCCATCATTTGAGCTGCTCTAATCGCCTTTGCTTGGCCGTGAATGCTGGGTGCAGTATAGCTAACTTTATTCGCGCCATCATTGTTAATCGCAGAACCTTTGATAACTGCATGGATGCAATCACCATCTGCGATCGCTTCCTCTAAACGTTTTAAGACTACAATACCTAAACCCCTTCCTCTAACAGTTCCCTTGGCCTTGGCATCAAAAGCACGACAATGCCCATCAGGAGATTCAATTCCTTCTTGCTGATATACATAACCAACTGCTTGGGATATTGAAACTCCTCCAGCCAAAGCAATATCACATTCGCCACTAAGCAAACTTTGACAGGCTAAATGCAAAGCAACTAATGAACTCGAACAGGTGGTTTGAACTCCATAACTCGGCCCCTGCAAGTTTAATTTATAAGAAGTAAGTGTAGTAATGTAAGCTGGGGAGATACCTTTTTCTATTTGTTTATCGCCAACAGAGGCTACAATATCGGAATTTGAATAAATATTTAATAAATAACCGCCAAAATTAGTACCAGCATAAACTCCAATTGGCTGATTGTAAGCTTCGCAACTGTAGCCAGCATTTTCAAGTGCCGTCCAGGCGTATTCTAAAAAGAAACGCATTGCAGGGTCCATGATTTCAGCTTCTCTAGGGCTGATGCCAAAAAATGCAGCATCAAATAAATCTACGCCTTCAACTACACCCTGTGCTTTAACATAATTAGGGTCTGCAATCAGGGCAGCATCTACACCTAAATTTTTTAACTCTTCATCAGTGAAAGAATGAATTGACTCGATTCCGTCTCGGAGATTTTGCCAAAATTGCTCGATATTTTGAGCTTTAGGGAAACAGCCACTCAGACCGATAATAGCTATTTCTAATCCTGTTTTCTCGTTTAAATAATTTACTGGGATTTCCATTAGACTTTTAAATTAAATATTTTGTTTTTGCTTCTGCATTAAACGTTGTTTGAATCTGGTTTTACCAGCGTCTAACTTTTCGTTTAGTTCATTATTTTCAGCAGCAAACACTTCATCATTATTTTCTTTTTTACTAAAATATTGTGACAAAGAACTGATAGTTGGATACTTAAAAAGGTCAGTTATTGCTAAATTTGCCTTTAATAGTTCGCGCAGTTTACTATATACTTGAAGTACATTTAATGAATGTCCGCCAATATCAAAAAAGTTATCTTGGATACCTACTTTTGGAATATTTAGTGTATTTTGCCAAACCTCAGCTATTATACGTTCTACATCGTTGCGCGGCATCACATAAGTAGTTTCCAATTCTGGACGCAGATAATCAGGCTGAGGTAATGCCCGACGATCTAACTTGCCACTAGGAGTTAGAGGTAGTGACTCTAACAACATGAAAGTAGAAGGCAACATATAGTCTGGCAATCTTTCTTTCAAAAAATTTCGTAGTTCTAAATCATAAGTTTTGAATTCTGAACTATCTTGTAAATCTGCATATTCACCAGTTGGAACAATATAAGCTACTAAGCGTTTGTCGCCCGGAATATCTTCTCTGACAATAACTACATTCTCGCCCACGACAGGATGCTGACTCAGTAACGTTTCAATTTCTCCTAATTCAATGCGGAAACCACGAATTTTTACCTGATGGTCAATACGTCCTATAAATTCAATATTTCCATCAGGAAGCCACCTGCCTAAATCTCCAGTTTTATAAATTAAATCTTTTTGGATTCCTGGTAGTGGTTTAGCATTGGTAGAAAAAAGATTAGGAACAAAATTTGATTTTGTCATTTCTTCATTTTGCCAATATCCTTCAGCTACCCCATATCCCGATACACAAATTTCCCCAGGAAATCCAATTGGTAATAGTTGCATTTGAGCATCAAGAATATAGAGATTTAAGTTTGCCAACGGTTTACCAATAGGAACTGTACGTTGGTTTTCTGGTAAAGGTTGGGCAACAATAAACTGAGTAATATCATCTGCGGCTTCACTTGGGCCGTAAGCATTCACTATCGGAATTGAGGGATACATCTTCAGCCACTTGTTTACCAGTTCTACTGACACAGATTCTCCTGTCACCATCATCCACTTGAGGTTAGGTAACAATCTTTCAGCTGTTGTTAAGCGGGAGATGTAATCTAATAAGCCTGAGAGAACGACTGGAACTAACTCAACAATAGTAATTTTTTCTTCTTTAATAACTTGGAATAATTTTTCTGGATTACAAATAGTTTCGGTATCGACAATGATAGTCTTACCACCAATTAATATGGGAGCTAAAAATTGCCAAACTGAAATATCAGATGAAGCTGGAGCAGTTTGCAGAAAAGCAAAGTTATCAGATAACTCTAGAGCATCAAATTCAGCATAAATATGGTTGATTGCGCTACCATGTCTAATAATTACTCCTTTGGGCAATCCTGTTGAACCGGACGTATAAATCATATAAGCCGGATCGATTCCTTGATGATTTACCTCTAAATTTTCTTGAGGTAAGTTACTAAAATTTAGTTCGTCATATATTTCGATCGTATTTGTCAAGGCGATCGCTTGTTTATTTGATTTGATATCTAAACATATTAAACATTCCAAATACGGGCTATCTTCTTGCGAACTAGCCAAAACTTCTAAATAAGAAGAATCGGTTAATAAAACTCTCACTTGGCTGTTAGATATCATGTATTTAATTCTATCTGGCGGATATGTACTATCAATTGGCACATAGACTCCACCAACTTTGTGTATGGCAAGTATACCGATGAGAAAGTTTATATCTCGTTCTTTGAGAATTCCAACAAAATCTCCTTTTTGAACTCCTAACTCAGACAAAAGTCTAGCTAGTTGATTGGCTTTTTGATTGAGCTTTTGATATGTTAATTGAGTATTGGCAAAAACAGTAGCTAACTTGTTAGGTGTTTGTTCTACTTGCCTTTCAAATAACTTATCAAGTGTTTGAGCGATCGGATATAGTTTTGTATTCTTATTAAAATCTTTTAGTAAGTTATTTGTTTCATTCTCTTGTATAACAGGAATATCTGATATCTGAATTAGGAAATTGTCTACAACAGTATTTAATATATTGATGTAATGATTGGCGATGATTTCAATACTTTTTTCAGCAAATAATAAATTATTATAGTAAATTTGCCCTTGAATTAAACTAGCATTAATTCTAAAAGCAAAAGTTAAATCATTTTTAATATTTATTACATCCTCTAAAGAATGGATGTTTTCTAATAAAATAATGATGTCAAAAATTGAGCAACGATTGTAATTAACTGGTAAATTTAATAGTTCAATTAATTCGTCAAAAGAATAATTTTGATGAATATAACCATTAATAGCTGTTTCTTGAACTTGAATCAGTAAATCTTTAAATGCAAATTGTTTATCGATATGAAAGTGTAAAGGAATTACTTTTGAAAGGGATTCCTGACTGTTGAATTTTTGATAAACTGGAGAGCCAACTATAATATCATTCGTTCCATTATATTTTTGGAGAAAAATACTTAATACTGCTACAAGCAATAAGTAAATAGAAAAATCAGAGTTATTTGTAAACTTAATAATTTTTTCAGACAAATCACTTGGGATCTCAAAGCTGACTGAGTTCTTTTTACCCTCATATATTGCTGGTCTGACATAATCTGCAATCAAAGTCGTCTCAGGCAGTTCGTCAGAGATTTGATTTAACCAGTAACTCTTATGAGAAAATAAATCTTCAGCAGTCAATTGATTTCTAATTTTATTTGCAATCATTATTTACTTCCTCACTACAATTATAGAAAAAGCTAGTAGTCATCAAAATATTATGCTGCTAAAGACTCATTCAAAGCTGCTTTGATGATTGAACAACCTTTTTGTAATGTAGACATATCAATTACCAAAGGTGGCAAAAGTTTAATTACAGTATCATTTCTGCCTGCGAGTTCAACGATTAATCCTAGTTCAAAACAGCGCGAGGTGATACTTTTAGCAAAATCGCTACCGCCAAAATTTTTAACATCAATTCCCCAAATCATCCCAATCCCTCGGATTGCAATTTTTTCACTAATTGATGCTATTTCTTGAGTCAAAAAACTTTTTAAAAAAAGTTCTTTAGTTTTGACATCTTTTTCAAGGTGACTACTTTCTCTATACTCTAGAGCAGCTGTTGCTCCGATAAATGCTAATTGATTACCTCTAAAAGTACCATTATGTTCGCCCGGTTCCCAGATATCTAACTCTGGCTTAATTAATAATAGCGACATGGGAAATCCATATCCACTAATAGACTTAGAGAGTACTACCATATCGGGAACAATATCTGCTCTTTCAAAAGAAAAGAAAGACCCCGTTCGACCACAGCCAACTTGAATATCGTCGCAAATTAATAAAATATCATGTTCGTTGCATAAGTTTCTGAGTCGTTGTATCCATTCAACAGGAGCTACAACAACTCCACCTTCAGCTTGTACTGTTTCAAAGATGATAGCTGCTGGTTTTTCAATTCCGGAATTAACATCATTTAAGACTGTTTCTATATATTCTATTGTGTCAAAAGTTTCCATGAATCCATAGGGATAGGGCATAAAAGTTACATTACTTGATGTACCAATAGCCCCGGCTCGAATTCCAATATTACCACTAATAGATAAACTACCCAAAGTCATGCCATGATATGCCCCCATGAAGGAAAATATACCCGACCTTTGCTTGACTTTTCTGGCTAATTTTAAAGCTGCTTCAACTGCATTTGTTCCTGTGGGGCCGCAAAATTGAATGCGATAATCTAGTTTTTTTGAACTTAATACTACCTCATCAAACTTGGCTAAGAATTTCTCTTTGGCAGAAGTATACATATCTAAAGCATGGGCTATGCCATCTGCATCTAAATATGATATGACTTTTTGTTTGATATAGTCATGATTATGCCCATAATTTAAAGCACCGGCACCAGCGAAAAAATCTATGTATTCTTCGCCTGATTCAGCATAAACTATGGAGTCTTTAGCGCGATGGAATATGGCAGGGAAAGTACGGCAATAGCTTCTGACGTTGGATTCACATTTTTCAAATGTATTCATAGGATTTTTATGTTGGGATTACAAAATGCATGAGTCAATTCAGTTACATATATTTAGTTGAAATGTGTATTAATGATTGAAAGTATTACAAGTTTTGAAATCTGTTGTTATGCTGTCGGTAAGAAGGAGTAAGAGAATTAAGAAACGAACCACAAAGGACGCGAAGTACGCAAAGTTAAGAGAGTTATAAGGATTTTTTGTGTCAATAGGAAGAATTTTAATTTTTGAAAAATTTGGACATTTTTTAATTTAACTCCATGAAGTAAAAGACCAATTAAAGGATAATTCTTTGTTTAAAAATGCAGCATTTTGTTGCTGTTCTGGTGTCAGCAAGGGTAAGTTTTTAATTTGAAAATTGTGATTATTTATTAACCCTTGCAATAGCATTTCAATATCTTTGAGGATACCAGCAATGGTAGTTGTCTCAAATCTTCTAGAATCATAGGAAATAGCTATTAATAACTCTTTATTGGGGTAGACAACCAAGTTGAGAGGATAGTTATTTCGGTAATATATTTCTGTATGTTGAAATTCTATATTTCCTTGCCAGTCTCGGATAAATTCGCTGACTGGAAAGTTTTCAACTACAACGATGCTTTCAAACAAGGTTAATTTTTGGGGGATTTCGCTCCACTTATGAATTTCTGTTAGTGGAGTGTATTCATAATCGCGGACTTCAACTAATTGCAGTTGAAAACGCTGTAGCCATGATAAGAAAAGCTGTTCGGTATCTATATTGACATGGATGGGCAAGGTATTAACAAACATACCTACCATTGATTCTACTCCCTGCAAGTCTGCTGGTCGTCCAGTAACGGTGCAACCATACAATATGTTGTGGCAACAAGTATAACGACTCAGGAGAACGGCCCAAATACCGTTGATTATCGTAGCAAGGGTAAGACGATGTTGTGTTGCAAAGGTTTGTAGCGCCTCTGTAGTTGTTGGTGATAGTTGAATTATCTCTTCACTATACCTGACTTCTTGGGTAGACGATCGCTCAATTTTTTCTAGTTTTTCTATGTAAGTTAGAGAAGTTGGTGTTTTAACACCTTGCAATGCTTGTCGCCAGAAATTCTCGGCTTTTGATATGTCCTGCTGCTGCAACCAATCAATGTATTCTCTAAAAGGACGCGTAGGTGCAAAGCTAGTTTGTTTATCTTGACAAAGTGTTCCATAAGTTTCTACAAATTCTTGGAATACTAATGAACCACCCCAACCATCAATAATGATGTGGTTAAAACTCCAAATATATAGATACTTGTCATCGGTAAAGCGAATTAAAGTATGACGCATCAAACATGGTTGGGAGAAGTCAAAACTTTTTTGGCGATCGCTTACTATAAAAGAGTCGAGTTGTGCTTTTTGTTCGACTGAATTTATATTAGACCAATCATAATAATTCAGAGGTACTTCTACCTGTTTGTAAACTATTTGTAATGGGTTTTTAACTTCCTCCCAATAAAATCTAGTACGTAAAATGGGATGTCGATCCATTACCAATTGCCAAGCTTTTTTAAATGCTTCTATATTCAGATCGCCATGCAAAGTAAAGATATGCTGGAAAAAATATAGAGACAGTTCGCTATCAAATAAACAGTGAAAAAGCATCCCCTTTTGTACAGGTGTGAGTTCGTAAATGTCTTCGATATTTTCTAGTAACTTTTGGTCGTCACACACTCGTTGTATTTCCAGCAGTAAAGACTGATTTATCGGGTGTAAATCGGACTGATTTTGTTCGAGGAAGCTATCCTGAATCGGTGTGATATTTAATTCAGGTTGGATAGTTAGAGTAATAGATAAATCTGTTGCTAATTCGGCAATTGTCTGGTAATGGAAAAATTGTTGAGATGTTAATTTCAAACCAGCTTGGTTAGCTTTGGCGGCAATTTGAATTGTGTTGATGGAATTTCCGCCTAATTCAAAGAAGTTGTCGTAGATACCTATTTTGTCTATTCCCAGAATTTCTTGCCAAATGTCAGCTAGGATTTCCTCAATTTCGGTTTCGGGAGCAATGTAATCATTACCTAAATTAGGACGAGAATGTTTTGCTTTAGAAAGATTAACTGAAGATAATTGCTCTTGCAAATATTGAGGAGAATTATTTTGCTGAATTAAGGCGGGTAAATCTTGGGTTGAAACAACAACATGAGGTAGCTTACTTCCCAGAACGCGGTTAAAAACATCGATCCCTTCTTGAGATAATATGCCTTTTTTGATAATTTCTGTACGTTCTTGTTGAATTTTATCTGGTAATACCGTTTCGACTGCAAACCCAACTTCTTGCCAAGTATCCCAACTAATTGATACTGTTAAGCGATCGCGCCTATAATTACAACGAGCATAAGCATCTAAAAAGGCATTAGCTGCACAATAATCTATCTGCCCAAATTCACCCAAAATAGAAGTTTTAGACGAACAAAGTACGAAAAAATCTAAATTTATATCCTTGAAAACTTCTTCTAAAACTAACGTACCTTGGACTTTTGCTGCTAAGACATTGCTGGCCATATCCCGCGTTTTGAGTTGGGTAACGCCACCGCCAGGAATCCCAGCCGCATGAATGACACCATTAATTTCACCGAACTTTTGTAATGCTTGAGTAATTACTGCTTGCATTTGTGCAGAATTAGTTACATCAGCACTTATGACTTCAATTTGTGCTCCTAATTGTAAGAGCGATCGCACTTTTTGGATTTGACGACTGATAGCATCTTGGCTATTATGAACTACTAGCCATTGTTCCCATTCAGAGCGTTCCGGTAATCCCTTTCTGCTGATGAGTATTAATTTAGCTTGGAATGTCTTTGCCAGATGTTCCGCTAATACTAGACCAATACCTCCAAGTCCGCCAGTAATTAAGTAAACTCCACCTTTTCTTAACTTAGTTTTGTTGGCAATGCTGTTTTCTAAAGAAACTGCATCAAAAGTCTGCACCCAACGGTGATATCCACGATAGGCAACTATTTCATCAGTTTGTTTAAGTGTTAATTCTGCTACTAATTTATCTATGCTTTTGGAAGATATAGAAGATTGAGCAGAATCCATTACTAAATCAACAAGACTGCAATTAATACTGCGATATTCCTTGGGAATTACTTTGCACGGCCCTAATATCGTAGCCTTCTGTGGGTATAGATTTTCATCGCCAGTTACATCATGTAAATTACTGGTGACGACCATCAATTTTAGGGAATCCCAAATATCTTGTTTTCCGATTGCTTGTGCTAAAAATAACAGGCTATAGAAGCTCAAATCCCAATCCTGATTTTTGAGCGAAATATCACTTGGTGTAACGCTCCAAAAGTGGGCAATTGTATTTAGTTTAAAATTTTGTTTTTGTAGTTCTTTCAGTAATGCATCATAGTCATCTGGTTGTTGGGGATTGATGCAATATATCTGGTCATCAAGTTTACTAAACTGTTCGCCCAGCCGCACGATAATGATATCTTGATTTTGCTGTTTCAGCCGTTCAACAAATTCAGTTCCCACTCCATAGTTATCTACAAAGACTAAGCAATACAATTTTTGTTGGCTCAGTTCTTCTTGAAAAAACTCAAGCGGCATGGATTGTTTCCACACTGGAATATAAAACCAGTCAGCGATATTTGGCTTTTTATCTAATGATTGTTGTGATGCTGTTTCTGAGGTAGATGAATCTAGCTCAATCGAATAACGCTGATTTTCAACAGCAGGTATTTGAACTAATGATTTTTGGGAAGTTGTAGATTCAATCCAATAGCGCTGACGCTCGAAGGGATAGGTTGGTAAGGGTAGACGATAACGGCGTTCGTTAGCATAAAAACTTGACCAATCAATCTTAATTCCCAACATCCACAACCGACCCAAGGTATTGAGTAAAAATGCTACTTCTGAATGCTGCTCGTGAGGATAGGGTATAGTTAATTCGGCATGACTCAAAGTCTCTCTAAAACCAACTTCTAGCAGAATTCGCTGTTTGTCTTTAAGTAACTCGGCAATTCCTTTATTAAAAAGTTTTGGTTGCTGTATTTGTGTCCAATAGTTAGGGTTTGTTGCCTCAGCTTGAGTAATCCAAGTGCCGCTAACATTGGATATAAATGGAATTTTTGGAGGATTCAATTGAACTTTTTCTAACAATTTAGTAGAAGATTTCGCCACTAGTACAAGAGCATCTTCAAGAGAAAACACTCCGGCTAAAGTTGCAGCGACATATTCTCCAACACCTTGTCCAATCATTGCTTGCGGAGAAATACCCCAAGACATCCACAATTGCGCCAAAGCATACTCAATAACAAACAAGGCGCTTTCAGCAAAGCCAGTATGTTGTATCTCTACTGCGGTTTCCTCTTCAGATTCGCTCTTATAAATTACCGATCGCAAATCTAAATCTAGATGTGGTTTTAATATCAGACAGCACCGTTCTACCTGAGCGCGAAATACTGACTCCGTTTCATAGAGTTCTCTACCCATGTCTGCATACAGCGCATCTACCCCAGGAAAGATGAAAGCAACAGAGCGAGTTCCTGACTCTTGAAATTGAGTTACAGCTTGTTGTGAGGCTGGTTGATTCAATGCCTGAATTGCATCTTGAACATTAGAGCAAACCAATATTCGCCGATGACTAAAGTCTCTACGTCCGACTTGCAAAGTATAAGCGACATCTGCAAGATTAATATCAGAATGTAGCGTCAGATGTTGGCTGAGATTTTGCGTAGCAGTTGCTAAAGCAGACTCAGTTTTCGCCGAGAGTACCAATAATTGCCAAGGACGAGAAGGACTAGAAGCTGGAAGTGTTGGGGCTTCTTCTAAAACTACGTGAGTATTGGTTCCCCCCATTCCTAGAGAACTTATACCTGCGCGGCGGGGAGTCGAGCCTTTCCATTCCTTTAGGTTGGTGTTGACATAAAAAGGACTGTTGGCAAAATCAATTTCAGGATTAGGCTGCTCAAAGTTGAGGCTTGGTGGAATCAATTGATGTTTTAAAGCCAAAGCAGTTTTGATTAACCCTGCAACTCCTGCGGCTGCATCTAAATGACCGATATTCGTTTTGACTGAACCAATGGCGCAGAAATTCTTTTTCTCAGTATTGGCACGAAAAACTTTAGTCAGCGCGGCAATTTCAATCGGGTCGCCCAAAGCTGTACCGCTACCGTGGGCTTCAATATAGCTGATTGTTTCCGGTTCTACCTCTGCTAACATTATCGCTTCCGCGATCGCTTCTGCTTGGCCATCGACGCTAGGCGCTGTATACCCGACTTTCATCGAACCGTCGTTATTAATTGCAGCGCCTTTAATCACAGCATATATGCAATCCCCATCGGCGATCGCATCTTTGACTCGTTTGAGAACAACTACTCCCACACCATTACCAACAGTTGTTCCCTGCGCCTTAGCATCAAAAGCATGACAATGACCATCAGGAGATAGCGGCCCTCCTGGTTCATAGAAATAACCAGTTTTTTGCGGCAAGCGAATAGAAACTCCTCCCGCCAAAGCCATATCGCATTGATAATTTTGCAAACTTTGGTAGGCAAGTGTAGTAGCAACTAATGATGTAGAACAAGCTGTTTGAACTGTAATACTCGGCCCGGTAAGATTTAATTTATAAGAAACACGAGTTGAGAGAAATCCTTTATCATTACCAATTAACTTTTGGTATGATTCTCCAGACCCTAATTGGTCTTTTTTTAAATCAAAAGCTAAATAATTATTTAAACTAGCACCTGCATAAACACCAATTCTACTTTCACACTTAGTTGAATCATAACCAGCATTTTCTAAAGCCGACCAAGCGCATTCCAAAAACAGACGATGTTGAGGATCTGTAACTTCAGCTTCCTTCGGATTCAAATCGAAAAATGCCGCATCAAATAAATCAATATCTTCTAAAACGCCACCAACTTTCACATAATTACTATCATTTACCAACGCCCCAGGTACGCCAGCAGCAATTAACTCTTCATCTGTAAATAAGGATAATGATTCCACTCCATCTTGTAAATTCTGCCAAAAAGATTCTATGCTGATGGCTCCAGGAAAACGCCCCGCCATCCCGATAATAGCAACCCCCTCTATTAACTCATAATTTTTATCATTATTCATCTCGTTAAACCTTTTAAATGACTACCGTTCTCTTCCTTCGCTCTCTTTGTGTTCTTTGCAGTTCGTTTAATCAATCACTTGAAAATTCACATACCCAGGTACATCTTGAATGCGACTTAAATCATTTTCAAAAATCACCAAATCGCCATTCTTATCAACTTCCTTAAACCCAGCAAACTTATAAGATATATACATCATTCTGTTGCGATCGTTTGATACAAATTCCGCCAGAAGACGCACGTTGTTACTTTTAGCCAAACTCATAATATGATTCAACATAATTGTCCCCACACCCCGCGACATCACCCGACAAGACATCAGCAACAACTTAATTGTCCATGACTGAGGCTGACATTCAATTAAAAGTAAACCTATTTTCCCGTAGCTACCATACTTATCTTCCAAACTCGCAATCAACAGTTTATGGCTTTCTGAACAGCGAAAATGATTCAGTTCGTCGTAAGAGTAGGTATAACCAGTTGTATTCAATTGATTAGTTCGTAGCGTTAACTCTTCCGCACGTTGCAAATCTTCTTCTTGAGCAGAAGATATTGTGAAATTCATCTTCAGAGTAGCTAAAAATTCGTCTGATGTGCCAACAAACTCATTCTCTGCATTTTGCCGCTCAATATCGCTAAGATACATCAACCTTCTAATTCGTGAATCTTCCGTAATAAACCGGGGATTCATGACAGGCATATCTACAATATTCCCTATTTCATCTGCATTGATACAGATAATTTCCGGCAAAGAAAACTTTACTTCTTCTAGCTCAAATAATTGGTCGTCGATGAAGGCGATCGCATCTATACCAATATTCAGTAACTTAGCAATTTCTTTCAAAGAAGCGGCTTTAGAATTCCAATTAATTTGGGGATATAAAAAATACTCTTTTAACCCAAATTCTTCTAATTTAGCTATTGCTGTAGCCCAATCATTCTTACTAGCTATAGATTGTAGTATACCACGACTATCTAAATTGTGAATCAGATGTACTATATTTTCTTGCAAAGAAACTTTATCATCTTCTAGTAAAATTCCGTGCCATAAAGTATTATCTAAATCCCATACAACACATTTAATAAATTTTTTATCTTTTTGTTTGCTATTTATATTTTGCTCTTGAATACTAATCATATATTAAGTTCTCTCTACTAATTTCTTTTCAAAGCCAGTAGTCACAGTTGCAAAAAGATAATCTTGATAACCTGACTCAGCAATAGTAACTTCTTGAATTTGAGTACTACCTTCAATAATTTCCATAATTTTCGAGTCGCGTAAATACCTCTCAACAGGGTACTCACTACTACAACCATTACCACCATGAAGTTGCACGGCATCATTTGCTATTTTGGTAGCTACTGTAGAGGCAAAGTACTTAGCAATAGAAGTCTCGATAATTGAGTTGGGGTCGTTAATATCTTTGAGATAACCAGCTTGATAACATAACAGTCTCGCTGCTTTTGTGTTAGTTATCATCTGAGTAATCTTTTGGCGAATTAATTGGTGTTCTTTGAGATAAACGCCAAACTGTTTTCGCTCGTTTGTATACTTAATACAAGCTTCTAAGCAAGCTTGAGCAATACCGACACAACCTGATGCCACACTATATCTACCATAATCAAGGGCAGAAGCAGCAATGTAGGAAAATCCAAAACCTAATTTACCGACTAAGTTTTCTTGAGGAATTTGACAGTTATGAAACTGTAATTCTGCTGACATGGAAGCCCTTACACCTAAAATGCCAAACATTGGTTTGACTGAGAATCCTGGACTATTCTTCTCAACTAAAAAAGCAGTAGGCTTCCCCTCACATTTAGCAAATACTAAAAAGATATCTGCTATTTGTCCATAGGTAATCCATTTTTTTTGCCCATTTAAAATATAAGCATCGCCAGCCAGCGTTGCTGTTGTTTCCACACTTTTAGCATCGCTACCAACATTCGGTTCGCTTAAAGCAAAAGCAGCAATGATCTCTCCAGATGCTAATTTGGGAAGCCAATATTCTTTTTGAGATTTATTGCCCCATTTACACAAAGCATGAGCAACCATGTTGTGAACTGTTAGCAAACTCCTAACAGAAGAACATCCTCGTCCAATTTCTTCGTTAAGAATGCCATAGGTAATCATGTCCATCCCTTTACCGCCGTATTCTTGGGGTAAGATAGCACCAAGAAAACCGCGTTGAGCTATTTTTTTAATTAATTCTGGTGGGGTAAATTCTTTTTTATCCCATTCACCAGCATAAGCAAATACTTCTCGATGAACAAAAGCTCTAAATTCAGTTTGAGTCTTTTTTTGTTGTGCAGAGAGTTCTAGTTTCATAATCAATCTGATGATTGTAAATGCTCTATAAAGAGGAGTATTCCACTCTTTTAAGTGAAGATTTGTAAGAATTAATGTGTTTCAGTACCAGTTACAGAAAAGCTTTCAAAATTAGTTCTGTTGTTTATTTAAAACTAAACATAATGTGCTAAATGAAGCTACTTCCTGAATGTGGTAGACAAACTATTTCCAGGTTTCTACTTTTAGAGCAAACGATACTATTAAAAAATTCCTTTGAAGAAATCCAAAGTATGTATTAAAGAGCCAGAAGAGAATGCATGATAAAGATAATGAGGTGCAATATTAAAAAAAACTGATAACATCTTTTTTTGCTTTAAAAATTCTTGAATTTTAACATCATACCAAAATGATAATGAGATATTCTCATCTACTGCTGTTACATGATGCCACCAAAAAGGTGGTATATACAGCATTTCTCCGGGTTGAAGTACAACTTCGATTCTTTCTTGCCAAGGAAACTTGGGAAATAGTTCCAAATTAAAAATATCTGGATTCACTTTACTATTATGTCCCATACCAGAACTATCCTCAAGAGGTGGATAAAATGATAAATAATTTGAAGGAGGAAACAAAAGTATTCTTTTCCTGCCGCGGATTTGAACAAAAATATTATGTATTCTGTCAAAATGAAGAGGACTAGCTGAAGTAAAATCTTGACTTGAGAAACCATGCCATAAGCTAACAAATGGCTTACTACTTAAGTATTTTGGATAAGTTATATCTCCAATAATTTCCGGAAAATACTTTTCAACATCTGCCTCAATTAAATAACACCCTAAGCCATTAATACCTTTATTTTCTACATAATTTTTCACATAATCTTTGTATTTCATTTCTTTTTGAAGGTTATATCCTTCATGATAAGCAAATTGTTTATAATCATCTAAGAAATCCTTTTTAAAAAATCGTATAGGAACTAGATTATTTCCACAATGTTTTATCAGATAATCATTAGACCAATGCTTACAAGCATCCCAATTTTTAGCAACATTTTCAATTATAAAAGGCTGATACTGTTTCCATTTTCCTAAAAATTGTTCTTGACTAGGATTTTCGATTTTTACAATTGATTCACTAGCTTGAATTTTCATCATAATTACAACTTACTTGTTTTAGCTATATGCTGTTTTCTGGCTGTTGGTGTATAAAATGAATCTTATTTTTTTCTTGATTTATGATTTTTAAGATTCATTTTGCTTGCGTATTTTAAAGGTTACAAAAACAGAGATGCTTTTTAAGTATGGGTAATTACTGTTTGTAATAATTCAGGCATTCAAAAATCGGTCTAACCAGGACTTTTACAATTAACTTCATTTAACCTGGCATTCTGTCATTAAGGAAACTACCTTTAATGAAAGAGATGAAATTCACTAAACTTCTTGGAGAAGAAATTGCATGATAAATATAATGAGGCGCAAAGTTTAAGATAGTTGATAAGATGTTTTTTTGCTGAAAAACATCTCTAATTTTAATGTCGTAGAAAAATGATAGTGAGATATTTTCATCTATTGCTGTAACATAATGCCACCAAAAGGGTGGTATGTAGAGCATTTCTCCAGGTTGCATTATGACTTCTATTCTTTCTTGCCAAGGAAACTTCGGAAATAATTCTAAATCGAGGAGATCGGGGTTTACTTTACTATACTCTGGTATACCAACACTATCCTCAAGAGGCGGGTAAAATGACAAATAATTTGACGGAGGAAATAAAAGTATTCTTTTTCTACCTCGAATTTGAACGAAAATATTATGAAATCCGTCAAAGTGAAGGTTAGTAGTTGAAGAAAAGTTTTTGTTAGAGAAGCCTTGCCAAAAGAAAACAACAGGCTTTCTATTTAAGTAATCTGGATAAGTTACATCTTCAACAATTTCCGGAAAACGTTCTGTTAAATATGCTTGAGGTAAATAGCATCCTAAAATATTATCATCATTTTTATTTTCACGACCTCTACCTTTTACATATTCTTCCACATATTCTTTGTATGTCATTTCTCTATCAAGAGCATCATAATCACCACCTTCATAAGCAAAGTTCTTATAATCATCAAAGAAAGCCTTTGTATAAAAACGCACGGGAACTACGTTATCCCCACAATGTTTTATCAAATAATCATTAGACCAATTTTTACAAGCATTCCAATGTTTAGCAACATCTTCAATTATAAAAGGCTGATATTGCTTCCACATTTCTAAAAATTGTGTAGCGCTAGGATTTTTGATTTTTAAAATTGATTCACTAGCTTGAACTTGCATAAAAACTCCCAGAGTCTGATTTTTTACAACTATTTATGAACTACGAGAATAGTTTTACGCTCAACTAAATTGGCAATAGAGTTAATTGTGCGAAAATTTTCAAACTCCAAATCTTCGTTTTCAATGGCAATCTGAAACTCTTGCTCTACAAACAAAACAAGTTGCATGGCAAACATAGAATTAACAAAACCAAGGGCAAAAATATCTTCATCTGATTGCAGATCCTGATTGCCGAAAAATTTGGAGAGGAAAGTTTTGATTTTTACTTGCACTTCATTCATGAGTTTTGGTATTTCTTATTTATTGATATACGTAAAAACCTTTACCAGTTTTTCTCCCATGCAAACCTGCATCCACCATTTTTTTGAGTAAAGTACATGGCCTGTACTTACTATCGTTGAAGTTTTCGTACAAGACTTCGATAGAAAATAAAATGGTGTCTAGCCCAATCAAATCTGCTGTTTCTAAAGGCCCCATTTTGTGACCAAAACAGCCTTTAAAAATTTTGTCTACATCTTCTGCTGTAGCCACTTGGTCTTGCAACAGAAAAACAGCTTCGTTAATAGTTAACATCAACACGCGGTTGGAAACAAAACCCGGTGCATCATTCACAATGATGCATTCTTTACCCATCTGAGATAGCATTTGTTTTGCTGTCTCAATTGTCGTGTCAGAGGTATGATATCCACGAATCATCTCTACCATGGGCTTCATTGGTACAGGATTCATAAAGTGAATCCCAACAACTTTATCGGCGCGTTTGGTGACAGAAGCTATACGGGTAATAGGAATTGCTGATGTATTAGCGGCAAATACACAATCTGCTCGACAGATAGAATCTATTAGAGGATATACTTCTCTCTTAATATCCCATTTTTCAGTGACGTTTTCTACTACAAAATCTGCATTTTCTAAAATTTTATAGTTTGTGGAAAATTCTATTGCTTCAATGATAGTATTTGGCGATTCTTGGCGATCGCCTTTCTTAAAAAAGCTCTGAAAGCGGATATTATTCCTAATTTCGTGTTTAGCTTTATCTAGGATATCTTCAGATATATCTACCAAAATAACTTGATGACCTGTTTGAGCTAGGTTTTGTGCGACCCCAATTCCCATTACGCCTGCACCGACAACACCTACTGTTTGAATGTTCATAGTTTTAACATCTGCATTTCAGGATTTTAAAAACGAACCGCGTACCGCTAAAGCGGAACCCGCAGGGTAGACGCAAAGGACACGAAGAGAAGAGAATTTAAAGAGATTTTGCGTGGGGTATCCAATTTTTGAAAAAATAAGATGCTTTGGTAAAACCTCTGGGTTTAAACAGATAAAGGAATAGAAGAACGAGATTCCCAAGCATAAAATCCTGCCCAATCTATCGGCACTCCCGCTAGCCAAAGCCTACCTAATGTTTTCAGTAAGAATGCTAAATCTGGTTTGCGATCGTAGGAATATCTCACAGAAGGCAAGATAATTTGACTAACTGCTGAATTATTTTCTATACATTGCTGTGCAAAGCTACCTAGAGTCTGTCCAGGGCCTACTTCCAACAAAATTGGATATTGTTGTTTCCACAACTCTTGTATCCCCGGAGCAAATAACACGGGTTGACACATATGCTTAACCCAATAATCAGGATTTGTGGCTGATGCTGCTGTTATCCAAGTTCCTGTAACGTTAGATATATAAGGAATTTTTGGTGCTTGGAGGTTAAATGTTGTTACCAACTTACGTAAGTCAGAGGCAGCACCCTCCATCATCTGAGAGTGAAAAGCATGAGAAGTTTCTAAACGACGGCAAGCTAAACCTTTTTGAGTTAACTGTTGTTCTAAAACTTCTATCGCATCGGTTTCACCTGCGATTACACCCATAGATGAGCCATTGACCGCAGAAAGTGAGAGTTTGCGATTGAGTAGGGGGGATATTTCTGTTTGCGAAAGTGGAACTGCTAGCATTGCTCCACCTGGCAACTTTTGAATCGTCAGCGCTCTAGCAGCAATTAGTTTTAAGCCCTCATCTAAAGATAAAACCTCTGCCAAAGTCGCTGCGACATATTCACCAATGCTATAACCAATCATTGCCGCTGGACGAATTCCCCAGGACATCAATAGCTTTGCTATGGCATATTCAATCACAAAAATGGCTGGTTGAGCGAGATGAGTTTGATTGAGTAAAGATGTTGCAGCTACTATCTTTGCGTCGGCTGGTGTCTGGCTGCGACCTAACATTTTTCGCAAGTCAAGACCTGGAGAATTTTCTTGAGGCGACTGTGGGTCTTGTTGAGAAGTTCTGTTTGGATAGATTACATCTCGCAAATCTTGACCGAGAAGAGGTTGGAGAAATTCACAACAATAGTCAACAGAGCCGCGAAATACAGGTTCAACTTGGTAAAGTTCAAGAGCCATGTTGACGTAATGAGTACCAAGTCCAGGAAACATAAAACTAACAGGACGTTGTGGCGTTTCTTGGGTGTTGGTAAGCACTCGCCTGGGATCTGCAAGTGCAACTAGAGCATCTTCTATATCCCGACAAACAATCATCCGTCGATGCTTAAAAGTTTGTTGTTCGCGTTGCAATGTTTGAGCAACATCCGCAAGGTTAAAGTCACGATGCTGTCTTAAATAATCTGCAAGGTTTACAGTCGCAGTTTTTAATTCTGAGTCACTCTGAGCAGAAAGTGTTAATAATTGCCAAGGACGAGAAGGACTAGTAAGCATTTTTGAAAAATTCCCAAATTGTTACTTTCTCTTAGTGAGAATTATTTCTTGATTTCTTCATCAATAATTGTTTTGTTCTATTATTTGCTGCTTTTTGTTTTTGGATGCGATCGCGTACCGTCTCAAAAGCTAATTCATTCTCTGTTGTTTGACTTAAATATTGCGCTAAAGAGTAAATAGTCGGGTTCTGAAACATTGTCACTACTGATATATCTTGCTGTAAAATTGTCCGCAGTTGATGATTAACCTGAAGCATCAGTAGTGAATGCCCACCTAAATCAAAAAAGTTATCATGAATCCCTACTTTATCGAGATGTAGCACTTCTTGCCAAAGCTTCGCTATCTGCTGTTCCATTTCTGACTGCGGCATTTCATAAGCAGTCGTTAATGTGGGACGCAAGGCTTCTGGTACGGGCAAAGCACGACGATCTATTTTTCCATTTGGTAACAGTGGGAAGGTTTCTAAGAAGATAAAAACACTAGGAACCATATATTCAGGTAATAGTTCTTTAAGATAGGTTCGCAGTTGATTAACTGTAGGTATTTGGTCTGATAAACAAACCATATAAGCCACCAATTGTTGATCTTCTCGCGCCAAAACTAGAACTTCCCGCACTGCTGGATGTTTGAGCAAGGCATTCTCAATTTCACCTAGCTCAATCCGAAATCCTCTAATCTTAACCTGATGGTCGATTCGCCCTAAATATTCTATATTTCCATCTGGTAAGTAACGAGCTAAATCTCCAGTTTGATATAGTCGTGACTCAATTTTATTACTAAATGGGTTAGATATAAACCGTTCCTTTGTTAACTCTGGTCTGTTTAAATAGCCTCTAGCTAAACCAGCACCACCAATATAAATTTCTCCTGGAACACCAATTGATACTGGTTGCAAATTAGTATCTAGTAAATAAATTTGTGTATTGGCAATGGGACGACCGATAGTTACTTTGTTATCTCCTTTATCTACTTGAGTAAATGTAGAATAGGTCGTATCTTCAGAGGGGCCGTAAAGATTAAAAACTTTTTGAATATGATGATTTTGATAAATTTGCTGCACGAGTTGATTTTGCAGTGGTTCGCCAGCAAGATTAACTGTCTTGATTGAAGCTGGTAAACCATTTACTTGCAGTAATTCTGCAATGACGCTGGGGACTGTATTAACTAAGCTGACCTCAGCAGCCAACGAGGGTAAGTGCAAAGCATTCTCTACAACGATCGCTTTCCCACCCCAACTGAGGGGAACAAACAGTTCAAATACTGACAAATCAAAGCAAATGGAGGTTGATGCTAAAACTCCAGCCAGTTCGTCATCTGTAAATACTTCTCTCGACCATGTTAATAAAGCAACACAGCTTGCATGTGCGATCGCCACACCTTTTGGTACACCTGTCGAACCAGAAGTATAGATGACATAAGCTAGATTATTTGGTTTGACTTCACTAGAGGGATTTTCTCGATGTTGGCTAGGTAATTGTAAATTATCAATACAGACAATAGACGCATTGGATTTAGCAAACAATTCAACCAAATAACTTTGAGTCAGCAGTACCTTGGCTTGACTGTCTTCTAGCATGAAAGTCAAGCGTTCCTGGGGATAAGCCGGGTCTAGTGGTACGTAAGCCCCACCAGCTTTTAAAATAGCTAGCAATGCGATCGCCATTTCTAAGCTGCGCTGCATACACACACCGACAATGACTTCTGGCTTTACCCCTAGTTCTTGTAAGTAGTGTGCTAGCTGATTCGCTCGGTCGTTCAACTCTTGGTAGGTTAATTCTTGATTGTCAAAAACGACTGCAACAGCATTTGGCGTTTTTTCTACCTGTGCTTCAAACAATTGCTGAATGCACTTATCTTGTGGGTAGTCTGTCTTAGTATCATTCCACTCAACTAATAACTTTTGTATTTCAGATGAAGTTAGTAGTTGCAATTCTGCTATGCGCTGTTGGGGATCGCTAACTATACTTGTCAATAAGGTCTGCAAGTGTCCCAACATCCGAGTTATTGTATCTGCATTAAATAAATTCGTATTGTACTCACAAGTTGCAACCAACCCTTGCTCGGAATCCTCCATAAACAATGTCAAATCAAACTTAGATGTGCCGTTGTAACCTTCTTCGTAAGTAACTGATACATCCGTAAGATTTAGATTGGGTTTGGGTACATTCTGAAGAACGAACATTACTTGAAATAGGGGATTGTAACTTAAGTCTCGATTTGGCTGTAGTTCTTCTACTAACTTCTCAAAAGGCAAGTCTTGATGAACGTAAGCTTCTAAAGCTGTTGACTTCACCCGCGCTAGTAACTCCTGAAAACTCAAGTCGCCAGATAGGTCTGTACGCAGGACTAAAACATTGACAAAAAATCCTATTAATGACTCAATTTCTGCTCTGTTACGATTGGCGATTGGCGAACCTATTAATATATCAGTCTGACCTGTGTAACGATACAGCAAAATTTTGAAGGCTGTCAGCAAGGTCATAAACAGAGTTACCCCCTGCTGACGGCTCAAATTCTTGAGTTCTTTTGTCAAAGTTGGAGAAAGAACTAATTTCGCTTGAGCACCTTTGAATATTTGAACTGGCGATGGCGAACGGTCTGTTGGCAAATTGAGTACAGGTAGCTCGCCTTGCAATTTTTGTTTCCAATAAGTCAATAATGGATGAATGCGGTCAAAACTAAGCCATTTTCGCTGCCAATTGACAAAATCTCCATGCTGAATTGGTAATTGCGGTAATGGCGATCGCTTGCCTTGGGAGAATGCTTCATATAGTACAGCTAGTTCTTTAATCAAAATACTGATAGACCAACCATCTGCAATTATATGATGCGAGGTGACAAGCAATTGATAACTTTTGTCATTTAATTGTAAAATTTTAGTACGCAAAAGCGATTGAGAAGATAAGTCAAACGGCTGTTGTGCGAACTCTGTAGCTAAACGTTGTGCTTCTTGAGAGCGATCGCTGATCGGAAGCGGTCGCAAATCTTCTACGGTTAAATTTAACGGTACAGCTTGATTGATAACTTGAATGGGTTTTCCATCAACTGCTGTAAAGCTTGTGCGTAATACTTCGTGTCGTCTAATAATTTCGTTAAGACTATTTTGTAAAGCTGTTAAGTTAATGCAGCCTCTGAAGTTAATAACTATAGAAACGTTATATGTAGGAGTATCAGGATTTAACTGGTTAATAAACCACAATCCCTGCTGGCCAAAAGATAGAGGATAAATAGATGTATTTTGTTCTTGTTGAGTCAGAGATATTGACGGTAGTGCATCTTTTGTTATTTGAGCGAGGATATTGATAACGAGCGAGCGCGTACTCATCCCTTCAAAGAAGTCTGCTACAGATACTTCTACTCCTAAATCAGCCTCAATCTGATTTTTCAACTCAAATACTTTTAAAGAATCAAGTCCGAGAGTGCTTAATGGTGCTTGAGGATTGATATCATCTGGTGCGATCGCCAGTACTCTCGCCAAGAGTTCAATCAGATATGATTCTAGAATCGGTTGAGACTCTTTTGGTGAAAGCGCTAAAAGTTCAGAACGTTGTAAACGAGTTTCCTTTCTAACAATATCGCTAATTTTGAGAATGTCACTAACAATTACATTCAGTTCGCCATTCTGATATTGAGTGCGAGTTGCTCGTCGTTGAATCTTACCGCTGGAAGTTTTCGGGATACTACCTGGTTTAATTAAAACTACGCCATAAACTTGTACTTCATGTTCTTCAGTAATCGCTTGTCGAATTGCGATCGCTACTTCTGCTAAATTTGGCTTGGCGCGAAACTCCAATTCTTGGACTATTACTAGCCTGTCTTCCTTGTTAACCTCTACTGTAAAAGCTGCACCAGCACCAGAACGTAAGGATGGATGACTGCACTGGGCGGTTAATTCTATATCTTGGGGGTAAAGATTGCGGCCTCGAATGATAATTAAATCTTTGGCTCTACCTGTAATGAAAAGCTCGTCATTGTGTAAAAAGCCTAAATCCCCCGTCCGCAGGAAAGGGCCTGCACCTGTGTCTGATAAATAAGCACGAAAGGTTTCTGCTGTTTCTTGAGAACGATTCCAATAACCTTGACCAACACTCGGCCCGGATACCCAAATTTCTCCGATTTCATCGGGTTTGCAATGAGTCAAGGTTTCGAGATTGGCAATTACTACCTTCTGTTCTGGTACGATCCGACCGCAACTGACAAAATGATATACATCCTCATTTTGAGCGGCTGATTCAACTAAGCGATTAAATTCTAATGCAGACTTCTCGACTGTTTTAATAATCGGTGATGTTGCCTTATCAACACCAGAAACCATGAGAGTTGTTTCAGCCATTCCATAACATGGGTAGAATGCTTCTTTACGGAAACCACACTCTGCAAAAGCTGCTGCAAACCGCTCTAAAGTATCATGACGAATCGGTTCCGCGCCGTTAAATGCAACACTCCAACTACTCAAATCAAGAGTTTGTTTTTGTTCGGGAGTAATTTTTTGAGCGCATAATTCATAGGCGAAGTTCGGGCCGCCACTAGTTGTACCTTTGTACTGAGAGATAGCTTGCAACCAACGATAAGGACGTTGGAGAAAGGAAGTTGGAGGCATGATAATGCAAGGAAAACCTCCATACAAAGGTTGCAAAATCCCTCCAATCAAACCCATATCGTGGTACATTGGCAACCACGTCACAAATTTACTTTCTGGAGAATGCTCCATGAATTGGTAAGTCGTGGCAGCATTATGCAGTAGGTTTCCATGACTAATCATCACACCTTTGGGCGTTCCTGTAGAACCAGAGGTGTATTGCAAAAAGGCTAATGTATCTCCATCAATAGCAGGTTCTTGCCAAGTCTCTTCTATACCCTCTGTAAGATTATCAGTAGTTAGCCACTGCAAAGATTCTAGACCAGTCTTTTCTATCATCAAAGACTGTACTGTAGGCAAGATGTCTGTTGTTGTCAGAGCGATCGCTGCTTGTGCGTCTATTGCAATAGCTTTGATTCTCGGTGTGTTACGCTGATTTCGCGGGGGATAGGCAGTTACAGCAATAACTCCCGCATACAAACAACCGAAAAAAGCAACTAAAAAATCTAGTCCCGCCGGATAAAGTAGTAAAGCTCGTTCTCCAGATAAATTTAATTTTTGTAATTGAGCAGCTATGCGACGCGATCGCCTATCCAATTCTTGATAGCTTAAGGTTGCTTGTTCTGTTTCCCCATCGAACAAGAAGGTAAAAGCATCTCTAAGCGGCTGTGTAGAGCTTCTTAAATGCAACAGTTCTACAAGTGTAGAACTGTTGTTATCAGGTTTAAAGATGCTATGAGAAAATTTACTCATTTTTTCTGCAAAAGTTTAGATGTCACCCTGATGTACTGCTCTTTTTCTGAACCTTAAAAGAAAACTAAAGAGCAAATTCTTTATTTCACACAAAATCTCAGTATAAATTAGACATCTTCTAAAATTAAGTATCAATACTCCATTTTCACCAGATGTCTATG
Organism: Dendronalium phyllosphericum CENA369; assembly: GCF_016056275.1. Lineage (GTDB taxonomy): Bacteria > Cyanobacteriota > Cyanobacteriia > Cyanobacteriales > Nostocaceae > Dendronalium > Dendronalium phyllosphericum. The sequence continues at coordinate 15,057 of NZ_JAECZA010000003.1, read as the reverse complement.
TGTTTGCGAGATTTATCAGTTTCAAAATCTCAATCCTTACAGTCAGCCAAACCTAGCTTGACGAGTCGAGTCAGAAAAGTATATTTAATTTCTAGACTTAGGCCTCGACTTGGATTATGAGTTTAGCCAACCACTGCATAACTGATAAACGCTAATACTAGCGATTTATTTAGCTAAACTTTAATAGCTTATTGCAAGTAATTTTTACTTAACACGGATTACTATAACGAAAATCAGTTGCATTAGCAACAACCCAATCTCTCAATAATTATTATCAATACTGAACAGACTATTAGTTTTGCTGATACTAGATGACTTTTCTCTTTCAGAAGACGACGGAGTACTTTACTTTTAAAGTTTTGCCTCTACAAGAAGCATTAATACATTTTTAATTGCGTATAAATTGATTAAATCAATAGTTTGCCAGGCTATTTTAACTTTTGCGAACTATTTATAGGCAATTTTTTAGTTTTTACCACAATAATGATTTTATGTCAATAAAATATTTAACTGTAATAATACTAGCTGCTTAGTATCTATTTAGTGTCGTTGTTTATTAAAAAAGATTATTAACTATCTTGTGTCCGGCGTTACTTCATAATACTATTCAAATAACCTGGAGTTAAATGAGAATTCTTTTCAGAAATCTTCATCGTAATCTTTGGATACGACCAAGTAGCGTGATTGAGTATAACCAGATAAATGAAGTTAGATAAATGTTTTCAAAGCTTGCTGTTAACAAGTGCAGTTATTGTCTTTATAACTGTTCCTGCTAGAAGTGAGGAAGTACAAACAGGTGGTCAAGACGAATCTTCCAGCCAGGCAGTAAGGAAATCTACATTAGATAAGAAGCTTGCAGTTACAGATCGGGAAATTGCAACTAATAAAACTCCAATATTGGCTTCCAAGGTTAAAAAGCCTCGAATTATACAGCCTCAAGTTCCAACTTTTGGAATTTTGGCAAAGTCAGATCGAGCGATCGAAAAAATTCCTCAACTCAGCGAGATTGAGCGTGTTTCTCAAAGTGCAGAAGTGCTCGTACAGTCGCCACCAACAGCACCGTCCTCTGCGGTTGTGCGAGTTACAGGAGTGAAAGCTAATCCCACAGACAAAGGTGTGGAGGTGATTTTAGAAACTCCTCAAGGAGAACAACTGCAAATCACAAATCGCAGTGCTGGTAATAACTTTATTGCAGATATACCTAACGCACAACTGCAATTGGCTAGTGGTGATGCTTTCACGTTCCGTTCTGAAAAACCAATTCAGGGAATTAGCGAGATAACGGTTACTAACTTTGACGCAAACACTATCCGAGTGACAGTCATAGGTGAAGCAGGGTTGCCAACAGTTGAGTTATTTGATAGTGACGAAGGTTTAATTTTAGGGTTAGCACCGACTGTAACAACGACGCAACAACCAGCGACGCAACCACAGCCACAACAACCGACTAATCAAACGCCACAACCAGCGACGCAACCACAGCAGCCTGCTACGCCACAACAGCAACCAACAACACAGCAAGACGAACCGATTGAGCTTCTTGTGACAGGCGAACAAGATAGTTACCGCGTGGAAGATGCTACAACTGCAACAAGGACAGATACACCTTTGCGCGATATTCCTCAATCGATTCAGGTCGTGCCGCGACAAGAGTTAGAAGACCGCAAGGTGAGAACTGTGACCGAGGCAGTGGAAACAGTTAGTGGCGTTTCTAGTGCAGGTACACAATTTAATGCACCCGCAGGAAGCTATGTTATTAGAGGATTTGAACAGCAAGGAAATTTCCGAAATGGCTATCGAGATGTTGGTCGCTTTGCTCTAACAGGAGTTGAGACTATCGAGCGAGTGGAAGTTCTTAAAGGGCCTGCCTCAGTTTTGTTTGGAGCAGTAGAACCTGGTGGAATTATCAACGTTATCACCAAACAACCCCTCAGCGAACCCTACTACAATCTCGAATTTCAGGCAGGAAACCGTAACTTTTATCAGCCCAGTGTTGACTTTTCCGGGCCATTGAATGATGATAAAACTCTCCTCTATCGCTTCAATGCCAGCTATCAAAGTTCAGATAGTTTTCAAGAATTTGCCAACTCAAATGTAACTACGATCGCACCTTCAATAACCTGGAAATTGGGGGATAGGACTGATTTAAATCTATATTACGAGTATACTAATTTCGATGGTATTCCTGAGAGTTTCGCCACTGTTTTCAGCGATAACACGTTCAAGCTGCCTAGAGATCGCTACTTGGGTTATCCCCTTGGTGGCAATTATTATAGTACTCAAAAATATGGCTACACGTTGAGCCACAAGTTTAGCGATAACTGGCAGGTTCGTAATAATTTCTCCATAACTGCTAATAATGCGATCGAAGAGTACACTTCAGGAATCAATTTAGAAGATGACCGTTTATTAGATTTCTATGCTGCAAGGCGTAACTACTTGCAAGACAACTATTTTGGACAGATCGATTTGGTTGGTAAGTTTAATACCGGCTCGATTCCACATCAACTTTTGTTAGGCTTTGATGTTAACCGCTTTGTGCAACTTTTCAATGCTGTTCGCCTCGCTGTACCCCCTCTAGATGTCTTCAACCCAAACTACAATATTCCAGAGCCAGAAATTACTGCTGGGGGTTTTAGTTCTGAGCAAACTATTCAATCGTATGGATTTTACCTTCAAGATCAGATTAGCTTTCAAGATAATCTGAAGTTACTGATTGGCGGGCGCTTTGATTGGATTTCACAAAATAGTGGCACAGAGGAATCAGAACAGAACGATAGTGCGTTTAGCCCCCGAATCGGACTAGTCTATCAGCCTAGTAAATCTGTTTCTCTTTACACCAGTTACAGTCAATCTTTTAACCCTAATGAGGGATTTAACCCTGATGGTAGAGCATTCGAGCCAACTAAGGGAACTCAATATGAAGTGGGTGTTAAAGCTGACTTTTTAGAAGGCAGACTTTCGACAACGTTAGCAGCTTATCAAGTCACTAAGACGAATGTTACAACACTCGATCCCGATCCCGAACGAGCCGCGCTTGGTTATTCCACTCAAACAGGGGAACAAAGGAGTCGAGGTGTTGAGTTAGATGTTATAGGCGAGATTTTGCCAGGGTGGAAGGTGAGCGCTTCTTATGCTTATACCAATGCAGAAGTCACCGATGATAACTCCATTCCTGTAGGCAATAGATTGACAAATGTGCCAGAGAATCAAGCTAGCCTCTGGACAACCTATGAAATTCAAAATGGCGATTTGAAGGGTTTGGGATTTGGTTTGGGGTTATTTTATGTAGGTGCGCGGGCGGGAGATTTAGATAACTCGTTTGAACTACCCGATTACTTCCGTACCGATGCGGCAATTTTCTACCGTAGAGATGGTTTGAAGGCTGCTATCAATATCCGCAACTTATTTGATACGGAATATTACAGTTCTAGCGATGGATTAAGAACATTTGTGAGAACAGGTGCGCCCTTTACAATCATTGGTTCCATAGGTTGGGAATTTTAACTCACTCTTGTGCAGGCAATTGGCTAAAGTCTTCTGGACAACCTCCCAAATGTTAGTTAAAAAACGTTCTCCGCAATGACAAAGAAAGCTATTAATACAATTACAGCATTGTTAATTCTTGTTAAAGCTGTTTGCCTTTTGACTTTTGCTAAGTTTGTTCGGGTTGTCCGCTCTATTTTTTCCAGCTTGCCTGTCTTATGGAAACCTCGACGAATTTCTCACAAATACAAATTGTTACCATTCGTGCTGACAATAGTTGTTATTTTAGCGATCGCAGCTTGCCAAAACGATAAATTGCAGCTAGAGAAAAAGCAAACAAGTTCAACTGCCGGGCGATCGCCAATCGCCACAAAAGTTATTAATCATGCTTTAGGTCAAGTTGAAATTCCACTTAAACCGCAGCGAGTTATTGTATTAGAAGAAAATCTGATTCTCGATTCTGTAGTGGCGCTGGGTGTAAAACCAGTTGGTGTTGTGTTTTGTCGAGACTGTGAAGAAAATTTTCGAGGTATACCCAATCAGTTACTTACTAATGTTCCAGTTGTAGGCAGTATTGGCAGTCAACCTTCACTAGAAAAAATTCTGAGTTTAAAACCAGATTTAATTTTGGGGTTAACATCGCTCAAAAATTCTTATGGACTTCTTTCTCAAATTGCGCCTACAGTACTGATCGATTTTCCCAGTATGTACGACTTTAAAGAAAGACTACGATATGTAGCCCAGGTTTTGGGAAAAAGCGATCGCGCAGAGGAACTTCTGACTCAATACCAAAATCGCATCCAAAAATTGCGGCAGCAATTAGGACAACAACTAAAAACAAGAACAATATCTGTGATTTATCTTGCAGGTGCAGCAGATATTTTCTATACATACAGACCAGACTTTCTCGCTTTTGGTCAAATTATCAGTGATGTAGGTTTACAATTAATTCAACAAAATCAAAAACAACCGCAATTAACATTAAGCATTGAAGTTTTACCTCAGTCCGATGCTGATACTTTATTTATCATGACAGAATTACTGGCGAGAGATTTCAAACAAGCAAATTCTCAACCTTTATCTTTTTTGCAAAAGCCTATTTGGTCAATACTTAAAGCTGTTCGCAACAAAGAAGTTTATAGGGTAAATTGGACTGTTGGGGGGCCTATTGGAGCTAATAGAATAATTGACGACCTCTTCAAATATTTAGTCAACGCAGCCTAAGAAAGACGTAGGGATGTGGAGAAGGGGAGACGCGGTGAGGAAGAATTTCACAATCGTCTTCGCTCTCCAAATTGAATAATTTCATTTCTAAGTAGGTGGACATAATTAAATGTAAAATGCCAATCGGTGAAACGCTTTCATAAGCTGGCATTTACCTCCTGCCCTCTGCCTTCTACTTAGAAGTCCCTAAACTCATATTCAAACTCCTTAAGGATTATAAATTTTGGCTTCTCGATCTCACCCCTGACTGGACTCGCCACAAATTAGCATAAATCCCATTTCGCTCTAACAATTCCTCGTGGGTTCCTGACTCAACTAACTCTCCATATTCCATCACATAAATGCGATCGGCATTACGAATTGTAGAAAGACGGTGAGCTATAGCTATCGTCGTCCTGTTGGCGGTAATTTTTTCTAAGGAACGCTGAATTGCCGCTTCGGTTTCATTGTCCACCGCCGATGTAGCTTCATCTAAAACTAATATCGGCGGATTTTTTAAAACAGCCCTAGCGATCGCAATTCTTTGCCGTTGTCCCCCCGATAATTTTTGACCTCGTTCTCCGACTATCGTTTCATAACTTTCAGGGAGTCGCATAATAAAATCATGGGCTTCGGCAATTTTGGCAGCTTTAATTATTTGTTCGTCATTAGCATCAAAAGTTCCGTAGGCAATATTTTCAGCAACAGTACCATGAAATAAAAATACATCTTGACTGACTAAGCCGATACTACGACGCAAATCATGTAAATTTAATTTTTGAATATCAATCCCATCAACAGTAATCGTTCCCGAAGAAATATCGTAAAACCGCAATAATAGTTTCACTAAAGTGCTTTTACCGGAACCTGTAGAACCAACGATCGCAATAGTTTTACCTGAAGGAATATGTAAGGATAGTTTTTTAATTACTGGTTCTCGATTGTAATAAGCGAAGGTAACTTGCTTGAAGTCAATTTCACCGCGTACTTCAGTAATATGTAAAGGTATATCTCCCCTAATAATGTTAATTGGAGCATCTAATAAATTCATGACGCGATTGGCAGAAGCCATTGACCTTTGATATTTATCAAATATTTCTCCTAAATTTACTAATGGCCACAATAACCTTTGGACTAAAACGAGTAAAACACTATAACTCCCAATAGATATCGTCCCAGCATATGTTGCCATACCTCCCCAAAACAATAAGGCTGTGAACCCTACTAAAATTAGCATTCTGATTAAGGGGATGAAAGCAGCCGACAATTTAATTGCTTTAGAGTTACTTTTTCTATATGCCTCGCTTTCATCTGCCAATCTCGCATTTTCATATTCTTCAGCAGTGAAACTCTTAATTGTATTAATTCCACTGAGATTATTTGCTAATCGTGCGTTCAGAAATCCTGCTTTTTCGCGCACATCGGCATAACGAGTTTCTAGACGTTTTTGATAAGCAAAAGACCCCCAAACAATAAATGGCATTGGCAACAATACAGCTACGGTAATAAAGGGAGGTAAAATCCAGAAAGCACCAATTGTTAAAATGATGATTGAGGTGCTAATCTGGATGATATCATTGGCTCCAAAATTCAAAAAATCTTCTAACTGGTTGATATCATCATTGAGAATTGACATCAAGTTACCAGTGCTGCTTTCTTCAAAGTAAGCTGAATCTAATTCTTGGACGTGATTGTAAGTATCCAAACGAAGAGCGTGTTGAATATTCTGGGCTAAATTACGCCAGATGCGATCGTAGACATACTGAGAAAGCGATTCAAATATCCAAATAATTACTGTTATAAATGAGAGCAGTAAAAATTGCGAAACTATATTTTTAATTCCCAACTTGCCAATTATGGAATCTTGCTGCTTGACGAGAATATCTACCGCAGTACCAATCAACCACGGTGGTGCTATGTCTAAAATTGTATTAATGATTGAAAAGGATGTTGCTTGCCAAATTTGTTGGCGATAGCGTCTTGCATAATTGAGCAAACGTTGTAAAGGATGAGTTGAATTCTTACGAAATTTTGATGTTATTGCCATGATTGTTTGGTGTGAAGTGATTGATGCAATACTAAGAACTAACAATTTTGAGCAAGAAGCCCGCAACGAGAGCGGGTATAATATCATGTTCGGATGAATGCTTATAATTAGGGTTGACGCGAGGACACGGGGACGCGGAGAATTTTTAATTATAAGTAATTAAGCGAACTTGATGTAAGTAAAGAATCCAGCCCTAATTGTTCAACCCAAGTCTTGTACGCAGAGAATAGAGTTATTGAGAGACAGTTCTAGCTCGGTAGTCTGGCTTTTGGTAAGTCGATCTTTGATTGCTGTCTCCTCATTCTCATTATCTTTAGAATACTTTGCGTTCTTCTAAATGGGCAAGAATATCTGAGCGCGATCGCCAACAAGGACGCAACTTTTTGTTGGCAAACATCTGTAACTGATCGCCAATGTGGCGCGAGCCGGGTTGAGTTGCATTACCGTAGCTAGTTAGTACTTGCGCTCGTACTGGGTGAGAAAATTCAACCGCAGCAACATAAGAATCGCCTGCAACCGCTTGAAACTGACCGTTTGCTTCGGGAGCAAAATCAAGTGCGCGAAAAATTCCTAGGTTGCCGTCTCCACCATTGGCAGGCAAATCCACATTACCCAACTTTAAGCGAAAAACTTTTCCCCACGGGACATCAAGTGCCCCATAAGTCTTTTGTACCTGTGCTGCTACCGCTTCGAGTGTTGTCACTGCAACTTTGGGATTAGCCAAGCCATCGGGTGTAGTGCGTGGAGATTTTTCACTCCAAGGTTTGCTGAACATGCGATCCCAGTCCATCTGTTTTACCCAAGAAGCAAATAGTACCGCCCCTCGACTATCTGCATTGGCTTGGCGATCCCAGGCTTCTAGAACGTCGGCTGCTTTTTGCCCTAATTCCTGGCCATATTTGCGTGCAGCGGGGATTAAATCATCCAAAATTCGATCCGCTAGTTCCATACGAGTAGAGTGCTTATCTGCAATCATTTCATCAAAAGAGATTTTGTCATCCTCAGCCAACATCCTCACAGAGCGTTGCGATCGGAAATCCATGAAGCGAGGAGCTATGTAAGGCGGGTAATTATCTGGATTGATGGCGGTTGGAAATGTAGTTGTCCAAGGCGGGTCATTTGTATTTTGCAACCAGCCACTCTTGGGGTCAACTACGCGCGGTAAATCTTGGTAAGGATGAATTTTTGTCCACAAAGTCTTGGATGTATTGCCTGGGATTATGCCTTGCCAATATTTAAAATCGCCAAAAGAGCGCACCGGTACTTGACCGTTGAATAGGTGCATAATATGCCCTTCTTTATCTGCATACATTACCGTAAACATCGATAGTTGTAAGCGCTTGAGTGCGGTTTCAAACTGATTGAGGTTTTGAGAACGTGCCATATCCCACCACTGCTGAAGTACACCTGGTCGGTCAAGACCTGCAACTCTCAGTGCCAAGGCTTTACCATTTTTCTCAACTACCACAGGCCCGTGGATAGAATTTTTCACTACTAACGGTTGTTCTTGCAACGACCCATCTTTGCGCTTCACTTTCAAAGACAAAGTTTTTGTCTCGAAGTTACGAACTTTGTCATCAAAGCGATAACCTTCATCTGCTAGTGTGAGTTCGTACAAGTCCCAACCATCATAGGTGTCAACGGTGTGAGTCCAGCCTAAGTTGTTGTTAAAGGCGATCGCCAATACAGGAATACCTACAAGTGTGGCTCCGTAAGCGTCGATTCCCGGTGCAGTAATTTGAGCTTCGTACCACAAAAATAAATCTGACCAGGGTAAGTGTGGGTTTGCTAACAACATTGCCTTCCCACTAGCAGAATGACTTGGTGCGATCGCCCAACCATTAGATCCTGCTTGCAATTTTTGTTTGCTCAACTCCAATACTTCCTCTGGATTGACCACAAAGGTGAAATTGAGTACCCGATGTAGGTGAGCCATGATATCTTCTGGCTTGATTGGTAACACCACCTCCACTTCATCGTTTATCAACTTCGGATTTTGAGAAGCATAAGCATTAATCCCAGCCGCAAAAGCATCAATATAATTGCGAAAACTAGGATTTTGGGCGTTGTACCAGGAGTTAGCGCGTTCTGGGATTCCTGTCGTCAGTACCCATCTATCTGACTCTGTGTACTCTTCTCCCCAGTACTCTGCGGCGCGTCCTCGTGCTTGACCATAAAGCCGCAAAAGCAAATCTCCGTGACTTTGCATTTGCGACCAACCGAAGGCATAAAATGCACTTTGGTTATCTTTACCGTAGATATGGGGTACGCCATAGGTATCCCATAATATCTCTGTGGATTTTGTTGGTACGGCTATAGTGTGACTTCCTACAACCAAAACCAGTATCAAACTGAGTATTAAGGGTAAAACCTGTATTAATTTTCTTTTGTAAACCCTGAGTAAAATATTAATCCTCATTCACACCACCACGTGCAGATGTAACGCCTGGTGACTGAAACTGCTATTGATGACAACGCCGATCGCAAGTGATTCTGATAAAGCAGATTCCGGTCGATCTAACGATACCACTTTATTGAGAAATAATATCAAAGCTCGAATTTGAACTCTGATTAAAAATCTGGTAATCGCTATACAATCTGCATAATAATGTAATGTATATATAAATTTATCAAGAAAGATTATCAACTTAATGATGATAAAGCTGTTAAATATTGAGAGTGCCAATTAAAAATAACTAACCAGTATGTAAAATTTTCAAGTGACAGCAAGATAACGATCGAAGCAACCACGATGTTACCTCAAGGATTCAAAAAGCCACAAGCATCAACATTATTTGGTCTCGTTCTCGGACTGTGTATCTTGCTAATCTGCTTGGTGTACAGTGTCACATTGGGTGCAGCAGACATTCCTCTAGATCAGATTTTGACCTCTTTTATCGCCTTTGATGGTTCCTACGAACACTTAGTAATTCAAACAATAAGATTACCGCGATCGCTGATTGCGATTGTTGTCGGAGCAGCCTTAGCAGTATCTGGAGCCTTAATGCAAGGATTGACACGCAACCCCTTAGCAGATCCAGGAATTTTGGGTATTGAGTCAGGAGCGGCACTGGCTGTAGTTGCCACAATTTTTGTTTTTGGCACTTCTGACTTGAGTGTTTTAACGATTGCGGCCTTTTTGGGTGCAGGAGCCACGGCAATACTAGTTTACTTCCTGAGTTCTCTCGGACGAGGAGGCACTACCCCACTGAATTTAACAATAGCAGGGGCGGCGATCGCGGCTCTGATTTCTTCCCTCACCACTGCTACCCTCATCGTCAGTCAACGAACGTTAGAAGAAATTAGATTTTGGTTAGCTGGTTCCTTGGCTGGGCGCGATTTCAATATGTTCTTGCAAGCATTGCCTTTTATCGTTACTGGCTTAGTCGTTGCCTTTGCTCTGGGCAGACAAATTACTACCATGAGTCTTGGTGAAGATGTAGCTAAAGGCTTGGGTCAACAGACAGCTTGGGTAAAAATCATCACAGCCATCAGCATTGTTTTACTCGCAGGAAGTTCGGTATCGCTTGCAGGGCCAATCGGCTTTATTGGCTTAGTCGTTCCGCACATAGTGAGGTTTTTCATCAAAGCTGATTATCGTTGGATTCTACCTTATTCCGCAGTTGTGGGCGCAACTTTACTCCTCGTTGCAGATATTGCCGCCCGTGTATTACTCAAACCGCAAGAATTACCTGTAGGTGTGATGACAGCATTGGTAGGCGCTCCTTTTTTTGTGTATCTGGCTAAAAAAAAGGTGAAAAAATGAAGTTAGATTGGCTAGTCATTCGTTCTGAGGCGATATCTTTCCGGCTTGACCGACGCTTACCACTGATGCTGTTATCTTTGGCAGTGGTAATTGTGGTGGCGATGGTGATGAATCTGGGTAGAGGTGAATATCCGATCTCGCCCTCTGATATTGTCAAAACTGTATTGAGTATAGATACAGGCAACCCAGATTATGCCTTTGTGATTTATAATTTGCGCCTGCCCCGCACCCTTGTGGCTTTTATGGTAGGAGTGGCACTGGCAATTTCTGGTACTATCTTTCAAGGTCTCACGCGTAACCCATTAGCTGACCCTGCTTTTATTGGCATTAATTCCGGGGCGAGTCTGGCAGCTGTCGCAATTATCGTTTTATTTCCGTCAGCGCCAATTTCTGCTCTACCTTTATCAGCCTTTGCTGGTGCTTTATTTATGGCTGCTTTAATTTACTCGCTAGCTTGGAACAAAGGTAGTTCTCCGCTTCTATTTATTTTGCTGGGCGTTGGTTTGTCTGCGATCGCTGATGCTTTCACTACTTTATTGATTACCTTTGGCGAAATCTCTAATGTCAGTGATGCTTTGGTGTGGTTGGCTGGTAGCGTCTACGGACGTACTTGGGAGCAAGTATTTTCCTTATTGCCTTGGTTAATTATTGTCGTACCAATGACGTTGATACTAGCAAGACATTTGAACGCTTTAAATTTGGGAGATGATGTTGCTAGAGGTTTAGGTAGTAGGGTGGAATGGCAACGTGGTTTATTCGTGCTAATAGGTGTAGCTTTGGTAGGTGCATCAGTCAGCACCGCCGGCAATATTAAATTCGTTGGTTTAATTGCACCCCATTTAGGAAGACAGTTAGTCGGCCCTAACCATGAAGGATTGATTCCTATCTCAGCACTGTTGGGCGGAATGTTGGTTGTAGCCGCAGACTTGCTAGGAAGAACTTTGTTTGCACCTATAGAAATTCCCTGTGGAGTGGTAACTGCTGCTATCGGCGCTCCTTATTTTCTTTTTTTACTAATTAGTAATCGTAAAAAATAAAGCTTATGAATGGATTATTAACTAAAGATTTATCTATAGCTTACGATGGCAAGCTGATTATTCGTGACTTGAATTTGGCGATCCCCACGGGACAAATTAGCGCTTTGGTTGGGGCCAATGGTTGTGGTAAGTCAACTTTGTTACGAGGTATGGCAAGACTGTTGAAACCACGTAGCGGTAAGGTTTATCTTGATGGGGAGTCTATTTTAAAGCTTTCTACTAAGGAAGTAGCACAGCAATTGGGCATTTTGCCCCAAGGCCCGGTTGCACCAGAAGGATTAACAGTCAGAGATTTGGTAGCACAAGGGCGTTATCCTTATCAAACTTGGTTGCAGCAGTGGTCGGCCAAAGATGAAACAATCGTACAACAAGCGCTCTTAATTACAAATTTGTTGGAGTTTGCAGAAAGAGAACTAGATACTTTGTCTGGCGGACAACGACAAAGAGCTTGGATTGCGATGGCACTAGCACAGGATACAGATATTTTACTTTTAGATGAGCCGACTACTTTTTTGGATTTGGCACACCAAATAGAGATTTTGGATTTGTTGTATGAGTTGAATCAAAGTCAGGGAAGGACAATTGTCATGGTATTGCATGACTTGAATCAAGCGTGTCGTTATGCCGATTATCTAATTGCTATCAAAGATGGTCGAATTTTTGCTGCTGGGGAACCAAAGCAGGTAATGAGTGAAAAGACGATTGATGAGGTTTTTGGGTTAGAGTGCCGTATTTTTTCTGACCCAATTTTAGGAACGCCAATGTGCGTACCGATAGGACGTAAGGGAAAATAGAAAATTACATTTTGCTCGGCTTACAGGCTGTTTGATTTTGAATTATGTAACTCAAAATTCCAGGAGCAGTATGAATATTGGTGTATTTGTTAGTGCTTTAAGCAGTGCCAGTGTAGAATTTATTGAAACAGCAGCAATTGCTTATGCGATCGCTAGTTCTGGGTATCCACGAGAAGCGAGTTTCGGAGTAATCGCGGGTTTGTCTGTTGTTAGTGTAGCTGCGATCGTATTGGGAACTCAATTACAAGCTATTCCCTTAGAATTACTGCAAATTGTCATTGGCTTGTTGTTACTATGGTTCGGTTTCGGGTGGGTAAGAAAGTCTGTTTGGCGACAAGTTGAAGGTAAACGCGCTGGATGGATTAGCGATCCCCTTACCTCTGAAGGGATTGTTTTAGAAACAGAAAATCCTGGTTTCAACTTCTTGAACTTTATTTTAATGACTAAAAGTGCTGCTATTGAAGCATTAGAAGTTGCCATTGTCATCATCACTCTTGGTTTAGCATCAGGTGCTTGGAATGAATCTTTATCAGGAGCCTTTTTCGCATTTTTATTAACAACTGCTGTAGTAACTTTGCTACACGGACAATTAATTCAAATTCCAGAAATTTTAATTAAGTTAAGTGCAGGTATCATACTCATGGCATTTGGTACTTTTTGGATAGGTGAGGGATTAGATTTCAAATGGTTCTTGGGAGAATTAACGCTTTTGATATTTATAATTTTTTATGGAACCCTCAGTTTTATAGTGATTCGTTGGTTGCAAAGCAAGCAACATACATACAGCAAGGAACAGGAAATAGGGAACGAGGAACAGGCTTGAAAGTCTCTTTTTATAACGCTTCGTTGTCAAATTGACTAAGTGTTTAATCAGGGTAATACCAATTCTATATGAGGCTGCATAGAAATATCGATAAAACTGATACCCGTACCAGTTCCAAAACAATGCTTCAGATAGACAAGCCACTGCGTTGGGCGGCTTTGCCGACTTGTAGCAAGTGGCGCGCACAAAGGTATTAAGGTGGATGGACAATAGTGATTTTTGGCTTGAGCTTCATGAATACGTGAGTGATTTTTCTTTATTTGTTTACCGCACTCTTGAATTTACTACAAAAACTAACCCGCCCCCTTCGGGGCGGGGTTTCAACCTATCTTGTGCAATACAAGGATTTTTCGCGCCACTTGCGGGCGAGGCTTTAACCTTTTTCGGGGCTAATTTCTTCCCCTACTCCCTACTCCCTACTCCCGCCCCGAAGGGGAGGTAAATCTCTACAGCCTAATCAGTCAACTAGTACTGTTGGTGAATTAACACCTTTTGTTTAAAGGGACTTGGCATAAAGTGATAACTTCTCTAGCTTTAGTCTGGATTGGAAAACTTTTGCCTCATCCCCAGTCGTTCACTTTCGCTGCCAATCTTTAATATTCCAGGTGCGATCGTCCCAAGGAGTTGAATCTATACCAGCGAGTCTGTTACTAACTCCATTAACATTAGCGCGAGAAATTAGCGGAATTACAGCTTGCTCTTTAATTAACAAGTCGTTCATCTGAATAAATAATTGTCGGCGTTTTTGTGGATCTAATTCTGTATTGGACTGTTGCCAAAGCTTGTCATATTCAGGGTTACAGTAACGAGAAGTATTCGGTTTTGACCAATTATTTTTCTTCTGGGAAATCTCATTACAAGTCCACGCCTTCAGATACAGCATTTACGGCTGTTATGAGGTACAGTAGCAGCAACTAGCAAACCAGTTTCTTAAATGTTTAGGATTTATTAAGTCAAGTGCAACTGAAATTAGTTTATCAACCATTTCTGTTGTAGTTGGAGCAAAACGGCGTAAAAAAGATTTAAGTTGTGACCACCATAATTCAATTGGATTAAAATCGGGAGAGTATGAGGATAAACAAATAACTTTCGCATCTACAGCTTCAATCATTGGCACAATTGAATCTAGTTTATGTGCGGATAAATTATCCATTACTACCACTGCTCCTGACCAGAAATTTGGCACTAAAAACTTTTCAATAAATAATTCAAATGCGATGCCATCCATTGAACCATTCATTGTCATTAGTGCAACCACTTTGTTAATGCTAATTGCTCCAATTACTGTAACTTTTGAGCCTCTATAGAAGCGGGTAAGAGAGTAAGCTCTTGTTCCCATTTGTGAACGGGCATGAGTCCTCATTAACCCAAGTAGAATACCAGTTTCGTCCAAAAATACTAAATTTTCTGGCTCTATATGTTTGACCTTTTCCCAATAATCTAATCTTAAATTTAGGACTCAATAGTTCCAGCTTGGGTACTCCGCTTTGTTTTTTTTTACGATTTAATCCTAATTTCTGTAACGCCCGACACATTGCACTTCGACCCACCCAATTGCCAGTCTTGTCTGCAAAGAATTCACATAACTCTATCAATGTTGCATCTGGATGTGCTTCAACTAATTCCCTTAACTCTACTTCAGCATTTGTTAAATGACTAAATTGTGGTTTCCCTCGCGGCTTGGGTTGTAAATTTCCTTCAAGTTTTTGTTGCTTTACAAGCTTTTGCAATAAACTTTTTGAGACGGAAAATATGTTAGCTACTTTCCTGATTGAGATGTTTTTTTGAAGATGTGCTGCAACTATTTTTTCTCGAAGCTCGACAGAGTATGACTTCATTTAAAGGGATTTATACTTTAATTTAGTGTACCTCATAACAGACGCAAGTGCTGTAACGAGCAT
>NZ_JAECZA010000029.1 GCF_016056275.1 Dendronalium phyllosphericum CENA369 | reverse complement strand
CATCTCCCCCATCTCCCCACTCCCCTGCTTAAAATTTTGGGAGACACTGCATTGCCAGGGTTCCACTACAATAAAATAGTCACACACCTGACTTCTGGAGTTCCGGCAGTGGGCTTATTTGATGATTTGAGTCGGTTTCTAGAAAACCGTTTAGAAGAATTCTTGCGTAATAATCCACATTTGGAGTTAGAGGCGCTGTTAGAGCAGCTGCGGCAGCAAGAGGAAGATACTTTAAAGTTGATTGCAGATTTACAAGTACAAGAAAAGCGATCGCAAGAGGAAATTTTGTCCACCGCTCAAGAAATTCAGCGTTGGCACATCCGCGTGCAAAAGGCACAGAATGCAAATAGACAGGATTTAGCAGCAGCCGCGCAAGAGAGAGAAGCAGCCCTATTGCGTGAAGGAAATCAGCGCTGGGGACACATGCAAGGGTTGAAAGAACGCATAGATCAATCTCAAGAACTATTGGGGAAAATTCAGGTGCGACGACAAGAGGTACAAGCTAAAGCCGCTGAAGCCCAGACAGCCCGTGCTAAAGCTCAAACCCAGCAGCGCTTAGAAACCAACGGCTGGTGGAATCCAGCTAGCAGTTATTCCAGTGGATTTGATGACTTAGAAGACAAGTTTCGCCGCTGGGAAACCCAAGACGAGTTAGAGCAGATGAAGCGTAATATGGGGAAATAATCTGTTTTTAGTAAACAGTAATGGGCGATCGCTCTCTAAATTGTTCGTTAAATTACTGTTTACCAATAGTATTGAACGCTCTAAAAATTATTTTTAATGGTATTTTTCTAGATTTTAGATTATCAGCCTTTAAAAACTGAATTATTGAGATTTTATTTATTTTTTTAATTAAGCTTTGATTCTTTGATAAATTTAACTTAAGCTGATTTTCATAGCTTTTTTCTGTGTATCTATTCGGTATTTTTTGTGATTGCCGCAGTATTCCCTAGACGTTCCAAATGAGAACTGAGGCATGGAATATAGTATATTTTTGGATGTTTTAGCTAGCTTACAAAAACTATTTGTAGGTTACATACCAGCCGCCGTTTTAGGTAGTTTCATCGGATATTTAATAGGCATCAATGGCACAATATATCAGGTGTTAAAGCGGATATTTGAAATCCCACATAGTATCCCTCCCATAGCCCTACTACCCATTACGCTCATAGTGTTTAGAGAGAGCGAACCTGCAACCATAGTCATAATTTTTATTGGCACTCTCTGGTCAACAATCATTAATATGGCAATAGGTATGCAGCATTTTCGCCGACAGAATAATAACTTTAGAGCAGCTATTTTTCATACATTTCATACTTTGAAAGTTGGCATTTGGGTAGCTTGGTTTACAGTTATTGCCGCAGAAATGTTGATCGGCCCAAGAGGACTTGGTTTTCTCCTCTGGGAGGCTTATAAAGCTGGCAATATTAATTACATCATCCAGATGCTACTTTACATTCTTATTATTGGTAGTCTAATGGATCAATTGTTAGATTTAGCAGGCAATCTTCTCTCGCAGATTGCCTCTGATGGTAAAAAATCCTCTTAAAAAGTAGATAGGTCGTAGGGTGCGTTATGGACGGAACGTCCTAACGCACCATCAGAAATTTGCGGTGCGTTATTCATTAAACAGAGTTAAATTTTAATCGATAAAAATTATCTCGCCTTGCGGATAGCACCCTGCCAGTTAATAGTTTGTTTTGCGGAACGTCCTGCTAAGGAGCGAGTTGCTACCACTTTAATATCGACGTTGACACCAGCGTTAAGGGCATCGGCAGGAATTTTCAACTTACCTAAAGCGAGAATATAACGGTTATAGTCGCGGGTTACAAGTTCGGCGGGAATGTCCCCTTCATATTCAGTTGTGTAGTCCGAGAAACCACGAGAGTCATCTCGCGCCCGAAACTTTACTCGAAACTGAGTCTGAATTACGTCAGACTTGGCAGCTAAATCAACTATTTTCAAATTAAGGTTTTGTCCTGCATCAGCAAATTCTGACACAGCTAGCCGCGTCACATCTTTTTGAGAAATTGCATGATTAACAGTAAACGTAGTCAAGTTAGCCTCGCTTTTGCTACTACCATCAACCCACAAATCATCAGGGAAAGTAACTTCCACTTGCTTGCTGTCATTTAAACTCACTGTTACAGTTTGATTGCCAAAGCTGGCAATAGGTTCTCTCTCTTGCCAAACCACTCGAACACTCTCTTCCAAACGCTGTTCAAATTCTTGATATTCATCGGCAATGACAGAACCAGGGGCAAGTAAAGCAGTTGCCCCCTGACGAAAATTCCACTTGTTCTTGGAGAGGTTGAATTGTTTGCCTGTCAATTCGGAAACTGTCAGCTTAAGGGTTGGAGTATCCGCTACCAAAGGTTCTTTGCTGTTAACAATACTCAAAATTCCTAAGCGCCCTTGCTTACCATCGCTACCATCGCTACCGTCGCGCCCATCGCTGCCAGGATAGCACCTATAGCGCTTCTTAGTACATTTATGGTCGGGGCTTCCAGGAGTACCTTTACAGGTTTCCACTTCCCAACTCCGCCTGCGACAGTTACAACCTGCTGTGCCATTGCCACCCCGACCGCCTCTTCCGCCTTCTCCTGGCGTGGCACGGACGAGAATGTTTCGTAAGTCTGCCAAATTTGTGTAATAGGCGGTGAGGGAACCACCATTGCCCCCATCTCCTCCTTTACCGCCATTGCCACCAGCACCGCCATCTGCTGCATTGATGTCATGGTCTACGTTATCACGTTGGCGATCGCAGTTTGGTCTATAACCACGTTCGCCGTCTTCCCCATCCTCACCATCCTCACCAGACAAGTCAAGATTTACTGGCGAACTATTGACAAAAATATTTTGGTTCTCGCCGTCACGACCATTTCTACCAGACCTTCCATCATCGCCTTTGCGACCATCTATGCCATATTCCCTACTTGCTAATTTGTATTTTTCAGAGGCAACTGCTGGACATAAAACCGAGCCTGACGCAGGCAAAAAGCTAGTAGATAAGCAGAATATTAACAGTAATGGCAGCTTACTCCCAAAACCTTTTTCCATTTGGGTAAATCTAGATTATTTTAATTACCGATGACGATAAATTACGACGATTTGCTCCCTATTATCAAGTAGTCAATGATACTGAGGCTTTCTAATAAATTCAAATGGTTACTTTTATGTATTACGGATGCGATCGCATCCCTGGACACGTCATTAATGTTACGTTAATTATTTGAGAACATTCTTATAAGAGTGACTACGAATTCACAAAAACTACTGTATTAATAACTACTTATCTACCAGGAGCAAGCAAGATGGGATTCACTGATGATATTGTTAAGGTATCCGAACAAGTGCGTAAACGAGCCGATCAAGTGGTTGGTGAAGAATCTACCAAGATGTCACTGATTGTTCCTTTTTTAAGCGCTCTTGGCTACGATGTTTATGACCCTAGTGAAGTAATGCCAGAATATGTAGCAGACTTTGCTGAAAGAAGAGCGCGGCAGCTTGAAAAGGTAGATTATGCTCTAGCTATTAACGGTAATATAGTTATGCTCGTAGAAGCAAAAGCTAGAGGTCAAAAAGCTGAAGTACATGATGGGCAACTTAGCCGTTATTTTAATGCTCTTGTAACAACAAAAGTGAACCTCAAGATCCTCAAGAATCAAAAATAGTCACAACAGCTGAAGAAATCACAGCTTTTGAAAAAATTAAAGCTATTACGCAAACCTCAAAAAGCTGCAATTTTGAAATTAAATATAAAGACACTGCTTCCTATTTTGGTATAAATCTTGGTAAAACTACCTGGTGGTTTTTGCGGCTGTATTTGTCTTCGCAGAAAAAAAGTATTATTACTCGGCTAAGTACAGATGAAGTCAAATCCCTAGCACCAAATTTTGAAGTGCAGGAAGTAACAGCTTCATTAGGGGATGCAGCGTCAAAAATAATCATTACCTCTGTGACTGATATTGATAAGCTTGCATCACTGATTCTCAAGTGTTATGAAGCAGAAGCAGCCAAGCACCAAACAATAAAAAAATCAGCTTAAATGATTACTTGACATTGTTAGTAATTTCCATAAAAAAGTGGTTCTGTTGTCTACAGAACCACTAACTCTTTTGCACAAATTTTATAACTTAGCGAGCCGTACCTTGAGCGGGAACAGCATCAATTGGTTTCATCAAGTATAGCCGCAGCAATTGCCAGCCATGCGAGACGTAAATAGGTAGCTTCTGGAAGAATTGCAAGAATTTGGGAGTGTTGGAATTGGAAATTGCTGTCAACTTCTCGTTATTCTTGACACATACATCTAACCGTTGATAAAACTTTGGATTATCTACATCCAGCATCAACGGGAACACTCGACCTGCGGTTTCGTTGGTCTTCTTAATTACATAGATGTCGTATTCTCGCGCATCTAGTCCAAGGGTGGCATAAAAGTCTTTGCGCTGAATGTCATTGAGATACATCGTTGCAAATACCGACAACAAAAAGAAGCGACTCCATAGCCTAGCTTTCCAGTCATTCAATATTTGTGGCTGGGCTTTCATCACGGCATCAAAGAAATCACCGTGACGGTTTTCATCTTGACACCAGTTTTCAAAGAACCGGAAGATTGGATAAACTCTGTCTTCTGGATGTGCTTCGAGGTGACGATAAATGGTGATATAGCGCCAATAACCGATTTTTTCGGAAAGATAAGTAGCGTAGAAGATGAATTTCGGCTTAAAGAAGGTATAAGCGCGGCTCTTAGTCAAAAACCCTAAATCCAAGGACATATTGAAGTCTGACAGAGCTTTATTTAAAAAGCCAGCATGACGCGCTTCATCCCGTGACATCAAGTTGAAGCATTCTGCCAAAACGGGGCTTTTATCCTTCAAACGACGGCCGAGTTCTTTATACAGCAAAAATCCAGAGAATTCTGCCGTACAAGAACGTTCTAGAAATTCTATGAATAACTGGCGAGTTTCGCCGTCAATATGATCCCAGGATTGGTCAAACTCGGCATCCCGAACGAAGTGATGGCGGTTGTAGTCGGTGCGAAACTCTTCCAAAATGGCTCTTAACTCGTCTTCATTAACGGAGATGTCCATCCGCGCCATTTCATCAAAATCGGTAGTATAAAACCGGGGTGTTAACAGGGTTTCTTTTGCCGGGACTTTAATCCCCGGCCGCATTTCTTCAAAGCCTGGTTTTTTGAGGGAATCTACCATGTCTTGATTGCTCTTTTGCCTTTATTATCTTGAGTACACCAGAATAAAGCTACTGGTAATGCTCTCACACGGTGCAGCAGCTGACAATAATTTATTTGTATAAAGTTCAGTCTACCAAGGTGTAGCCAGGAAACTGTTACGTAAAACGTTAAGAGTTGCAACAAGACATCAATAATTTGCGGAATCGAGAATCGAGAATTGGTAGCCAACTCTAGAACGAAGCATTAAAGTTGAAAGATGATGTATATCCCACAGATCGATCTGCTGAGTTGAGGAGTGACAGATAAACCGCAACAAAGAACTCTTGAGCACACTCAATCTTACACGAGTTCAACGGGCTTGACTTTGACCTCTCTCCTGCCCAAAGATTTCAAACACCTACTAATTTAGCTGTTTTTAGTTGTTGCCTCTTTTGTGGAGGAAAGGGAGGCTATTAAGGAGAGGTTCGATGTCGGTGAAGCTGATAGAAACAAAACACCATTAAAAAATCATCTTAGATAACAAGAGCAAATCCAAAAGGTTGAAAACAAGATGAATCTTGAAAACAATCAGCATAAAGACCGTATTCTTGTCTCTTACATCTTGTGTGCAGTTGGGTTTATGGGTATAGGAGGGCTGCACCGTTTATACAACGGCAAGATAGGCACAGGTTTGTTATGGCTGTGTACTGGAGGTTTGTTATACGTAGGACAGTTCGTCGATCTGTTCCTCGTCTCTAATATGGTTGACGATTACGAACTGAACCTGAGAGCAAAAGCAGGTCTATCTCCCTTGGGTGTACCCTTGAATAAAGCTGCGATCGCTACTCAAGTCTACCGCCCCACTGGCAACCAACTCATGGTTAAACTAATTGAAGTAGCGGAAACTAGAGGTGGTAGCTTGACTGTAACTCAAGGCGTGAAAGCAACAGGAGCTAGTTTTGCTGAAATAGAAGCTACTCTTAAGGAAATGTATAAATCAGGTTACGTAAAAATAGATAACGACCCCATCACTGGAGCCGTCACCTATCACTTCCACGACCTTTAAAGTCGTAGAGACGCGATACCAGTCGCTACAACGGGGAGCCACTGCGTTGGGCGGCTTTGCCGACTTGAAGCAAGTGGCGTGGGAACCCCCCTTCGGGTGACGCTCGCAGGCTCGCTAACGCTGCGCTAACACAGTTGCCCGCGGAGGGAAACCCTCCCCGAAGTCGCCTCAACGGGGGTTCCCCCCGCACAGCGCTTCTCTCCGCAGCACTGATTCACCGCAACGCGCTGGCTCATTAATCGCGTCTGTTTATTCTCCGCGTCCTTATCATCCCCCGTCTTCATTCAACAACTAATTTCTACCCAGCCACTTTTGACCGTTTAAGCGCTGCGTTATGCCATATATCAGTAAGTCGAGTGTAATTTTGCGCTCATCGATGAGGAATGACTCAAGAGTACTAGGTCTTTTGCCTTCATTACAGGAAAATGCCTTTTTCCCTTGAATGTCTTCATCGGGGAAATATAGGTTGAAGTTGTGTACACCATTTTGCCAACTGCCAACCACTTGCCAGCATTCTTCAGCTGATTGGAAGCCAACGACGGGAACCTTCTGTTTTGCAAAAGATAATTGTAAATCTTTTACTCCTTGGTCAGCGATCGCCTTTTGCAAAGCTGGCAAATAGTCTTGCTGGATGAACTCTACAAATGGTTTGTCTTCAACAGAGGGGGCTTTCTCCTTTTTAGCTTTAGCTGCGGGTTTTTCCTCTGCGTCAGCTTTTTCTTCGCCAGCGGGTTTATCTGCTTTTGCGGCTTTAGCTGCGGGTTTTTCCCCTGCGTCGGATTTTTCTTCGCCAGCGGGTTTATCTGCTTTTGCGGCTTTAGCTGCGGCGGGTTTTTCTTGCTTGGGGGATGCAGCAGCTGGCTTAGCAGCATTGGGGTTAGTTTCTGGGTTTACTGCTTTGGGGTCTGGCGCGTTGGCAGTAGGAATATCTGTCGCTTCGGGTGAGTCTGTACTAGGAGCGTGTTCTTCAGCGACACTGGGAGCCTGCTTATCAACAGTGCTGGGAGCCACTTCGCCAGCTTCATTATGATTTTGTTCTTCTGCCATTGCTCAGGTCAATCCTTAATTTAGCTTTCACAGCGATCGCTCACCGTTAAGTAGTAAGTTACCTTTATTTTGACATTAGTCAATGGTCAACAGTCAACGACTTTGCCCTCTTGACTAATGGTCTGCCAAGGAAACTTTGCTTGGTTAAAAATTCTCTCCGTCCCCATATCCCCGCGTCTCCCGAAGTTTGCTCAACGGGGGGAACCCCCGCACGCAACTTCTCTCCGTGTCAGCCTTAACCCAGCAATTTTGGGTTGGTCAAGTACTAGGAGGCGATCGCTTCCTTAATATCTCTTAGCAATTCATCCATTTTTAATTGGGTTGTATTCCAGGAACACATAAAACGTACTCCTCCCACCCCGATAAAGGTATAAAATTGCCAGTTCTTAGTTTTTAAGCTTTGAATCACGTGCTCAGGTAATTTGACAAAAACGGCGTTTGCTTCTCGCGGAAACATCATTTCAACACCATCTATATTTAATAATTGATTTTCTAAATATTCAGCACATTGATTGGCATGTCGGGCATTTTTTAACCACGCGCCAGTTTCTAACAAACCTAACCAAGGAGCTGAAATAAATCGCATTTTTGATGCTAACTGACCTGCTTGCTTGCATCGATAATCAAAATCTTCTGCTAATGTTTTGTTAAAGAAGAGAATCGCTTCACCTAATGCCATCCCATTTTTAGTACCGCAAAAACATAAGACATCTACACCACTTTTCCAGGTAATTTCTGCGGGGCTTTTATTCATAGCAGCAACTGCATTTGCAAAGCGAGCGCCGTCCATATGAATTTTTAAGTTATATTTTCGCGCGATTTCTTTTATTCCCACAAGTTCTTCAATAGAATATAAAGTTCCTAATTCAGTTGCTTGGGTAATGCTAATCACTTTCGGCTTCGGATAATGAATATCAGCCCGCCTAGTTACAATTGCTTCTATAGCCTGTAGTGTTAATTTACCATTTTCCCCTTTAGCAAGTAATAGTTTAGAGCCATTAGAAGCAAATTCCGGTGCGCCGCATTCATCTGTTTCTATGTGGGCTGTTTCATGACAAATCACACTGTGATATGACTGACAAAGGGCGGCTAACGATAAAGAATTAGCTGCTGTACCGTTAAAGGTAAAAAATACTTCGCAATCAATTTCAAAGAGTTCTCGAAAATAATCTGTTGCTTTTTGAGTCCATTCATCATTGCCATAAGCTGGCGCGCTACCTTGATTAGCTTGAATCATGTACTCGAATGCTTCCGGACAAATACCAGAGCAATTATCACTGGCAAACTGTTCTGATTGGTTACTCATAATCTCTAGTTTTGTACAATTAACAAAATATTAGTTAATAAGCTTGGCAGTAGTTCTAACTTAAAGGTAATACCAGGATGATAAGGTGTTTTTGGGGAACACTAAGTAAAAAACTACTGACGAAGGAGTTGATGATGCGGCTGAGTATAATTGACGAAAAATTGCAGATAGAATTTACATGGCAAGAGCAACTACTGGCTGTTCGCTTTCATAAACTTTGGGAAATACCGCTTACCCATATCCAACAAGTTACAATCGCCGAACCTCAAAGCAATTGGAAAGAATTGCGTGCCCCTGGTAGCTTTATTCCTGGATTAATTAAAGCTGGGACTTATTATACAAACCGAGGCAAAGAATTTTGGTATGTGAATAGAGAAACAAATTATTTAACCATTGATCTACAAGATGAATCCTATCAGCGGATTATCTTGACTATTAACAACAATGAATTTTGGCAGCAAAGACTTAATGAGGCGATCGCAACATAATTTTTCAAACAAAATCTATCTGAAAATATAGGGGCACAAAACAGTGCCCCTAATAACAATTATTGAAGATTTATTTAGTATAGCCTCACACCCTTTAAGCCAATTGCGATACAGCAACTGGGTTTTTACTCAGCACTCAGCACTTTGCTACATCAGCCTCCAGCGACAGCAGGCACAATACTAACTTCATCGCCATCTTTGAGGGCTGTATCTGTACCCTCTAAAAAGCGAATATCTTCGCTGTTGAGATACAAATTCAGAAAACGGCGTGGCTTACCCTCTTCATCACACAACCGTCCTTTAATCCCAGGAAAGTTAGTTTCTAAGGAGTCTAAAAGTTCGGCAATGGTAGTACCGCTACATTCGAGGGTAGCTTGGTTATTAGTAAAATTCTGAAGCGCAGTAGGAACTAAAACTGTTACAGACATAGTTAGTTGTTAGTAGTCAATTGTCAGTTGTCAGTTGTCAGTTGTCAGTTGTCATTTACTACTGACTAATGATTAAACGAGAACTTGTTGCCATTCCAAGCGATCGAGTGTACGAGAACGCTCAAGGGCACGTTCAAAACTATCGAGTTTGGCATCAATAGTCAAGGGTTCGCCAATGTAGCCTTGTACGGCTTCTTGGGTTTTCAGACCATTGCCAGTGATGTAAACCACGGTAGTTTCATCGGGATCGATCTTGCCAGCTTCTACCAGTTTTTTCAGCACGGCAACAGTTGTACCACCAGCTGTTTCTGTGAAGATGCCTTCGGTTTCTGCCAACAGCTTGATTCCTTCGATAATTTCAGCGTCATTAACTGATTCAATATTACCGCCAGTTTTCTTAGCGATTTCAACAGCATAAATTCCGTCTGCTGGATTGCCGATCGCAATCGATTTCGCAATTGTATTCGGTTTCACTGGCTTAATAAAGTCGCGGTCTTGTTTAAATGCTTCGGCGATGGGAGAACAACCTTCAGCTTGCGCGCCGCTGAAACGCACATTCTTGCCTTCTACCAAACCGACTTCGACAAATTCCTGGAAGCCTTTGTGGATTTTGGTAAATAGCGAACCAGAAGCTAGAGGAGCAACAATATGATCTGGTAATTGCCAACCCAGCTGTTCGGCAACTTCAAAGCCTAGAGTTTTGGAACCTTCCGAGTAGTATGGACGCAAATTGATATTGACAAATCCCCAACCATGTGTATTAGCAACTTCCGAACAGAGACGATTTACCTGATCGTAATTGCCTTTGACTGCCATCAAGGTGGGACTGTAGATCAAGCTACCCAGAATCTTACCTGCTTCTAAATCTGCGGGGATGAACACACAGCAATCTAAACCTGCGTGAGCTGCGATCGCCGCTGTAGAATTTGCCAAGTTACCTGTACTAGCGCAAGAAACAGTAGTAAAACCCAATTCCCGCGCGCGGGTGAGGGCAACAGACACCACCCGATCCTTGAAGCTGAGGGTGGGCATGTTGACGGCATCATTTTTAATATAAAGCTTGTTTAAACCCAGGCGACGCGCAAGACGGTGGGAACGAACCAACGGAGTCATACCAGTTCCCACATCAATTACATTGTCAGTTGCAACAGGCAAAAAAGGACGGTAACGCCAAATGGAATTTGGCCCAGCTTGAATTTTTTCACGAGTGACGGTGCGACGTAGAGCGCTGTAATCATACAAGACTTCCAACGGCCCAAAGCATAACTCACAAACATTGCTGGCTTTGAGTTCGTATTCTGCACCACATTCCTTACACTTCAAGGATTTAAAGGTAGCGGTGGTTGCTGAATTGTGTATGGTTGTCGCCTGAGTCATAAATCTCGCTTTCCCTGTTTGTCCGTCTACTGTCCGAAGCATACTAACACGAGCAAAAATACTAGTCAAACATACCCGATAAAATTTGTCGGGTTTGATTTACTGAAACAAAATCTCAGCGTACATCAAGATAATTGCTTGATGTATTGGCAATAGTACAGAACAAGCTTTCTCTACAGAAGAAGATTTTTTTTGTACTGATATACATAATTAATACTAAGCACTTAAGTATGTATAATTAAATTTCCTGACTCAACTCCAGTTTGAGTAATTCTGTATAAAATATTTTTATTTTATGAGTATGGTACTTAAGCAGCAATACCATTTTTTCTAAAAATAAATTTATTTTAATACCAGTAATTAAACTGTTTTAAATTCTCCGATCTTCGTTTTAAGGTTCTACTATTAGATTCTTGATTTGAAAAAATCACCAGTTTAAGGCTTAGTAACTAAAAACTTTTAGAACCTAAGTTAGTAGAGCGCAATTAGATGTTGCGTACTGCGAAAAATACCGAAAAAACAGCTATATATTGACAGTTTCAAGCAATAATTCCTGCTGCGAAACAAGTTTTTTTGTGTCTGATTGTCTTCAATCCTCACCCCGTATTTGAGACATCAGGCAAATTATGCGTTTTATTTCTGTTGACAGCATCAAGATAACAGTCTACTGAGCAACTACACTAATGCAATGAAATTTCCGAAGCAATCTACCAAAAGTAAACAATTTAATTTTTACCGTTGTTTAGTAGCAACAACATTATTAGCTAATGGAATTTTCCAACTTGTAGCGCCTGTATTAGCTGATGGTACAACTGCTGGTCAATCTATTAGCAACACAGCAACTGCGACCTATGAAGATCCCAATAGTCCGGGAACAACAATAAATTCTACCTCTAATACAGTCGTTGTGACTGTAGCAGAAGTTGCTGGTATTACTGTCTCGGCATCAGGTGTCGAAGATAGCAACGGTGGTAGTGTTGGAGTTGGTGATTTACTAATATATACCTACACTCTGACAAACGTAGGTAACGACCCCACCCAATTCCGGATTCCTAACTTAGCTACAACAACTGGGCCGGGTACAGTTTCTGGTACATTGCCTGGTGGTACAGCTAATAACTTGCAATACAGCACCGACGGTGGTAAGACTTGGCAAAATATCACTAGCACTGAAGTATTCACACCCTCGGTTTCGCCTGGCGGTACTGTATTGGTACGCGTGCCAGTCACCGTACAGGCAGGCGCTCAAACCAATGACGTAATTACCGTTACCCTTGGTAATACTCCTGGTAATGCTCAAAACCAACTGCGGAATCCCGATGGTGGCGACGTTTATACCGCTGATAACCCTGATGGTACTCCTGGTGAAGTAGCTGGTTTGCCTGTCAACGGTACGCGAGAAGCTAGCGCCACTGCTCAAATTAAGGTTGGTTCTACTGCTAAGACTTACACCTTAGCAACAATTCTGAAGACTCGCAGTACTTACAACAATGCTGGCACAGCTCAAATTACAGATGACAAACTCACTTACGATTTGAGTTTACGAGTTGAGTCCAACGACCCAACAGGACAAGGTATTACTCCAGCACCGCTAGTAGGTACAAGCATTAACGTTGATGGTACGGCTGCCACCTACATATTGGTCTCAGATGCAATACCTGCGGGTACAGATTTAGTAGTTGCACCAACTCCTCCTCCTGGGTGGCAAGCAGTTTACACCACTGACCCAGTTACAACTGATGCCAATACAGCTAATTGGAAAACTTTCCCTTTAAAAGGTGCTGACACTCTTGGTAGTGTCACCCGCGTTGGTTTTATCAATTTGCCATCTTCGATTACTTCTGTTGCTCCTGGTGTAACAGTTAGTGGCTTTTCGATTCAGATAGTTGTTGAACCTGGTGCAACTTCACCTTTGACCGTTGCTAACATCGCTCAATTATTTGGTCAAACCCCCGGTACTAACGCCCCAGTATACGACGAATCCGGCGACCAAAATCCTAGCAACTACGACGGCTCTCCAGGCAGTATGACACCACCTCCAGGTACAGATACCAATAATGATGGGATTCCCGATACTCTACCGCCTACCAGCGTTGATGACGGCTACATTAATAACCCAACCAGTCCAGAAACAGGAACCGACCCAAGTAACAACAACAGTGGTACTGGTACAGGTGGTGAGGCAAACACTTTCGTAATACAAACACCTGTTGCCTCGGCAATACTCAACGGGCCGCAGAATGCACCAGATGCTGTAGGCCCATCAGGTCTAACCAATGATGACTTCACTAATAAATCTTCTCTCGTTCCTGCTGGTACACCCCCTGGTACTAAGCTTGACCCAGCAGCGGTTGGATTTACTAACACAATTAAAAACAATGGTACTAGTACTGGCACTATTACGCTAACGCCAACTAAACCAACTAATGCCAACGATTTACCTGATGGTACAAAGGTGACAGTTACTTATGGTGGTCAGTCTGCTGTCTATACCTACAATAAAGGAACAGGAACCTTTACAACTGCCAGTACACCAATTTCCATCCCCAACGTTGCTGCTGGTGCAACTATTAATTATGGTGTAGAAGTCGATTTGCCAGCCAACACATCTCTGTCAACCGATACCATCCCAGACTATGCAGGCGACCAAGAATTTGGCTATCCAGTTTATATAACTGCCTCTATTGATACGAATGGAGATGGTACAGCTGATAGTCAAAATATCACTATCGATCGCGTATACACTGGCTATTTGAAACTGGTGAAACTGTCACGAGTTTTACAAGGAACCGGGCCAGCAGTTGGTACAGGTCAAGGTGACTTTGAGTCTACACCAGCTTCCAATGGCATCGATCCCAATGCCAACGTTGCTGATGTACCAAGAACACCTGCTCCTGGAAACATGATTGAGTACCAGATTCGATACAAAAATATTTCTGACCCTCAAGCTGGCAGCGGTAACGTAATTTTAAATGCTGACAAAGTTGTGATTGTTGAAGACGGCACAACCGCTGATGATACTCCTGCTGGTTCTAACAATTGGGCACTAGACAACGATAAAAATGGTCTCATCGATACCAGCAATATTGTCGGTTCGGCTAAAGATTCTGGGGCTGCAACCATCCAATTCTACAGCGGTAATAACCCAGCTAACACTTCTGGTATTGACCAAACTGGAACCACAGTGACTACCGATGTCACGAAGTATGTAGACACCGTTACTGGCAAAGTTGCGCCAGGCGAGCTGAGAACATTTACCTTCCAACGCAAGGTTAATTAAGTAGTTTCCGCAAATTTGTAGAGGTTATGCAGATGAAAGGTGTTTCTATTGCAAGTATAGGAGCGATCGCTCTAATTGCCACAGTTTCAACAGTCAGCCAGATACCAGGAGTGCCTTCTTTATGGCAGTCGAAAAGTGCAACTGCCCAAAATATCAAAAGTCAACCGCAAATACAATTGCGCTTGGAAGCAGAAAAGCAAGTAGTGGTCAAAGATCGCCAGGGCAAGCAAAGCAAGAATTGGCAACCTCTGAAAGGTCAAGCTGTGGTACAGCCAGGAGATGTGCTGCGCTATACCTTGACTAGTGAAAATAAGAGCGATCGCCCAGTCAAGAATTTGACTCTCAATCAACCCATTTCCAAACAAATGGTATACGTGCTGAAGTCTGTAAGTGTAACTAATGATGCCAAAATTACTTATAGCATTGATGGCGGACGCAGTTTCGTAGAAAATCCCACTGTTAAAGTCACCCTCCCTAACGGCAAAGTGGAAACTCAACCAGCACCAGCCAGTGCTTATACTAACATCCGCTTACAGGTTCCATTAGTGGCGGTGAAAACAACGCTCAAAGCAACTTATCAAACCCAAGTGCGCTGATTTACGCCATAAGTGATTCTCAGTTGTATTCAACACGAAATATAAACCTCACCTCCAACCCCCTTCCCTAATAGAGAAGGGGAGTAAGGCAATTTAGCATCTATGTATTTTCACATTTTTAAAAGTGCTTTTATTAACAAAAAAAAAGATATTTCAGAGGAGATAAGTTCAGCGCTCCATGCTGAAAAACAAAAGCAGAATAATTTTATTGGTAGCTTGTGTCAACGACTAACAGCAGTAGTTTTGCTGGGAAGTATGTTGTATACTACCACACCGACGACAGCACAGGCGCAACAGGCTGAAAGTCCAGTTGCAGCTCAACCTCTATTAAACCTCACTAATCAAGCTACCTATACTTATACAAATCCTGCCACTGATGCTCCATATCAAGGAATTTCTAGTCAAATTAATTTGACTCCGAACCTATTAGTTGACCCATTAGGGCGCATTTTAGGCTGTGCGGGCGCAGTTTTACCTGACTATACAGGTTTTTCAGTTGGCATATACGAACCATTACCTAACGACCCAACGAAAACAGAATTAGGACAATTGGTTTCTCTAACTCGCACAGAGTTGCCGGATGTTCCTAATAACAACATTCCTGGCGGCAAAACGCCAAATATAGAGAATAGTAACCCTTACTTCATTACGAATAATCAGGCTGGGATCTATAACTTTCTACTCGATCCGAATAAGGGTCAAACCACTCCAGGTAAAACCTACATTTTTGTAGTTAATCCCCCACAGAATTCTATCTATCAGCAAAGGCGGATCGAGATTCAAATTATTGATAATACTGATACGAGTAATAACGGTGTTATCCGGTATACTGCTTCTGCTTTAGATGGTCAACCAATCAATCTTCAAGGTGAAACCAAGGTAGAGGGCAAACTTGTTTTGGTTCCCAATGCAGAATTAGTGGGACTGGACTTATTTACCTTTGAATTCACCACAAATATGTGTCAAGCAACTCAGGTGCAACTCGTCAAAACAGGCGATCGCGCTACTGCTGCACCTGGAGATACAGTTATCTACCGCTTGTCGGTGAGAAATTTAGCTGATGCTGATTTGAACAATGTCACTGTCACCGACACTTTACCTTTAGGATTCAACTTTTTAGCTAAATCTGTGCGAGGAGAAATAAATGGTCAGTTAGTCACCGTTAACTCCGAACGCAATGGCAACACAGTGACATTTCGCACAAATACAAATATTCCCATTGGAAAAGTTCTAAATGTTGCCTACGCTGCACAGCTAACGAATGATTCGCAACGCGGTACTGGTCGTAATAGTGCGATCGTCAATGCACTACGAGCTGACAACCGCTTCAGTATCAAAGACGGCCCGGCAACCCACCAATTAAAAATTAGATCGGGAATTCTTTCTGACTGCGGCACAATCATTGGTCGCGTGTTTATTGATAAGAACTTTGATGGCGAACAGCAAGCTGGAGAACCAGGAGTCCCCAATGCGGTGATTTATCTAGAAGACGGCAACCGCATTACCACAGATCCCAATGGTTTGTTCTCTGTAGCCAATGTCTTACCAGGAAGTCACACAGGCGTATTAGACCTTAGCAGCATCCCTGGCTACACCTTAGCTCCCAACCGAAAATTCCGCGAACGCAACAGCCAATCTCGCCTAGTGCGTTTAGAGCCTAGTGGCTTGGTACGTATGAACTTTGCAGTCACCCCCACCTCCCAGGAGCAAGTCAAGAAATGAAACCCAGACTGCACCGTGCAACTACTTTGAATTTGAAGTTGATGGGGGCGATGGCAGGAGCCTTGAGCGTTGTTTTGTATGCAGCTATAGCCCATGCCGAAGCCACAGACACTCCACTTGCGCCAAATCAAACTGAGACTAACTCCGCAAATACAACACAACTTCAGATAGTGAAATCCCAACAAGCTGTCACGTTTCCAGCAACTGGGATGAAAGAGGTACAAGAGAAGTTCGTACCAAATTTTCTGAGCGCTGGGGAGGCTATTCAAGTCACTTCAGCAATTGAGACAACAGCACAGAATCAGAAATTTGTACCATCTAGTGCTGAAGAGGCTGTGCCAGTAACTCCAACAACACCGAGCAATTCTTTGAATCTTCGGCATCCTGCAAACCCAATAGAATCATTTCAACCAGCAACTGATACGCTCTTACCAAGAGGCTTAAGAAAAATAGCACAAAGAACTGAGGAAAATTTCTCGCCCCAGACTACTACCACAACTGAAATACAACCTTTTCAACCTGAAACTGCTACCGAGTTGCCTAGAGGCTTACGCAAAATAGCAGCAACAGAAAGCAGGGGTGAAGGGCGTAGAGAGACGATAAGTGCCGATGCTGCTTCCCCAACTGCAACAATACAAATCCTCAGTCCAACTCCTGAGAGCGTGATGGATGTACCAGCTACTACAGTGAAGGTGCAATTTCCTGCTGGAAGTCAAATAGAATTGCGGCTGAATGGGATATTGGTAGATCCTTCTTTAGTAGGACAAACAGAAACTGATGCCAGCACTAACTTAGTAACGCAGACTTGGTACGGTGTCTCTTTACAAGCAGGTGAGAACACCATTTCTGCACAGGTAGTAGGAAAGTCGGAACCTGCTGTGACGGTGCGGGTAGTAGTCACAGGAGCGCCACAGCAATTAACAGTAGAAACAGTTGAGTCTCGGATTTCGGCTGATGGACGTTCGACAGCTACAGTCCGGGGTCAACTGATTGATAGTAAGGGCAATCGCTCTAACCGAGATGCTGTTGTCACCCTTATACCTACTGCTGGAGAGTTTGTCGAAAAAGACTTCAAACCCGACCAACCGGGATTTCAGGTAGAAGCACGCAACGGACAATTCACTGCTACTTTACGCTCTGATTTAAAAGCGCAAACTGTGCGAATTCGGGCAATAGCTAATGATTTAGAAGCTTTTACCCAACTGCAATTTGAAACAGCACTGCGTCCCAGTTTGGTAACTGGGGTAGTAGATTTACGTTTAGGTGCGAGAGGCACAGATTATTACGGTAGTTTCCGTGATTTTCTGCGTCCTGACAAAGATACCAGAACGCAATTAGATTTTCATTCAGCGGTGTTTGCGACTGGTGCGATCGGGGAGTGGTTGTTTACAGGTGCATACAATAGTTCTCGCAATCTGAACGAAGATTGTAACTGCGATAATCGTCTATTTAGAACTTACCAATTCAACGAGCAAAATTATCCCGTTTACGGCGATAGTTCTAAGGTTGATGTTGTCACTCCTTCCATTGACAGCGTATTTGTGCGTTTTGAGCGTTCGACTGGTATCCCCGGAACTGCGCCTGATTATGCTATGTGGGGCGACTATGACACTGAAGAATTTGCCCGTTCTTCGCAGCAATTTACTTCTATTACCCGCCAACTCCACGGTTTTAAAGCTAACTATAACCTGGGGAATGTTCAAATTACGGGATTCTATGGAAATCATCTAGAAGGTTTTCAACGCGATACCATTCCTCCTGATGGCACTAGTGGCTATTATTTCCTCTCCCGTCGGATACTCGTTCCAGGCAGTGAAAATGTCTTCATTGAGTTAGAAGAACTTAATCGCCCCGGTACAGTGCTGCAACGCAAACAGCTAAACCGAGGGCCAGACTACGAAATCGATTACGATCGCGGTACTTTATTATTCCGCGAACCGATTCTTCGCACTGATATCGATGAAGTCGGACAAGTATTGGTACGTCGGATTGTAGTTACTTATCAATACGATAATCAAGAATCTGACAGCAATATCTTTGCCGGTCGCGTACAATACAACCTTTCTCGCACTCTCAACCAGGAAAGTTGGTTAGGAGCGACTTATGTCCAAGAAAATCAGGGGGTGCGTGACTTTCAACTCTACGGTGCGGATGCTTTGATTGCTTTAGGTGACAAGGGCAAGTTAATTGCAGAATATGCCCATTCCACTAATGATTCTGACGTGATGGGAAACGTTAGTGGTGAGGCTTATCGCTTGGAAGCTGAGGGACGGATTACCAATGGCATTCAAGGTCGTGCCTATTATCGCTATGCCGATACAGGTTTTGCGAATAATGCCACTGTCAGCTTTGTACCAGGACAAACTCGTTATGGAGCGCAGCTTACAGGAAGACTGACCTCAACTACTAATGCACGAGTGCAATACGACCATGAAGACAACTTTGGTATTGCTCCTCAACCCTTAGATACCTTTGAAGAACTATTTGCACCGCGTTCTGAGGCGATACCTGGGAGCCAAGTCGATAACTCGCTAACGACAATTTCGGCTGGAATTCAACAACGTTTGGGTAAAGCTACTGTTGATGTGGATTGGATTCATCGTGACAGAGAAGACCGCATTCCGACTAATGCTCTTAGTAGTAGTTCGGATCAATTGCGATCGCGTTTTACTTACGCCCTCGCCAAAAACCTGACTTTCCAAGCCCAAAACGAACTCACCTTATCTTCTCAAGAAGATAGCGTCTACCCAGACCGTACCATCTTGGGGTTGAATTGGGCGGCAATCCCTGGTATCAACATCAGTCTTGCCCAACAGTTTTACACTAGCGGTCAGTTTGAGGGTAATTCCATCACCAGCTTAAGTGTCAACGGCGAACACAAACTTGGTTCAGATACTACTTTGACTGGCCGTTACACAATTTTAGGAGGTGCAAATCAACTTACTACTCAAGGAGCCATTGGTTTAAATAACCGCTGGACTCTTGCTCCTGGTTTGCGGCTGAATTTGGCTTACGAACACGTATTTGGTAACTTCTTCGGGCGGACGGCAGCAGGTCAGCAATATGCCCAACCCTTCGCTGTTGGTCAATCAGCTTCTGCGATCGGTTTTGATAGTGGTGATAGCTACAGCGTTGGGCTGGAATACATTGATAATCCGCAGTTCCAAGCCAGCGCTCGTTACGAGCATCGTACTTCTTCTGGTGGTTCTAATACTGTTATTTCAGCAGCCGCTACAGGTAAGATTTCCCCTGCTCTCACCGCCTTGGTACGCTATCAACAGGCAAACTCTTCTAATCAAAAGCTTTCGGGATTGGGAGATACAGTTAATCTCAAAGTGGGTTTAGCCTACCGCGACCCCAACGATGATAAATTTAATGCTTTGTTGCGTTATGAATATCGTCAAAATCCAGCAACTATACCTGATACTATCCTTTTAGGTAGTGGTACGGGGTCTGAAGACCATACTTTTGCTTTAGAAGCTATCTACGCCCCCAACTGGCAATGGGAATTCTACGGCAAATATGCCCTACGTAACAGTACTTCTTACTTGGCTAACGATTTAGCAGGTACTAGTACGGTAAATTTGGCACAATTGCGAGCTACCTATCGCTTAGGATACAGCATGGATTTAGTGGGTGAAGCTCGTTGGATTGGTCAATCTAACTATACAGAGACAGGCTTTGTTGTAGAAACAGGTTATTACCTAACTCCTAACTTGCGCCTTGCTGCGGGATATGTGTTTGGGAAAGTCGATGACCGAGATTTTTCGGGTACGCGTTCCGCAGGCGGCCCTTATTTGGGTTTAACCTTGAAACTTAACGAATTGTTTGATGGTTTTGGACAGCAAAAAATTCCACCACCACAACGACAAGAATCCACAACCTTGGTAAATAGACTCAAGAATGCAACGTTGGCTAGAGAGTCGGCAATCAAACCATGAAATCTTTATTTAGGTATTTGAGAGCGATCGCCACTATGAATATAAATGCAGATGGTAGATTTTACCTGACTTTGGGCAAACTCAAAGCGGGCGATCGCTCAATTAAAACAGCTAATGGAACCTCTAAACCTGCTGTAAATACCCCGATAGATTTGTTTGTTCTCCTTAATTAGTAGTTGCTAAATGCAGAAACCACCTATGAACATCAGGATGAAACGTCCATTCTCAAGCAGCTATAAAGGAAAATTACTAGGTAGCTTTGCCTTTGTTCTATGCATTTTAGGACAAGGAATACAACCTAGCTGGGCTGAGGGAAGCAAAGAATTAGTCGCCGATGGTGGATATAGACCTTACTTAGAATGGGCAAATACAACTACTGCGGGTATTACCAGACAAACAACACTCCAAGTTTACGTCCAAGCAGGAGAAATTGTTAATCTTGGTTCTAGTGTCCCTACAAGTGCTAATGGAACTAAAGATATTGTCTACAGCAGTCCCTTTGGGGGTCAAAATGGGTCTTGTGATGTTCTAGCCTCTGGCTTTGGCTTGATTGATACTGTTGCTAAAGAATCAGCTGGCCCTCTACCAAACGCAGGTGGGTACACCCCTTGTAGTTTCACTGCTACAGAAACTGGTATTTACAAAGTAGAGTTTCATGCCCCAAATACAACTAACAATCCCCCACCTAGAACTACAACTGCGGCATTTCCTACAGATGGCAGCCAAAATGCGGGGGTGGCTGCTTGGGATATTACAGTTAAAGATAGTAGCAACAATACCAAAAAAGGGCGGGTATTTACTAACTACATTGCTATGAATATGGGGGCAAATGCTAGTGGAAGCACTCCCATAGCACTCAACTCCAAGCTTTATATTCAAACCAAAGATGGGTATCGGTACGAAACCGATATGAATGGGGTCGATCCCTTTGGCTTCATCTTTTTTGCTAACAGTCGTGGATATCTTGACAAAACGAATAACAGCACTCTTTACCATTCTGCCGGCGGTGCTACTGATAATAATCTTAACTTTGCTGGCAATGTGCGAGTTCAAGATCCGACTGTTGCCGATACTGCAACGGACATTACGCACTTGGTTTTTTTCAACCGACCTGATACCGCAACGCTTAGTTATTTGGGGATTGATACACAAGCAAGCATACCGACACCACCTACTAATTTTCAATTCACTGGAAAAAATGGGGGAAGCGGTAATCAAACTTATGTTGGGGTAGGGGGTTACTTTAGTTTTGATTCTAGTTCTAGCGGTAGCTATCAAATCATCATCGACACCAATAATGATGGTATTTATGACCCTAGTTCCGATAGGGTGCTACAAAACATACTGTCTTTTGGTTCTAATGTAGTCTCTTGGGATGGCAAAGATGCTAGTGGAACGGATGTACAACCCCTACCAAGTAATGCACCTTACAAGGCTCAAATCATAACAAGGGCAGGCGAATATCACTTTCCTATGTTAGATGCTGAGAATAATCCTCTGGGGTTCAGAATTACGATGGAAAACCCCCCTGCCGCATTTCCTAGTCTTACAGATCAAAATGGACAGCAGATTAGCTCTACGACAGTTTATTACAACGATAATAATTACACTACTGCTAATGCAACATCAATTAATCTAAATGGTACGGGAGCTACTAATCCTCGTAATGCTGCTAGAGGGATCAATAGTGCAACGGGAGAGCATGAGTTTAGTAGCAACTACGGAGATTTTAAGGGGATAGACACCTGGACATACTTTCCCAGTCAAGCAGTACTGACTCCCTTAGTAATTACTACAAACAAGCAGGCCAATGTTAAAGGAACTAAGTCTGTTCGCTTCTTGAATGACAATGATGGTAGCGGTACGGTGACTGTGGGCGATAACATCGAATACACCATCACTTATTCCAACCTCAACCCAGGTAACAGTGACGCAATTAATTTTGTTGTTAAGGATTCCTTGCCTTCGCAGTTAACTTATGTAAGTGCAGCAATTACTGCTGCGACTGCGGGGAATAATATCACTCTCAATTCCAGTTACAACGGTTCTGGTGCTGTTACCAATTCTGGTACTTTGCGTGTAGGCGACACCATCACCATTAAAATTACTGCCACAATTAACAATGCCAATGGCAGCAATCCCATTAGTAACCAAGCAAATGCTACCTTCAACACTCCAGATAATCCTTCAGGAACAGTTGGCACTGTATTCACAGATGCAGACTCTGCTGGTGCTACTACTAATCCACCTACTTTAGGTAATTATTTCTTACAAACTGCTGACGATGGTGTGAACTTAGGTAACGATCCTAGTAAAACAGGGGATGATGACCCTACTTTATTCACAGCATTAAATGTTGTCAGTTCTAATCCTCAAATGCTGTTAATTAAACGCATCACTCGGATTAATAATCAAGATTTAACTGACATTGTGGATGGTCGTAGTGATGTTTCTGCTACTGCTACTAACTACGTACCAGCACCCTATGATGCTGATGATAACGATGCCAAATGGCCTGCTAGTTACTTACGGGGATTAATTAATGCTGGCACTGTCAAACCAGGGGATGAAGTTGAATACACTATCTACTTCCTCTCTAAAGGTCAAGGTAATGCAACGAATGTCAAACTCTGTGATTTAGTCCCTAGTAATACTACTTTTATTCCCACTGCATTTAATGGTATGACTCCTAATGATGGTGGTTTAGTAGGAGCAGACCAAGGTATTGCTTTGGCTGTTGGTTCTAATACACCTACAGTTTACTTGAGCAATGTAGCAGATGGCAGCGATCGCGGACGTTTTTATCTTGCTAACGATTCAACCACACCATCATCCTGCGGTGCTAACACGAATGGGGCAGTAGTGGTAAATATTACACGAAGTCCAGATTTGCCCAACCTACCCCCAGCAACTAACCCTGGTACACCTGCTAATTCTTATGGATTTATTCGCTTCCGCGCCAAAGTGAAATAGTAAAAGTATGGTTGTGGCTTGAGTTACACAAGCCAAAATTGAATTAGCCACCACTGACAGGAGGAATTAATACTACCTCGTCGCCATCTTGCAAGAGAGTATCTGGTTCGACAAAGATTAAATTAATTCCAAAGCGGGTGAGGTCTCGCCATTGCGCTAGTTCTGGGTGTTCGATAATCAGGCGATCGCACACCACTTTAACTGGTGTACCATCAGGAAACTCCAGCACCAGTTCCGAAACCCCATAGGCTTCTTGATAAGCAGCAAACAATTTGACAGTAACTGTGATTGCAGACTTAGACATATAATATGCTCTGGGAACACCACCAAGCACTTTCATAGTAGAAGAATACTCTATATCTATTATTTATCGAAATCGTAGATTTACATTGTTTTAAAATAGGGAACAGATTTTACTGGGTAAACAGGACTTTTACTTAGCTAAAGATACCCGTTCTAACTAGGAACTACAAAAAATAATTTTTCGTCATATTCATTTATTGCCAACTTCAGGCAGGGTACTATTAAAGCCTGTTTTTAGTTTTGTAGTATGTCTGTATTTATTGAGAAATTTGGCATTTCTTCAGAAATATGCTTCCTTTAGTTTGTAGTTAATCATGTATAAGCCAAACAGAGATGCGGCTTTGCAAGTTAATGCACGTTCAATTTGAATTGCGTCTGCGGCTATTTACAGTATTTATTGTTAAAAATATAACAATTTTTTACTGAAAGCCGACTACCTTTGGTAATTCAAATTGTATGCGTATTAGCAGCTCTCTTGCACTACATTTATCGATCCATAAGAGGAGTTAAAAGTGATCGGGATTTTAGTGGATGCTGACTTAATAATAGAAGCTTTGCTAAATCGTAATGAATTTGCAGAAGATGTCAGAGAATTACTGGATATTATACATCCATCAATTCAGATGCATTTAACAGATGTTGGCTGGCAAAAAATTTATGCATATGCCAGTCGCTTTAAGAATAATAAGACTGCTGAGATAGTAGGCGATTGGTTACAAAAGAAAATTCAGATTTGCGTTGTTGACCA
This sequence comes from Dendronalium phyllosphericum CENA369, assembly GCF_016056275.1. Lineage (GTDB taxonomy): Bacteria > Cyanobacteriota > Cyanobacteriia > Cyanobacteriales > Nostocaceae > Dendronalium > Dendronalium phyllosphericum. The sequence goes on along the minus strand of NZ_JAECZA010000029.1, from coordinate 18,345 downwards.
GACCGTTCTACAAAAAGCACGCTTGTTACCTCTCAAGGATTTTGAATCTGCTGTGGAGTTAGTCTGTGTCAGCTATCATCAACTGGATGCAATTGTTACCCATAAACAACAAGATTTTGCGGAGGCTCCAAATAAGTTCTGGGTTTGGTCGGTAGCAGACTTGCGACTGCGCGCAAATTTAGAAAGTAAGTTACAAACCACAATATCTAGTTAGTTCCATTTAAGTAGAGTTGTGTTAGTAATTTTGCATTACTGAACAATAAGTACTTAGACAAAATTAATTATACGCATTGGTTTCTTGTTCCCTGTTTTCTGTTAAAAGTTCTGTGTCTTCACTCATAAAGTTAATTTTCTCGGCTGGTTGCAGCGAAGCGCAATTCTTGAGTGTGACAGTCCTCACGATACTTTTATGTTGGTGGCAGTAAAACTTATATATTTAAAAAGTTTAGCCTAAGATTTTTGGTGTATTGAGAATTTAAGTAAAAGTTTTTTCGTGATTTTTTAAGCACAGGTTTTTTTGGTGGTAGGATCTACGACTATAAGATGTAAGATAAAATTGCTGTTGCTGTGAAACATAAGCCAAAACCAAGGATCGCTTTGCTTCGTGAAAAAGCAGGGCTAACCCAGCTTGAATTGTCGCGCCTTGTTGGCGTGACTGAAAGCACTATCCAAAACTGGGAAAGCGGCAGGACTGGGACAGAGCATATTGAAAGAATCATTAGGTTTTGCAAAGCCCTGAATTGCCAAGTCGATGACCTAATTGAGTATTTAAGCGAGTCATTAGAGGAGCCTGTAGCTCAACCTGGTTCGTTAAGTGAAATACATCATCTTTTGGGAACAGAGGAGCCAATTAGAGCTACAAGTCCCGAACGTGAGGTTACGCAAAAGCGAAAAGCTAGGAGCAGTTAATACTACGGAATCTGCTTTCACGATCGCGAAACTTGAGGCAGATGTAGAGATTGAATCTTAACTTCTAACTCTAGCTTATTCAAGGTGTAAATCGAAATAATTTATTCTTTTTGGTGTTTTGGTGGTAAAGAATTTCACTTTTTTACCACTAAAACACGAAGATGAAAAGCTGACAATTTAGTTAATCTTTTCTAGGATTTGTGGCCCATTTTGAAAGGGTATTTGTAAATTTAACAAATATACCTATGAAAAAAATCGACCTCGATATTCTAACCACTGCTTTCGCTGGCATAGAAACGATCGCAGACCCCGCCCAAGTAGCAAAGTTATCCCAGGATTACCATACCTTTAGTCCGGTGTTAGCACCAAAACTAGAAGGAAAGGTTGGAGATATAGTGGTGCGTCCTGCCAACGAACAAGAGGTTTTAAAAGTTGCAGCTATTTGTGCGAAATATCGCGTACCTGTGACTGTAAGGGGTGCAGGTACGGGCAATTACGGGCAATGCGTACCGTTGCACGGGGGTGTAATTGTTGATATGACCCGGATGCACGAAATAGTTTGGTTGAAACCAGGAGTGGCGCGTTTAGAAGCTGGGGTAAAGTTAGCAGCTTTGGATAAACAAGCCAGAGGAATTGGCTGGGAAATGCGAATGGCTCCTTCGACATACCGCACAGCGACAATCGGCGGATTTATTGCTGGTGGAAGTGGGGGCATTGGCTCGATACAATATGGATTGTTAAGCGATCGCGGCAATCTTCTAGCACTGCGAGTTGTGACTTTAGAAGATGAACCCCGGATCGTCGAATTACGCGGCGATGATGTCCGCAAGGTAAATCATGCTTGGGGAATTAATGGTATCATCACCCAATTAGAAATTCCTTTGGGGCCTGCTTATCCTTGGGCAGAAGTCATTATCACCTTTGAAGACTTCATCACAGCAGCAAAGTTTGGTCAGGCCCTTGGTAATGCTGATGGCATGATTAAGAAGTTGATTGCGATCTTTGCATCCCCAATTCCCCAATACTTTCACGCCTTACAAGAGTATATTCCTGAAGGTGTTCACCCAGCATTCTTAATGGTTGCCGAATCCAGCTTGGAATCATTACCTGGGTTAGTGCAGCAGTATGGCGGTCAAATTACTTATCAAAAACCCGCGCAGGAAGCTGGAAAAGGCACGCATTTAGCAGAATTTACCTGGAACCACGCGACTCTCCACGCTCGGACTGTAGATACTTCCATTACCTATTTGCAAAGTATGTTCCCTGCCGATTCCAGTCTGCAACTGGTAGAGCATATGTATCATTACTTCGGCGATGAGGTGATGATGCATTTAGAATTCTTGCGAGTAAACGGTAAGGTAACTCCCGGCGCTTTACAACTCGTGCGCTACACCACAGAAGAACGCCTCAACGAAATTATTCGTTACCACGAAGAACAAGGCGTGCAAATTGCCAATCCTCACACATACATAATTGAAGACAGCGGTAGAAAAGTAATTGACTCCGAACAGTTAAAATTTAAAGAAATGGTCGATCCCTATGGATTGATGAATCCTGGTAAAAGTAAGGTTCTCCAATTTAAAATTACCAGCTAAAAATTAAAAATATAAAAAAATCCATTGCCGATATCTACAATCTGTGCTTAGATTTCAAAAGTTGTGGGGAAAACCCAAAATAACGTCACTTTGTTCTATGGGGAAACCTCATACGCAAGTGACCCCACCATGCAACATCGCTCATGATTGACATTGACGGTTCTTACGGGGAGGGAGGAGGACAAGTTCTCCGCAGTTCTCTAAGTCTAGCCGCCATCACTGGCGAACCCATACGCATTGTCGGAATTCGCGCCGGACGCAAAAAGCCAGGGTTAGCAGCTCAACATTTAACAGCAGTTCGCGCTGCGGCTAGAATTTGTAATGCCCAACTGCGTGGAGATGCTTTGGGTTCGATGCTGCTGGAATTCATTCCCGGTACTGCTGTACAAGCAGGAATATATACTTTTGATGTCAGGGAAGCACAACAAGGTGGTTCTGCTGGTGCTATTGCTTTGGTATTACAGACGATTCTTTTGCCTTTAGCCTTAGCAACTGGTGATTCTCAGGTAACGCTACGGGGTGGGACTCATGTCAGCTTTAGCCCGACAATGACGTACATTGAGCAAGTTTATCTGTCGATGTTACGGCGAATGGGGGTAGAGGCAGAAGTCAAATTAGGTGCTTGGGGATGGTATCCCCAAGGAGGTGGAGAAGTGAAGATGCAAGTCAGCAGTGGGATAAAACTCGGTGGCATCAACTTGCTAAAACGGGGAGATTTGCAGCAGGTGCGGGGACTGGCAGTGGCGACAGAACTTCCCGCGCATATTCCCCAACGTATGGCAAATCGTGCTGAGAATTTATTGAGGGAAGCAGGACTAAAAGCATCTGTACAGGCTTTGCGAGAAAAGGGTGTAGCACCGGGAGCAGGTATTTTTTTAACTGCTGAGTATCAAAATAGCTTGACTGGGTTTGGTGGGTTCGGACGTTTGCGGATGACATCGGAAAAAGTGGCAGAAATCGCCTGCGAACAGCTATTGAAGTTTCATCAAACTGGCGCACCAGTGGACGAACATTTAGCAGATCAGTTGTTATTGCCAGCTGCTTTAGCATCACAGCAAAGTCAATATCGAGTGGCTGAAGTGAGTACGCACTTGACGACAAATGCAGCAGTAATTGAACAGTTTGGGTTGGCGAGGATAAGGGTAGATGAGTCTGAGAAAACAGTTACAGTGATTCCTGTGATTGGGGATTAGGGATTGGGGATTGGGGATTGGGGATTAGTATTTTTACTCAGAACTCTAGTTTTTATGAGTGCATGAATTACTCAAATGAGTCAGTAAACTGGTAAATTTAGAAAGTAATCTGCCTGTTTGCTTGCGGAAAACACCAAAATGAGAAAGCAAACTGAGGTTTGAGAAAGTAATCTGCCTGTTTGCTTGCGGAAAACACTAAAATGAGTGCGCGATCTACTGAAATGAGAAAGCAAACTGGGGTTTGAGAAAGCAATCTGCCTGTTTGTTTGCGGAAAACACCAAAATGAGAAAGCAATATGCCTTTTTGCTTACTAAAAATACCAAAATGAGAAAGCAAACAAGGTAAATGAGTTCTGATACCAATTCTTTATAAAGATGCGCCTAATTTTAGGACATAGTAGATTCTCTCTCTGAGAAAACCTCTGTGACGGCAGTCGCATCAAGCCAGGGAACCCGTCCAACGCACTGCCTCAAGCATTTATAGGAAGCGAATTAAAGATTAGGACATCTTGAAAGCGTGGATGTTAGGAATAGTAGTGTTTTTCCTCCTGCTTTCTGCCTCCTGGTATAAATTATATAATTGGTTAATTAAACCAATAGAAAATAACCTCAAACAAACGGAAGCTAAAGCAATTACCCCTCTTCTGTCACTCTCCGTGAGGGCGATTGCTAGAAGTCTCACGAGGCAATCAATACAACCTATACTATTAGAAAAAAATTGCTCTTGAATTTGTTATTAGAAAATAATCGCGCGATCGCTTGCTGTACAAAAGCTCTAGAATTCAGAAATGGCAAATGTTTTCGGAGACTGACAGAAGAGGGGTATTTATGCACCCGATGGTAAACTCAGATATATTCCTTTAGCAGCATTGTGCAATAGCAAAAATTGGTTAGCGCAACGTTTCAATGAATGCATTTGACACAGCCTTAAAAGCAGGAAATATCACAAAAGCTGAAGCTTTGCAAAAAGCACAAATTGCTTTAATGACAGGTGATTCTTCCGGACTGGGTAAAGGAGAATCAATAGTAGGGCAAAGCAGCGATAAAAAGAGTGAGTTTAGCCATCCCTACTATTAGGCATCCTTCATTTTGATTGGTAACGGACTGTAAAAATCGGCGTTGCTGAATAAAGGGGATGATTGAGGGTGACGCGGGGACGCGGAGAAACGGAGACTTGGTGAGCCAAGCAAGTGGTTTTTACTCAGCACTCAGCACTTTGCTCTATCTATATTTTTTCAAATCTACCACTGCCGCGATCGTCGGTTTTAATTTTGGCAAAAAGTTTCATATCCATGAGTTGAAATAGGTATAACGTCAAGCACACTATATAAGTGTTTATATATTAATTAATCTAGTCTTCACCTAACACTTTCAGATAGAGACACAGAATTTTACTTGTTTTAATTACACCTGTTTTAGTGTCAGTATCTATTTTTAGCTCAGTATCAGGACGAGCTTTAAATAAAAGTTGTTCCCCTGGAAATACTACTTGCTCAAAACACTCATTGCGAGCAATTTGGAGTTGATTAGTTGTGTTTTTGTAAAAACAAAGAATTTGATTATTCATCTGCAAAGTCTAAGAAGCGTCGAATTTTAGGTTTACTAACTGAAGTAGTAAAGTCAGAAATAGAAATCGCCAAAGCTATATGTTCTTGAGAACTAAGATAAGAGTTGTTATAGGATTCATTTAAAAAACGCATGAGTGCTAAACTTGCAGACTCTAGTTTTGCTCTTTTCCTAGCTGCCCTCATAGCCTGACATAGAGTTGGATAAACATGATAATTACTAATTCCTATTTGCTTATCTGGTATCCAACACTTAAATGCATAGCCTTCAGAGGATGGTATTAATTCAATCAACCAACCATAATATGAATCTTTCCATGTCATGCACAATTTGCCTCCTGGTTCATTGATTGAAATCTTAAGCCTTAGAAGGTAGTTATAAAATAAACACTCAATTCTGTAGGATACGAAGTGTGAAAAGGTAATGCATCATCTACAGATTTTTGAGCGTATGTAATGCCTGAAAATCATTAATCGCCTTTCAATATAAAGTATTATGGCATCACACACTCTACTTAATATTTTCTACCTGCTAATGTCAGAAGAAAATTATATAACCCATATATGCGATCGCTGTGCAGATTTTGTGTAGAATCTGTGTAGACATAACACCAATCAATTTTTCTTTCAAATTCTTATTGCAGACGATAGCCCAGTCCATGAACCGTCTCAATAAAATTTTCTGGCGCGCCTAAAGTTCTCAGCTTTTGCCGAAGACATCTAATGTGAGATCGAACGGTTTCCTCTACCGGAGAGTCGTCTACTGACCAAACCTGCTCAATAATGCTAGAACGGCTCAACACCCTTCTGCCATTAGCAACCAGCAATTCTAAAATTGCATATTCTTTAGGAGTTAATGACAAAGGGGAACCGTCATAAGTCGCCTCAAAAGTACTAGGATTCAAATACAGTTTTTCCCAAGATAGACTAACTGTGCTTGCACAACTACCGCGTCTGAGTAAAGCACGTATACGAGCCATTAACTCTTCTAAGTCAAATGGTTTGGCAACATAATCATCTGCTCCTGCATCTAACCCAGCTATTTTATCAGCTACAGTATCGCGGGCTGTTAACATTAGTACTGGTGCGCCAGAGTTGCGATGCGCTGGATTGTTTGTGCTACTAGTACGTAAACGTTGACAAAACTTTATACCATCTAGTTTTGGTAGCGTCACATCTAGTACTACTAAGTCATACTTCATTGACTCTGCTGAGTTCCAAGCCATTTCTCCATCTTTGGCAACATCTACTACATACTGTCGTCTGCTTAAAGCTTCTGTCAACACCTCCGCTAGTTGAGTATCATCTTCAACTACAAGAATTCTCATGATTTATTCCTTGTTTACCAAGAAGCAAGTAGGTAAACATCAACTTCACTTTATCATGCCAGCTATTCTACTGTAGTGTCATTGCTTTACTTTTAATAGAATAAACAAGCATAAAACAAGCTTTTGTTCGCCCTAATTTATGACTCGGCAATTGATAAAATGGTCTTTTCAAGGTAAATGGATTGCAGGAGGGTTTGGTTTAACCCTGTTACTTATCGGATTAGTCACTTTCGCTTCATTTAACAATACAACTGAAATTAAACAAAGCGCTAATAGAGTACACCATACATATCAAACTCTCAATACTTTGACAAATTTTTCTGCGGCAATGACAGGTGCAGAATCAGCGCGCCGAGGGTATATATTTTTGGGAAATACACAAGATTTCAAGCGTTATCAAGATGAAGTAGCAAATATGCGGTCTGAAATTAAGCTTTTAAAAGAGCAAATATATTCTAGTTTGAGTCAGCAACAGCGATTTATCCAGTTGAATGCATTAGTCAGTCAAAGATTAGCTCTTTTGCAACAGTCCATAGAACTCTATCAAAAAGATAGAACAGCATTGCCAACACAAAACAATATTACCGATCGCAGCATTAGTATCCGAGAAAAAATTCTACCAATCATAGCAGCTATTACAGCAGAAGAACAAAGTTATCTCCAAACTTCTCTTCAGCAATCTGAGTATAGTATTAACTTAAGAATATTCATAGAAATACTAGGAACAGTTTTAATTATTGTCGTAATTTTTAGTTTATGTGTCATACTTGAGCGTCAATGGATCAAACGCGATCGCATTGAATCTTTAGAATCTTCTCTGGCTCAAGAAATAAAGTTAGGAGAACTCAAAATCCAATTGTTTTCTATGATTTCTCATGAATTTCGGACACCTTTGAGTGTAATTTTACTTTCTTCTCAATTATTAAAAGAGATTCTTGAAGAGTTGGTGGATGAAAAACAATTAAAAAATCTCTACCGTATCCAATCTTCAGCCAAATTAATGAATCATTTATTAACAGATATCTTAACTTTAACTAGAGCGGAAGCTGGTAAACTAGATTACAAATCTCAATTAATCAACGTAGAAAGTTTTTGTTTAAATTTAGTAGAAGATTTACGGCTTTTCGATACAACACCACATCTGATAGAGTTTAAGAATTATAGTGAGTGTTTTCGTGCCTATCTCGACGAAAAACTATTGTATTCCATCCTCAGTAATTTGCTTTTAAATGCGATTAAATATTCATCGGCTGACAAAAAAATATACTTAGTTTTAAACTCCGAATCAAAAGCGATAGTTTTTCAAGTTATAGATGAAGGCATAGGCATTCCCTTAGCAGAACAGCAAAAAATTTACGAGCCTTTCTATCGATGTCAAAATGTTGACAACATAGTTGGTACAGGACTGGGATTATCAGTGGTCAAGAAGTGTGTAGAACGACACCAAGGAGAAATTACTGTCAAAAGTCAAGTAGGAGTTGGAACAACATTTACTGTCAAGATTCCTCACCAAATGTAGCCACGGTTTAATATTACGCGACAAGCTGCCAACGAAAAGTATTTGTTATGGCTGGCGTTTATATAACAGTTTCCAAAAGTGTTTTCTAGGCAATTTCTGCAATTTACTTATGCATGTCCTTGAACAGCAGCGATAATTAACCGCACGAATTATTAGAGAATTATTTTGAAAACGAGTATTCTGTGCAGAAATTTGCAGTGAGTGCAATCCAATCCAACATTTCTAAATCATCCTTGAGATAGATGTATTTCTATTAAATAAAAACACTTAATAAAAACGTAATTTTTAATACAAAAAATACATCAAAGGGAGTTAACGGTTATGTCAGTTATCACTGGTACTTTGTTTAACGATACTTTAACTGGAACTATATATAATGATACACTCAGCGGTTTAGCTGGAAACGACATCCTTTACGGTTATGAGGGTAGCGATTGGCTTGATGGTGGTGCGGGAAATGATACATTAATTGGCGATCGCTTAATTGGTCTTCAAGACGATGGGGTAGGAAATACCAATGCTGATGATGTTCTCAAATTTAACCGTGAGGGAAAAGATACTTTAATAGGTGGCTTTGGTAATGATTTTTTAGAAGGCGGTGCTGGCAAAGATACTTTGATTGGCGGTACGGGTAATGATGTTTTATGGGGTGGTTTTGAGCCTAGTCAAGCATATGGAGACTATGTTGATGATGGTTTTGGTGAGTTTTTGGACGAGTACTTCAAAAATGGTTATGGTAATGACCTTTTAGTAGGCGGCTCTGGAAACGACACTTTATACGGCGATTCTGGTACTCCTTTTCAAGATGCCGATAGAATTCCTACTGGAGATGACACTCTAGATGGTGGTGCAGGAGACGATTTTCTAGAGGGCGGTGGAAGAAATGATTACCTCTACGGCGGCTCTGGGAACGATACTATGTATGGTGGTTATGAAGCTCTCGGCCCCCGGAGTCAAGTTGTTACAAACAACGACACTTTATATGGTGGCTCTGGTGATGACTACCTTGCAGGCACTTTCGGTAATGACTTTCTAGACGGCGGTACAGGTAACGACACATTAATAGGCGATCGCGGGTCTACGCTTAACGGTGATGATGACACTTTATATGGTGGCTCTGGTGACGATTCGTTACAAGGAAACAAAGGAAGTGATTTTCTAGATGGCGGTGCTGGAAATGATGTGTTGAGTGGCGATGAACCCTCTTACGGTTACGGAGTTTTTGCAGATGCCGTTGACACCTTGATAGGTGGCGCAGGAGCAGACCAATTTATTCTAGGGTATGAGTATGGTGGTATATATGATGGCAGTCCATTCAGCCAATACTCACTCATAACAGACTTTAACCCTAGTCAAGATATTATTCAACTTGCTAGTTTTGATTCTTCAGGAATACAGAATCAGTTTGTCTTAGGTTCTGCTCCTGTTGGTTTACCACAAGGGACAGGGATATATGTTGACCAAGACACAGACGTGCTAATTGCAGTTTTACAAGGAGTTACAGGTCTAAGTCTTCAAGGAAGCTATTTCCGTTACGTTTGATTGAGCCAAATTTCTTAGTTAGCTCATAGTTTCCAAAAATGTTTTTTATGCAATTTCTGCAATTTACTTATGCTTATTATTGTAAAGCAGCAATAAACAACCATATAAATTGTTAGAGAATTTTTTTGGAAACGAGTATTCTGTGTAAAAGTTTGCTATCAGCGCAATACAATCCAGTACTTCTACATCATCCTTTAGATAGTTGCATTTTTAACCCAAAAAATAATTGACATCAAGGTTACTTTTAATACCAACAATACATTAAAGGAAGTTAACGATTATGGCAGTTAAAACTGGTACTTTGTTTAACGATACTTTAAGTGGAACCATATATAATGACACACTCAGCGGTTTAGCTGGAAACGACATCCTCATTGGCTATGACAGTAGCGATTGGCTTGATGGTGGTGCGGGAAATGATACATTACGTGGCGAGTTTTCTCTAAGTGATATAGGTTTTGACGCTCACTATGATTTTTTGACACTCCACCGCCAAGGACAAGATACTCTACTAGGTGGCAATGGTAATGATTTTCTGGAAGGTGGCTTTGGCAAAGATACCTTAATAGGTGGTGCGGGCGATGATGTTTTATGGGGTGGTGACACTGGTTACGACATAGGATATTTTGACAGCGATTATACTCAGGAATACAATGACAACGGTTACGGTAACGATCTGTTAGTAGGTGGGTCGGGAAACGATAGCCTACATGGCGATTCTATTTTGGCAGATCCCTTTTTTGGAAACTTTACTGATAATCTTGGTGGAAAAGACACACTCGATGGAGGTTCGGGAGATGATTTTTTAGAAGGTGGAGTCGGGAACGATTATCTCTATGGCGGCACTGGTAACGACACTATATATGGTGGTGCAGAATATTATTCCAGTTCGCGTGTATTTGCTCCTGGTGATGATACCTTTTATGGCGGCCCTGGTAATGACTCCTTGGTGGGCACTTTTGGTGACGACTTTCTAGACGGTGGTACGGGCAACGACACGTTGATTGGTAATGATAATGGTTACGTTTATGATAATAACGATACTTTAATTGGTGGCTCTGGTAACGATTTATTAATAGCAGGCCCTGGAAGTGATGTCTTAGATGGGGGTACTGGTGATGATGTACTTATTGGCGATGTTGTGGACAATTTTTACGATATTCCAGTTGATACGTTGACAGGCGGTGCAGGAAGAGACCAATTTATTCTAGGAGGAGAATATGGCAATCTTTATTATTCGTCTGACCCTGTCCTGCAAAGTAACAAAGAATATGCAATCATTACTGACTTCAGCCGCAGCCAAGATGTTATTCAACTGCCCAAATCATATTCTAATTATGGTGAGCCTTTAGGAATACCAGTGAAATATATTTTAGGCTCTTCTCCTATTGGTTTACCACAAGGAACAGCAATATATATTGACCAAGACACAGATGTGTTAATTGCAATTATACAAGGAGTTTCAGGTCTAAGTCTTGACGAAAGCTACTTCCGTTTCGTTTAGACTTTTATCCTTCAGGTGCAATTGATTGAGCCAAATTTCTTAGTTAGCTCATCGTTTCTAAAATTGTTTTTTATACGATTTCTGCAAATTGCTATATTACGCATTTTCTTGTACAGTAGCGAGAAACAACCGCACGAATTATTAAAGAATTCTTTTGGAGACGATTATTCTGTGCAAAATTTTGCTGTCAGCGCAATACAACAAAGCATTTCTAAATCATCCTTGAGATAGTTGCATTTTTAAGAAACAGAGATAATGGCGCTAGATTTAGCTAACTGGAACTGGTGGAGGTAGTTTTAAAAGATTGGCAACTACAGCAATTAACTTGTTGGGGTCAACAGGTTTAGATAAATGCTGTTGAAAGCCAGCTGTCAGAGCTTGTAGGCGGTCTTCTTCTCGTGAATATGCTGTTAAAGCGATCGCAGGAATACTTCCTCCTTTTTCCGGTTCTAGAGAACGTAATTGACGGATCAAGGTGTAACCATTTTGTTCTGACATGCCGATGTCGCTAATTAAGACATCCGGTTTTGATTGTTCGAGTACTTCCAAAGCAGCCTCTACCGATGCTACTGCTGTGGCACTTGCTCCGTACTCCTCAAACATAAAGGCGAGAAAGTTACGGGTATCAGCTTCATCATCCACAATCAGCACATTTAAGCCATTCAGGGGGGCAGAAGTATCGGGGAAAGAGGAAATAGCAAAATTTTCTTGCCCTGCTTCACTACTTCTGTTGCCCTGGTTTCCATCTGGCATTAGTGGTAGCCTCACGGTAAAGGTTGCTCCTTGTCCCGGTCCTGGACTTTCTGCCAAAATCATACCGCCATGCAATTCTACTAAATGCCGAACGATCGCTAGTCCCAATCCCAATCCATTGTGCGCTCGTGTTGTGGTGCTATCTGCTTGGCGAAAACGTTCAAATACTTTAGGCAAAAAGTCAGACTCAATGCCAACACCTGTATCAATTACTCGGATTTGAGCGTAGGATGATGCTGGAAAGGAAAGGGGCACAGAAGCGGATGTCAGCTGAATATCTCTGCTTTCTTGCTCTATTTTTTCTAGCCGGATTTCTACTTCCCCACCTTTAGGCGTGAATTTAATGGCATTAGTTAGTAAATTCCAGACAACTTGCTGCAAACGGGCCGGATCGCCACAAACTGAGCCTAACGTACCATCTAGCATCGTATTTATCCGAATACTTTTTGTATCTGCTAGGGGACGGACTGCTACTAGGGCTGCTTCCACCACAGTAATCGGATTGACCGCACATAAATTTAATCGCAGCTGACCTCGGATAATCCGCGATACGTCCAAAATGTCCTCAATGAGTTGCACTTGGGAGATAGCATTGCGTTCGATGGCTTCCAGGGCTTTAGCCGTAGCTGTTTCGTCAAGTTTTTTAGAGCGGAGTATTTTTGACCAGCCCAACATTGAAGTTAGGGGCGTGCGGAGTTCGTGGGAGAGAACGGCAAGAAACTCATCTTTCATGCGGTTTGCCGCTTCTGCTTCCTGTCTAGCGGTCTGTTCTCGAATTACTTGAGCGCGGATTTCTTCGGCTTGCTTGCGTTCGGTAATGTCTTCAAGAGTACCTACATACCCTAGCAATTCTCCATGATTTGACAGCATGGGTGACGATCGCACTTCTACCCAACGAACTATACCGTCAGCTGTTTGAAACCGAAAATCTTCTGAATATTCACGACCTTCACGAATGTATGCAGACCAACTAGCAATTGCTCGTTCCTGGTCTTCTGGATGCACTGATTCCAGCCATTTCTTTTCTAAACTTGCTGCTGCACTCAAGCCGCAAATTGTTTGGTAACGGGGATTAGTATACTTACACTGCCCTTCTGTATCGGTTTCAAAAATGCCCACGGGAGAGCAGGTACTTAACGAACGAAATCTTTCTTCACTTTGCTTGAGTTCGGCATTCACAGCTGCCAGTTGGGCTGCTTGTTGCTGGACTGCTTGTGTTTTTTTAAATAGTTCGACAAATACTATAACCTTAGAAGTCAAAATATTGGGATCTATGGGTTTGAGCAGATAATCCACTGCACCCAAGGCATAACCTTTAAACAGCATTTGATCGCTAGTGCTAAAGGCAGTCAGAAAGATAATTGGAGTATGACGCGATCGCCCCCGACTGCGAATCAAGGTAGCAGTTTCAAAGCCATCCATCCCTGGCATTTGCACATCCAGCAAAATCACCGCAAAGTCCTGATGCAATAAGCACCTCAAGGCTTCCTCTCCGGAAGTGGCTCTGACTAGCGTTTCTCCCAGCCTCTCCAAAATAGCCTCTAGTGCCAGTAAATTTTCCAGTTTATCATCCACCAAGAGGATGTTGACTTTGGGTTCCGGCTGCATGAGTTCAGTTCCGTATAGAGTGACAAAGGTTGACTAGCAAAGGCGCAATTTCTGAGAGTGACAAAATCCAGTCTACTGCAACAGCAGAAATTGCGGCTCCTGGCATAATTGAGCTTTCAGCTGTGGTAGGCTCCTGTACAATGGTCATTCCTCCTAGTGCTTTCACTTTTTTTAGTCCTTGCTTACCATCTTGATTTGCGCCTGTCAAGATGACACCAATAACTCGTTCGCCATAGACATCGGCAGCTGACTCAAACAGCACATCGATGGACGGTCGGGCATAAGAAACTGGCTCATCAATAGAAAGAGTAAAATAACCTGGTTCTACTAACAAGTGATAATCTGCTGGTGCTAGATAAATCTGTCCTGGTACGATCTCGTCTTTATCTTCAACCTCCCGAACTGGCAAATCTGTGTGTTCTTGTAATAATTCTTTAAGAGTTTTGTTAGACTCTTTGTGACGATGTTGCACGATCGCGATCGGTGCTTGGAAGTCGTTCGGTAAATTGACTAAAACAGTTTTCAGTGCCGAAAATCCCCCTAAAGAAGTCCCTATTACTACAATTTTAAAGGACACTAGTTTAGCCTCCGGTAAAGCTTTTCACCCTTGGCCATTTCTTCATAATATTTTTCATAAGAGGAAAATCTGATCGATTCTTGTCGTCCCAGACCCAAAATTCCAAAGGTACACAAACTGTTATAAAACAAGGCGTGTACCCGCTTTTGTAATGTCTGATTGAAATATATCAGGACGTTACGACAAAGAATGACATTAAACTCGTTAAAAGAACTGTCAGTAGCTAAATTATGCTGGGCGAAGATGGCGTTTTCTCTAAGAGATGCTCGGAAAATGGCATTATCATAAGCTGCGGTGTAGTATTCTGAAAAAGACTGCTTGCCACCTGCTTTTAGATAAAGTTGGGTGTATTCTTGCATCAGTCTCAGAGGGAAAATACCACTTTTGGCATTTTGTAATACCTTCTCGTTTGTATCGGTGGCATATATCCGACAACGGTGGTAGAGATTTTCTTCTTGTAATAGAATCGCCATTGAATAAACTTCTTCCCCTGTTGAGCATCCAGCGTGCCAGATGCGAATAAAAGGATAAGTTCGTAACAAGGGAACTACTTGCTGTCTAAAGGCCAAATAAAAGCTAGGGTCGCGGAACATAGATGTGACATTCACTGTCAGACTAAGCAAAAATCGCTCCAAATAGGGGCGATCGTGCAGCAAGCGCTCTTGTAAAGCAGAAACACTAGCTAACTCCTGCGATCGCATAAAGCTATGAACTCGGCGTTTCAGCGAAGACAAAGCATAATTGCGGAAGTCATAACCGTAGTACTGGTAAATCCCCTCCAATAGCAACTGGATTTCAATGTCCTCCAACTTGGCTTTGGGCAAATTCATAACTAAACTTAGGAGATGATGCTGAACGAGTTAATTCGTAATTCGTAATGTAAGACAGCTAGTATAAAAATTGATAAAGCTGTTTTCAATACTTTACCTTGTTCCTCAAACAAAGGAACTCCAAAAAATAAATTATCCTGTTTCATTATTTATTGACAGCCATCTGTCATCTGTCAACAATTACTTTTTTCATTTCTTCTGTGTGGCGAACACGCCCCAAATCACGAAAAGCGTGAAACCTACATAGGCTGATACGGTTAGCCATTCTTGAGCGCTACCATCGTTCATGAGCAAATATGT
This sequence comes from Dendronalium phyllosphericum CENA369, assembly GCF_016056275.1. Taxonomy (GTDB): domain Bacteria; phylum Cyanobacteriota; class Cyanobacteriia; order Cyanobacteriales; family Nostocaceae; genus Dendronalium; species Dendronalium phyllosphericum. The sequence goes on along the minus strand of NZ_JAECZA010000029.1, from coordinate 3,122 downwards.
AAAGTAAATTATAGTTAACTATTCTTGCTTTTAAATTTTATGCTTATGTGCTGGCGTTGCCAATCTACTGCTATGTTTAGCCATCGGTTGTCAATGGTGACTGGATAAAAATTTTTTCTAGGTTTCCGGAATTGGCAAAGCGGCAGTGGTAGTACTGAATAGGACAGCGATTTATACTGAACTTCTATAACTAAACTTTCGGGGAATATATCTCCATCTCCCAGTTTTGAGCGAAAGCCCGGTTACAACGACCGGGCTTTTGATTGCGATCGCTCCAAAGAATTGGTACATTAGCCAAATGCGAGTTTAGGCACTTAGCTGACTGCGGAATTTTCTAGTGCTGATTACTAAAAGCACAGTTGAAAAAAATAATAGTGCGATCGCATTTGGCCAAACTACATCAATACCAACACCCTTTATGAGTAAGTTACGTACAATTGTGATGTAATGGCGTAGCGGATTTAGCAAAGATGCGTACTGAAACAGTGATGGCATACTCTCTACAGGCGTAATCGCACCAGAGAGTAGCCCCAACGGTACATTGATAGAGAAAGCTATAAGTTGAGTCTGCTGCTGATTTTGTAGCATCGTCCCGATGAGGATGCCCAGAGAAATTACGATTGAAATGTAAATACTTGAGAATAGTAAACAAAGAAAAATATCACTCCGTAAGGGAAGCCCAAAAATAAAGCGGGCTAAACAGAGAACTAAAACAACATCACCCAACAACAAAATAGACAAAGGTGAAAGTTTCGCTAATAAGATTTCCCAATTTTCCGCAGGAGTCATCAACAACTGTTCTAGCGTTCCAGACTCTTTCTCGCGTACAGCCGAACATGACACTAGACATTAAAAAAATTAAAGTAGCAATAAATAATGGTGTTGGGTTGCCCACCAAGTGCAGCCCAAAAATGAGTGAGCCTATAAACATAATAAATAGAGTTTGACCAATAGCAATTAGTACGTAGGCCAGACCCTTGCCTAATAAAAGTTCAGCAGCACTGATGCTAGCAGCGTAAGCTTAATAATTGTGCCTTGCTCTTTTTCACGGGTCATTGCCAGTGCTGCTAAGAGTGATGGATAAACACACAAAATTAGGGCATAAGCACCTGGTACAAGATAAAGAGATTCTTTTCTTCCTGGATTAAACCAAAGACGCACGCGGACGGTAATTAATTGGTTGCTTGGTTGTAAGCCAACGCTTTGCAAAAAGAAATCTGACCTTAAGTGTCAGTTTTAACATTTCAATACATTTTTGTCGATGTATACCCGTAAAGTATTCTAATGTTTGGTAGCTTTAGTATCTTGCTATCGCCTCCAAGAGACTTGCAAAGTAGAATCTGATACTTGTGTTACATGTAACAATTAGATACTTTATTTTTTATAATTTCTTAATAAGTACTGCTGAGGCGCGATCGCAGTCTTATTGTGTCTGTTCTACAAGTGGTGGTTGATATGAAGAACTTCAGCAAATAGAAATGTCTTTATAATTTTGAATCTATAGAGTTGGCATTACCTTCTCGCACACAGGATGAGCAAATAATGACGCTATTTACTCAACAATATTTAAACAGATGTAGATTCGTTAAACTATACTAATAATAGGGAATACAGTTTAGTGCGCGTCTAAATTGCTTTGTTTCGCGTTCAGACGTTATTGAATTAATTGTCAGTTAACTTCTCTGTTTTCTACTCTTTCATCTCCTTGGTGGTGAATAACATCAATAGCGGTCATTAGCCAATCAATGTAAGTTTGTTCTCTTCGGATCGCAAAATCTAGTACGAGCTTTTGCATCATTTGCTCGCGGCTAGTAAAGCGATCGCCAAGCATCGGTAACTGAATCTTTTGACATTTAGCCAGCTTTTCATTGCGTACACTAAGCTGCTGTTCTAGCAATTGAACGATCGCTTCATTCGATAACTGTGCGGCAAAAAATAACTGAACTAGTAATGGTTCTCGCAGCGTCGGTAATGGTTGAGGACATTGCAACCATCGAATTAACTCAGCTTTTCCGGCTTCAGTCATACTATAGACTTTGCGGTTAGGGCGATCGCGCTGAATTTCAACAGTACAAGTAATCCAACCACAATCAACAAGTTTATCCAGCGTTCTATAAATCTGAGCCTGATCCGCAGACCATAAGTGAGCAATGCAGCGATCAAAACAGCTTGTTTTCAGATCGTAACCTGTCATTTTTTCTTGCTGAAGGAAACCTAGAATTGTGTGTGCCAGCGACATAGACGGTTTTCCGAACGTAAAGTAGTAGAAACTATATCTGTTCAATCGTATATGTTTTTATGTTAATATATGACTAATCATATATAGAAACTATCTAGCAAAGTAAAAACCTAAACAGCGAGTATTGAACTGCACTTCACACGTCAATTAAGTGCGACTGTAGTTCAGCAAATTAATTGTTCGTTATAGTTTATTTGTAAATAATACTGAAGAAGAAATTATTCAAGCTTTTAAAGATTATCGTAATGGGAGGAAGGATTCCATTGACTTCTAATACACTTCAACAAAGAATAAGTCAACATCAGCATCTACGCGATCTGCGAAACAAATTGCTACGCCTTCACCAAGTGTTACTTAACACAGAACGCATTGCTTACGAACAGGTACGCGGACGAGTATCGAGCGGAGAACTGCTGCAACTCGTAATTAACGATGGACAATTTGCTTGGCTGCATCGCATTTCTGAGTTAGTTGTAAGAATCGATGTCATGCTGGCAGCAGACGAACCCATAACGCTAGAAGATATCCAAAATTTGAGTGCTGATGCGCGGATGCTAATTACGCCGTCAGAAGAAGGTAATACCTTTGCTAGAAAATACTATGCTGCTCTCCAAGGCGAACCTAATGTTATATTGGCACACGCAGCGGTATCAGAAGTTCTGGCATCCAAATGAAAGGATAAAGGATAAGGAGAAAAGGACAGATATTCTCATCCACTCCTTATTACTAAACAAAGCGCAATAAAACAAATGCACCGTGAGTTACTTCCCGGTGCATTTCCATTTCGAGATCGGAACTTAATATTTGTTAGGATTTGGATAGACTTTTGGCTGCATTACCAAGCCCCGTTGGGGAGGGGTGTAGGGTGTGGGGTGTGGGGTGT
>NZ_JAECZA010000209.1:4319-24155 GCF_016056275.1 Dendronalium phyllosphericum CENA369 | reverse complement strand
ACGCCAGATTGAACGTAGTATTAATGAGTGTGACCAAGCTACGTCTGAAGTGGTTCGTGGATATTGTTTAGCTGTACGTGGTTCCTTGACGAATGATGGTCGTCCACCCCTAGACGCTTCTGGATTAAAACTACAAGAACGTCTAAGTTTAATTGAAGCAAGTCTAGAACGGGTGGCTAAAAAAGGGGCTTACCAAAACCCTTAATCAAGCTCAAACAAATTGTTTCCAAAGGACTAGAACAAACAGCATCTTTATTTGCTCCAATTACTGTTGCTTATAACTGGATTTATCAAGCCGCAGAGATTCTAAACAACGAAACTGGCCTTGATGCAATTGAAGTCAAACAAAGTTTTCAATTTTTACTCGATTCCATGTCACATCAGAAAGGTAAAGCAGGTTCTTTAGAGCCTGGTATTACTCATTTCTTAAAGATTACTCGTAGTTATTGGTCTGGACTTTTTCATTGTTATGATGTTGAAGGTTTACCTCGAACCAATAATGACCTTGAACAGGCTTTTGGTGTTTTACGACATCATCAACGTCGTTGTACTGGTCGTAAAGTCGCTGCTTCATCAATTGTAATTCGAGGCACAGTTCAATTAGCTTCAGCCATTGCTACTGCACTTCATTGTTTTACAGCCCAGGATTTGGCTCAGGTTTGCGTACAGAATTGGCAACAATTACGCTCTGATTTACGCCAACATCAACTCCATCGCATTCAACAACTTCGATTCCGTCGAAATCCTGAAGCTTTCTTGGATACTCTTGAGAAGTTACTCCTCTAGCAAACTTTGCGCTTCTAGTTTTTTTTGAACACAATCGAGTACTTCAAAAGATGTTGCCTCTGGTTTTAGACTTTTTCTTGCCAAGTTTCTGCACCATTATTTTGCTACAAGGTCAAGATTACAGAATTTCCACTCCTCTCTAGTAAGTTTTGCCACGCTAGGTTTCAACCACCTTCAGCCCCTGAACTCAATCCCATTGAAAGGCTTTGGCAACTCCTCAAAAAACCACTCAAAAATCAACTTTTTTCTTCTTTACAAGCTTTACGCGAGCGCATCCAAGAAATATTCGACCAACTTACTTTTGAGCAAGTAACTTCTGTCTCTTCTTATAACTTTATCCTAGAAGCTCTTTTCTATGCAGCTTCACATTAAATTGGTATAAGTTCTTCTGGTTTTTACAAAAGACAGTTCTTCACTGAACACTTTCTGGCATTCTGTACATTTCAATTGACGACGATTTACTTTTAAAATTACTTGATAGTCACTCATCGGTATATCTCTGACCATATACCAATGATTTTGATGGGTTTTATTGGTTGTTTTTCCACAGCGAGGACATTGACTAAATTTTGACTGGTTCTGGATTTCGACTACGATTTCATCCTCCGTGATAAAATCGTAATTTACAACCTTGATATCTTCAATATTAATAACTTTAGTAATAAAATGAAGTAGGGGATTAGATGGCATTTTATTAAATCAATTGTTTTATTTTCAAGCTTTTTTGTTTTTTATATTCTCAATTACTTCTGTATTGCCTTTAAATACTAGGCTTATGGCACTACTTTATGTAGTTTTATTGATGGTTATTTTATTTATGTTATTTTCATATAACTACTCTGGGAGAACCATAATTATTTTCTAAAAATAGACACATTAGTCTCGTCACTCAAATACCAACAATTGACCCTAAGTTGGTAAAATCAGTAAAATACCGTAATATTTCTGTAGACAAATAAATAGTGTAATAACCACAAAATTTCTTCTGGTGATCAGTATCGTTGTAGCTAATTAGCGGTTGAGGTGAAAAGTGAACAGAGGCGCAAAGTTTCCGTGGAATTTATGGTACTTTTTACTAAATTTTCAACGCTACAGTTTAACTTTCTGGCTGAGTGTAGTTTTGCTGTTTGATTCGGCAGGTGCAACACCTCTAAATACAGGGTTACAGATAGGACAACAGTCAGCAACAACGCAACAAGATGCAAAGCGTGCCGCAGAACAAGCTTTAGGAGAGGGATTAATACTTTATAAGCAAGGAACAGCAGAATCACTGCGTCAAGCTATCTTAAAATGGAAAGAGGCGGTACAACTATGGCAACAATTGAACGATTTGGCACACCAAGCTCTCACACTCACGGTTATTGGCAAAGTCTATGATAATTTAGGAGAAAAGCAGAAAGCACTTGAGTACTTGAATCAGGCTTTACCCATAGAACGTGCAGTGGGTGACAAGTCAATGGAAGCCTCCACCCTCAATAATCTTGGCGCTGTCTACTCAGATATAGGAGAAAAGCAGAAGGCACTTGAGTACTTGAATCAGGCTTTATCCCTAAAACGTGCAGTGGGCGACAAATCAGGGGAAGCCTCCACCCTCAATAATCTTGGCAAAGTCTACAATGATTTAGGAGAAAGGCAGAAGGCACTTGAGAACTTGAATCAGGCTTTACCCCTAGTACGTGCAATGGGCGACAAGTCAATGGAAGCCACCACCCTCAATAATCTTGGCAAAGTCTACAATGATTTAGGAGAAAAGAAGAAGGCACTTGAGAACTTGAATCAGGCTTTATCCCTAAAACGTGCAGTGGGCGACAAATCAGGGGAAGCCGCCACCCTCAATAATCTTGGCTTAGTCTACAATGATTTAGGAGAAAAGTACAAGGTACTTGAGTACTTGAATCAGGCTTTACCCCTAGTACGTGCAGTGGGCAACAAATTTGGGGAAGCCGTTACCCTCAATAATCTTGGCGCTGTCTACGATGATTTAGGAAAAGAGCAGAAGGCACTTGAGTACTTCAATCAGGCTTTACCCCTAGAACGTGCAGTGGGCGACAAATTTGGGGAAGCCACCACCCTAAATAATTTTGCCCATGTCTACGATGATTTAGGAGAAAAGCAGAAAGCACTTGGGTACTTCAATCAGGCTTTATCCCTACGACGTGCAGTGAGCGACAAGTCAGGGGAAGCCGTCACCCTCAATAATCTTGGCTTAGTCTATTCAGATTTAGGAGAAAAGCAGAAGGCACTTGAGTACTTCAATCAGGCTTTACCCCTAGTACGTCTAGTGGGCGACAAGTCAACGGAAGCCGCCACCCTCAATAATCTTGGCTTAGTCTATTCAGGTTTAGGAGAAAAGCAAAAGGCACTTGAGTACTACAATCAGGTACTACCTCTATGGCAGGTAGTCGGAGACAGGGGAGGGGAAGCTACTACGTTAAGTAACATAGGCAAAATCTACCTAGATACAAAACAGCCAATTGAAGCTATCAAAACTTGGGAGAAATCTGTCAGGATTATTTTACAACTTCGTGGCGGTGTAGGACGAGAAAATCGCAAAACTTTTTTAGAAAGCAAACAAAGTACACCAATTGCCCTTGTTGACTTACTTATCAAACAAAACCAGCCAGAACAGGCTTTTCAGTGGGCAAATCTTGCTACCGTAGCTGACTTAGCTGATTATTCTCGCCTTGTTAACGCCAAAGTTGCCAACCCAGAAGCACAAAAAGCACTTGCTCAATGGAATCAAAAGAACCTCCAACTAAACAGCTTGCAAAAACAATTGCAACAGAAATTTTCGCCAGAACTATCTCAACGGGTTAATCAATTACAGGGACAGCTTAATCAACAAGCCGAAAACATCAGAAATCGATTTCCAGAAGCAGCAGACTTGTTTGAAACCAAACCCACTGACATTTCTCAACTACAAGCCAGTATTCCAGTTGGTACAACGGTTATTCAGCCTGTTTTTCTAACCCAAATTTTAAACGTCCCTAAGACAGTAGCCTTGTTTATTTTAACTAGAGACAAGCTAACAGTAAAAAAAATACCTGTTGACCCCGCTAAATTTGATGCCATACTGATACAAACTTATACTTTTTTAACTAACCGTTTTGATGATAAATACGACAGCTTAGAAAAACTTTACGATCTGCTGATTCGTCCAATTGAAGCTGAAATTCAAGCAACTAACCCCAAACAACTCAGTTTTATTGTCACTGGCAAACTCCGCTACATTCCCTTTGAAGCGCTCTATGACGGCAAAACTGACAAATACCTCATTCAAAAATATCCTATTAGCTACCTAACTCGCCTATCTACTCGCTCTTTGAAAGTTGGAGGTATGCGTCCGCCTGCATCTACAAAAAAGGTACTGGCGTTTGGCAACCCAGTTCCGAAAGAACCCCTGGAACTAAGAGGATCTGAAGAAGAGGTAAAAAGTATTACTCGAATTTTCCCTGGTAGTGAAGCTTATATAAACAGTCAAGCCACACTTGATAAATTCAAAATCCAATCTCCACGTTTTTCTTTGTTGCACCTAGCAACACATGGCTGTTTCCAAAAAGGTGGCTGTCCTAAGTTGGGATTAAAAGAAAACACCTTGCTGTTTGCTGACCAAATGTATAATATAGCTGATGCTGCTTTGTTAGGACTGCAAAATGTGGACTTAATTACCTTGAGTGCCTGTCAAACAGCTTTAGAAACTAATTCTAATGGCGAAGAAATTGCAGGTCTTGCTTATTTATTTGAACGTGCTGGGAGCCGCTCTGTAATTGCTAGTCTCTGGAGTGCAGATGACGAAACTACTAAGGCTATCATGACGCAGTTTTACCAAAATCTAAAGAAGGGGATGAGCAAGGGTGAAGCATTGCGTCAGGCGAAATTGAGTCAAATTAATAATGATGGAATCCTTCCTCATCCTTTCTTTTGGTCACCTTTTGTCCTCATCGGTGATGCAGGGTAAGCTTTCATGTAAAAAGTTAGCAGCCACTAATCCTAAAGAAGCACCTTGGGACGACTAAGAATCAGCAACTGCACTCGACCATCACCTGTGTTAACTGCTAACACTGGAGGACGCTGATTAGGTTTTCCCCCAGGAAGCATAGCAGGGAACAGATAAACCCAATTGTTATTTTCAATTAGTAACCGCCAAACAATGGGCTGCTTTGGATTAGTGTTATCATTTGTTTCCCGACCAAGAATTTGCCTAAACTGTTCTACATCCCCAATAATGCGAGAACCCTTCAAAGAGGGGTTGATCAATAAGTCATCCAGATTACGACCCAAAGCTATCTTGTCACTAGGGCTAACTAAAGTAACGATGGGTCTGGTGGAGGTGTTGTTGAGTGCATCTCGGTAAGCATCAGCATTACCCTGCCAACGTCCTATCCAAAACAGAGCAGCTAAAATCCAGAGAACAACAACGATTTCATAACGTAAAGGCTTGGGTAAAAGTTGAGCAAAGGAACGCAACGGTCTAAACAACCAAAAACTGTGTAAATTTTGCGTAAATCTGCTGATGGGTAATTGTGACGTGCCAGGTGCGGTGCTTGCCTTTAGAGAGCTAATCAACCAAATAGTGGCTTTAATCAATAAAACAGTGACAATCAAAACTAGTATAGCCCGAAAAAAAATCCAGAGGTCTCCCAAGATAGCTTGAAGTGGTACTAGTAAAAATGACTGTATTGGTAAGTTTAAGGAAGTAACTTCTATTAGAAAGAATTCAAAGTAAGCCCAGCGATATATCCAGCCAAGAAAGTAAAGAAAAATACTAAAGATGCCGACAAGACCAGCAAAGCTTCCAAGAAGATTGGTAGTAGAGGAATTTTGAGAGTTTGAGGACATGATAGTGACAAAAGCTACTGAAGGTTGAAGGGACTCAAGAAGTATTTCAAACTAGTATCTCGTTTACAAACGATATCTAGAAAAAACTTCTGGAATTTAGAGTAATTCAAATGATTCTATATTGATAGCAGTGGTCTATTGAAACTGACCCAGCTTTTGAGCGTTAATCCCCATCTCGTTAGTTTAACTTGGATATATGAAAGTTTTTTTCAAGACACTGAGTTTGGCATTAGTGGTTGCTTTAGCTGGGACGGTAGGAGACGTTCAAGCGGTGACAAGCACTACTGAAATAGCTCAGACGCAGAAGGCGGCAAACAACAAGCCGATTCCTTTGGCGCTACCCGATACTGTGGATGTGGTGTTAAAGAATACGAGTTCAGTGACAGGAAAGGTAACAGCATTTGACTCAAAAGGGCAAACAATTCAAATTTCCCGCAATAGTGACTCTCGTTCACTCCAGATTGCCCAGATTCAGCAAGTAACCTTCAGACGAGGTTCTCTGGTTTATCGTAGCGATGGGCGGCTGGTCATTCGGGGAGATGATCACGCACATGCAAAGCAAAGCACTTGGTCGGGTATTCCATTAAATGCTTTTCAGTTAGTAGATTCCAAGTTGGGGCAAGCAAATGTAGACCTGGCAACGGTAATGAATCAGCAACGACTGCGTTCAATTCGGTCAGTGGCTGTCAAGAGTTTATATGTAGCAGATGAAATTCAGTTTGAACCCACCGGAAAGATGACGATTAAGGTAACGCCTACTGACCCTTAACTTGGGGTTCAGCCGGGATACGCGCAAATTGGGACACGTTGTAAAGTTATGTTACGCAAAAGTTGGAAAACCCTTGATTTTACGTTATTTCGATACCGGATTGAGCGTGTCCTCTCTTGTGAAAACATCACCAAAAAAGCTCATTTATGGGCAAGTTTAAGGGACTGAATAGCGTGAAGAATTGATTTTAGCGTACAAAAATTTGAATATCCCTCTACCATTTTTGGGCAAGGCGCGTAAATTACTAAACTACGTTGCGTAATATTTGTTTACAACGTGTCCCAATTTACAGGTATCCTGGCTGAACCCCGGTTAGGGAGTGTATGCCGGCGACTGTTTTGGGAGCTTCATGAGTGAACTTGTTCCGGCATAGCTCCCAAACCCGCAACTATTCCCAAACCCGACAACCTCGCCTGCTGTTGTTGGGATAGTCTTTTTTACCGCCGACGAGGGCGATCGCACTTTTGGCTCATTGGTGACTCAATGCCTTACCGTTGGTGCTTTGCTCCCGATGTCGATTAACTATCAAATCCCGACTTTTACGCCTTTACATAGCAACGGAAAAATTTTCCAATGTTTAGCTAAAAGCGTTTCCTACATAAGCTTTCTATATTGTTATACAGTTTTTACTAAACTTGAGTTAGGCGTTCGCAAATTTCACGAGATTTATTACCTACCCGCTCATAAGCTGCACAAGTGAATCGTAGAGGGCAAGCTAGTTCAGGTTCTTCTTCGTACATGTGACGAAAAATGCAAAGTCCTGAATCCTGAGTTACAGGTTCAGTGACTATGATAGCTCTGCCCATAAATCTTCCTCTATGGATTCCACACGTCTCTATGACTTCTCGTGGCTCAAGTTGATCGAGCCAAAACTTGCAAACTTCATTTAACAAGGTATTTATATGTTTTATGTAAGTATTAATCCATTCAATAATGTCATCAATAATAAATGCCCTTGTTCCTGTACCAAGGCCAATATGCATATACGAGATTTTCGACCCTTCTTGTACTGAGCAAGTACCTACCCTGCCATGTGTTAACTCAGTGCGGATACGCCGAATATCTAAAAACCAATCTTCGTAAGCAAGTTTCAATAGAGTACAAATTTCAGGCGGGAAACCATCACCGTACTTTTTATCTGCTGCATACTTGAAAAGTCGCTCAGTAGATTTCCTTTGTACGCTTTGTATACCCTCATAAATTCCGTAGATAGTACTACGTAAACCATCAAGGCAAGCATAGAGTTCACATACCAAAGTCTCTAGTAGTGCCGTAAATTCATGAGCTTTAGCATTGTTTGAGTAACCTTGTTTGTCAAACTGGCTACGCTCCTCTATGAGATCAGGAAATAGTTGATTAGCTATCTTTGCAACAGTCTTAAGCTTATTGCGATGGTCGCTAATAGCTTGCAGTCCATTTGATAACATTGGGCTTGCTGGAAAAGGTGGCCCGTGCCACTTAGCAAATCGATCAACATAGTCCCATTGCTCAGGCACATACATGAAGACAGTTGGCAGTTTCTCTGGAGGCATATAAAAAACAACTAAATCTAGAACATGCGTATTAGGCTAAAGTAACTTATAAAATATCTATCTGACTAAATACATCCATTTGCCGGAACGGGAAAAGCGAATCTACGCCGATTAGTCAAGCGCCTGCTGCGGAAATATGGTTATCACCGGAAAAGCAGGAGAAGGCGATGGTGACGGTACTGCAACAAGCAGAGTTACTTAGCAAAGATTGTCCAGGGTGAGGTTTGATGGCAATCACGCTTTCGAGTTTTGAGCAGTGTAGCTGGCTGCTTTTAACAAAGTCCATAATTTTTTTTGTATTGAAAGGTATTTCTACAGTTAGATTTTCAGCAGAACAATGCAATGAAAACCCCTCAGCAGTTGTTAAAGAGTTTTTAGAGCTATTTAATTAATTACTTTGTCTTTTTAATTCTTGTATTAATAATTGACATCTTTTACTAGCTTCTTTAGCTTGTTGCATTAAAGTTTTACTTTGTTCACGGTTCGTTTTACTAATTTCAACAGCTTGTTGACTGAACTGTGCAGCTTGTCTACCTAGTTCTTGAATGCGAGTTTTTAATTGTTCTACAGTTTTCATCTCTCCTCCAGTTCAATTATCAAGGTGTCTATATTTTCAGCTTCTTCATAAATTTTATCCGCTCTACTTTGAAGCAAACTAGCATCGTCAAAATCATTATTTTGTAATGCTACTTCTGCTGCTGTGTACAATTGTGCTGCTATCTCCTGTAGTTGGTCGTACACTCTGGACAAAATAGTAAATGTTTCTTGTTTCATTTTCCGTTTTAACAAATCATAAGTAAAAATTGTCGTCATATCAAATTTCGCTTGTAAAGCTGTTTTCTAGTGATTTTGATGAAATGTTGTGAAAATCCCCTTTCCCGTCATGGCAGCGATCGCTCTTTGAGCGGGCGGGTACGCCATCGGGCTTTAGCGCTGCAATGTCTTGGGTCGCTCTGAGCAAAGATTTTTACAAATCACCCCAATCAAAATTCAGGAAGCGTCGAGCATTCAGCTTGGTATATTTTTCAGTGTGTTTGATATCGCGGTGTCCGAGAAAGTCTTGAATCTCTCTGGTGTTGTAACCCTGATTCACCAAATAGTACCCGCAAGCATGGCGCATCATGTGACAGTGAACTTTGATATCAAGCCCAGCCTGTGCCGCCAGCCGCCCAAGCAGCTTTCGCACTGCATCAGTAGACATGGCTTCACCACGCTCTGACACGAAAATATATTTGCTATCAGGGTACTGTTCCCTCAGCTTTTTGAGTAATTCCAATTCATCGTCTCTCAAAGGATGCACCCCAGAATCGCTACCTTTCTCTCTAGTGATGAAAATCTGGCGTTCACCCCACATCACTGCATCCCAACGCAAGCCACACGCCTCACCTACAGCTTCCCCCACCCTCAGCCCGTGGCGAAACATCATCAGCATCAGCATGTAGTCGCGGTGGGCATAACGGGCTTTACGATTAAGTGCAGCATCGAGTAGCGATCGCACTTCGCTTGGTGTAAGGTATTCTCTAGACCTGTAATGCTTGTTAGGTTTACGTCCTGGCGGGGTGGTCGTCATTTGTTTGGGATAACTGTCCTCTTTACGCGTTATTTTCTGGACACTACACATTCTCCCAAAAGCCGACACCTTCGTGAATAGGCGCTCCATTTTTGGGTCGGTTAAGTATTACTTATCTTTCAAGCGCAGAAAAATTCTCTACAAATGGCGATTGATAAATCTAGCTTATATAGGATGGTAAGTAGCTTGCCCGACTTGTCTGTACTTCCTTCTATACCCACGCTTGATCAATCGTTACTATCAATACGTGATATCAAATTTAGGTTACAGCTTCGGCAGCACTCGCTTGACTCAGACAACTATATAAATCTACTGCTCGTTGTTGCTCAATGGGAATAGCTTCTGCATCTATTTCTGTTGGCCTCTTAGAAATAAAAAATTAAATTTACTCATAAATACTTTTACATTGAATATGTTAACTTTCTGAGAGACTAACACACTCACAGTGTAACTTAAATAATACACAAATTGCGCCTTTATGTACGACTTGGTATGAGATTCTCGGCATCGTGATTGAAGCACATTATAGTGTAATATACATAGCTTAAATATTTAGCTTAAAGGAGTAAATATGTCCCAGATTGGGCTAACTATTGATGACATTCTCAAGATAGTTCAAATAAGCTTTTATATAACAGCAGCTAGTGTTACTGTTCTTACATATCGAAGTGCTAAGAATGGTTTACTTAACACAGTCAATACGGAATATCAAAAAAAAGTTATAGCTAAACTCGAAGAAATTTCTAATTATTTAAGCAGTGAATTTGACTCTACATCTCCCCATTATTGGGCAAAATCTAATTCAATTAGAGATAGTGTTGATCATATAAATGAAGTTTTTTTAAAAAATAAAGATTATATTTTAGAGCTTGGAGAGTACCCATTTGGAGTGCTTTATCCAGAAAAATTATTGAGATTGAGTAACTTTGTAACAAAAGTTAAGACAGATCCCTTTGTCCCAAAAGGAGTTAGAGAAATTATTACTGCCTTTTTAGAAAATCGTATTCAGAGAACAGGAAGTATATATTTTAGTGAACTTGAATCCTACTCAGAGTCAATCGTTGCTGGAGAAAACTTACTTAGAACTGATGGGGAAGATCCAAAGTTTGATGAATTTCATAATTCAATTGTGGAGAAACTTAATGATGAAGGTTGTGGCATCTCTAAGGTCGAATCTGACATCAATAATATTAGGCTGTACATACAAATGTACTTAGAATCATTTAATCCTATTAAAAATGTTAAGCTTGAGGCATTGCAAGCGCTACAGTTTCCAGAAGATGATTCGATAAATCAAACACCTGCAAGATTCTTGAAGGGTCTTTTAGGAAGGTCTACGTTTGCGTCTACAACTGTAGACATCAAACAACAAGTACAACAGCTGCAAGAAGAACTTGATCTTTTGCGCTCATACTCACAACAGCTAGAAACTGAAAACCAAGAGCTACAGGAGGCGACAGGTAACTCTGTAGAACCAGATTACCTTTCAATCCGTGATCGCGTTCTTGCCAAACTCAAAGTAGGCAGGCAGTCAGCAGGGGGGAAAGCAATCGAGGCATTTATTAAAGAACTCCGTCTCTAACCCATAACTTGAGTACATTCACCAATGTAGTCACTGAGACATTATAAGACCCCACCGAACTGGGGACACTGAGTTTAGAGGGGGTAAAAGTAGCGAGCCTGTTATGAGCCGCCACGCAACGCCTGAAAGTCTTGTTACGTAAAGGTTTTAAAAATAAAATAGCTCTTTAACCCGAAATCTTCAGAAAAAGCTTGTTTTGGGTGTGCCAATTGAAGCTTAGGCTATTTGGTACTGCATTTATTAACGTAGCCATGCGGGTTTCCGACTGTAAAAATCAGTGAGGTTTAAATGGTACACCTTTAAGTGTGCATCCAATGGGTCAAAATCTCATTTTCGGGTAAAAGTTGAAAAATTTTGATGAAACTCTCTCTGGGTAGCGTTTTCAGCCGTTGCATGGCGGCTGATAGCAGCTTCGCTACTTTCTCCCCTAGAGCGGGTGGTGTGGGGAACGGGCAGAAATCCACTCACAGAGTAGCCAAAACTCAGCAGCCCGCCCCCCACACTCCGCTGCGCCACCCGCGCTACCCCAGTTCTTAATAGCTAAGGAATTAGTTCTCTAACAATTAATCATCAAAATCAATTGGCTGGCCGTTGAAATGTTTGTGAATGCTTTCAGGAGTCAACCAACTAGGAATTGTCACCTTTTTATCTACTTCTGCATCCCCATCGGAATTATTTAACCCGTTAACTATTGCAACCTTTAAAGGTGTTTTACCATCAGCAGTTTTGCGGTCAATTTGAATAGTTCCTCTGCTTCTACCTTTGGCAGTTCCATCACTGCCACCAACAGCAGTATTAGTGAAGAAATGGGCGATACAAACTAATCTTTCTTCAGCTTTTCTAGGGTCACTAAGAGATGCTTTAACAAACTTTTTGGCAGGCTCCTTTGTGATGTCTGATTCAGAATAGTTAGTGAATTCATCAACTAGTAACTGTTGCGGTTGCTTGTCGGGTTGATTATTAATTCTGTCTAGCCAGCGCTCGCGGGCATCATCAAAGGCTTGTCCTATCTGTTCTTCTGTTTGCGCTATTAACTGAGGACTTAAATATTTCCATGCGTTTCTTAAATTTTCCCCAGCGTGAGCGTCTATCAGCTGATATAAAGGCATATCAAACAGATATTCTCTGAGCATGACAATCGAAGCTGCTAGGGTTGATTTACCGCTTCCAGCTTCTCCTAACACCCAAATGGGCTTTTGATTATCGATAACCTTCCACAGCCAGCCGTCCTCATGATTCTTGAGTGCTTCGATTAAATCACTGATGAGGCGTTGGTCAGTCAAAGGATGATTGTCACTGTTTGCGATCGCGCTTTTGGTTTTACCCTCAATCTTGCCGCGTTCAATATCAGCCTTGGCTTTATCCCGCAGGTTCTCCGCAATGGTTTTATCCATCACAGAATGATTAACAGCACGGGCTTTCATAAAGTCCTCAAGCTGAATACGTGCCTTAGCGCGTTCGTTGTCTGAGTCAGTCAATCCCAACGCAAAGCGTTCTTCTGTGTCCAGTCCTGACAGCCCATCTTGAAGGCGCTCAGTGTAAAGCTGGGTCGAATGCTGCTTAACTTCTCGTTTGTGCTTGTTTTGCTGCCAAATTGCATAGTCGCCAGTCTTTTCAAGTTCTCCCAATTCGTAATCCGTGCGCTTGAGGCGGGAGCAACGCACGAGCAAGCAACCCACAATACCCCATAGCCCAATAACTGCAATTCCATATCCAAGCAACTGATTAGGGTTATCTGTGGGTAAGTCACGCACCCATTGAATTGCATCTCCCTTATAGGGAATGATACTGCCATACAACCCGTAGCGTTGCCATTCTTCAGTCAGGACATAACGCGGCTGGTTGCAAAAACGCTTATCTAGGGTTGCTTGACTCTCTACACCATTCGCTGACCTTGGGCAAAATTGAATTTGTGTCAGGTCGTAAGGCTGGCGTGTTTGCGATGTTGCCAGCCCCATGATTGCAGCTACACCACACACACTAGCCAGCGCTAACTCGACAACACCTTGTTTCATTCTCGTACCCTAAAAATGATTGCAATGGAACCAATGAATAAAGCCACCGCGACTGCAATACTTACCCAAGGGTCTGATTGCGGATTTTGTTTTTCAATAGTTTGAATATCTTGATTAATTTGGGTGACTGTTTCTTTAGTCAAATTCTCAAAATATTGATAGTCTTTGACTGCTAGCCAAGTTGTGATACCAGCAAACACCAAACCACCAGCAGTTTTAAACAGATTTTGCATATTATCTACCTCTAGTCCGTCACTGTTGTAATTAATTCTCAAGCCCGTTAACCCAGCCAGAGAGCCAACGCTGCATATAGAAAACGAAAGCGTAATTGCCAGCCACAAGTTAACGCCACCGCCAGTTATTAAGAGATATTTAGCTATCAAGAATCCTGTAGAATTTAGCGACCAGCCGACAAAGAATCGAGTCAATTTATCAGTTGTATTGATAACATCTTTACGGTGCTGCTTGCGTGATTCGAGATGTTCTGTCAAGTCTTTTGGTAATGGCGTATCGGGAGCGATTTCGCTGATTACTTCTTCAGTGTTGTTCTCAATATCGTATGTCATCTTAACACCAAGATATTTATTTGCCCGACAGTAACTTTATGCGGTGACTGTCGGGCTTGAACTGTCAGAAAGCTATTAGAGCATCCTTGATTTTTTGTACAATCGAACGCAGAGCATATTGCTTCTTCGGCTTGAAATTATCACGAGCGTTATCACCCATTTCTAAGTAATATTTGCCCAATTCTTTATCATGTTGCAGGTCAATTGTTTGTTGTCTAATATCTGTCTGTAATTCTGTCTGCAACATCTTATATTCGCCATCAACTTGCAGCATATGCTTATCTACCCAGGCTTTCAGCTTGATGTGGTCTGTCGCTTGTTGATGGCGTAGTGCTTCTTTATCCTGAGATGAAGCGAAATCAAGCTTCATTTCTTCTAAGATATTCGCTAGATGAGTGTCAGCTAAAATTACTGACTGCACTGCTCTTTCAATCTTTTCGCCGCTTACACCAGCCTGTTTGTAAATGTCGCTGAGGACTATATTTAAGTCTTCAGTCCCCTTGATGGCAGCTAGCATTTGTTCTCTTACTTGTGGGGCGAATTCACTAATCTTTGCCCCGTCATTACCCATTTGTCCTATCAGCTTCAGGGCTGTTTTATCACCTGTCAGCGCTCTGACTACTAAGTTAGTAGATGCATTGAATTTAGTTTTTAATTGGCGCTCTAGGTTGCGAGATTTGGAAGTTACCTGATTTTTGAGCTTGATTGAATTTTTCACAGCGATACTCTTTTGATGGGGTAAATATTTGAGTGCAGTGATACTCCATTGTTCTTACGTATTGCTCAATAGCTGACTTTCGTTTGAGATATTGCTGATAGTTTGAATGTTCTACGATTGGCAGATATACCAAGTAATGTAAGGGCAAAATTACAGCAGCAAGCGCACCCAAACTAACAGCAATTCTTGAGAAGTAGTTCATCCTACAAAAGCGAATGACTAAGCACTCAAGCAGTGTCAAATCATCGCTATTGAGTCGCGTTGAGTCTTGCGAGGATGCCTGAGAGTTGGCTTTTAGTTTGATTACGGCTAGCCTCCAAAGCCGCACTAATACGACGTGAAGCCGAGATACGTGTAAAAAGCTGCAAGATGCTCTAGAAACGATTGCTATGCCGAGGTTTTAGCGATTTTGACTTTTCTGTTTATAAGGCTGTCCGCACATAGGACAAAATTTATACTTGAGTGACACAACTAACTCCCCACAGTGAGTGCAACTCGTCTGCAACTGCATACCGCACAGATAACAAAACTTAGCCCTAACTTGACCCCAGAGGGGATCAGCTGCCGTCCCAGGAGTCCAGCAATGCGGGCAAAACTTAACTGCACTGACAGGCTTAACGGATTCACCCCTTTCAACAGCTTCCAGATATTCCTGGGGAATGCCTAAGCCACCAGCAAGACCACGCTGTGTTTTGCGATTAAGTCTGGTGGTTAATCCCCGTTCAATCTTCCCAATAGACCGAGAATGAATTCCCGCCGCAATAGCCAACTCAAACTGAGTCATCCCAACAGATGTTCTAATGCGCTTGATATAGTCAGCCAGGGATTCTTGGGGTCGAGGCAGTTTTAAAGTATCCATAAAAGGATGTCTTGCTTCATGCCTAAAAGATATATGATTGAGTCAGAAAAAACTTTGAGAGAATCACACAAATTTCAGTGAAACAGACAGTAACATTAGCCACTGTCGTAGTTAAATTTTTAGAACGTCCTGGGCTGGCATTCAGTACCAAGGAGACATATTCTCTAACTTTGGGATTATTATTGCAAGAATATGGAAGCTGGCCAATTGAAATTATAAGTCGTCAAACATTAGTGGAGTATTTAAATACCCTCACGCATTTAAAATACACAACTCACAACAAGCATCAAGCGATACTGCAAAGCCTATTTAACTTTGCAGTAGAACAAGGATACATAAAGTCCAACCCCATTCGGGGAATCAAACAGCGTCCACCTTCACGAGAAAAAGGTGAACATCGCACAGATGAAATAATACGGTTTTTAACACCATCACAGTTAGAAATACTGTATAGAGCTGTAGCCGATGACCCCCGCCTTAACACGATTGTACATTTATTACATCACACAGGATGTAGAATTGGTGAGCTTTTGGCACTAAATCTAGAATCGGTAGACTTGAATAATTGGAAATTTCAAGTATTGGGAAAAGGAAATAAACAAAGGTGGTGTTTTTACAACGAAGCTACGGCGATAGCACTAAATAAATATATAAATTACGACCGACATAAACAATCACCCGCCTTATTTACAGCACAGCATCCAGTGACGATGAAAGTCAGTAGAATGAGCTACCGAACACTGCATGATTACTGGCGAGAAATTACCAATAAACACTCACTCATTCAGGGAATTCGTATTCATGATTTACGACATACATTTGCCACAGAGCGCGTAGGCATAATTAGTATTGAACAACTGCGTGCATTGATGGGTCATGAAAGCATCCAAACAACTTTACGCTATCAAAAAGTTACATCACAAAAAGCTGAAGAAGCTGCACGTCTTGCTTTTAATCTGTTGACTAAGGTTGATAACTTAGACTGATATTCCTGGAAATTTTCTGGTCAAAAATTACAGCAAGCGAGAAAGTGAGCAACCATATTTTGATAACAATTATCGCTGTTTACCACAAAGAATATAAAATACTGTGTGGTTGAACAGTGAGGAAGCCAAGAATTGAAGAGTGCTTGCTCGCGGTTTTCTGTTTTAAATATTACTTAAATGACCTTAATTGACCGTACTGCTTATCCCAGATTTAAACAATTCCCTGATGCTAAAGAGCTTGCAGAACTTTATACACCAACGTTAGAAGAAATCAAATTAGCAAAGTCTAAAACCAAGAGCTATGATGGGTTCCTCAGCTTCATTGTTATGTTAAAATCCTTTCAACGACTTGGTTATTTTCCCCATCCAGAACTGGTTCCCATCACGGTAATTAGACATCTACGGTCGTGTTTAAATTTACATACTTGGGTAAAAGCAATCCCACGAGAACGTCAACGCTACTCCTACCAAAAGACGATTCGTGATTATTTAGGGGTAAAACAGTACGATAAACTTGCCCAAAAAATCATCGCTATTTTGGTTGCTCAACAAGCAGAAGTTAAAGACCATCCTGCTGATTTGATTAACGTGGCAATTGAGGAATTGGTGAAACAAAGGTATGAGTTACCAGCATTCAGTACCCTTGACCGTTTGGTTTGTCATATTCGGGCGATGGTTAATAACCGTCTATTTATTCGAGTTTCTAGCAGTTTTAGCGTTACCGAGATTCTCTATTTAGACCAATTACTTGTAGGGGATATGGACTCCCAACAGGAGAATGCCACGCTAAATTTAATCAAATCACCACCTAGAAGTGCCACATTAAATGGGATGAAGCAACTTCTAGCTAAATATGATTCTTTAATGACTTTTGGGAACGCTAAACGTTTACTGTCTAATATTGCCCCTACTAAAGTCAGGTATTTTGCCGCACAAGCCAGAGCTTTAGATATATCTGAATTTAAAGATATCAATCTGCCCAAACGCCGAACTTTACTTTTATGTTTATTGTATGAGGCACAGGTTAAAACTCGTGATTATCTTGTTGATATGTTTCTCAAACGCATTCACAAGATTCATAGCAATGCTAAACAACGATTACAGGAATTGCGCGAAAAACATTTAAAAGAGACTGAAGAGTTATTGAATACTCTCAAAGAAGTATTAACAGCATCAAAAGAAGCTGCTGATAATGCAGTGCTGGGAAATAAGGTGCAGGTTATATTAGAAGAACATGGTGGCACAGATTTATTGCTAGAGAAATTTACAGAGATAGCAGCTTACAATACAAACAACCATATACCTTTAGTCTGGCGATTTTATTCTCCACATCGTAAAACATTATTTGATTTGGTAAGTTGCTTAGATATCCTCTCAACTTCTGCTGAAGAGTCAGTCATTGATGCTTTGAATTTTGTGTTAGATAACCAGCACAAACGGGGTAAATATTTACCAACTGGAATTGATTTAGATTTTGTTGGTAAACATTGGCGGTCTTTGATTTTTACAGAGATTAAGGGAAATCAGGTTTTAGTACGTCAGCAACTAGAAATTTGTATTTTTTCTTACCTGGCAGAAGATTTTAAGACTGGAGATGCTTGTGTTGTTGGGTCGCAAAGCTATGCTGATTTCCGCGACCAATTGTTATCTGAAGCCGAATGCCAACCGTTGATACAAGAGTATTGTAATTTACTCGGCTTCCCAAGTAAACCTGAAGATTTTGTTGAGTATTTACGTCGAGAATTAACACAAGTTTCTTTGACGGTGGATAAAATTTGTGCGGTTGATAAACAAATAACAATTAATAGCAAGGGTGAACCTTCACTGAAGCGACTGGCAGCTTCTCCTCAACCAAAAGAGGTAGAGGAATTAGAACTAAAAATCCGTGAATTGATGCCCGAACGTAGTATTTTAGATATTCTTTCTAATGTCGAGCATTGGTTAAATTGGACGCGGCATTTTGGGCCGTTGTCGGGTAGCGAACCAGGGCGAACGCATCTAAATATAGTATATATATACTAAGAGATTGAGAAAGATAGCGATCGCTCTGGGGTATGGAGGTTGAGCAATGAGGCTGTGATGGTAAAGTCATTGTAAAAGTAGAAGAGGAAAGTCTCAAAAAGCGTGAAGCTCAAGCCCAAAATCACGATTACTGACCACTTTGCACAGATGGAAGATCCAAGAGTAGAGCGGACAAAACGACACAAGTTAATTGATATTCTAAGCATTGCAATTTGTGCAGTAATTTGTGGAGCAGATAGTTGGGTAGCAATTGAACTGTATGGCTGCACAAAATATGAGTGGTTAAAAACGTTTTTAGAACTACCAAATGGCATCCCGTCGCATGACACATTTGCAAGGGTATTTGCACAAGTGAATCCTCAACAATTTCAAGAATGTTTCTTGAACTGGATGAAATCAGTACAGAAGATCACGGATGGTGAAGTAGTGGCAATTGACGGGAAAACTTTATGTGGTTCTCATGACAAAAATAGTGAAAAGAATGCAATCCAAATGGTAAGTGCATGGGCAACTACAAATAAATTAGTGTTGGGGCAGGTGAAGGTGGATGAAAAATCAAATGAAATTACAGCAATTCCCGAATTATTAAAGGTTTTAGAATTAACTGGATGTATTGTAACGATTGATGCAATCGGATGCCAGAAAGAGATAGTGAAGTTAATTACGCAACAAAATGCAGATTATGTAATTACTGTAAAAAAGAACCAAGGTAATCTGTATGAGTCAGTAGAACAGCTATTTAAATTAGGGATAAGTACAGGTTTTCAAGAGTTTAAACATAGCACATATAAAACCGAAGAAATAGGGCATGGTCGTCATGAAATCCGCAATTATGCGATGTTAACAGGAATTCAATCTCAGCTTGACCCTGATTCAGTTTGGTCAAGCTTCAATAGTATTGGGATGGTAGAATCCGTCCGGCAATTAAATGGTAAAACAACAGTAGAGACTCGTTATTTTATTAGTAGTCTTGAAGATAATGCCAAACAATTTGCTAACTCTGTTCGCAGTCACTGGGGGATAGAAAATTCATTACATTGGGTATTAGACGTAGCTTTAAAAGAAGATGACTGTCGGATTAGAAAAGATAATGCTCCACAAAATTTTGCAGTAATGAGGCAGATAGCAGTCAACCTTTTAGGTAAAGAAAAGCGGGTCAAACGCGGAATTAAAAATAAACAGTTTCTGGCAGCAATGGATAATAACTATTTAGAGAGAGTTTTAGCTTTATTGTAAACTAGCTTGTCAATAATTTAGTTAAGATTGTTGCTTATTTTCAGGGGTAAGCTAACTTATTCATGGCTGAATAGTTAGGTAATTCATCCTTAAACAAGAGTTTTTTGATTAAAGATAAGTTAATTTATACGTCTGCAAAAGAATCGATTTATTCTGTTTATCTTTTTGTCAAGTTTCGCACTTATACAAATTACTTTGAAATTCTTATTAGTTTTTGTTAGAAAATAAGGTGCGTTTTCCCTGTCCCCATACCGTACTGGCTAACCCAGATGTGACGGTCAACAGTTTCCCTGAGCCTTGCCAACATCTGCCGTACAGAATTCACAGGTTGCACTCCCTGAAATATCCCCCAGACT
>NZ_JAECZA010000209.1:0-4307 GCF_016056275.1 Dendronalium phyllosphericum CENA369 | reverse complement strand
CCTTTGATATCAATAGACACACCAGTTTCTAGGCTGGGTGAGGCTATCACTAAATCATAGTGAGTGAGAATTTCGTTGAGATGGTCGATACTCCCAAAAGCTGGGTGTTTCGGATCTAAAACTGAATGGCTATCAATCCGCGGCGTTGCATAATTAAGGGATGAACTGTCCATATTGTGCATCCAGCCATAACTGTAAGAACGGGCATCGTCGTGGTAAACAGAATTACATCTGTGTCGATTGCGATCGCCAATTTATAGAATCATATTCAAAACGTGGATACAACGACGAAATTAAACAACAATGTCTAACCATGTATGTAAATGGTATTGGTTTTCGCTTTTTTGATAAAAGCGATAATATCTTCCCTAGTTGCCCCCTGCTGTTGCATTAAACGAATCATTGGGACGGCACCAGGTGGAATTGAGCCGATACTTTTGCCCTTCCATGCCCCGTTTATCTTCCGTTTTTCGGAGATGTCTAATGTGGGAGAATGAAGAAAATTAACAGCAAATCGCATCTCAAATGAAAGTGTACTCCATTGTCCTAAATCTCCCTTTTTGGTGAGTATAGAATCATACAAAAGATAGAGATGCTAACCGATTTAATTTAATTATTATTAACAAGATATAAAGAAATATTACAAAAAGGAGTCGGCTATTAGCATCCAATTATTAAAGAATGTCGTCATCCCAAAATGGCATAGTTCCAACATTGCTCTGGATCTCAAACGTGCCGCAGAAATTGCCGATTATTGTTTAAACAATGCCACTGCAATTGATTGCAATACTGCTTTTCCCAAGCAAGAGTTTGAGCTAATTGCTAAGGCTGGGTTATTGGCTGCACCATTAGCGAAAGAATTAGGCGGATGGGGTGCAGGAATTGATGCTAATGTTACCTACGAGCTTTTAATGCTATTAAAGCAGATAGGGCATGGCAATCTGGCAGTTGGGCGAATTTATGAAGGACATATCAACGCCCTACAACTGATTCAGACCTTTGGTTCCATAGAACAGATCGCAAGCTGCGCTGATGATGCCCGCGATCGCCAGAAAATATTTGGCGTTTGGAATGCTGAAGCCTCTGATGGTGTGAAGATAATTCCTTGTGAGAATGGGCGTTATCGGCTGGAAGGTTCTAAAACGTTTTGTAGTGGTACTGGCTATGTTGAACGTCCTTTCGTGAATGGAGTATTGCCAGAGGGCGGTTGGCAAATGTGCATTGTGCCAATGGACGAAGTGACAACAGTTAGCGATCCCGCTTGGTGGCAACCTTCTGGGATGCGAGCTACTGCTAGTTACAAAGTGGATTTTAGCGGTGTCGAGTTGGATCGGAGCTATTTAATCGGCCAGCCAGGAGATTACTATCGACAGCCTTGGTTATCTGTTGGGGTAATTCGGTTTGCTGCTGTGCAACTAGGTGGAGCAGAAGCACTGTTTAACCTAACTCGTCAGTATCTACAAAAGTTGGAATATACAAACGATCCATATCAACAGGAACGGCTTGGCAGAATGGTGATCGCCATTGAAAGTGGTAATCTCTGGCTGCGGGGGGCTGCGGATCGAGTAGCAGCTTATGCACCAGTGTTTGGTGGCGATCCCACTGTTGTTCACCCGCAAGCAAACCAACTCGTCGCTTATGCCAACATGGTCAGAACAGCAATTGAGCAAATTTGCATTGATGTGATGCATTTGTGTCAACGTTCTGTGGGAACTCGCGGCTTACTACCACCAAATCCGATGGAACGAATTATCCGAGATTTGACTCTATATCTGCGTCAACCTGCTTTTGATGCAGCCTTGGCAAATGTCGGGCAATATGTCTTGCATGAAAGTAATCCGGCTTCAATACTTTGGAATGATGAATGAATTTGGCTTGATTGCATTACCACTAGACAATCCTAATGTTTTGCCCTGGCATTCAGTTAACGAGATCGCTTGTAGCCCGGTACTGATTGTTGCCCCCCATCCTGATGATGAGACATTAGGTTGTGGAGGTGCGATCGCTCTATTACGGTCTTTAAATTGTCATGTGCAAGTGTTAGTCATTAGTGATGGTACTCTTTCACACCCTCGTTCCCAGAAATATCCCGCAGCTAGACTCCTAGCTCTGCGGGAAGCAGAAACGCTATCAGCATTAAAATTGCTGGGTGTAGAGGTGAATGATGTCATCTTTTGTAGAATGCAGGATGGGTCAATTTCAATACAGTATCAAAGTGCAGTAGCTAGTTGTCGTGCTTACATTACAGAAATCGCCCCACAAATTATCTTTTTACCCTGGCGATATGACCCTCATACAGACCACCGAGCGACGTGGAAGTTAATTCACACAGTGCTGGATGATTTGCCCTTATCCCCCCGATTGATTGAGTATCCGATTTGGGATTGGGACTTTGACCAACGAGAGAGTCTGCCAGTACCTCTTGAGGTGACAACTTGGCGATTGAATATTAGCGCAGTGGTGGAGTTGAAACAGCAAGCGATCGCTGCTTATCGTTCCCAAACTACAGACTTAATTGATGACGATCCAGAAGGCTTTCGCCTAACTCCCGAAATGTTAGCAAATTTTACTCATCCTTGGGAAGTTTATATAGAGGAAAATCGATGAACCCGTTACAATCTAATTCCCTACCACCCAGCTACTTTGATAAACTCTACAGCGAAAATCCTGACCCGTGGAAGTTTGAGACAAGTGTTTACGAAGCTAACAAATATGCTGCCACAATAGCAGCTTTACCCAAAGAGCGCTATCGGTCTGCCTTTGAAATCGGTGGTTCCATTGGCGTTTTAACTGAAAAACTGCAAGAACATTGTGACTCATTGCTCTCAGTTGATGTCTCAAAACTGGCGCAGGATAGAGCAAAAGAGCGCTGTCAGCATCTCTCCAATATCAAGTTCCAGATTATGCGTGTTCCAGAGCAATATCCTGATGAGATGTTTGATTTGACCCTAGTCTCGGAAGTTGGCTATTACTGGTGCTGGGAAGACTTGAAAAAATCCCAACAGTACATTCTGGAACACCTGGAACCTGGAGGGCATCTACTTTTAGTTCATTGGACACTCTATGCCCGTGATTATCCATTAAGTGGGGATGAAGTTCATGACTCATTTTTTGAGTTGGCCCCAAATAAACTACGGCATTTAAAAGGTCAACGGGATGAAGAATATCGACTTGATTTATTCGAGCGAGTTTGAAAATTGAAGAAACAGACAAGGGGAATTATCCCCAAATCCTCTTGTCCTGTTCTCTTCTATAAAATGAGCCTTATTTTTTGATATTTAGTTTTACCAAAAAAGGCAGTTATTGCAGAGAGTAGTTTAGGCTTACGGAAAACTGCCCTCTGCTGAGGTAAAACGATCTGTGGGATGGGATGTTCTGTGACGCGCTTAGATCGAGGGTTTAAGACTCCCATTTTGTAGGCTTTTCGTAGGATAAAGCTCTTTAGGTGGTTCCAAATCATCCGGGGTCGAATTTCTTTGGAGTTTGCTCCGAGTGAGCCGTAAACTCTCAAGACGCAAGCGCAAATCTCCAATTGCTTGTTCAATTTCCACAAATTTCCAGCGCGAAGCCCAAATTTGTTCTGACTGCTGGCGTTCTTCGACTTGTTCAAACAACTGACCAAAGGTATAAGGTTGGGTCAATTTTTCTAAAAGCCATTGGGCTGAAACTCCCAGCATCTCTGCCAAGCATACGACGCTCTTACGATCTGGCTGATAGCCATTAAGAACGCACCACCACATCACTCGTAATTGGCGGCGGGCAACAAAACGAGTTTCGATAGCCCCTGCTGGCTCGACTACAAATGGTTGTTGTTGCCGTCCCATTTCTATCCATTCATTCAGCTGATTTGCTAAACCAATATTGGTACGTCCAATTTGTCTGGCCGAAGTTACTACTCGCACTAAAGAACTATGGCGAAAACGGGCATTTACCCGTACCAAAGCACGGTAAAAAGCTACATCTTCAGGAGTCCGCACTGGTGGTAAGCCTCCCGCCAGTGCATACATTTCTGCTGTTACTGCCAAACTCTTCAAGGGGCGACAAGCGAGTTAAAGAGCTTGCTGTATAAGCTTCATAGCCCTTAAACCTCGCTGATAATATGCTTGCTTATTGCGACTGAAACCGACCAGTTCCTCGACCCATGCTTGACACTCATGCCAAGCGACTATCCAATTTTGACCATATAAACCTATCCAGAAATTACTATGACGTTTCTCATTTCTATTTTTTTCTTGACTACGACAAATATAGGAATCAAGTTTTTGAAATTTAGTCCTTTGTCCATGTAACCAAGCACTGGTCATAGC
>NZ_JAECZA010000028.1:43412-49492 GCF_016056275.1 Dendronalium phyllosphericum CENA369 | reverse complement strand
GAGCAGGGGGAGTAGGGGGAGCAGGGGGAGAAAGAATTTAACATTCCTTTTAACTTGAAAATAGACGCGGTGACACAGGGATGGGGAGACGCGGTGAGGAAGTTGGAATCTTGAACGGCACTTCCTCTACTTGGGGAGACTCCCTTCGGGTGACACTCCTGCGTCGCGCTTCGCTCTTGCTAACGCCAGTTTGCCACCCTCTTGAAAGAGTCATTTGTCATTTCCCCGTGTCCCCGCGTCTCCTTGTCCTTCTTTCATGCAAGGCTTAGAAACATTGTTTCATCAAGACTGTCTTGTGCCTCCTGCCTTGTGCCTCCTACTTAGGAGTAACTTTGTCAATTGTCTTAATTTTCCCGTCTGGCTCTACTGTCCAAACGTCGTAGACACCAACGACATCACCATTAGCATCAACATCTACGTTACCGCTAGCTCCTTGGTAATTAATTTTTTTCCCTTCTTGAAGTAACTTCAATCCTTGACAAACATCAGTAACTTCTG
Organism: Dendronalium phyllosphericum CENA369; assembly: GCF_016056275.1. Taxonomy (GTDB): domain Bacteria; phylum Cyanobacteriota; class Cyanobacteriia; order Cyanobacteriales; family Nostocaceae; genus Dendronalium; species Dendronalium phyllosphericum. The sequence continues at coordinate 48,994 of NZ_JAECZA010000028.1, read as the reverse complement.
TGCCAGAACCAGCAGAAACTTCACGGATTTTGCTAGCGATACCAACACCTGTGTTTTGCTTAGCGGCTTGCGCTGACAAAACTAATAATGCCGCAGCATCCCAACTTTGGGGAGCATATTCTCCTGGCGAACCGCCTTTTTTATCTTTCCACAGCTTGTTAAAAGCTTCTAATGCTTTACCATCGGAACCCGGTACTGTGCCCAGCGCTCCAGTTAAAATATATTTGCCATCGCTACCTTTACCAACTTGTTCGGGGAATGTAGGTGATTTCACCCCATCAGTAAGTAAAATCTGTACCCCTTGAGTTAAACCTTGTTGGTAGGCAGCTTTGAGAAGTAGACTGCCTGTTTCAGCATAAAGAACAGCAATTACTGCATCTGGTTTCCCAGCAAATGCAGCAGAAGCTTCGGTGTCAAATGTTTGAGCTTTGGGGTCGTAGCGGACTGGATTATTTTTATTAACTATTGTTCCGCCCAATTTCTCAAAGGTTTGTACAAATGCTTTTTCAAAGCCTACGCCATAGTCATTGTTGATGACAACTGTCGAAACTCGCTTGTATCCTTTTTTATTAGCTAGTTGGGCTAGGGCTAGTGCTTGGTAAGTATCAGGCGGAGCTGTACGCGCCCAAAAACCTTTAAAGTCTCCTTTTTTTGCTTTGTCGGTAAAAACCGGACTGGTGCTACCAGGAGATATCAGCATGACTTTGTTAGGTACGGCAACTGAAACAGCAGCAGTAGAAACACTACTAGCGAAGGAGCCAACCACACCAGCGACTTTATCTAAAGTTGCCAGTTTGCTCATACCAGCAGCACCAGATTTTGGGTCGGTTTGGTCGTCTACTTGCACTAAGGTGACTGGTTTACCATTTACGCCACCGCAAGCGTTGACGGTATCAACGAGTAAGGGAACAGAGCCGACCATTTGCTGTCCGATGGAAGCTAAATCGCCAGTTGTTGGCAGCAGAGTGCCAATTTTTAGCCCATCAGCACTACTAGTTGTATTTGTGTTTGTATTTGCTGTTGTTGTACAAGCCGCCAACAACAAACCAGTTGCAAGGCTAGTTACACTCAAGGCTAGGGCAGTACTAATTTTTTGCATATTACTCTCACTCCTCAGATATATAGGAGCCTGAAAGTAAGATTTAGACTAAATTCTCAGGTTAGTTCAATCTTAACAGGACTCTAAAGGATAAATAATATCATCCATCTGAAGGTATAAAAGTATTTACTGTTAGATTGATATTTCTTGTGAATTTGTCAGCCTGGAAAACGGAGAGGGAGGGATTCGAACCCTCGGTACGGAGTTGCCTGCCGTACAACAGATTAGCAATCTGCCGCTTTCGACCACTCAGCCACCTCTCCACGGTCACGAATAATAATGGTATCAGATTCGATTAAGAAAGTAAATAGTTAGTTGTCAGTTGTCAGTTGTTAGTTGTCAGTTGCTACGTTGTACCCTGTGCGACTTTTACAAAACTCTTACTCCACAAGTATTCCATAGATGAGCGATTTAGATAAAGACAAAACACTCATCGATAGAATATTAACTATGAATAGATTTTAGTATTTTGTGAAAGATAGAAGTCGCACATCGCATTATGTCTTTGTTGATTACTACTGACCACTGACTACTGACATTACTAGAATACTTGCGATCGCATCCAAGCTAGGGGTAACGAACGTAACTTTTGCCATTGGGGCACGTAGGCACGCTGAGTGAATGCATTGTAATCGTTGCGTTCGATTATGCTTAAAATTCCACTGTAATGTGTCAGAGCCGCCCATACAGGCCAGCGAGCATCAGCAGATAAGTAAGAGATCCCCCTTTCTGCTTTGGTATAAAATTGTCGTGCCCGCTCAATTTGGAAGCGCATCAAAGACCGCCAGCGCTCGTCAATTACACCCTTGAATAAGTCTTGCTCTGTGTAATTGAATCTGGCCAAGTCTTCTAGTGGAATATAAATTCGCCCACGTCGCGCATCCTCTCCCACATCCCGCAGGATGTTAGTTAGTTGCTTGGCAATTCCTAGAGCAATTTCTTCTTCTATGGGAACGTATGGCTGTTGTTCGCGGTTCCACGGCGCTGTATTCCTAGTGGTATCTAACCCCATAACTGCTGTTGACATTAAGCCGACAGTACCAGCGACACGGTAACAGTAGAGGTATAGTTCCTCAAAAGTTTCATAGCGACTGCGATACAAGTCCATACGCTGTCCGGCAATCATATCCCGAAAGGGCTGAATGTCCATCGGAAAGCGTTGGACGGTATCCGCCAACGCTACATCAAAGTTGTCTTTTGGCTGTCCAGCAAAAATCGCTTCCAGCTGCTGCTCCCATAAATCTAGAGTTTCTGGCGTTGTCATGGCAGATGCGGGGCCATCTACTAATTCATCTGTACGCCGACACCAAGCATAAATTGCCCAAATAGCGGGACGCTTTTCCTTGCTCAGGAGCAAGGTACTGAGGTAAAACGTCGTCGAATACTTGGCTATGAGGTGACGACAAAGGTTGTAGGACTCGTCCACAGAGACCAGCGTTTTCATGCGCGGGGGTGAATCAGGCAGTTGCAGCATTCGTTGCAGGCGGTCGGGTTGACGTTTGCAGGTGGGAAGGATTTACCACCTGGTTGGCTGCTTCAGCGATCGCCTGCGCTGTTAGCTTACCAGAAAGTACAGCTCCTTCCATACTGGCTAAGTAGCGTTGCATGGTGTAATCCCCAGTCAAATAAAAATTGGCGATGGGGGTAGTTTGTGAGGGACGGTACTGTTGACGACCAGGAGTCGCTTTGTACACTGAACGCGGCGTTTTTACCACATGGTATTTCAGCAGTTTTGCTGGGTTTTCTCCCCCAAAGTGGTCGGGGAAGAGTTTTTCTAACTCTGCAATTGTGGCGCTGACAATTTCCTCATCTGATTTGGCAATCCAATCTTTTGCCGGAGCTAAAACTAATTCCAGCATTGAGCGATCGGGATTAGCATACTCACGACAAGTGTTGCTCATATCAGCATAAACGCTTAGGAGGGGCGATCGCGAAAATAAAAGGTGATCGATTTGTGTAAGTTTTCTGTCAAACCACAGATGCAAGTTAATCACTGGTACGCCTTCCAAGCCTTCTAGCTTTTGGAAGAATTCCATTTGCTGCCAAGGTTCCGGAAGAATGACTTTCAAGGGGTCAACTGGCATAGCAGATACGTACAAGTCAGCCGCAAACACTTCATCTGCTGCTCCATTTAATCCTCGCAGTAAAAATCCTTTCACAGTACCATCCGGATCCAGCAAAATCTCTTTCAAGGGAGCATTCAGTCTGACTTCGCCGCCGCGTTCGGTGATGTAATCTACTATGGGCTGACACAATCGCTCTGTTGGGGAGCCGTCCAAAAACGCCATTTTCGAGCCGTTTTTTTCTTGGAGGAAGCGATTGAGGGCTGTTAGCAGGATGGTAGCAGAAATTTCTTCCGGGCCAATGAAGTTCAAAGCTTTCGACATGGCAATGAAAACTTCTTTTTCGACTCGTGGGGGAATGTTTTGTTTTTTCAGCCATTCCCTCCAAGAGTATTTGTCCATTTCCTCGACGTACTTCTGCCCTTGAATCATTGCTGGCAATAATCCAATGCCAAAACGGATTTTTTCCGGCCATGTCAGCATATCGTTGTTTCGCAGAATTGCCGCTATACCATTCACTGGCGCAGGCAAATCTGGAAAATCAAAGCGGCTGTAGGTTCCTGGGATATCGGGCTGGTTGAAGATCATTGTGTGTTCTTTCCACTGCAATCGGTCTTCTATATCCAGTTCTTTGAATAGCTGCAATATATTGGGATATGCCCCAAAGAAGATATGCAAACCCGTTTCGTACCAGTCTCCGTCCGAGTCTTTCCACGCTGCCACTTTGCCACCCAACACGTCCCGACGTTCCAAGACAATGGGAGTGTGCCCCGCGTCTGTGAGATATTTCGCGCAGGAAAGTCCTGCTAGACCAGCACCAGCGATCGCTACTCGCATTTCAACCTACTGCTTTTCAATATTTCTTCATGTTTTGTCGTTCTCATTATACGTTGCAATCTGTTACATTTAGCAGCGTCTACGCGATCGCTTTTCTAAAAACTTCCGCAAGAGTTAATTTTACTACATGCACATCAACTCATGTAATGTTGCTAATGTTGCCAATTTTTAAACGCGGGTTTTTTATGACAAAATTTTACTGAATACATGTCAATCAGAAATTCTTTCTCAAGTCATGCTGCATCTGATAGTCAGTTGTGGCAAATTCTATTTGTAGTATTAAGCGGTCTTGATGTGTAGGAGAAATTCCTTTATGAAAACAAAAGGGATCTTCCACAAATCCCAAACCAGCTTTGCCGCAAATCTTCACTAAAGATTCTTTACCGTAAAAATCAATAATATCTTTATCTATTTCTCTTTTACGCAATAAAGTATGGAAAATACTCTTTTTTTTATGACTACCACGAACACAGACATGAGGCCCGCTTTGCTCGTCTACATCAGTTAAATAAAAGAAAAATTTCAGAAAGCGATAATCGTCTATATCGTAGTGAAAAAATTGAGCAGCTTGGCTTTGTTCGCGGTAAGATGTTTCGCCAACAAAACTCCACCACATGAGATTACCTTGGTGGACTGGTTGAGTATCTAAATACTTCGCCGCGATCGCTAATAATTTCGGGTCGTTTTGCAACTTTTTAATAGCTGGACAAAGCAATGCTGTATTAAAATAGCTGCCCACAGTAAAGCGTTTCCCAAAGTGCTGTTGAGCTTGTTGTTTTTGATCATAATAAAAGCCTAACTCTGGTTTGCGATTTCCATAACAAGTTGTTGCTTGAGCAAATTGAACTATTTCTTGTACGATATCTTCAGGTAAATTAATACCTAAATATAAACCTTCAGATTTGAGATCGCAAACAACCTCATCGACATTGACATCTGGGAAATAAGAATTGCTTTCATCGCCCAGTGACAAATATAATTTATTTGAGCGTTTTGAGAAAAATGACATGATTGCTCGACCAGTCTTAAATCGAGCAACTTTACGCATAAACAGCCATTTAGGATTTTTAGTTAATCCTTTGTAATTTTCATAGCAATCCTCATAAAGTTTTGTCAAAAACTCTTCCAGGTATTTATTAACTAAACTTATCAACATAAGCCTCCTAAGATTGGGAAAGCAGGATGCGATCGCACAGATGCTTATACTTGAGACTTACACTGGATTGCGTAAGTACAAACGCGTAGGCTAGCTGCAAATATATTAGTATGATTGAATTATGAAAGCTATTCTATTACAGTAAATTTACTGTAATTTATCGAAATGCATTTCTCTGTAAAAAGCGTATTAAGTTCACTACAATTACAAAGGTTCGGGCTGGAGGATAATACCAAATTCGGATTTGATGTATCGTTTGAGATTGCCAGAACGACTTTTAGTCCAAAATCCGAAATTGGAGAGCTATTTCCTCTGTTGAACAGGGTGTGGGGTGTAGTGAAGACGGCAGGCATTGAAAGAGGATTCTGACCCCTTAGGGCGCTTGCGCCCTGAAAGGGCGAGGCTTTTACCCTGGAGGTTGTTGGGG
>NZ_JAECZA010000028.1:0-43354 GCF_016056275.1 Dendronalium phyllosphericum CENA369 | reverse complement strand
TACACCCCGCCCCAACGGGGCTTGGTGAAAAATCTCAGTAGAATGCCACACAAACATAGGTAACACATTATGTCAGTATCGCAGGAGCTAGAGCGCTTTGGACATCATCTGATTCTCGGTATTTCCGGTACTACATTAAGCGATGATGATAAACGCGCTCTCAACGAATTAAAACCTGTTGGGGTCATCTTTTTTGGCAAAAATTTTTTAGATGGCACACCTTATGAGTTTTGGGTGGAAAGTTTTAAGCAGTTAAATGACCAGATACGACAATACGCCGAACGTCAACTCATGTTCGTGACTTTAGATCATGAAGGGGGGCGTGTTATTCGCACACCACTACCAATTACGCGATTTCCTTATGCTTTTTTGTGGCGATCGCACTCCCGCGAAGTAGCAAAAGCAACAGCGGTAGAACTCAAATCGCTAGGAATTAACTTATCTTGGGCCCCTGTAGCAGATATTTTTTCCCATCCTGACAACCCGGTTATTGGGCCTCGCGCCTTTGGTAGCACTCCTGAAAGTGCTGCTCAAGGTGCTAGAGATTATTACCTGGGACTGCAAGAGTCTGGTATTGTCGGATGCGCCAAGCATTTCCCCGGACATGGAGACACTAGCAAAGATTCTCACATCGAGCTACCAATACTCAATCTGACTTTAGAAGACTTGCGAATCCGCGAACTCATACCGTTCCAAACTTTGATTAAAGCGCAGATTCCTTTAATCATGACAGCTCACATCTTATTTCCCAAAATAGATCCTCATGTGCCAGCAACACTCTCAAAGGCTATCCTCAAAAAAATTCTCCGAGAAGAATTAGGCTTTGAGGGAGTGGTTGTGTCTGATGACCTAGATATGAAAGCTGTCTCAGATATGTTTACTAATAGTGGTACTATAGCGCAGGCTTTTGATGCTGGTTGCGATTTGTTTATTGTTTCGCGCAATATTAATTCTTCGTCTTTGGAACGTACTTATAAAATTGCGAAAGATTTTGTAGATTCTTTAAACAAGGGTAGCCTTGATGAATCAGTAGTGGACGCAGCTAAGGATAAAATCGAGAAACTCCTAGCCGTAACACCGCAATATTCTGTGCAAACTTTAGATAAAAATACACTAGAAGAACATGCTAAATTAGCGATCGCTTGTTCTTTTTAATAGCATTTCAATTGGAGTATTAGAGAGGAGTTAATAACTATAGAGGAAAAAGTTTTAACAATACCAGTCATATTAAGTTATCTGTTACCAAGTCCGAACTTTAGGGCAAGATATTTGGTGTCAGAAGTATTTTACGAAGCTTAAGAGGATGTTTGAAAAGTGTTAGGCGAATATAATTTGCTACTACACAAAATAAGTCCGCCTACATGGACTAATAGAAAATTAAGATTTTAAAACCTACGAAGGTTGGTTTTGTATGTGTAGCCAAGCCACTGCGTTAGGCGGGTTCCCCGACTTGAAGCAAGTGGCACGCAACTTCTAGTCACAAAGGCAAGTAATAAATTAGACTTTTCAAACAACTTCTTAGACTTAGACAGACAAGGAACTGACAGCAGGCTGTATGACTTAAAATAGTTATTTAGATTTTCTTTATTATTGCAGCAAATTTACAAAGTTCCTGCAAAACGATACTATAACAAAGTACACTATTTTATGCAAACACTAATCAACTAGCTACAATGATTTTTAATTCCACTAATCCTAATACCTTGTTACGTATTTCAAGGAAATCACCCCTCTACTAAATAATGCATAGTTGAGGATAATTATGATGTTTTCGCCAGCAAAGAAAGTAATAAACATTAAGTTTGATCGACTTAAAGCTATTAGTTCGAAACAATATAGCTTTACTAGCTTAAATGTAGAAAAACTTAAAGGTGCATTGTCTTATTTTTCACATCTACATACAACTGGAGAAATTAGCGATAAAGCTTTTGAAACTCTAGTTAATCATGCTTGTTCAATTTTTATTGAAAATGAAGTAGAGTTTCGAGTAAATGAGGTTATAGAGCGTAAAGTTATACAATTTCTAAATTCTAAATTTTCCGTTCCCACAGAAGAAATTGAAGATACAGAAGCAGCTATTTACTCGTTAGAGCTATCCCGTATAATGAGGAATCAATAAAATGTCTGAGCAAGAAAATGAACCTCAACAAGGCTTGGACGAAAAACAAAAAAGGCAAAAGGATGAAGTGGGAAATGTAGAAAAGCTTTCTGAAGAATTAGAAGAACTACCTCCACAATTAAAGAGATTTGTACAAGCAACTCTCTCTATGCAACGTATTTCTTCTTCATCATTGGTTTCACCAATTCAGGAAAAAATTAATGAACAACATATTTCCCGAATACTAGATATTGTCGAAAAAGATGATGAAAGAGCTTTCGCTGATACAGAGTCAGCTAGGAAATATACTATATTTACAATTATTATATTTTTGGTATTTTTTGGCTCTTTAACTATTTTCTTAGTAAATAAGGATATAGCTGTATATCAGGAAATTTTGAGAATAATTATTATATTTGGCGGAGGTTTTGGTAGTGGCTTTGGGTACAAGGGATACTTAGAAAAACGAAGAAAATAAGCTTAAGATCAATCTGATAACTCATTAAAAGACGCGTAATGCAATTACAAGCACAAGTAATATCTTATTTATAGAGAGTAAGAGCTGATTCGTAAAGAAAATCTTAAGGATACTCAACTCATTACTATATCTGGGTTTCAGCGAATAAGTGATGTATTGGCTCAAACTCTTGAAACCCTTACAAGACAACTACTTTACTTGAGTTTACAAATTAGCTCTAATATTAGTTATTTGTACTTGATTTAGTTTACGCCATACTGATTGTTTGACAAAACTGGCAAAAATTGTTCATTAGCACCCTAGAGCTGACTTTTCAGGGAAGTCTGAAGCTGTGGAAAAAGTCACGCTTTTTCCACAGCTTCAGACTTGCGGTAACTTCCTCAAATTCTTTCTATATCCCTCGACTGATTAATTCTTCCTTCAGCGTCAACATAATAGTAGGTATAAAATAGCTAAGAGAAAAATCCGTGACAGAAGAATTAAACAAAGGCGACAAAGTCAAGTGGAATACGGCGCAAGGTGAAACTGCTGGTGAGGTGGAAAAAAAATTAACTTCACCCATAGATGTTAAAGGACATCATGTTGCTGCCTCAAAAGACAATCCAGAGTACTTGGTGAAAAGCGACAAAACTGGAAAAGAAGCTGCTCATAAACCTGATGCCTTAGAGAAGATTGAGGAGTAACGTAGCGTTATGAGTCAAGATGTTAAATCAGTCATAGATGAGTTTCATTCCTCAGTCAATATGTCAGCAAAGGAAATCGAATCTTGGTTGCAAACAGAGGAATCTCAATCTGTAGGACAAAATAAAGATGACGATGAATCAATCGGACACAAATCCGGTAAGCGCATCATCGATTTGTTGAAACAGAAAAAAGATGACTACACAGATGATGATTTATCGCACATGAAAAAAGTCGTCAGTTACATCCATCGCCATTCAGCACAGCAACCTGAAGGTGATATTGAAGATACGCGCTGGCGCTACTCGTTAATGAACTGGGGACACGATCCTTTAAAAAGTTAAGAATTACGCCTGATGTGAATTAAAAATGCATTCTGTCTCATAAAGGTTTCAAAACTTGTTAAAAATCTTGGTTTTGGAACTACCAACGAAATTACAAGGATTCGAGCACTTAATTCACGTGTAACGTGAATTTATAGTTAGGAGTTATGAGTTTAACTCCTAACTATAATTCAGCCAAACCAGTGAGATGGTTCGTTACCTGGCTGAACCCTTTCACTAAGGTGATGGCTAATCCAATCTGACTTTTCTTGAAAAATGGCATAAATGCCTTGGTGAATCAAATTTTGTACGTGTAGTTGCTGTTCTAAAGGACTACGAGGCAACTTGTAGTTGAGCAAGCACTCTTTGTCCAAGTTTTGTACTGCAACTTGTCCGTCAGAGACCACGCTATACAAGCAGGGAATACGGCTGAGGACAAAAGCAATTAATTCTTGGCGCAAGTCAGGAATTGCAAAAGCTTGTTGATAAGGATGATATGGATATGTATCTAAAACGCTTTCAATCTCTCCTAGTACTGTTTGTTGTGTTAAATTGACTACTGTTTTCATAAGTTTTTTTAACTCCTTTTTCATTCAGTCAATGATTTTTGCAGAGAATAAACACTTCCTGTAAAAGCCTTTTTGGCAGCGATTTAGAAGTATTTAACTAATAAGACGATCCGACCCTGAACTTAAATTTTTACCTTGGTAGAATCTCAGACATCTGGCTCTGCTGATTTTGATTGAAGTTTCTACTAATTGACAGTATGACTTCTGAAAACAGCACTCAATAATTAGTAAGCACTGATGTTTTATTCTATAGATTTTATTATTTCAAATTTTTTATGTTTTAGCAAAAACCTACACAAAACGCAGCATTATTTATTAGGGATCAATTCTGGCATTAAATTAAACAACTTAACTCTGACGAGACATTAAGTAAAGTATAACTAAATTGGTTGTTTACATTACTTATTAAAGTAACTACCATTCCCTGTTATACCCTTTTGACTTTTAAAGTATGTATCCCCTGAAACTACATCTTTTTTATATTTATTTAGTAAGTCCTTATATTAGGCGATCGACTACACCGAGCAATCAGTCTAACGACAGATCCAATTATTAGGTGAAAACTTTGAAAAAATTTATATTAGATAGAAATAGCTGACAATATAGCCAGCCCAGAAAGCTCTAAAAACTCTTTGTCCAGTTTCACCCAAAAAAACTAACAACATCAATAGACCTCTTGCAAAAGTTCTTTTTGCAAGAGGTGGGAAAAAGGAAAAGGTTAAAGGGAAAATAACAAACCTTTCCCCCTTTTCCCGACTTCTGCAAGAAGTCTAAGCAATAGGCATGCAAACAGCACAAAGTCAAAAAAATGATGAGAATCGCTCATGAAACTTTTAACAAGAGCTTTGTTTGGCTTGATTTCAACGAAAATATCGCCAACTCTGGTTCGATGGAAAGGAATTTCCGCCTGTTGCAATGCTTTTCTGGCTCTAGCCACAATTCACATCTGAATTAACAGAGTTTTATTAGTGGGATAGGTTAAAAAACAGCCTAACAACAGAACAAAGGACAAAATCATTACTAATGACTGCTGAAAGCTAATAGTAGAATAGGGTACAGGAAAGGTGTACGGAAGGGAGGAAGGGACATTGGATGAACTGAGGGCGGCGCTGGAGCTAGCAACCGAAGAAGAATTACAGGATTTAACAGCGATTCTGTTTAGTCGTAAGTTTAATCCCTTAGACTATGTTCAGACACCCGAACCTATCGAAGTACAAAGTAAAGACCGCAAAGCTTGGCTAGATGCTCTAGAGAATCGCTTTCGGTTTTTGGCAGCAGATGGGATGACGGTGTTACGGGGACGTACAAATCAGGTAAGTTACCGACAAGCATTAACTCAAGTATGTAAATATTTGAAAATTCCTTATTCTAATCAACTGACAACTGTTGATTTAGAAGCAGAAGTATTTTTACATTTGTTAGGGCAAGTGTGGAAAAAATTGCCGGAAAAAGAAAAGCAAAAATTAACTGCGCGGGTACAGCGTCATTTAGTAAAATCAGAACTCAAACAACCGCTACCACTTCTATTGCAGCGCGATCCCTTGGGATTAATTTTCAAAGGTGGTAGTGCGATCGCTGTTACTTCTGTCCTTCAGCCACTAGTTCTGAAAGAAATTGCCCGTCAATTTGCAGTACACTTTGCTACCTATCAAGTAGCCAAGCAAGCCGCAATTGTAGGTTCGGAAGCAACGACAATACAGTTTCAAAATTATGTAGCATTACAAATGGCACAGCGGGGTATGACTGCAAGTGCAGCTCGTTATGGAGCAGTTCGCAGTATGTTTGCCTTCCTAGGCCCAGTCATGTGGACTTGGTTTTTTGCAGATTTAGGATGGAGAGCGATCGCCACTAACTACGGTCGGATCATTCCTACCATCTTTGCCTTAGCGCAAATTCGTTTAACTCGTGCTGAATGTTGGGAGCCAGCTTGAAGTTAGCTTTTTACCATCCCAATCCCGATTTACAAACACCTTGGAATTGCCTGCAAATTGGGCTACTGATTTTTCCATTGAGTCCGTTTTTGGGGGCTGTTAGCATTGGTTTTGCAGTATTAATAACTTGGCTGCGAAGAAACCGCACAATAATCAGCCGCCCCCTTAATTGGGGATTTGCTCTTTTGAGTATATTACTCATAATTTCTGCTGGGTTTGCCTATGAAAAAACAGAGGCTTTCCTCGGCTTATTTAATTTATTCCCATTTTTCTTAGTTTTTGCTGGTTTAAGTGCTTTAATTCAAACAACCGCCCAATTACGGCATCTCGCTTGGATTTTCGTTATCGCTTCGATGCCAGTAGTAATTATGGGCTTTGGGCAAATGTTTTTGGGTTGGGCTTTCAAGTTACAAATTTTGTGGATTGTCTGCGATTGGGCGATCGCACCTGGAGGAGATCCACCAGGACGTATGGCTTCAATGTTCATGCACGCCAATATCTTTGCTGCTTATCTAGCGATCGCATTTACCCTCGCTTTAGGCTTGTGGCTAGAACAATGGCGTTCTAGAAGGGGAAAGGGGAAAGGGGAAAGGGGAAAAAAATCACTTTTTCCTTCTCTAGCCCCTATCCTTTTTTTAACTGTGGCAGTAATTGGCAATTTTAGCGCCCTGATTTTAACTGATTCCCGCAATGGGTGGGCGATCGCTATAGTTGCTTGTTTGGCTTATGCATTTTACCAAGGTTGGCGCATCCTTGTGGGCGGTGTCGTTGCTGTCGCCGCCAGCGTTCTTTTAGCTGCTTTCGCCCCTTCACCAATTGCTCAAATTTTTCGCCAAATCGTTCCTACTTTCTTTTGGGCGCGGTTAAACGATGATATGTATCCAGATAGACCCATTGCCTTAATGCGAAAAACCCAATGGGAGTTTGCCTGGTCTTTGACTCAGCAGCATCCTTTGACAGGTTGGGGCTTGCGTAATTTCACAGGGCTTTACAAAGCCCAAATGCACATCGACTTGGGTCATCCACACAACTTATTTTTGATGCTATCTGCTGAAACTGGTTTACCGATTACTTTGTTGTTTTTTAGCTTACTTGGTTGGATCTTATTTGCAGGTATTCAACTTTTACAAAAATCCAACTATATAGCTTCCGAAGATAGATTGATATTTTTTAGTTATCTTGTCATTTTTGGAGAATGGTTACTATTTAATACAGTAGATGTAACCTTATTTGATTTCCGCGTAAATACGCTATTTTGGGTATTTTTGTCTGCTATTTGTGGAATAGTCTATCACTACCAACGACACGAAAAATTTGTAGCTGAATAAAATTAGTTTAACAGTAATTTTGACTATCAATAGCATTGAACGCAGCTTCATTACTTTCAGTGGTTACACTGGAGTCATTTAAAGCATCCTATTAATAATATGACTATATTCACATTTGTGACTGTGAGTGTGGCTAATTGCAAATTAGCTACTGTTGCTGATAGTTGGGAAGGTGTAGGGACAACCCCATTGGGTTTTCCTGCATGACGGGCATCTAAATATAGATGCCCTTTTATATTTCTATTTTTGCCAGTTAAGCACTATACAAATCTTACTTGATTTGTTGAAAGACCGAGATTTCCGTTTATCTAAAAAATCGGGAATCTCGTTTTTCACGAATGATAATTTAGAACTGCTATTTCAGTTAAAAATCAAAATAACCTATCAAATATTGAAATATTTTTGCAGGTTGTCTCATTTATTCTGACTTCTGAATTCTGACTCCCGAATTCTTCCGGTTTAGCATCCTAAATATTAAAGAGACATATTTTATTGCTAGATACTCTCTTACGGTATGAGCAATCTGTAAAATGAGTGTGTCAGTAATCAAAGAAATGCTGCCTCAGTAGCTAAACCTTATGTTCACAACAGCTGATTTTCTTCAATATACCCAATGGTCGGGCATTGCCACCTTGGGATTTGCTGCTTTAGCAGCCCTAGCTTTTATTCTCAAATGGGGCATTCGCTTTCGATTGGTAGGTACTACTGGCTTTATGCTAGTGCTAACTGCTGGGTTGTTTGCACTGTCATTAGTTCCTTTAAGTCGCACTGTAATTCCAGGAGCGCTAAAGTACACTCTAGTTTATGACAATGGCTCAACACAGACAGTAATTGCCACCTCACCCAAAATTTCACCATCACAACTAGAGGCAACTCTGCGTCAAGCAGCTAGTAATTTATATTCTTATGGACGCTTAGGTTCGCGGGGAGACAACTATCTGACGGTTCGTGCCCGTACCTTAATCCACCCCGAACCAGGTGTTTCTATACCACTTTACTTAGGTCAAGTTAAGCGAACGCTAACCCAGCGTGAAGATCCAGAGATGGCAGTTGAGATTTATCCAGAAAAATTTGCTCAATTGCCAAAACCTACTGCCTAAGAGCGATAGTTAGCAAGCAGCAAGAAGATAAGGGAAAGGAACACTTGGGAAATGGGTAAGCACAAAAGGAATTAAATCATGTCCGCCTAATCACTTATGATTAAAATATCTCCGCGTCCCCGCGTCCCTGCGTCAGTCTAAATGATAAGTCTTTAAACGGACATGATATTAAATCAAGTTTTCCCCTTTCCCTGGAACCTTTTCCCCTACTCTTACCCTATTGCATCGTGTTGTATACATCACTTGGCGATCGCCTATTCCTAATTGCTGGAGTTAATATTTTTTCTGTCTAGGAAGCTTTGATTAACAACTGTTCCTTTCTTAATTTATAAGTATATTCCTATAGATCGAAAATCAGTCATCTGTTATCAGGATGACATAAGATTTTTTGTATTTCCCTATACAATATTTATTATTTTTAGATTAAGATATTATTTACCAATTTCACTTAAGAAAAACTCGATCGGTATGCTGGTAATGAGTAATGGATTAAGTCAGCGATCGCTTGACAGTTGTTTTTTACTGACAACTGACAACTGACAAACTACCAATTACTTTTACTGAGTATCTCAGAGTGGTATTGTTAGTGGAATATCCGGTTGTTCAATACTTTGATAATTCGGCATTTGAGTCTAATAGACCCTACTAGAGTCAAGTCACACAAGCAAACTGCTCGAACAGTTGGCAGAAGGCTTAGTTTATTTTATTGGCGGGCTAAAACCCAGTAGTGGGCGATAAATTGCTGGGAGTGACAACTTACCTAGGCGATCGCCATCCTCAAGTCAAAATGGAAACAAGAATTCCTCGGGACAAGTCCAATTTGATTAAGAATTATCAAGTTTTGGCAAACTAGTTTATATGGATACTCAATTATTTTCTCATCAAACTTTGTCTACTCAAACTTCTAGTCCTTCATTTACACTCGCGGTTGCCCCAGCAAAAGTTATCCGTGGTTCTGGTGTGTTGTCGGGGGCAGTAGCAGAAATTGCTCGTTTGGGAAGTCGTCCCTTAATTGTCACGGGTAAGCATATTGCTACTGTCCAGCAAATGCAACCGCTTTTAGAAGCACAACAGTTACATCCTGCCCAAGCTTCTTATGGTGCGGATTGCTGTGAAGCGAGTCTGAAATCTCTAAAAAAGGCAGCCAAAGAACATAAAGCCGATGCGATCGTTGGTGTTGGTGGCGGCAAAGCATTAGATACAGCTAAATTAGTCGCTCATCAGTTAGAGTTGCCAGTGGTGACAATTCCCACCTCAGCGGCTACCTGTGCGGCTTGGAGTGCCCTATCAAATGTATATTCACCAGAGGGGGCATTTCTCTATGATGTCGCCCTATCTCGCTGTCCCGATTTACTAATACTCGACTACGACTTGATTCAAACTGCACCGCAACGTACATTAGTGGCAGGAATTGGCGATGCGATCGCCAAGTGGTATGAAGCCTCAGTTAGTAGCGGACATTTGCAGCAGACTTTAATTATTGCCGCCGTGCAACAAGCACGAGTTTTGCGAGATATTTTATTGCAAAAGTCAACCGTTGCCCTGCAACAATCAGGTAGTGAGGTTTGGCAAGAAGTTGTAGATGCTACCGTTTTATTAGCCGGGGTGATAGGGGGATTAGGCGGGGCACAGTGCCGCACCGTTGCTGCCCATGCCGTACATAACGGTTTAACTCATGTTTCCGGGCACAGCAGTATTCACGGTGAAAAAGTTGCCTACGGTATCTTAGTACAACTGCGTTTAGAAGAAACGATCCAAGGCAATCAACTAGCAGCAACTGCACGGCAACAGCTGTTAAAGTTTTACGCAGAGATTGGATTGCCACAAAAATTAGCTGATTTGGGATTGGGCAACATTACACTCAGCGAGTTGCAAACAGCTGCTGAAATTGCTTTAGCACCTAATTCGGACATTCATCGACTACCATTTAAAGTCGCACTAGAACAATTAATGGCAGCGATGGTTTCTACTACCGCACCCACAGATAGTAGAGATAGCACAAGTCGAGTGTTGACAAGGGGAATTGACGAGGTTGAGGAATGAGTTTGGATTGGATTGTCCCAGCAGAACGCATACAGAAATTGCCACCTTATGTATTTGCCCGTCTGGACGAACTTAAGGCCAAGGCACGCGAACAAGGATTAGATTTAATTGACTTGGGCATGGGGAACCCCGATGGCGCAACACCACAACCAGTGGTAGAAGCTGCGATCGCCGCTTTGCAAAATCCCGCCAATCACGGTTATCCCCCTTTTGAAGGTACTGCTAGTTTCCGCCGTGCCATAACTAATTGGTATCGTCGCCGTTATGATGTTGTTCTCGATCCCGATAGCGAAGCATTGCCGCTACTCGGTTCTAAAGAAGGATTAACTCATCTGGCGATCGCCTATATTAACCCTGGCGATGTCGTTCTCGTACCTTCTCCGGCTTACCCCGCCCATTTTCGCGGCCCGGTAATTGCTGGAGGCAAAATTCACAGCTTGATTCTCAAACCAGAAAATGACTGGTTAATTGATTTAGCTGCCATTCCTGACGAAGTTGCCGAACAAGCCAAAATTCTCTATTTCAACTATCCCAGCAATCCCACTGCCGCCACCGCCCCCCGCGAATTCTTTGAAGAAATCGTTGCTTTCGCCCGTAAATATGAAATCCTCCTGGTGCATGACTTGTGTTATGCCGAGTTAGCTTTTGATGGTTATCAACCGACTAGCTTGTTAGAAATTCCCGGTGCGAAAGAAATTGGTGTGGAATTTCACACCTTATCTAAAACCTACAATATGGCTGGTTGGCGCGTGGGTTTTGTGGTGGGCAACCGCCATGTCATTCAAGGTTTGCGGACGCTAAAAACCAATTTGGATTATGGGATTTTTGCGGCTTTGCAAACAGCCGCAGAAACAGCTTTGCAACTGCCAGATATTTATTTGCATGAAGTGCAACAACGCTACCGTACCCGCCGCGATTTCCTGATTCAAGGGTTAGGGCAGTTGGGTTGGGATGTGCCAAAAACTAAAGCGACAATGTATCTTTGGGTGAAGTGTCCTGTCGGCATGGGTTCCACAGATTTTGCCCTGAATGTATTGCAGCAAACAGGCGTTGTCGTTACTCCCGGTAATGCTTTTGGGGTTGCAGGTGAGGGATATGTGAGAATTAGTTTGATTGCCGACTGCGATCGCTTGGGCGAAGCTTTGCATCGCTTCAAACAAGCTGGCATCCGCTATCAGCCTGAAGTTCTTGTCTCTGCTTCCGAATAGAGAAAGTGCTGAGTGCTGAGTGCTGAGTGCTGAGTAAAAACCCAGTTAACGCCAGTTCGCAAGGGTGGAGGGAACTCCCCAAAGTTGCTCTACTTGGGCTTTGCCCAAGACCGCACTTCTCTTTGCACGCGACTGGCTCCCCAGTCCCCAGTCACCAGTCCCTTTTACCTACTTGTGTTAAATCTACATTGCCACCGCTGATAATGACACCAATTTTGGCGCTTGGTGCTGTCACCACACCTTCTAGTAATGCAGCAGCTGCCAAGGCCCCTGTGGGTTCAACGACAATCTTCAGCCGTTCCCACAAGAAAAACATGCTACGAAGAATCGCTGCTTCAGATACCGTCACCATATCATCGACGTAATGTAACACTAAGGGGAAAGTAATTTTACCAAGGCTGGGAGTACGAACGCCGTCGGCAATGGTAGGAGGATTGCGGACAGTTTGCAGAGTTTTGCTGTGAAAGGAACGAGTTGCATCGTCGGCTAGTTCTGGTTCTACGCCAATTACTTTACATTCTGGTGAAAGTGCTTTGGCAGCAATTGCACAACCAGAAATTAATCCGCCACCACCGCAACAAACTAACAACAAGTCCAATTGACCAACTTCTTGGATCAGTTCTAAAGCTGTTGTACCTTGTCCCGCCACTACATGAGGACAATCGTAAGGAGGAATGAGGGTCAAAGCGCGATCGCTTGCTAAATTTTGGGCTAATTCTTCCCGATTAGTTTTTTCTGGGTTGTAAATAATCACCTCTGCACCGTAACCGCGAGTAGCAGTTTGCTTCACAATAGGAGCATTTTCAGGCATGACAATAGTAGTGGGAATATTTAGCAGTTGTCCAGCCAAAGCGATCGCTTGGGCATGATTTCCCGACGAGTAGGTAAGCACGCCTTTTTGCTTTTGTGTTGCTGATAGCTGTGCTAGTGCATTGTACGCACCTCTAAACTTAAATGCCCCCGTGCGTTGAAAATTTTCGCACTTAAAAAATACTTGACTGTTGGTGCGATCGTTAACTGTTCTGGAAGTTAGCACAGGCGTGCGATGAGCAATACCAGCAATACGGGCTTGAGCTGCTTGAATGTCTGTTATGGTGACGGTGTTAGGTTGTGACATTGATGGCAGTATTAAATATTCTTGCTGTTTGCCCTAAGCCACTGCGTTTAAAATCCCATTGCTTCTGCCACTGCTCCCAATTCAGCTGCAATACCCTGTTTAAATTGACTGTGACTGTGCTTAATAGCTGTATCTGGGTCTTTGAGACCGTTGCCAGTAAGCACACAAACCACTGTTGCTCCGGTAGGGACTTGGTCTTTGACTTGCAACAAACCTGCGACGGAAGCAGCACTGGCGGGTTCGCAGAAAATACCTTCCGATGCTGCTAACAGTCGATAAGCATCAAGAATTTCCGCATCGGTGACAGCATGGAAACTGCCTTGGCTTGCTGATTGCGCGGCGCTCGCTAACTCCCAACTAGCTGGGTTGCCAATGCGAATTGCTGTTGCTAAGGTTTCGGGATGGGCTACTGGTTTACCGTTCACTAAAGGAGCTGCACCTGCTGCTTGGAATCCCATCATCCGAGGCAAGCGATCGCATTTCATCGCCTGATGATATTGACAAAAACCCATCCAATATGCTGTGATATTTCCCGCATTTCCTACAGGGATGCATAACCAGTCGGGGGCATTACCTAGGACATCAACAATTTCAAAAGCTGCGGTTTTTTGACCTTCCAAGCGGTAGGGATTTACCGAATTTACCAAAGTTATCGGATAGCTTTCGGCCATCTCGCGGACAATTTCTAGTGCTTGGTCAAAATTACCTTTAATTGCCAGTACTTCTGCGCCATACAGTAACGCCTGTGCCAACTTACCCAGGGCCACATAGCCATCAGGAATTAGTACAAAAGCATTCATCCCCCCACGTTTGGCATAGGCGGCGGCGGCGGCGGAGGTATTACCCGTGCTGGCGCAAATTACCGCCTTTGACCCGGTTTCTTTCGCCTTAGAAATTGCCATTGTCATGCCCCGGTCTTTGAAGCTACCAGTGGGGTTAAGACCGTCGTATTTGACAAATACACGCACTTGTCTGCCGATACGTTCTGCGATCGCTGGCACTGGAATCAACGGAGTGTTACCCTCCAACAAGGTAACAACAGGCGTTTTTTCACTCACAGGCAAATACTCACGATAGGCTTCTATCAGTCCAGGCCAGGGTTGGCAATGAGATTTAATGGCAGACAAGCTTGCAGTCACGGGATTTAAAATTTTTTAACTAAGGATTTGGAAATAGACAAATATGGTATTGGGTAATGAACAAGAAAATACATTTCTCGTTTTCAGTTCCCATTGTTCAGATTTTTCATTCCAGAAGAATATTATCTCTTTTAATGCAAGCGTCTTACTTGCAATTTTTATTTTCTGTAGAACGCTCAGTTTATCATCATGAAGGCAGGAGGCAGGAGGCAGTCCCGATGAAAAAATTTTCATCGCCATACATGAAAAAGGAATATTCCCTACACCCTACACCCTACACCCCACACCCTTTTTCAAGTCAGGAGGCAGGAGGCAGAAGTCGGAAGTCGGAAGTTATTCTCCCTCATCTCCCTCATCTCCCTCACTCCCCCACCTGGAACTCAACCGATCCAATTGCAGTCACTTATAAAAACACCAGTAATGTATTAGAGTAAATGATTTAAAATATACAATCATTTAACAATCCTTAAACTTACATTATTATAATATTTACCAAAGGTGTGAGTTAATTTTTAAATTCTTTTAGCAATGCCTACTTATTCATCTAGTGTTTCCAAATACCACTCCCAAACTCTTTGGGTAAGTGATTTAACTAAATCTTGTTACCAAAACGACCAGCAACTCAAGCTGAGAAGTTTGCAAGCAGAGGTAGATTCTTTGTTGGAGCAATTGCAAAACTTGAAGGAGCAACGGCAAACTGCTAGCGACCCTGAAGAATAGGTTAGTTTTCTAGGAAGAGAATGCCTGATTACTCCGGTCTGGATTTGAGTAAGGGGCTGCTACTCAAAGCGCTGATTTTGAGTTGACCAGCGCTTGAGACTGTAGTTCTTGGCATTCTCAACTAGTAAAGCGAGGGATTGACCGCTGGAAATTTTGGCGATCGCTGTCAATGCTTGTTGAGAATTTTTCTGAAAATCCGTGTAAATAACCTTACCAGTATCAGACAAAATCAGGGTACGGGAACGGTAGGGAATTTTCTCGCGTTCTGGAGTTGTTTTTGTGAAATCTTTCAAGGAAGCTACGGCTTCTTGAGAGAGAGTGAGCGCGGTTTCTGGCTTATTATCGTTTGTTAAATCAATGACCTGAACGGGCCATTGACCTATTTGCTCTTGAATCTGCAAGAACTTAGGAACATCACCAGCTGAAATTTGACTTGATTGTTGTAAGGAGTGCCAGACAGTCGATAATACATTTTCCACTACTTGGGGATTTTGCTGATAGAGTTCTGATAAGGTAATGGGAGATGGCTGCACCCACTCTAATGTATTATCGGTCAAAGCTAGAATTGGCGATCGCTCCTCGTTTTGATTCTCAACAATCGCCTCTCCAGCAGCTAATAGCCGTAGCACTCCATTTTGCAGTCGTACTCCTTTAACAGTGGCAGCAGTTGTTTGCTGTTCGCCATTCGGCAGTCGAACAATTATTTGAACAGTCGGGTTGATATTAATTCCCAAAGTTTCCCATAAAAATTTGCCTGGAAAATCTTTCGGTAATCGCAAATTTCCAAAGGGCGAACTGAGCCAGCGTTTGCCGTCATTAAAAGTACTCACTTCTACCTGATACCAAACTTCTTTGTCTTTGAGTGTCAGGTCTGCTTTTGGTACTGGTAGCCACTCCTTGGGGTTAATTTGCGACAGCGGTTGCACCGTACCGACAAGCTGGCTGGGGTGACTAGAAATTTGAGATGGCCGATTTTCATTGAGTTGTTTTAACAGACCTTGAATATACGTAACGGTGGCGTTGGTAATTTTTGGTTGCGCCTTCAACCAAGAATTAGCCCGGCCTTCCCCTTGTTGCTCTGCTAAAATCAGGGCTGCCCAAGCTTGCACCTCTGGTCTATCTGGCTTAACCCGCAAGGCTGCTACTGTACGATTCCATAACCTGCCGCTATCTGCTTTCAGGAGGATGGCAATTTCCTGTCTATTTTGCGGTGATTGTGCAAACACCTGTAAAGCTTTTTCCCAACGACCATCAATCAATTCTGCTAACACTTGTTGACTAGGACTGGCCCAAGTTTTCTCGGCTTGGGCTTTAGTAAGTTGGGCGTGCAAGCGAATCAGATCGATTTGCGCTTGTGCTGCTGGTAAAACTCCTTTTCGCTGTTTTCGGATAGATTCCAACCACTCAAAGGCTGGTGTCCACAAGCCATTGCGAGCAATTAACAGGGCATTTTGGTAAGCAGAATCCTTCAAGGCTGGTGGTTGGAGGGAAATTGCTTCTAGTTGAATGGGGTTGAGGTACAGCTTGACATTTTTAACTTGGTAAACGCTTAACTGCGGTTCCAAATCGACTGTTCGATCGATAACTAATTCTTTTGCACCACCACCAGTCACTTGCTGCCATTTGGGCACTTGACCATTGGGATTTGTCCAAGACAACATCTGTTGGAGGTTAGTCCGTCCTGGATTGTAGTAGACAATCTGACCGTAAGCGATCGCATTGGTTGCTTGTTGGCGCTGACCTTGCAAAGAAAACCAAATTCCTGGCGAAACGCCATCGCCTTCAAAGCGTTTTACTGTGTTTAAAGGTAAAGCATTGTGGTTTTCTGATGTAGTAACTGCCAAAGATTCTTCTGGCCCAGTTACAGGTAGGTAATACGCCAAACGAAAGTATTTTTCTGACTGCGATTCAAACTCCACCTCAGTTGAGCGCTGATAAACCCTCAGTTCCACAATTTCTTGACAGTCTGACTGACAATTAGCACGCTGCTGAACGACTGGCAATAAAAATGAGTTTTCCTCGTCATCTAAAGCCAGGGTATTACCAGCTATTTGTTGTTGTTTGCTCAACTTTTCTTGAATTTGTTCCAGAGTTTGAGGGGGTTCGCTATAGCCAAGGGGTATTTGCGCCCATTCAGGTAAAAATTTATTTAACCAGCCTATCTGTGCTGGATTGAATATAAAAAGAATACTAAACCAAGTAAAAGCGATAACTAAGCCGGCTCCACTCAGTAAAATTGCGATCGCCAACGTTGAAGAAAACCAACCTTTCTTTTGCGGAGGGAGTGCCTCGTCGGATGGCTTTACTGAATTATAGATGCTCTGTGCGGGAGGGTTTTCCTCTATGCGAACTTCTTCTATAGTCGAGCCTGTGCTAACAGAGAATTCCCCTTGTTGTAGCAAGTAAGGTTTTTCCAATTCAGGCGACAACTGCGTTTCCTGAAAGGGTTCTTGAAGAGTACACGAAGGGTCGGAACTCACGTGTTCCCGATGTTTGCGAGAGATGCGTTTGACCGCACCTGCACGAGGCTGATAGCGTCCAAAAGATTTTACCGTCAGCTTACGCGAGCGCTGTACCATGTTAGTGCTTCATCAATCCAAATTATTGTTTCTTTTATACTCGCGCTTTCAAATGTTACTAAAAATCTTTACAGTCTAATTTGGTATAAAATAAGTAATTTTTCTCATGTCATTTTAAAAGTCAGTAAATTTTCTCATGTCATCAATAGATGATACTGAATACACTCTTGCTTAAGTATGGGAGTAGAGTGTAGAAAGTTGAAAGCTAGATTCATTAGCCGACCTCACGGCAAAACCTGGATATTTATCTGGTTAATAGTTGTAGGATTTAACACAATAGCCTCAAAAGCGATCGCCCAAGAATATATAGATACAAGGGTTAATTCCAGTATAGATTTAAACTTAAAGCATCTACCTACATCCTCTAGCGATACTGGCAAACATATTTTACAAGAAATTACTGAACCGATGGCACAAGTCACATCGGTTTCACAGCTCAAAGATGTACAACCCACAGATTGGGCTTTTCAAGCTTTGCAGTCTTTGGTAGAACGCTACGGTTGCATTGCAGGTTATCCCAATGAGTTATATCGTGGCGATCGGGCTATTAGTCGGTATGAATTTGCTGCTGGTGTGAATGCTTGCTTAGACCGAGTTAACGAACTGATTGCTACAGCTACATCTGATTTGGTAATCAAACAAGATTTAGCAACTTTGCAAAGATTACAGACGGAATTTGCTGCGGAATTAACGACTTTGCGCGGTCGAGTTGATAATTTAGAAGCCCGCAACGCTGAAATTGCAGCAAATCAATTCTCTGCCACGACTAAACTCACCGGGCTACATATAATTGGCGTTCAAGGACGAACAAGCAACCGTGGCGACGTTAATCCTAGAGATGGCATCAAAGATACCCAAGACGGAGGTACAAACACTGATGTCATATCCCTGACGCAGCTGTATTTAACTAGTCAATTTACCCCTCGTAGTTACTTGTTCACAGGTTTGTTATTTGGTAAGGGTACCACTGGGCCTAGATTTGATAATAATGATGTTACACGCGACAGAGTTTCGCGCAATGATGTTTTCCTTGGCTACGAATTTCCCACTGATAGCGTTATCATTAGTGACCTCAATTATCACTGGCTAGTCACTGATAACTTAGCAGTGATGATCGGAACAGAAAACGTGAGTATGCCGAGTGCTTTTAGAGGCCCTAACCGAGTGGAAAGTGCTGCCACAGGGCCATTATCTTATTTCGCTCAAAGAAACCCAATTTTAAATATGGGGTACGGCCATGGTGGCATAGCTGTAGATTGGCAATTTGCTAAACGTGCCAGTTTGCAGGCTATTTATACTAGTTATCAACCTGGCAATCCTGGTAAACATAGTGGTTTGTTTGATGGAAATACCACTACTGGCGTGCAATTGCTGTTAACGCCCACTAACACCGTCGATTTAAGTTTGTATTATGTCAATAACTATTCATCAGATGGTTGTTTGTTGACCTTTGTCGGCGACGACTGCTTAACTGCGGTTGATAGCAGTACGGGAAAATCAGCACCCTTACAAACCAATGCTGTTGGTGCTACTGTAAATTGGCAAATTTCACCCAAACTGACCTTAGGAGCTTGGGGTGGTTATACTAAGTCCTATATTCCCGGACAATCGGGAAATGTAGAAACAACAAATTATATGGTGTTTCTGAATTTTCCCGATTTGTTTGCTAAAGGAAATTTGGGTGGAGTTTATATTGGACAACCACCTAAAATCACGAGTAGTACTCTTAGCGTGGGTAACAATGTCCCTGACTTTATCAATACAGGTTTAGGACGTGCAGGTGGACAGCCGGGAACAACTACTCAAATAGAAGCATTTTATCGTTTTCAGTTAACAAATAACCTCAGCATTACACCAGCGATAATTCACATCTTAGAACCCGGTCATACACCAGACAATGACCCAGTGACTATCGGCATTCTTCGGAGTACTTTTACTTTTTAACAATTCTACAACTACATATTTCAAAAAGTATGATATTGCTACTACCGCAATTTGAAATTAAAGATGAAAAATAGCTTTCTAGCCATTTTCTCAAGTACGAAGAAGAAAAAAGGTTTGGCGGTGAGCCAAACCCCTCTATAAATCCAGTGCATAACAACATCCCGGAATAATTTACCTATTATTTTTGTCCTAGGTCATCTTCCTATAGGATGTGTCCAAATCTCATAAAAGCTGATATTGCCTTAATTGAGTATTATTAAATACATCTTAAAAAACTCTAAAAATGTTGATATAACTAAGTTGTTACGCTCAGAAATTACACAGCGATCTAATAGACTGCAATCGCCTATCGGTCAACTACTAAAACAAGTGTTGATACTTTATTAAAGTGCCTTAACTTCTGATTATTTTTCTAGTCGGCCATGCATCAAAGTGTTACCTAGACTCAATAAGCAAAATAAAAGACGGGTTTTATCCCGCCTGAGTAAATAGCTTGAAAGTGGCAAAACACCTTAGACTCTATAATAAATAGAAAAAATTAAATTTAATAGGTTGTAAGGACAGATGATATTAGCAAAAAGAACAGCTATTCATGCCGTACTAACTGTTACAATCATCGTGAATCCTTGCAAGTCTTATAAATTTATCACATAATTTTTTTGATTACTTGCCAAAATGCCAAAAACTGGAAAAGAGAAAAGACGGGTTGAATCCCGTCATAAATATAACTAGTAAAAACATCTTGGTAATTTCTGCAATATATCAAAATTTTCTTTGGAAAGTTGCCAAAATGGCAAATGGTCAAAAACATAACAGATATTTATATATATTTGCTGTACAATAAAAATTTAAAATATATGTATTAAAAATAACTTGGATGATAAAACTACATTCCTAAAATTAAAAGGTAAGAGAAAAACCCTTACCTTTTGCCTTTTCGGGATAAAACATTACATGTTTGAGTTTCATCGCACTAATCTACCTGTTAATGCAGGTTTAGAAGTGAGAATTTTCTCAAAGCGCTGATGCTGTTGCTTTCAATGCAAAAATCTTCTCAATTACATCTTCTACAATCTTATCTGGCGTAGAAGCACCAGAAGTAATTCCTACACTAATTTCTCCCTCTGGCAACCAGTTATCTGTAATTACTAAATCTCCATTTAACTGCCGATGTTCAATGGAATTTCCTGATTTAATTCGTTCAACATTATTAATATGATAAGAAGGAAGCCCACGTTCAATAGCAATTTGTTGCAATTGAGTAGTATTCGAGGAATTAAACCCACCAATTACGACTATCAAATCTAGGTTTTTCTGCACTAATTCCAACATTGCATCTTGCCGTTCTTGGGTAGCATCACAGATAGTATTGAAGCTTTGGAAGTGCTGATTTAATTCGGTAGGGCCATACTTTTGCATCATAGTACGCTCAAATAGCTTACCAAGTTGTTCTGTTTCGCCTTTGAGCATCGTGGTTTGGTTAGCAATACCAACTCTTTCTAAATCTTTATCGGGGTCAAATCCTTCAGAACAAGCTTTAGCAAATTTATGAAGAAATTCATCGCGGTTGCCACCATTGAGAATGTAGTTAGCAACGTATTCTGCTTCCCGCAAATTTAATACAATTAAATATTTGCCAGCAAAGGAACTAGTAGCAACAGTTTCTTCGTGCTTATATTTACCGTGAATTATTGAAGTGTAATCGCCTTTTTTGTGCTTTTCGACTGTATTCCAAACTTTAGATACCCAAGGGCAAGTGGTATCAACTATTTTGCAGCCTTTATCATTAAGCAACTGCATTTCTTGAACGCTGGCCCCAAAGGCAGGCAATATCACGACATCACCGATGTCAACAATCGAAAAATCTTTGATACCTGCTGCAACAGGGATAAATTCTACTTTCATCTCCTGCATCCGCTGATTCACATCCGGATTATGAATAATCTCGTTAGTCATCCAGATGCGTTCTCCAGGAAAGTGCTTGCGAGTTTCATAGGCCATAGCCACAGCACGTTCCACACCCCAGCAAAAGCCAAAAGCTTCTGCTAGATGGATAGTGACATCACCTCGTTGCAAAGTGTAGTTGCAATCGCGAATTTCTTGAATCAAGTTACTTTGATATTCAGATTGCAACTGGGTGGCGACTTCTGCTTGGTGACCAAATCCCTTACGATTGTAATTTTCTGAATGCTGGAGTGTACGTTTAAAGGCTTTTGTATCCATTGTTCTATTTTTCAAGTCTCCTCTTTTTGATTGTCTCGTGCCAAGACGCAATTTAGTTGGGTAGATTGCACGAAATTTATTTGGGGAGATTGAGTAAGCTAATCTGCCTTGAAGTTGCACAATCCTTTGCCTTAGAAAGACGCGGGGATTGGGAGACGCGGGGATGCGGAGAAGGGTAGACGCGGTGAGGAAGTTGGAGTCTTGGATGGCACTTCCTCTACTTGGGGAGCCACCCCTGTGGGCGGGTCTCCCGACTTGAGGGGAGTGGCGTGAGACCCCTTTGAGCGAGTGCCTCCGGTTTCCGTCGAGTCCAAACTTCCGATCTTAGAAGCGTTAGCGACGCAGGAGCGTCACCTGAAAGGGGATGCAATTTGAATGATTATTAGCTTACAAATGACTGGTGAGGAAAAATTTTTATTAAAATATGTCACAAAGAAATTCTTGTAACAAACTCTACTAAATTGTGAGAACAAAACCGTTAACTTAATGAAAGCCATAAATGTAATTCAGGCTACATAAAAATGCGGCTAGAGCAGTTGCAAGCCTTTCTGGCGATCGCGGAAACTGGCAGCTTTCAACAAGCAGCCCGAAAATGTGGTGTTACTCAATCGACTATTAGTCGCCAAATCCAGTCATTGGAAACCGATGTGAGAGTAGAATTGTTTCACAGAACGAGTCACGCTAAATTGACTCTAGCAGGCGAACGTTTACTACCTCGCGTCCGCAAAATTTGCCAAGAGTGGGAGAATGCCACACAAGAACTCACAGATTTATTTGCAGGCAAACAGCCAGAACTTTGCATTGCGGCGATTCACTCGTTATGCGCTTCTTACTTGCCACCAGTATTGCAAAAATTTTGTCACGATTATCCAGAAGTACAATTGCGAGTCACATCATTGGGTAGCGATCGCGCTCTCAAAGTCCTCAAAGATGGATTGGTGGATTTGGCAATTGTGATGAATAATCGCTTTTTAACTACTGGTAAAGAGATAGTGGTAGAAGTACTATATGATGAACCTATAGAAGTGCTGATTGCTGCCAATCATCCCCTAGCCCAACACGAACGCATCCCCTGGTCGGAGTTAATTCGTTATCCCCAAGTAGTTTTTAAAGATGGTTATGGGATGCAACGCCTAGTACAAGACAAGTTTGAGCGCTTGGAAGCTAGACTCCAGGCTGCTTTAGAGGTAAATACTCTAGATGCCTTCCGAGGAGTTGTGCGTCAAGGCGAACTAATAGCTTTGCTGCCTCACTCAGCACTCATGGAAGCACGCCAAGACCCCACCCTAGCAGTTCGCCCCCTAGCCAGTAATAGCGCTGCTGCTGGTGACAATACCGGTTTGACTCGACGGGTAGTTATGGTAACTACTCAAGACCGTCTCCAGATTCCCCCAATCAACCACTTTTGGCAACTAGTACGGGAAAGTATCCCTCCGCAATTTCAGCAGCAGCGATCGGCTTCTTAAATATAAATAGACAGCGGTCAGTGGTTAGGAGAAAAACAACTAACAACTGACTACTAACAACTGACCAACGATCGATGACTAAATATGAGCAATATATTTAGGGAATTACTGAAAAAGGTAGGCAGTGGCAACCACACGGGAGAGAATTTAACTCGTGCGGAAGCAGCCAAAGCTACAAAAATGATGCTGCTGGGTGAAGCAACACCAGCGCAAATAGGCGCGTTTTTGATTGCCCATCGCATTAGGCGACCCACGGGGGAAGAGTTAGCGGGTATGTTAGATGCCTATGATGAACTAGGGCCAAAGCTACAACCAATCGCTTCTACCCGTCAAGTCATAGTGTTTGGTCTACCTTACGATGGCAGAACGCGAACTGCACCAATTGCCCCAGTCACGGCTTTACTACTCGCCGCAGCTGGACAACCAATTATTATGCATGGTGGCGATCGCTTGCCAACAAAGTATGGATTACCGTTAATAGATGTTTGGCAAAAGTTAGGAATAGATTGGACTAATTTACCGCTGGCAAAAACACAGCAGATATTTGAACAAACAGGAATAGGCTTTGTTTATACACCCGTTCACTTCCCTGTAACTAAAACTATTTGGGAGTATCGCGACCAACTCGGCAAACGTCCACCGTTTGCGACAATGGAACTAATTTGGTGTCCTTATGCTGGCGATGCCCATATTATTCCTGGATTCGTTCATCCTCCCACAGAAGCTATGTTCCAATTGGCGCTAGAGTTGCGGGGAGTGACAAAATTTACATTTGTCAAAGGATTAGAAGGTAGTTGCGATTTACCACGCGATCGCACTGCGATTATTGCTTTATCTACACCTGACGTACCCCCAAACATTGAAAGATTGCTTCTAGCACCGCATGAATACGGCTTTACTAATAAGAATGTAGCCCTTGGTAGTACTGAAGAGTTGATTGCCGAAATCCAAGAGGTTTTAGCTGGTCAACCTGGAGAACTAATGCAAACAGCCTTGTGGAATGGTGGGTTTTATTTGTGGCGAAGTGGCATTTGTCCAGATATGCGATCAGGCATAACTAAAGCAGAAGAATTATTTACCAGTGGTGTGGTAGCTGCTAAACTTCAACAGTTGATTCAAGCAGTAAATTCAGCTTCGCAAAAGTCATTTCAGCATACTTATTGATTTACACAACAAAGGTATAGCTGTAGTCACACCTTTAGGACAGTGTTGATTGCTCAAAGCCTTGAATTCACTTGGTTTCTACTCAGCAACGCCACTTGCTCCACTTGGGGAGACCCCAAGACCGCAGTGGCTCCTCAATACTCAGCACTCAGCATTCAGCACTTTGTTGTGTTGAACGTAATTTTGGCTTGAACTATCATATTTTTCTTACTGTAAGCATATACGTAAATAGATAGTTTCTATCAAAAGAAATATATATTTGTCTAGCTTATATACCCAAGAAGAAAATCAAAATCCTATATGTAAGCAATAACACTGTTTATGATTCAAACTAAATATATAGGAAGTACGAATTTTCAAAGGAGATGTAATATATGAGTTTGACAGATAGTCTATTACTAACGCTGTTAAATGCTGCTGCTTGTCTGGCTTTGCCGAAACTGCTATCTATAGTTATGGATGCTAAAGAGAAAATTACTAAATCATCGCAGTCTGCCGTAAGATCGCTAGAGTCCAATTCTGAAATCCCTGGCTTAGTAGATGCTGCTCGATAAAGCATAAATATGCGGTGTCTGAGAGTTTAATATCGCCCTGATGAGGAGAAATAGCTCTTTTTGTGGTGCGGGGCGATCGCTAAAAAAAATAAACACAAATAAAGATAAATTTTTAATCTAAATTAAAATAAAAAATTGATTGGCTTGCGCTCATAGCCATACTTTTGTGCAATAACTACACTAACACTGCCTCTGTAAGAATGCCGTTCTTTACAAGATAGTTTATCGTTCGTTAGTATGTAAATTTTGAGGCTACTTGCAAAATCTAATTATATTACTTCACGAGCGTTTATAAACAGTCTCTAAAATCTTGCTCATACCAATTTAATATGAATAATTAATTTTATATTTTCAGCGAACTACTGCTTTCAATCCAACACAGTTTAACAATATAGATAAACTTAATGAAATAGCTAAGAGTAAAAACCAAAGTATTAACTTCAAACTCAAAATTTCATAAAAATTAAACCTTGCTTCTGCAAATAATTGCAGGCATATAGAACTAAGTATCTGGCAGATAATACCATTAATACAAAAAATACCTAAACAATACTTTGATAGTAAAGAAACTAACTTTTGTATATATATAGGAAATTGATTTTCTTGAATAGATGCAAAACACAAAAATAAAACTACTACACTGAGCATACATGAAAAATTAACATACTCAAATGGTGGTATTTCACTTTTAAAAATCAAAAAACTCCAGCGAAATTCAAAGAACTGAATTAAAGAGTAAGAAGTCAATAAAAATATTTTTAAACTAATAGGTATTTTCTTGGATAGTTCTACAATAAATGACCATTTTTTCCAGAAAAATGCTCCAAAAGCCATGTATACAAACCAATAAATAAATAGAGGTCTATTGATGATTCTCAGACCTTCAAGTATATAATCATGGTCGGGCATAAAAGGAATAGAGTATATATATATAAATACAAGTCCTTGTAGACAAATTGTAATTATTAAAGTTAAAAGCTTGTTCAACCAGCTTCTTAATAAAATAAATACAGGAATAAATTGTATGATTATTAGTAGATAATAAGCTCCCGTAAAGATTTCACCATTAAATATACTAGCAATTACTTCCAATAAAGGATTTCGGTTGATAAGCTTAAGAGATGCTGTAACCAAAAACCAAAATACAGTTGGTATTAAAAGCCGATTCAGACGTTTATAAAGCGTAGTCCAAGTAAAAACTGGATGTTTTACTAGTTCTTTTTCAAAAAGTAAAAAATAAATTGTTAAGAAAACTGGTACACAGAATCTTAAAGGTGAAAAAAGCGTATCAATAGCTAATTGACTACTTGCATAAGTTATTTTTGGCAGTACGAGAGAATGAAACGATACTACTGCTGTAATGCTTAATGCTTTAAGTAAGTCCAGCGAAAATAGCCTATTCTTATTGTAAGTAGGCGATGTTTCTAACAAAAACGAGCGATCGGATGATTTTTCTTGCATCTTTAATTATTGTTTCTAAAAAGTAATCAGTAATCATCTCTTGGCTAATAAAAATAAATCAAAAAATTCACTTACGATTTTCACGCCGCCACTTTTCCCGGACTAAGCGAATTTCATCAAAGGTGTAGCTTTCACCAAGTTGTTCTTTAATAGGGGTAAGAGCGATATCACCAAGAACTTCTAAAACTTGCCAGATTTTTTGCTGATGTTCCAGAGGCACTAATTGATTTAAATCTACGGGTTGTTTTTTCTCAATTAGTTTTGAAAGGTGATTGAAAATTGTAGAAGGACTAAGGTTACGTTTTAGGGCAATTTCAGCAATACTCAAACCTTGTTGATGTAACTTTAATGTGACTAACTCAGTGTCGCTAGGGAAACTCACAAAGGATGTAGAATCATCTTGTTGTTGTTCCACTAATAAACCTTGTTCTTGGCGGTAGGCTTTGATTTCTGCTAGGAACTTTTTGCCATACTGGGCAAGTTTATGACTACCTACGCCAGAGAGTTTACCAAACTCGCTTAAGGTTTGAGGCTGTACCTGTGCCATTACTTTCAAAGTAGAATCGGGAAAGACAACGTAGGGTGGTACGAACTGTTCGTCGGCAAGTTGTTTGCGGAGCGATCGCAACCTCTGCAATAATATTTCTGCTTCTACGGCTTTTTCGCTTCCCTCTTCCCAACTAATCTTTTGTGCTATGGGAACAGCAATTGAAACTGTACGCTGTCGCCTCATTACTTGCCAACTTAGGGCGTTAAGTTTCAAAACAGAGTAACCATCGCTAGTTTGTTCGAGTAAACCTTGATGTAACAGAGAACGCCCCAGCATTCGCCACTCTTCTAAACTTTTATCTTTACCAATGCCATAGGTAGAAAGTTTGTCGTGTTCGTATTGAGTAATTTTCTGATTTTTCGACCCTCGCAGAACATCAATAATGTGCAGCATTCCAAATCTTTCTTTACAACGCGCCACACAAGATAAAAACTTCATCGCTTCAATTGTCCAATCTTGCATCGGTTTGGGATGACGGCAATTATCACAGTTACCGCAATTCCCGGCAAAGCGTTCGCCAAAATAACCGAGTTGAATTGTGCGCCGACAGTCTGTACCTTCAGCGTAGTCAATTACCTGCCGCAGTTGTTGCTTGGCAATCAACTGTTCTTGAGGATCGGTTTTTTGGTTAATACTCCATTCAATGGTTTTAATATCACCAAAGCTGAAGAAAAGCGTACAACGAGATGCTTCTCCATCTCTTCCCGCCCTACCTGATTCTTGATAATAACTTTCTAAATTACGCGGGATATCAAAGTGAACTACAAGCCGCACATCTGGTTTATTAATTCCCATCCCAAAAGCAATTGTTGCCACCATGACACGCACATCATCCCGAATAAATCGAGTTTGATTTTGTGTACGTTCTTCATCACTTAATCCAGCATGATAAGGCAAGGCAGAAATTTTCTCATTTTGCAGTTTAAAGGTGAGTTCGTCAACTTTTTTGCGCGTCAAGCAATAAATAATTGCCGAACCTTCGTTATCTCGAATTAGTTCTAATAATTCAGCGTAAGCTTGTTTGCTTTTAGCACGGACTTCGTAATAAAGGTTTTGACGGTTGAAGCTGGCAAGGTGGATGCTAGGCTGCTTTAACCCCAATTGTTGGATAATATCAGAACGCACGCGATCTGTTGCTGTAGCAGTGAGGGCAATAGTGGGGACATCCAAGTAACGTTTCCGCAGAGATTTCAACTGGCGATATTCTGGGCGGAAATCGTGTCCCCATTCCGAGACGCAGTGCGCTTCATCAATGGCAAAAGTAGAAATGCCGACTTGGTGATGAACTAAATCTAGAAATGGGAGAAATCTTTCACTGAGGAGACGTTCAGGGGCGACGTAAAGTAATCTGATTTTACCGCTGAGGATGGCATCTTCCCGCGATCGCACCTTATAAACATTCAAACTACTATTGAGAAATGTGGCGCTAATGTTATTGTTTCGCAAGGCTTCTACTTGGTCTTGCATTAAAGCAATCAGTGGCGATACTACCACCGTTAAGCCTTTTTTAATCAACGCTGGTAACTGAAAGCATAAAGATTTACCGCCACCTGTAGGCATCACTACCAGTAAATCTCGATTTTGCAGTGCATCTTCGATAATTTGCCGCTGTCCGGGGCGGAACCTGTCGTAACCGAAGTGATATTTTAGCGCTTGTTCGAGATTGGGATACTGAAGCATAGCGATCGCTTTTTTGGGTGCGTTCTGCATGGGTAGTGATGAAGATACCAGCATTATAAAAGCACAAACGATTTACTACATCCTCTTGGCGCTTTTGGGTGAGTTAATCTCTCAGCTAAAATAATCTAGGCATGACCTAAAGAAACTAGCGAAACCCAATCGATAGATACAAAATAATCGTCCACAGCATAACTGTTACTTAAATGTTGCTCCTCAGACACTATTAACTAGTAAAAATTTAAATGTTGTATGAACATAAAAGTAGTTTTAGAACCAAGTGATGAAGGTGGTTATACAGTTTTCGTTCCCTCACTTACAGGCTGTATCAGTGAAGGGGAAACTATCGACGAATCACTAGAAAATATTCAAGAAGCAATACTACTTTACCTAGAACCCTTAGAGGATGTTTAAAAAGTCATGATTGATGTATCAAATAGTTTTAGATCCCCCTAAATCCCCCTTAAAAATGGGGACTTTGATTCTAATTCCCCCTTTTTAAGGGGGGCTAGGGGGGATCGACAAGTGTCTAAAATCATAGCTAACCACTTTTCAAACAACCTCTAACATTTCCTACTCCTCGACCAGTCCAGCGTACAACATTGGCTAAAATTTTAAAACAAGCTCAGATAGATTTAGACAAATTTTTAGAACTGTTGTAATCAATAATCATAATTTAGATGCAATACAAACACTACATAACTTAAAATATGTGCAGGCATGACCGCAGTAACCCAGCAATACTTTACTAGGAGACAAAAAACAATGGTCAGCAGCCTAAAAGAATTCTTAGATGATTCAGAACTCGAACAGATTGATGACCCAGAAGAAAAATTTGTCACTAGTGGCGTAAATTGGCAAATGTATGAAGCATTATTAGCCAAACTAGAAGATAACTCTTATTACCGTATTACCTATTTAGATGGAATTTTAGAAATTGTGTCACCATCTATCAGACATGAAAATCTTAAAAAACGTTTGGCTATTTTGATAGAACGCTATCTCTATGCAAAGCGAATTCGATTCAGTCCGATGGGGAGTTCCACTATTAAAAAACAACTCAAGCAAGCTGGGGTTGAACCAGATGAATGTTACTGCATTGGCGAGAAGAAAAATATCCCAGACTTAGCGATAGAAGTCAACATCACCAGTGGGAGTATTGAAAAATTAGAAATTTATCGCCGTTTAGGAGTTGCTGAAGTTTGGATTTGGCAATTCAATCGACTTAGGCTTTACCATTTAAGGGAAGAAATACCATCTGAGTTTTTAGATACTTACGGTTATGAAGAGATTCAATTAAGTGAATTATTGCCAGAACTAAATATTGCTTTATTAGAACAATGTGTACAGATTTCAGACGATATTGAAGCTATTGACCAATTTGAACAAGATGTGTAATTTTTTTAGTTTAAGCAAGTTTAAAACAATAGACATAGCAGTGAAAATCAATTCTGATTGTTTGGAGTTGCTTTCTTCGGTGTACCATACAAATAATAATAGTGTTCGCTAGACCAATCCTCTGGTGCGTCAACAGTTCCCGCCATCTCTTCCAGCACATCCCAAGCATCCCCGGATGATGATGTTTCCTTCAACTCTTGAATTGTAATTACATAACGCGTGTTAGGGGCTAAATCCAAAGGGACATCTGAGCGCAACACACCACCGTCAAATACAACTGTTACTCTCTTATTCATAACCTTCCCAAAGTTGAGAAATAGATATAGTATTTCCACTCATAGCATCGTGCCAACCCTGACGAAAACTTTCGCTTGCAGACTCGGAAATTTTATCCTCTTCGTTCTCTTCCGCTACGAGTACAATTACCCGGACGCGGCTATGTTTTGCCAAAGTCAACGGTTCGTCTTAAAGAAAGTTGACCAAGTTCATTGACAGTTCCTTTGACTTCAATCGCTTTCATTGGCGTGAATCTGAGTTTGCTGTTAATAGTATAGGACTTATATATATAAGTTTTGCTTAAGCTGTGGTAACGACAACATAAGCATTTGCCACAAATAGGCAAGCTGTAGTAACGACAGCTTTTGTGTTGGTAACGAACGGACAAGTTGTGGTAACGTCAACAACTCTATTTCTAACGACAGCTTTTGCGGTGGTAACGAACGGACAAGCTGTGGTAACGTCAACAACTCCATTCCTAACGACAGCTTTTGTGTTGGTAACGAACGGACAAGTTGTGCTAACTAACAGGCAAATATTTGTAACGTCGCTGCTGCAAAAGTACTTAAATTATTCTTGTGAAGAGGATTTTCTTTAAGCTTTGCATTGTACGAGTAGCAACATTATGCTGATGCCAAGCTTGATAGAAATCGGGGTAAGGCATATTCTGGGCGCATTTCCAAGCTAAATCGTAACAGTCATCATCCAATTGCCAATAACCACTTAAAGCTTTGACTACCGCAAAGCGATGCTGATTATTCTGTAGAATTTTCCCTAAGCTAGATGCTGCCTGCTTACGGGTGTCGTCATCCACAGTAGTTGATTGCAGCAGTTGCACCAAGGCGGCGATCGCTTTTATGGGTGCGTTCTGCATGGGTAGTAATGAAGATACCAGCATTAGAAAAGCACAAATGATTTACTATCTCCTCTGTGTGCCTACGCGTAACGGACACTTTACTCAGCGGAGGCAACCCCTGCACAAAGAACACTCTACAAAAATTTTATGTTTACTAGGCAGATTTACAGGCTAGATTATGAAGATTTAATGCTCAAATCTGAATAAACTTCTTATATCAATATAAATCTATACATTTTTTAATGGTATGTACGCTGAAGAAAAGGGAATCCTATAAGTGCAACACGTACATCCAACTATCACATGGTAAATGCTTCAAATATCAAAGTTGAATTGGAAGTAAAAACAAACGGTAGAGTTCAAAGTTAAAGTTAACAGTAAAGAAGAGTTAATAAATGCGTGCGATCGCAGCTGTACAGAAATTTTTAGGGGAGTAGGTTGGTAAAAATGGCAAAGATTGCGTTACTCATCGGCGTTAGTAAATATCAATCGGGATTCCCTCCTTTGCCTGGAGCTATCAATGATATTAAAGCCATGCAGCGTGTATTGGAGCATTCAGAACTAGGCAATTTCAATGAAGTAAAATTGCTGGAAAACCCTGATTCCAAAGAAATGGAAGAAGCTATTGAATCCTTATTTACAAAACAACGCAATCCAGACGATCTGGTATTGTTATTTTTTTCTGGACATGGCATTAAAGATGATAATGGCAACCTTTATTTTGCTGCTAATAATAGCCGTACAAACTCTGATGGTAGCCTTGCGATCGCTACAGCAGTTCCTGCTAACTTTATTTATCTTGTTTTGAATAGCTGCTTACGTTGTAAACGCAAAATTGTTGTCCTTGACTGCTGCTATAGTGGGGCATTTGCAGAAGGACTGACTCCCAAAAATATCGGGACAATTGATATTGAAAAGGAACTAGGTGGAAAAGGAAGAGCGATTTTGGCTTCCTCAAGTTCAACTCAGTGTTCCTATGAAGATACAAAGGTTTCAGAACTCTCTATTTATACTCATTATATAGTTGAAGGAATTGAGACTGGTGATGCTGACCTCAATCAAGATGGGCAAGTCTCAGTCTTGGAATTGCATGAATATGTTTGCAATAAAGTCAAGAAAACAAAACCTGAGATGAATCCCAAAATTCTATTCAAAGATGAGGGTTTCAGCATTGCAATTGCTAAGACAAAAGCTGCCCCTATTCAACAAGATAAATTTTTTGTTGGTAACTGCAAGCTTGCCAAGTCTAAACATCTGGATGGTAACTTATATGAGTCGGAGGTACCGCCATTACATAATTTTCTAGAAAAGTATGAAGTATTAATTAACGAGTTAATTAAACGACTAAAAAATGATAAGTTTGTTGCTGCTTTAGAAAAACAAAACACGTTACTGGCTACGATAGTAGATAACCGAATTCTTGATATTATTCGTTGTTCATCAAAGGCAGATTGTGTTTTCATTTTTCAACATAATTATAAAACCAATTCTGAGGATGAGTGGACTGAGAAATCAAGGAGTAATTTTGGAGATAATGTAGACCAATCTTATATAGATACTTTAAGGGCTAGTGTTTTATCAGCAGTTAGTTATAAGTCAATTTTTGACACTGCCTTTCATGGAGTTTATCTAAAAATATCTGAAGAAAGGAAAGGAATACCCAAGGCATTTATCCTAGTTCCACTACAAATAGAAGAAAAATGGGACTCATACAAAGGAGCAAAATATATAGAAAAGGGCGAATTTATTGTTATTTGTGGTATAGAAAAGGATTCTTTTTTTGGCGATGCCTACGGGCAGATTATAGCCAGCTTTTACAGAGCCAGTCAAAGACTTTTGCCTAATTATGCATTAGTTGAAGCTTCTATTCTTGATGATTTGAAACAAGCTTTTGGGTTTGTAGCACCATCGCTATATCAGCGACGACTAAAATTATTTAAAGAGCGGCTTGACAGAATGATAGTTCACTTCGAGCCAATGCTTGACATACGTCCAGGATGCTTGGCCATTAAAAGATGGGAAGCGCTTGCTAGAGATCCAGTTAGTCTCAAAGCTCCTATCGATCTATTTCAAGCAGCAGAACTGTGGGGAGTTCATTTCAGCATAGAACTTGATAAGTATTTTCTGAAAACAGCCATTGAGAGTTATCGTCTTGCACGCATTCGGGCAAAAGGATTCGAGGAATCTGAAAACGTTCAGCCACTATCCATTAATGTTTACCCAGGCTCTATCATGAGCAGGGCTTACTTTAAAGCTGTTCGAGAAGCTATTTGGGATGCTTTGCAAGGGAACCCAGCGCTTCCACCCGAACAAATTATTCTTGAAATTTCGGAGAAAACTGCACTACCGATAATGCAGAGTTTGGGAGACTGTGCTTCTCCGTTGCAAGAGTTTCGTAAGAGAGTATTAGAATATACCCATGATACAGGAGTTCGATTTGCGATTGATGATTTTGGAGTTGGCTATTCTTCAATATCTCGTTTAGCAGGTTTGAATCTTCCTTATGTCAAAATTGATCGCGAAATTTTACAGCATCCAACAAGCGAAGTAATTATTCGATTTGTTTTAGATATAGTCAAAGTCGGCAACGCTAACCCGCCTGATGTAATTGTTGAAGGAGTCGATGAAGAAGTTCTTGCAAAAATCAGTCTATCCCGTTTAGCAAAAAGTGGTGTAAGTTTTGTTCAAGGACACCTTTTTGGTAAGGCTGGTTCTGAGATATATCGGCTTGATGAAGAGAAGAAAAAGAATCTCAAAAAACGTCTGTTGACAGACTAATTAATTTTGTAGTTGTCAGAAGTTACAATCAAAGCCTATAGCCACTGAAAGTTTTAACCTCGTAGAAGTGTCAAAATGTTATATGTAAACTTTATTCACAAAATCACTTATGCCGAAAGCAATTTGGAATGGCGCAGTTTTAGCCGAAAGCGATAACACCGTAGTTGTGGAAGGCAACCATTATTTTCCTGCTGATGCCATTAACAAGCAGTATTTTCAAGAAAGTAATACCCACACTACTTGTCCGTGGAAAGGTGTTGCTAGTTACTACAGTATCGATGTTGATGGTCAAGTCAATAAAGATGCAGCTTGGTACTATCCCAGCGCCAAGGAAAAAGCTAAAAACATCGAGGGCTATGTGGCTTTTTGGAAAGGCGTAAAAGTCGAATAAGCGCTTTTAGTAGATTAATGTGAGTTTGATGAACCTCTCCCTCCCAACCTCCCTCTCCCACGGGGAAAGGGAGGAGCAGCGAAAAATTAAGGTTTTAGCTCCCCTCTCTGCGTCGGAGAGGGGTTGGGGGAGAGGTCAAATAGGGCTTGTCGAACTCACGTTAGATTAAATTTTGTAGGTTGGGTCGAGTTTACAAGACCCAACCTCATCAGAATAAGTTGGGTTTCCTTGCGTTAACCCAACCTACTCTTGCACAGACGCGATTAATCGCGTCTCTACTTATGCACTAATTGTTGGTTTATACAATAGGTTGCGAGTTGCTACCATTGCTGTAACCAAACGCTCCATCTCTTCTCGCGTATGGAGTGCATTGACTGTAATCCGAATCCGGGGTTTGGCAATAAACCAAATCGGCGATACCCAAATCCCGTGATCTTCCATGATTTGTCTGGCGAACATCTTGGGATTAATTTCTGACGGTAAAACCACTGGTACAACATTGGTTTCGCCAATCGCCACAAAACCGCGATCGGCTAGACACGATCGCAAATACCGAGTATTTTCCTGAAGTTTTTTGACTTGTTCGGGATGTTTACGAACTTGACGAATACTCTCCAAGGCAGCAGCAGTTAATGGTGGCGGTAAGGAAATTGTCCCAATGGAAGTCGGAGAAACATTCAATAGTGGTTTCAGTTCTGCAACATGAGTACTAATTGCAGCTCCAGCGGAGGCGGCAAACTTTGAGAAAGTTGTCATAATCAAGGGCACTACACCCCGCGCAATGGCATCAGAGGGTAAAATCCCAAAATGTTCGTAAATTCCTCTACCAGTTGCGCCAATTGACCCACTGGCATGAGCTTCATCCATTACGAGTACGCTGCCTTCGTAATTGTGCAGCACATCCAACATCTGTGGTAGCGGTGCAATATCGCCATCCATGGAAAAGACTGCATCCGAGATTACCATGATGCGATCGTTGGGTCGCGCATACCGATGCAGCTTACGAGCTAAATCTTCTGTATCGCAATGACGGTATGCCTTGACTCGGACGCGAGGGCTATGACCAAATACTTTACCAGAACGAGTCCCAGCATTGACAATTGCGGAGACAATACAGCCATGATTGAGGACATCAGTCAGAATCAAAGTCTCTTGGGTATGCTGAAATCCCGGTACTGGAATTGCTAAGTGACAGAAGGCATCCATTAAGGCTTGCATTGCCATCCAGGCATTCATGAATAGCTGGGTGTGGGGCAAATGCTTAAAGGCGGAAATTTCGTCTTCTAGTTGTTGGTGCAGGTCAATCCGACCGCTCAAGACAGAACAAGAACTGTTAGACGTTCCATACTTGAGAATCGCATCGATAGCAGCTTGTTTGACAGCTTCTTCTTGAACTAACCCTAAGACATCATTTGTACAGAAGGTCAGAACTGTTCGGCGATCGCCTGTTGTTGCTTCTTCTATTTCAACTAAATTACCTTGTTTTTGCAGACAAATATACTCATCTGGATCGAGTCCACTCTCGTACCAGCGCTGGACATATTCTTTGACAATTTTCACAAGTTTACTCCTGTCACCTTCTCTGAGACGGCTTCTCGCTTTTGCCTCAAAACCATACTTTTGCGGATTTTATATTTGTAATGTAGCTTTTTGCGATCGCTACATAAAATTCATTACTATATAGTGTTTACTAATACATTTTGCTGGAAAGCTTGGACACTTAATGACATCCTGATATTGGTTACGCAATGGATTTGTTATGGGAGATGCTAATATAGTTAGCTTCATTTGATTTGATTTCTTTAGTTAGATTCAGTTTGATCGGAAGCGATCGCCGACAGAGTTAGAGGTATTTTCTAAGTTTTAGTTTCCATGGGATTGTGATTGACTTGATTTTTGCATAAATTCTTCGTACTGCCGGATAATTAATCGCTGGATGGCAATTATTGCCGGATTAATTTCGACATAACGACGTTGAGGATTAGCTAGATAGGTTTGCTGTTCGCTCTCGATCATTTCAACATCTTGGGCTAAAAATTTTGGCAAGATAAAACGTGAAAGCAAGGTTTGCAGCAATGGTTTCAGGGGTTTAAATATCCATATGGGTAGGCGAACTCTGAAAAAGAACAAAGCAAAAGACCGACTTTCAGTAGGACTAACTGGTAGCCGCATTAAGTATAAACTGGAAACTCCCTCTAAAGAAGTGTAATAGTGAGGGTAGCGATATTGTACGCATACAGGTAGAGTTGTTACTTCATCGGCGCGCTCGCTCAAACCTAAAAATTGCGCCATGCGACCTTTATAAGAAACTGCATATTCAGCCGCAACCGCTGATTCTGTTTCTTTCAAATTCAATAGAACTGGATTAAACCAACCTTGCAAGTTTTGGTGCAAAAAACCATGAAACACGTCCATAGCGTTTTCATTGCATATCGAAAAATGCGCCTGAAA
Source organism: Dendronalium phyllosphericum CENA369 (assembly GCF_016056275.1). GTDB lineage: Bacteria > Cyanobacteriota > Cyanobacteriia > Cyanobacteriales > Nostocaceae > Dendronalium > Dendronalium phyllosphericum. The sequence goes on along the minus strand of NZ_JAECZA010000028.1, from coordinate 6,851 downwards.
GTGGGCACTAATCGGAACCATTAACAATTCAGGTTGGTCAAATTCTGGGATATGGGGTGGCTGTGAGGCGATCGCTAGGCTAGGATCTCCAGGAAAAATCCAAATGATATTGTATTTTTCTTGAATTGGATAGCTGCGAGCTTGGGCGCGGGGCAGTTTCTGTTCTTTAGTTAAATAAGGAATGCTGACGCAATCTCCACTGCCATTAAATTCCCAACCATGATAAGGACAAGCCAGATTACAACCTTGTACTTTGCCCTTATGCAGCGCTACACCCTTGTGCGGGCAAGCATCTTCCAATGCATGAAGTTGACCGTCGGCATCGCGGTAAACTGCGATCGCCTGCTGCCAAATCATTACCGATACAATCTCACCCACCTGGAGTTGGCTTGCCCAACCAACCGCATACCAGTAATTCGGGTTAATACCTACCTCACGGACACGGTTCTGAACTCTCTGGCTTTTAAGGGTCGTGGCTAGTTCCATTTGCTCGAACTTCTATTGCCTGTCTCTGTTATAATACTTAAACTTATAGTATTTCTTAAGTCAATTAATTTTGTGGGCATAAATGCAGGCAGCACCATTTTTTTCATTAATGGTGATATTAAATCCGAATAATCACTTATTCTTAAAATCTCTTTGCGTTCGGACTTAATGTCAGGGAACTCCAAAAAATAAATTATTTCGCTTAAGGTTGTTGACTGGAACAGTCAACCGTCAACCGTTAACAATAACAATGGAATACTTTTTTACTTGCAAGTCCCTAACTTGTCTACCTAAGTTTTAGTTGCCGAGTTTTTCAGGTGTCTCATTGATGATACGCGATCTCAAACTGTTAGTGCTGCTTTTGGTAGGCTCTCTGACCACAATGGTAGGGGGCGTTGTTGCTCCGATTTTGCCAGAAATAGTGCAACATCTTCACATCCATCCTGGTTTAGCAGGTATCTTGGTGAATATGCATTGCTTAACTATAGCTTTATTCAGCCCCCTGTTAGGCATTTTGGCAGATCGGGTTGGTAGGTTACGCGTCCTGATTCCATCGTTACTGCTCTACGCATTAGTAGGTACGGCGGGAGCTTTCATGGAAAGTTTTTGGCCTTTATTAGCAACGCGGGCGTTACTGGGCGCTGCTAGTGGTGGGATTGCGGCAGCTAGTTTAGGCTTACTGGCAAGTATGTATGAAGGTGACGCGCGATCGCAAGCTTTAGGTCAAGCAACTAGTGCCCTAACGATTGCCGGCATTCTCTTTCCGCTTCTCGGTGGTTGGGTAGGTGCAACTCACTGGCAATTTACCTTTTATCTATATGGATTGGCCTTACCCCTAGCCTTGCTCACAGCCTCAATTTTCCGCAAAAATCGGTCGCTACATCCGCAAGCAAAAGCGGTGGAATCATCCCAAAATTTGCGTCAAGTTTTAGGGCATCCTTATGTACTGTGGTTATTACTTACCTTGAGTTTGGCATCAATTGCCATGTCTTGTGTAGTGATCTACGCACCCCTATATCTGAAAGTTAAGATTGGCGCTAGCACCATCCTCAACGGGATAGTTTTGGCATCAAGGGCAATCGGTGCTGCTGGGATATCGGCATTTGGAGCGAGTAAGCTGGCGAAAAACATCGGTGTGGAGCGTTCCACAGCAATCGGCTTTGGATTGATGGCAGTAACTTTGGGAACAATCCCGTTACTGAGTCAAATAGATTTGATTTTGCTGACAGCGGTGCTTTTCGGTGTCGGATTTGGCATTGTCGTACCTAACCTCTACAGCGCTCTGGCAAGTGTAGCTCCAGCAAAAATGCGATCGAGCGTGTTAGCTGCGGGAACAGGCGCAGGCTTTTTAGGACAGTTCTTTTGTCCCCTACTACTTGGGGTAGTACTCACTCATAGCAATCTAGAATCAGTATTTTACACAGCAGCAAGTATATCTTTAGTGGCTGGGCTATTACTAATCCTAGTTGCTACAACTACTTTATTAGTTAAACCAACTCCTCCGGAAGCCTAACTTCTTGTTCGACCTTGAGTCCTGCAAGAAAATTTCGGTCTTCGCTGATGTGGGGAAATTTTAGTTGAGAATCAGGCACTCCCCTTTGTAACTGCCGTTGGCGGACAATTGCAAAGCTTCCTGGCTCTAAAATTCGCAGTCGCGGAGCAGGTACTTGATCTGGGCGCTTGGAACCGTAGTATAAATTTATCTGCTTGAGTTTATCATCAAAGCTAGATAAAAAAGCTTGGGGATTGCTGAGTGTGCGATCGGGGGCGAGTTCAATGTTTACTAAATAGTGAGCGGGGAAATCATTCTCAGACAAAGTGATACAAAAATCCTCCAAAGGTAAACCAAATTCTTGTTGCAGGGCTTGCATCACTTGTGTAGCGTGAAATTCAGTTGTTTTCTCAGAAGTGGAAGACAGCAGTCCGCCGCGACGGTAGCGAAATACTATCAAGGGAGCTTGTTCGTAAAAACCCACAACCTCAACGACATCGCCAATATCGTAACGGTAGAAGCCATTGTAGTTAGTCATCAAGATGCGGTAAAGTTTTCCCGGCTGAACTTCAGTGGCTAGCAGAGTTTTCGGATGTTCTGCCTCCCATTGGTCTTGGGGAATAAACTCAAAAAAACCACTTTCAATTGCCAAGACACTGCCATCTTGGTTGACATCAGGGTAAATGCTAAACATGCCTTCTGCCGATGAATAAGCTGCCCCAAATATCGGAGTATCGCCAAAATAGCTGGGAAATCGCTCGAAATAAAAATCCGAAGTTCCTCCCCGTGCAGCTGCGATAAAGGAAAGATTTGGCCAAACAAGTTTCGGAGTCAGTTGCCCTTGGGAATTTAAGATTGCTTGTAATTGAGCAGCTCGCTTTGGAGATGCTGACCATTGCTGTTCCAAAGAAGCGCGAATTTCTGGTTTGAGTTCTAACCAAGGTGCAATTGTCCCTTGTTCTATATCTTGAATCAAATCTGAACTATAGCGCTCTAAATAATTGCTCGTTCGCAACAGTAGCATAGGGAAATTCGCTATCATTCCTCGCATCGACACCTCGCGCAAGGCAAACAGCAAACAAACATAATGACGGGTGAGGCTATCCCCAGGCTGGAGAGTTTCGTAAGGATTGGCAAAAAATTGCTTATAAAGTCGCTTATCCATGCGAAGCACGCCAGTACTAGCAGGGCCGTAACTTATACCGCCGCTCGTGCGTCCTCCCAGTTCCACCGAGTTAGTAACCAGCAGTTGACCAAACTGGAGTTTTTGCCGAGCAAGTGCCTCACTTAAAAAACCCATACTAGTGAGAGTAGCCGTTCGGACAATATTTTGCGATCGCCTCGTAGTCGGAATCATTTTCTTTTTGCCTGTCGAGCCACTAGTTACGCCTAGATAGACAACCGGATCGGCCGTGAGAATGTTTGTTTCTCCCTGAGCAATGCGATCGGTATAAGTTTCATAGCTGCTATAAGGTAAAATCGGCATCTGCCTTTGAAATTGCTCGATAGTTTTAATTCCGCTCAATCCATATTCGCGGCCAAATTCAGTATTTTGATGAGTCCGTAAAAGTTTGCGTAAAAATTGCTCCTGCACCGCATCAGTGTGACGGGTTTGACGAACGAAATTGTCCTTAATTTGTCTAGCAACAGCGGTCAACAGTGAAACTAAGAAATTTGTCATTGAGGTTTTGCAAAATCAAAGCTTATAACGAAGGCAGGAGGCAGGAGGCAGGAGGCAGGAGGCAGGAGGCAGTCCCTATGAAACAAGTTTCACCGCCATGCATGAAAAAGGTTTCTTCCCCTATACCCCACACCCTTTTTCAAGTTAGAAGGCAGGAGGCAGGAGGCCTTTTTTGGAACGAGGATTTTATACCCCGTTCCAAAAACTTTTCGCCTTACAAGGCGAGGTTTTAGACCCGATTGTTTCGATAAAAATATGACATAAGGCAGAAGACAAAAGTAAATAAAACTACTGATAACTAACTCTTGTACAGACGCGATTAATCGCATCTCTACTTTAGACGCAATAAATCGCGTCTCTACTTTGCTATACCTATGTAGTGAATTTACATTAATTAAGAACAGGTTGTAGCAACAGTTGTAAATAGTGATAGATTAAATGGGAAAAACTCTACGGAGGAAGATTCGTGCTTCTTTTAGCGAAGCTTTCTATAGGAATCGCCTGTTTTGTCTTAGCATTTGTCTTTGCAAGTTTGGTGGAATATTGGCTACATCGCTTGATGCACGTGTCACCTCGCATCGGCAAACGTCACCGCGACCATCACCGCCGCAATGAAGGACAGGGGGTGCTGTGGGAGTTTCGAGACTATGTGGCCGGGAGTTGTTTAGTAATGGCTTTAATGTTTTTCCTTTCTTGGGAAGCGGGAATTGGTTGGTTTATGGGCGGATTAGTTTATGCTGCATTTTCAGCTTATGCCCATCAACTACAGCACGAAAACCCAACGAAATGCTTTTGGATGAAAATGCCCGTTCACTACGTACACCACAAGTATGGGATGTGGCATCACAACTTTGGTTTAGCCGTAGACTGGTGGGATCGAGTCTTCGGTACATACCAGCCTGTAGAATGGTTGACACCAGAAGAACTTCAACAACCCGAACGCGGTTATTTACAACTGAGGTGGTGGTAAACTATATGCCACAACGTAAAAACTTGTGTTTCTCAGAACACTTTCTCTAAATACTTAGCGACCTGTTCTGATAAACGCTGCTATTTTCCTCATTAAGTGCAGTTGGAGAAAAACCAATTTGAATTACTTTCAAGAGGCAAAAGCCCATTTTGTTACCAGTCATCAACATCCAATTAATCAGATTTTGCATCATTTAACTAATGTGCTGGCGATCGCGGCTGCTGTTTTTTTGTTCTACGATTGGCGACTTACACTAGTTTGTTTGGTGTTGACCCAAGTTTTTGCCCTAGGCGGACATGCAGTCTTCGAGAAAAATGAACCCGCCTTTGTCAAATATCCAGGAATCACCATCTTAGCTTCAATGTCGTGGTCTTTTGAGAACTGGTTTGGTTTGCGCCAAGTCTGGGAATACTTCAAGCAAAAAACAGCTTAAGGAATCAGTTATCTGCAAACAAATTGCTAAGTAGCCGTCATGAACTGTGTACCCAAGAGGAATGAAGTTTACTTTACTAACTCACGTGTAATGTGAATTGAGTGATGAAATCCTTGTAATTTCGTCGATGGTTCCAAAACCAAGATTTTTAATAAGTCTTGAAACCCTTATGAAACAGCAGGCTTTTTTAATTCACATTAGGCGTAACTCATAAACTTTTACTCAGCACTCAGCACTCAGCACTCAGCACTTTTAAAACTGATACCTGAATACTAAAAAAATTTTGAGGAGCAGAATTATGTATCAAGGCATACTAGTTATTGATGCTGATGCCCATAAGTTAGAAAATCCCTTGGTAATGCGGGATTATCTAGAACCAGAATACCGCGATCGCATCGGTCTAGTAATTGATAGCCTAGGAGATCAACGGGCGCGCATCATCGATTTTAATCCGGCGACGGGTAAAAATGACTTTATGCGGATGTTTCCTCAACCGCAAGGCATGGGGAAAGGCGGCTTTCGTAACTTGCATCCAGATACAACCTTGGGAGCAATGTTCAATAAAGTGCGAATAGAACACATGGATGCTGAAGGCATTGATGTCCAGGTAATCTATGGCACATTAAATTTGGTCTTTTCCAGCTTACTAGATAAAGATTTAGCGATCGCTCTTTGTCGCGCTTATAACAGCTACATTGCTGACGACTGTAAGGGGTACAATAATCGTCTCAAACCCATTGGTGTATTACCGTTACAGGATGTTGACGCTGCGGTTGCTGAGATGCACCGTTGTATAAACGAACTAGGGATGATTGGCGTAGCCGTTGCTCCCAACTTGCCAATTCCCCATCCCAAAGCACCAGAAGCTTTCCCAGAAATTCGCACCTGTAAAACAATTAGCCATCCTGACTTTCACCCAATATTGCAAGCGGCGGTAGACTTAAACATCTCACTTGGCGTTCACGGCGGCCCTGGTTCTTACATGGTGGGTGGCATTTCCGACCACACGGAAACTTTTGTATTAACACACATTTTCGTGCAGCGCAACCAGCAACAACTAGCTTTAGCACGTATGGTCTTTGATGGAGCCTTCGAGCGCTTTCCGACACTGCGGGTAGGCTTTTTAGAAGGCGGTTGCGGTTGGGTTCCAGATTTAGCCCATGCTTTTCACGAACATTGGGAAAAACGCATCCGTGACTTTGACCCCAAAAATCCCTATCGTCCTTCCTTGATGGAATTCACCAAGCTGATGATTCAAGAAAGAGGTAGCCACAATAATATCAACTTGATTAGCCAAGCTAAAAACCTCTTCGATTTATTGTGGAATGTCCAACACGACCCCACAAAAATCGAAGATGCTAGTTTGTACGAACACTACGACCTGCGTCACCGAGATCCTTTGGAGTATTTTGAACGCGGTCAAATATTTACCTCCTTTGAATCAGATGACCCCGGCCCTGCTTATCTTCACGTGGCAATGGGCGAAGTCGGTAAGCGTTTGGCTTGCTTCTCTGGCGATTACGGTCACTGGGATGGCGTACTCCATAACTGCGTTCGAGATGCCGCAACAGTTGCTGAGTATGACCAAGAGCATTTAGAGCTGTTGTTAGGTGGTAATGCTCTAGCATTATATGGCGATCGCCTGCGCCAATCTCTACCTAGCGATTTATTAGCGGCGCTAACTGTTTAGGTAAGTAGGGAGTAGGGAGTAGGGAGTAGGGGAAGCAGGAGAAGATGAGGAAAATAATTAATCCCCAATCCGCAATCCCCAATCCCCAGTCCCCAGTCC
>NZ_JAECZA010000027.1 GCF_016056275.1 Dendronalium phyllosphericum CENA369 | reverse complement strand
ATACCCCACACCCCACACCCCACACCCTCTTGTAACAGGACGTGCAATTGGGGAAGCCATTAGTCAAGGGAAAGCAAATCTGATTTTAGATGTACACAGACTCGATCAGTTCCAACCTGGGGAAGTGTTGGTGACAGAAAGAACCGATCCTGATTGGGAACCGATTATGAAACGCGCCAGTGCCATTATTACCAACTCTGGCGGACGCACCTGTCATGCAGCGATTATCGCACGAGAATTGGGCGTACCTGCGATCGTGGGATGCGGTAATGCTACGGAAGTCTTGAAAACTGGTCAAGAGATTACAATTTCTTGTGCTGAAGGGGAAGAAGGAAAAGTGTATGCAGGGTTATTGCCTTTTGAAGTTCAAGAAGTTCCCTTAGAAAATTTGCCCCGCACCCATACCCAAATTTTAATGAATGTGGGAAATCCTCAAGAAGCCTTGAGTTTATCTGCCATTCCTAACGATGGCGTAGGTTTAGCACGCACAGAATTTATTATTGCTAACCAAATCCAAATTCATCCGATGGCATTGATTTATTTTGACAAGTTAAAAGATGAATTTGTCAAAGCTAAAATTAGCGAAATAACTTCACTCTACAACGAGAAACCCCAGTATTTTGTAGATAAATTAGCCCAAGGTATTGGCAGAATTGCGGCGGCATTTTATCCCAAACCAGTAATTGTGCGAATGTCCGATTTCAAAAGTAATGAATATGCCAATTTATTAGGTGGCGCACAGTTTGAACCCGATGAAGAAAACCCGATGTTAGGTTGGCGAGGGGCAGCACGTTACTATGATGAAGGCTACAGAGAAGCTTTTGCTTTAGAATGTCATGCCATCAAGCGAGTACGGGAAGAAATGGGTTTGACTAATGTTATTCCGATGATTCCCTTCTGTCGCACCCCCGATGAGGGACGTTTGGTGTTAGCAGAGATGGCAAACAATGGTTTAAAGCAAGGTATCAATGATTTGCAAGTTTATGTAATGTGCGAATTGCCCAGTAATGTAATTATGGCTGAAGAATTTGCTGAAGTCTTTGATGGTTTCTCTATTGGTTCTAATGACTTAACTCAGCTAACACTAGGTCTAGACAGGGATTCAGCACTAGTAGCGCGATTATTTGACGAGCGCAGTCCTGCTGTTAAGCAAATGGTAAAAATGGTAATACAGACTGCGAAAAAATGTCAGCGCAAAATAGGCATTTGTGGACAAGCACCCAGCGATTATCCAGAATTTGCTCGGTTCTTAGTTGAACAGGGAATAGATTCTATTAGTTTAAATCCAGATTCGGTTTTAAAGACAATGCTGGAAGTGGCAAAAGTTGAGAATGGTGAATCAAAGTAATTCGTAATTTCTAGTTAGCATCAGTGGGGGCTTCTGTCCTCCACTGATTAAAGACTACCAAAGTATTGTCCTATGTCTCTAATAATTTTAGGTTTGTAGTTAACGAGCGTGCTATTCTGAGCAAGTATAATTTAGATGCATTTGCCCTAGAGTATGTCCTCCTTGAAGCCAAGGAGAAACTAATGAGATTTACTGTGTTTACTTTTCTGTATCTAGCAGCAGGAGTTTGCCTAACGGTGGTCATACTTGAGCATCCTGACATCGCTCCAAACCATAAAATAAGCCTGCTAGTAAATGCTGGACTGTTATACTTTGCTGCTGTCCTCAGTACCTTTCGATTTTGGCGGCAAGGTGTACTACGGAGCGAAGCAAGACTACGCGATAAACCTGCTTGGGATCGGAATTTTGTCATGTTCCTACCAATATTTCTCATTGTCGTAATGCTTGTTATAACAATCCCCGACCTAGTAAATCACAACTGGTCGATGGAGGCGATCGCGAAAGCATCTGTAGGGCCACTGCTCATCCTAATTAGTGTAGAACAACTCTTTATCAGAAGCCAAATTCGGCGAGAATCCTGATTACTACTTGCGTAGCTTGCCGCCTTCGGCATCGCCCTCACCCTACATCCCCAGTTTCCGCGAGTTGTTTGTCCAAAAGCATCCGGGCTTTATTGAACTTGCGATCGCTCTTTTTTAAGATTCACAATTCATTATTCATCATCAAGATGTTTAAATTATTTAGCGTTGCATAATTGCGGGATGATTTTGGAATTTGCATCAACTATAATCCCCCTTCGGGTGACGTTCGCAGGCTCGCTAACGCAGTCGCTCCGGAGGGAAACCCTCCTGTAGCTCTATCTCACCGCGTCTCCGTGTCTCCACGTCCCTGCGTCAGCCTCAATCATCCCCTTATTTAGCAACACCAATTATTTTTATTTGACTAACTTTGTGTAGACATCTGCGGCAGATTGATTACACATTTGCAAAATGCGTTGGTCATTAGCACTAATGGAACTGACCCGATGATAATCTTGTAGTGCTATCGAGTAAGCATAGGCGTTTGGCTCATCTTCATTGAGGTTAGGTAGTCTGTTCGCTGTAGCTACCTCATTAGAACCGCTTTCATCTGGCGAACCAGTAACCGTCATTGCCAAAGCTCCTGATTTGTCAAGTGTGCCTTGAAAGCAACTAAATTCCGATTGGGGCATATACAATGCACCTACTACTCTACCCTGCTGGTTGTGAAATAAAACATATCCTTGTCCAAGCTGGTTTGGCTTTGGTGATTGACCGTAGAGATAAACCCCATCTCTTGTCAGGAAATTCTCTGTTGGCTGAACTCCTGGTTGTTTTGCAGCTTTTTGATTGTCCACAACCATTGCCGTCGTAGTTGTAGGTATTGCTTTTACATTCTTCAATGAGGTTGTAGAAGAAGTTAGTTCTGGCTGGTGAAAGTTCTGTTCTAAACCCTGATTCGCATAAGCGTCACTATCGACAGATGTTGCCGATAGTTGACTTCTCTGTTCTCGAACTTCTTTTAACTGCCCTAACAGAGGAGTTTTGTGACTATTATCACTTTGATTCGTCGATTCGAGATAATTAGTAGCTAATGTGGTAGATGTAGGTACTTGTTGTATTTCGTTACTCAGTACGGGTTTGGCTTGTTCGCCTACAACACCAAGAGTGAAAAGCAAACCAAAAAAGGTAACTGGCAACTGACGTGCGGTAAATAATCTGAAAATGTTGTTAAGCACCCTACCACTCCTGTTAGAAAATTAACTACTTCCTCTACGACTTACTTAAACCATAACCAACTATGTATCGTTTAAGGCTCTCTCAAAGGTTTGATATATATTGTTTGGAATAAAAGCAGTTCAAAACTCAAGTTTTTGCTGAATTTTGGACGATAAGCTCACATTACCATCAATAAAGTGATTCGCTCTTCACCCATTAGATTCACCCGAATGGGTGATGTAAATAAAGAATTCATCATTGTCATTAGTTTAAATTTCTGATTTTTTGTATTTTGATTTTTAAAAAAATATTGACATTTTTACTGAATTTACTGCTCTTTCATGACTCTCAGCAGAGGAAAATAAGAAATGTTTAAAGTAGAAGGTGTCTAAAATAACACCTTCTATTTAATAGAATGTCTTAATTTATATAGAGTATATTAGTGTTATACCGTGCTAGTACTTATGTATAAAGGATATAAAAAGCACTCATTTATGAATTTATATTTTTATGATTTCCTCAGAAAGTCCTGAGATTTTTAGTTAGATCGCCACTAAGCAATACCAATCAAGGAAGACACAATTGCTACGTAACGATCGATAATACTAATTCCCGACTTATGTCGGCTAGTTGCCAAAATAAGTCTAGAGCGTGCTGTTATGGATTATTGATGTACTTGTTTAATCCACTTAATAATTTAATACTCAATTCCTGGTTGTGCTTTAACACCTTGATCGCGGAAAGGATGCTTAATTAGGGTCATTTCTGTGACTAAATCGGCTCGATCGATGATGGCGGGTGGTGCGCCTCTACCTGTGAGAATAACGTGTTTATTAGGTGGTTTTTCTGCTAAACCCGCTAAAACTTCTTCAACTTGTAAATAACCCATTTTAAAAGCAATATTGATTTCATCTAACAACACTAGCTGGAAGTCAGGGTTGCGAATGTATTCTAGTGATTTTTCCCAAGCAGCGTTGGCTTTGTCGAGGTCGCGATCGCGGTCTTGAGTTTCCCAGGTGAAGCCTTCACCCATCGCGTGAAACTCTAGTTGGTCTGACCAATGACTGAAAACCTCTTTTTCCGCAGGTTCCCAGCCTCCTTTGATGAATTGAACGATCGCTACTTTATATCCATGACCAAGCGATCGTAACACCATCCCCAATGCGGCAGTGGTTTTACCTTTACCGTTACCAGTATTTACAATAATTAATCCTTTTTCTGGTACAGCTTGTGATATGCGCCGATCCTGCACCTCTTTACGCCGCTGCATTTTCTGGCGGTACTGCTCGTTAGTTAACTCAGGTAGATTTGAGGACATTACTTCGTCAATTAAGCGCTCAATTTCTTTATCTGAGTTTAACTCTTCTGGTGTATCGCTTTTCATGAATCTATGGGGATACTGAAAATAACTTTTACAACTAAACAGAAGCAACTAAAATTTTGTTGTTTATACAATTTTACATAAAGTATTTTTTGTAAATGTCCAGCAATATCAATTTGAAAAATATTGATACTGTATGAGCTTTTTTATCATTATTATTAAATCATCAAGTAAAACTCTATGAAATCCAAACTGAACCATTAACTTTAGATCCCTTTTGCTATTCTGAAAAATTTCATAGATTCATTACCACCCTTTCCGAAGAAAATTTTGTCATTTCTTTTGATTGGGTATCTTGGCAAAATGAAGCTAATCGTTTTATAACTTATCCAGAATTATTAACTTTAGCTGACATTTCTACATTGCAAAAATTGTTAACAACCCACGTTCGTAAGGAACGCTTTTGTAGCGGATACATGGCCAACATGATTGAAAATGGTCACTTTTTAGCAATTTTGAAGCGACTGCAAGTAATCCGCACAAATATAATTTTAGAAAAAACTGACATAAGTGATGAGTCAAATATGATGCAGCAAATTGAAATTATTCAAGGCGATATTACTCAGTTACAGGTAGATGCAATAGTCAATGCTGCTAATAGCTCTTTACTAGGTGGTGGCGGTGTCGATGGTGCAATTCACCGTGCAGCAGGACGGGAATTGCTCGAAGAATGTCGGCAGTTGAGACGCTGTGAAACTGGTGAAGCGAAAATTACAAAAGGTTATAATCTTCCTGCTAAATGGGTAATTCATACCGTTGGCCCGGTGTGGAAAGGTGGAAATTATGGAGAGGATGAATTATTAGCTAGTTGTTATCGCCACAGCTTGACTTTGGCAGAGCAATATCAAATTAAAACTATTGCTTTTCCAGCTATTAGTACGGGTGTTTATGGTTTTCCGATGGAACGGGCTAGTAAAATTGCGATCGCTGAAGTTCATCAGTTTTTACACGACCATAACTCGCCAGAACAGGTGATTTTCGTTTGTTTTGGACAAAGTGCTTATGATTGTTACTTGCGGGTAATGCAAGAATTTACTGAAAAATAGTAGCAGCAATTCATGAATTACCGTTATGCTTCCCCGCTATCTGACTGGTCAAGCTTGTCTAATCCATCCTGAATACATTGCCTAACGAATTCAGGGACATTTTCTAAGCTTTTTAATTTAGCCATCATTGATTTAGTAAGTCTGATATTTAACTTTTCTGTTAGAGGTTCATCCCGGTCGGTTGTAAACCCATAATTTTTTATGTTCGGGTTGCCGCGATTATCTTTGGGCACTTTATGTTACTTAATAAAGTTAGACTAATGTGGAAGCGCATTAGATGATAGTGTTGATTTGGTGGGTGTCACAACTTGCCGGAAGTACAACCACCAAATGTCAATTTACAAATTTTAATGCATCGGGATACATTAACATTGCATCGGGATACATTAACATTGCATCGGGATGCATTGGCATTGCATCGGGATACATTAACATTGCATTGGGATGCATTGGCATTGCATTGGGATACATTAACATTGCATTGGGATGCATTGGCATTGTATCGGGATACATTAACATTGCATTGGGATGCATTGGCATTGCAGTGGGATGCATTAACATTGCAGGGTACTGGCAAATTTAATTCGCTATGAATTAGTAAAATGCTGTACTAAGTTAATGCGCTAGGAGAATAATCACAGCTAATTCCTGCCATCATTTTTAGGGCATCCTCAAAAGGATGCTTTTTTGTTGTCTGTATTTCTTAATCTGTATTTGTTGGATTTTAGTTAAAGTAATATGCGTGTCTACTGTTTGGGAGCGCAACAATGTCAAAACAGCTGGGTCAAAAAATTGCACCCACACCCATATCAACCGATATCGGGCTAGTGGATTTGATTGATAATTATTTTACTGCTTACAATTCAGCACGATTACGGGAAATTTGCCAATTACTGAGTCGGGATGTCTTTACGCAAAACGTTACGGTAGGCGTTAGTCTTTCCGGTGCAATGACACCAGCAGGATTTGGAGTCTCAGCGCTTGCACCCTTAATTCGCAATGGTTTTATTGACTGGATGATTAGCACCGGCGCTAATCTTTATCATGATATGCATTATGGGTTAGGTTTTGAACTATTTGCTGGTAATCCGTTTTTGGATGATGTGAAGCTGCGTCAAGAAGGCACAATTCGGATTTATGACATTATTTTTGGCTACGATGTGTTGCTAGAAACTGACGCTTTCATCCGCAAGATTCTCCAAGCAGAACCGTTTCAAAAGCGGATGGGAACCGCTGAGTTTCACCATTTACTAGGCAAGTATGTCTGGGAAGTAGAAAAGCAATTAGGAGTAAAACATTCTAGTTTACTAGCGACAGCTTATGAGTTTGGCGTACCCATTTATACATCTTCTCCTGGAGATAGTTCAATTGGGATGAACGTAGCAGCCTTAGCTTTGGAAGGTTCGCAGTTAATTTTAGATCCTGCAATTGATGTGAATGAAACAGCTGCGATCGCCTACTCTGCGCGAGAATCAGAAGGTAAAAGTGCCGCTGTAATTCTCGGTGGTGGCAGTCCCAAAAACTTTTTGCTACAAACACAACCGCAAATTCACGAGGTCTTAGGATTAGAAGAACGGGGCCACGACTACTTTATCCAGTTTACTGATGCTCGTCCAGATACAGGTGGTTTGTCAGGGGCAACACCCTCAGAAGCCGTTAGTTGGGGTAAGATTGACCCGGAAGAATTGCCTAGCACGATTGTTTGTTATACCGATAGCACGATCGCTTTACCATTAGTCACAGCATACGTTCTCAACCAGTGCCAGCCTCGTCCCCTGAAACGGTTGTATGACAAGCGAGAAGCAATGTTAGAGAAACTGCAAACAGATTATTTAGCGGCTAAAAACCAACCATCCGATAAAATCCCTGCTGCTGTGGCTGACAGTGGTTCTAAGGAAGCAGCTACTTATCCCTGCGGTAGATTGATTCCTAATACTCCTTAGAAGATGCGGAAATTGCTGTGTAGAAGTTTCGTAGAAAGTCGTAGACCAGGGTAAATTAGACTTCTTGCAGAAATCGGGAAAAGGGTAAGGGGAAAGGAATAAGAAAAAACCTTTCCCTTAATCCGTAAGAGCACAAAAATAACTTTTGCAAAAGGTCTATTCTTGCATAAAGAAATTATCCAGACCACAGACTTAGGATAGGTGCAGCGATCGCAGCCCCCACCTAAACTGCAAATATAGCTGACTTTTCACGGGAAGTCCTCAAACTCTCGTTAAGGCTCTTGGTAGGGGGTAGGGTGTAGGGAAAACAAGAAAGCCGGACTACACCCCACACCCTCGCTCATGCGTCCACATACCGTGAAAAGTCAGCAAATATAGCCCCATGATTACAGGAACCTCTTGTGAAAAAGATTCTTGAAACAACGCTTTCGTCCTGAGTAAATGAAAAACAGATAAAACTTCATACTTTATCAAGGCGATCGCAATGACACATGAAACTACTTTTTAAGCAACCTGCGCTTTATCTAGTTTTACTAATAAGTGGATGCATCTCCACTAGCAATGTTAGGAATGCTCAACCAAAACCCGTACTCAATTCATTATTGCCAACACATTCAACCAGTGATGTAAATTATGTGACGCAGGTTGTACAGCAGGCAGGCCCCGCAGTAGTGCGAATCGACTCGACGCGTACTGTTGAAGCATCCCCCGTTGAAGATCCTTTGTTGGAACGTTTTTTTGGCAGACGCTTACCTCCTCCAGAACGAGTACAACGAGGTATCGGTTCTGGATTTATTACTAGTGCTGATGGGCTAATTTTAACTAATGCTCATGTAGTGGCACAAGCGGATAATGTCACAGTGATATTGAAAGATGGTCGCCGTCTTCCTGGTAATGTGGTAGGTTCTGATTCCGTTACTGATGTTGCCGTAGTTAGAATTAAAGCTAGGGAACTACCAGTAGTCAAAATCGGCAACTCAGATAATTTATTAGTAGGACAGTGGGCGATCGCTATTGGCAACCCTCTAGGACTCGATAATACTGTTACTCAAGGAGTTATCAGCGCCACGCAGCGTTCTATTGCAGATTTAGGCGTGCCAACAGAGCGAGTTGACTTTATCCAAACTGATGCAGCAATTAATCCGGGTAACTCTGGCGGGCCTTTACTAAATACGGAAAGCGAAGTGATTGGGATGAACACCGCCGTAATTCAGGGAGCGCAAGGGTTAGGTTTTGCCATTCCCATCAATACCGCTCAAAGGATTGCAGCACAATTAATCGCTAAAGGACGAGTAGATCATCCTTACATCGGCGTTCAAATGGCGCAGTTGAGTCCAGAGTTGCGAGCCAAAATCAATCAAAGCCAAATTGGTTTGAAAGTGAACCAAGATACGGGCGTAATCGTTGTAGGAGTTGTCCCGAACTCACCTGCGGCGAGTGTCTCTTTGCGTCCGGGTGACATCATTGAAAGTATGAATGGGGTTGCCATTAAAAATACACAGCAAGTGCAACAACAACTGGAAACAGTCAAAATCGGCAATCCTTTGCAAATTACCATCAATCGCAACGGCCAAATACGAGCGATCGTCATCAGACCAAAAGCTTTCCCCACAAAAGAGGCTGGTTGAAAAAGTCGTTAAACTCTCACCCTAGGATTAGAAACCCTACGGATAGACAATGGCAGCGCGATCATCCAAATACCCGTTAACAAAAAATTAATACCTGTGAATACTCCCAGTACCCAAACTGCGCTCACAGGCCATTGGTACAAAATCAAAATCCCCAGAATAATAGCCATGAAGCCGCTAAAAAGTACCCAGCCCCAGTTTGGATCTCGACGAATTTGAAATGCTGCAATCACCTCCAATATACCCTCAACAAAAATGACAATTCCAAAGGCTAAGGTGAGGGAGAGCGCAGCTCCAAAAATGTTGCTAATCAGCAGAATTCCGGTAATTAAGTAGAGAATACCAACCAATAATGTTACCCAAAAGCCTCGTTTTCGCCATGATTGCAATGCATGGATAACTCGGACAATACCAGCAATAATTAAAGTCCACGAGAATACAATTGTGATGGCAATAGTGGCAATAAATGGTTCTGCGATCGCTGCAATTCCTAGCAAAACCATCAAAATTCCTAAGACAATCGGCCATCCTAAATTTGTTCTCGTTTCTCTCAAATTTTCAGAAGTCATAGCTTTTTCCAAAATGTATTAATGAAGACTCTCATTTGTCCTTTGAAACACTAATGACCAATGAATAATTACTAATTGAGGCGTTCTTTACTCCCCGAAATTCAGCTTTGGCAATCAATGTATAGCAAAGTGCTGAGTGCTGAGTGCTGAGTGCTGAGTTGAAATCCAGTTGTTTCAAAGCTTTAAGCAATCAACACTGTCCTAAAAGGTGTGACTACGGCTGTACTTGTAGCAATTCGTAATTCGTAATTAAGAAAGTCTCATTTGGTCTAGGTTCCTGGGTTTGGATCTGTATCATTATTTTTGGGAAATGGTATTGCATCCAGCGCCATCAATTTGCGATCGCCTTCCGAATGGTCATTGTCTTTGACCGTTACCCCTGTGCCCGTCACCTAGGTTTACTTTCACAACTTTGTTTCTATGTTCTTCAGCCTTGGGCAGTCTCAGCTTGAGGATGCCATCTTTGTATTCTGCTTGCACTTGGTCGTGCTGCACGCGGGCAGGCAGTGGAATCACGCGCTGAAACCTTCCATAACGGAATTCGGTACGAGTGATGCCTTTTTCTTCAGTTTTGATTTCTGACTTGCGATCGCCGGAAATAGATACTGCCTCTGGCGATACATGTACATCTAGGTCGTTGCGGTCTAAACCGGGAATTTCTACCTTGAGATGAATTGCATCTGGGGTTTCTTGTATTTCAGCGGGGGGGATAAAAGCAATGCCTTCTTCTGCTGTGCGGGATGTCGGTACTATTTCATCAAATAAGCGGTTCATCTGCCGCTGCAAAGTTTCAATTTCTCGAAAAGGTTCCCAACGAACGAGTGCCATAATTTTCAGTCTCCGAATCTGAACTTGAGTGTTTAGAATTCAGCCTTAGACTGGCTTTTGTCAGTCGCTCAAACAGCCTTGCGATCGTGCCAGTGCTGAATGTTGACACTATAGAGAAGAAATCTAAAAGCTTTCTGAGGAAATTATGATGATTCTCTAAAATCCGGCAACACATTCAAACCCCCAAACCCAGACCCTATCTGAATTTCTTAATTACGAATTGATATTATCCTGAATTAGGATCTCGATTGTTGCACTAAGGCTCTAACATCAGTTGCAGAATCTTGTTGTAATGCTGATGCCGCGATCGCCTCAGCTTCAGCTAGACTTAACTGCGCGATCGCCACTTTGAGCATCGGTATCGCTTGGGGGTTGACGCTTAATTCATTTAGCCCTAAACCTACTAAAATTGCTGTTGCTAAGGGATCTGCTGCTAGTTCGCCACACAATCCTACCCAAATTCCTGCTGTTTGGGCAGCTTGGATTGTTTGTTGTACCATCCGCAATACCGCCGGATGCAAGCCATCCACCAAAGTTGCTACTCGCGGGTTGGTGCGATCGCTTGCCATGACATACTGGCTGAGGTCATTAGTACCGATACTAAAAAAGTCTACTTCCGCAGCTAACCGCTCGGCAACCGCCACTGCCGCAGGTACTTCCACCATAATTCCGACGGCGATCGCTTCATTGAAGGGAATACCAGCTTGTCGGAGTTGGACCTTGACTTCAGCGAGAATTTGTTTAGCAGCTCGTACCTCGCTTACAGTCGCAATCATCGGTAACATCACTTTAATATTGTGTCCCGCACTCGCTCGTAAAATAGCCCGTAACTGAGTTTTGAACAATTCCGGACTATCCAAACAAAAACGAATTCCGCGCCAACCTAAGAATGGATTAGCTTCTCTAACCCCGATTTTGAGATAGGGAAGCGGCTTGTCACCACCTATGTCCAAGGTGCGAATAATCAACGGACGGCGCTCTAAAACTTGAGCGATCGCTTGGTAAACTGTAAATTGCTCTTCTTCAGTGGGAGCGGTTGCTCGGTCGAGGTACAGAAACTCGGTGCGTAGTAGTCCCACTCCCTCTGCACCGTTAGCTACCGCAACTTGCACATCAGATATACTACCAATATTGGCAAAAACGCTGACTTGCCGACCATCGCGGGTAATTGCCAATTGATGGGCTGTTGCGCGTGCTTGCTGTTGAGCGTTTTGCCACGCCTCCCGTTTTGCTGCCAATAGATTCAGGATATCTGGTTCTGGTTCTACCCAAGCTTTACCACTCTCGCCATCGAGCGCCATGAGCGTACCATCTTCTAAATGCAGCACCACCTCTGCATCTACACCCAAGACGGCCGGAATGCCTAATGTCCTGGCAATAATTGCACTGTGAGAAGTCGCACTTCCTAAAGTCGTACAAATGCCTAGTACCTGACTTGGATCTAGTCCAGCAGTGTCCGAGGGAGTCAAATCAGTGGCTACTAGTATTGCTGGTTGCGACAGATGCAATTCACTATGAGTATTTCCAACTAGCAGCCGTAGCACCCTTTGTCCCACATCCACCACATCGTCAACTCGCTCCTGTAAATAAGAGTCTTCCAGAGTGCGGTAGGAATTTGCCACCTCATTGACTACAGCTTGCCAAGCAGCCTCAGCATTCAGATAAAAATCCCAAATGCGTTGGCGAGCGGCTTCCAGCAATACCGGATCTTCTAAAAATAAAAGATGGGCATCAAAAATTGCCGCTTCAGCATCTCCAATTTGAATAGTTGCTTGTGAGAACAGCGTTTGAATTTCTTGTTGGGCTGTGTGAATTGCTGTTTGTAATCTTTGCCACTCCGCTTCTGGATCTTCTACGTGGTATTCTGTAATTGTAATAGCGGGGGGTTGATAACGCACAATCGGCGCGATCGCAACTCCCGGAGAAGCTGCAATTCCTGAAAGTTCGCCGTCTGTTTCTGGAGTAATTTCCTGACGAACTGCTGATGGAGGCTCAAAATTAGTACGATCTTCACCAAAGTTGGAAGCAAATAATGCTTGTAATGCAGCCAGTGCTTCATCTGCATCAACACCTGTAGCAGCGATCGCTAGTTCGTGCCCTTGACGTACTCCCAAAATGGCGACTTGATTAATGCTGTCGCCTCGAACAAACTCTGTGTTTCTCGTGATATTCCGCACCCGGATTTGAGCTTGAAAACGAGCTGCGGTTGCCACAAATTGAGCGGCTGGACGGGCGTGTAATCCTAATCGATTGCTAACAATTAGCTGGATTTCTTTAGTGGGATATTCTGCGTGAGTTTGGTCTTCGCTAGACGCGATCGATTGCGTCTCTACAACTGCCAACTGACCACTGACAACCCCCAATTGACTTGCTTTTGCTGTTAATGCACCTCTGGCTTCGGCGATGACTTGCTGAATGTTTCTGCCAGCAGCAGCAGCAACAACCGCAGCGATCGCACCTTCTACTAAGGGTGCTTCACACAGATGTACTTGCTGTCGCTGTGCCTCGTCGAGAAACTCTAAAGCCATCTCCGCACTCATCAAAGCACTACCCAAATCCATTAATACCAGAACGCCATCATCGCTGAAAACAGAAGCGATCGCCTCATACACTTGGATCGGATCTGTACCCAGTGGGTTGTCATCATCTTCAATACCTGCGGCAACAGCAAGGCGGATATTGCCCTGAACCATCTGTGCTGCAAGTTCCTGCACGCCAAGCGCTAGTTGTTTACTGTGAGATACAATAACGATTCCGACCACTGCAACACCATTAACCTTGTTGAGAGTCTAAAGAGTGCTGAGTCACCGAAGTTTGCCCGGAGGAAGACCCTCCTTACAACTTCTCGCTGAGTGCTGAGTGCTGAGTGCTGAGTCATAAGGCAGAAGGCAGGAGTAATTATTATTTCTTGTCTCCCTCATCTCCCTCATCTCCCTCATCTCCCTCATCTCCCCCTGCCCCTCCGCACCTTTGCCCTCTATCTCCCCGATCGATTTACCAAAAGCAACGATTTATGGGATTATTAGAAGATTCTGTAGCAGATATGGCACAGAAAAGCTACTAGAATCGAAAATCTGCCTACGGATACTTCATTGCTGGCTCTTTTAGTACAATCATGTTCTAGAGGGGTACAAATCTGAAAGTAAACATGGAAAATAGTCAGAGCGTACAGCATGAATCAATCCAAGTAACAGGCCCAATGTTAGAACCGACAAACAGTAAGTCGCGACTAATAGGCGGCTCAAACTTTTTTATCTATCTGCTTACACAGCATCCTTTGTTATTGTTAACTGGTTTGTTAGCAATGCTGTTGGGGAGTGCTGCCTTGGCTTTGTACAGCCTCGGTAATGCTGGAGGCACAGAACAGGTAGAACCAGCAGAAATCCCAGCTGTCGTTGAAAACCCAATCAAAACACCCTCTGAGACTAGCAATCCTACACCTTTATGGATGGTACTTGCGATCGCTCTCAGTTGCGGGAGTGGTTGCTTGATAATTCTCAAATTACTGAACCGTCCAAAGCAGCATCAAAAAGTCCGCAAACATATCAACCACTATCCTACACATGTAACACCAAGCCGTCCTCAAAGATTGGAACCACAAACTCTCAAGAATCTGCCAGTGTTTGTGCCGTTGCAACCACTGAAACCTTTTGTTCCAATGCAAGCTAAAACAAAGCCTCTAGTGACAGTTCTGCCTCCAGAACACAGGCATCCATTCGATAAAAGCAAAGAATCTTTAGCTGACTTAATGGATATTCGTAAACAGAATTCTTTGTCTTCAATTCTACGCAGTTATTAAGATCGGCGTAATACAAAAAGCTTTCATATAAAGCCTTTAGCTCAGAAGGGTACGAAATTCTCGTACCCTTCTTAACATGAGTTCGACGGATAGGAAAGCGCAAAAAGCTATGTGCAAAAGCTAATTCATTGACTCTAACAATAAATAATTTTACCTGCCAAAGATTTCGTTGACGGTAATATTTACATTGGGAAAGGCTTTAATTAATAAACTTTGACCGCTAGTAAACTTTTGCATATGCTGATATCCTGTGGCTGTTGATTGTTGATAAACTTCGACAATTTGCTCGTTAATATCTACTAACCAAACTTCAATAATGTCTGCTTTTGCATATAAAGGAATTTTCTCTTCTCGGTCATACAAGATTGTCGAATCAGCCACTTCAATTAGTAAAAAAATATCTTGGGGTTGGGGGTGTGCTGTGGCGTAGAAATCATCACGGGGTTTAAGTAATGCCACATCTGGCTGAGGTTCTGAGTTATTATTCAACGCAACCGGATTTTGAGCAGCAACTATAACGCGTTTACCCAACAGCTGCACCAATAAATTAACAAGTCGATTTACACAAGCAGCATGTTTTGTCCCAATAGGCGACATCTCAATAATCTCTCCCCGAATTAATTCTACTCGCTCGTCCTCTTTGAGAATCCCCGACTCAACCATCTTATGATATTGCTCAACTGTGAATTTCCGTCTTAATAACTGCACAGTTATGATTACCTCTCTGTTACCTTATCTTTGATTTCATAATTATGAATTCACCACCCAGACTCCCAGTTTCTCCCACTAGTTAGGTAGACAAGAAATTCTGCAATTCTTCTCGCAAGGATAAAGGTTGATAGCCTAGTTCAAAAGCTTTGGAACTATCTAAGGAAACATCTGCTGGTCTAGGTGCTGCCATTTTCACATCTTGTTGTTTGCAGGCTTTGAGTCCAGTTGCAGGTAGTTGAAAGATATCTACTAAAAGTTTTCCAAAATCATAACGAGAAATTCGCTCTTTTCCGCCTAAGTGGATGTGTCCGTTAACTGTTTCTAATGCTAATAACAGTCCTTTAGCAGCAGTTATTCCACTTACTGGTGTGCGAAATTCATCTATAAATAAACTTAGTTCTTTTCCCTCTTTCAAAGTTTGGATAAATGGTTGCATAAAGCTTTTTGCTGTGGGTGTTGCCATGCCAAACATTAACGGCATCCGACACACTGCTGTCAGAGGATGGCGCTCTAACATTCCTACTTCAGCAATGAATTTTTGCTCGCCGTAAATATTCACAGGACTAACAGGATCTGTTTCTTTATACGGAGGATTTAAGCCATCAAAAACTAAGTCGGTTGATGTGAAAGCACAAGGAATAGAATAATCTGCACAAAGTCCAGCAATATTCTTAGATGCTCTGACGTTAATTTCGTATGATTCTTGTGGATGAGTTTGACAAAAATTAGGCTGCGATTGTGCTGCTGTATGAATAACAGCTTCTGGATTAATATAACTGAATATGCGCTTGAGTTCCTGAAAATTTGTTAAGTTAACTTTCATTAATTTGGTGTCAGGAATCTTTAAAGTATGGGAGCAATAAGTGCCATAAACTTCCCATTCTTGCTTTGCTAGTTGGCAAAGATGCCATCCTAAAAAACCACTAGCACCAGTAATTAATAGTTTTTTCATGTCTCACTGAGAAACGCAGAAAGTGAATTGCTTAAAGCAGTTTTTTACAGTTAACTCACATAATACACTGCGCCTTGATTGGGGGCATATCTGACTATCTGCGGAATAATAGACTATTTAATTAATTCCTGAAAACGCTTGTCATTACGTATTTTGTTCAAATCGGGGTCAGTTTTTGCTAACTGCTGGTATTTCTTAGGAGCAAGCTGGATAGCCTTTTGTAGGTTTTCAATTGCTAATTCTATATTGCTTTGTAATGCATAAGAACAAGCTTTGTTGTAGTAGGCTTCATGCTTGTTCGGCTTAAGGGCGATCGCTTCGTCATATGATAAGAGTGCTTCTTTGAAGCGCCGTAACTTTGTTAAGGCTATACCTCGATTAACCCAGGCTTCAGGCTTGTCTTTTTTAATGGCGATCGCTTTATCATACGACACTATTGCGTCTTGATAGCGTTGCAATGATGTTAAGGCATTGCCTCGGTTATACCAAGCTTCATCTTTATGGGAATTGATGGCGATCGCGTTGTTATATGATATTAGTGCATCTTGATAGCGTTGCAATGATGTAAGCGCATTTCCCCGATTAATCCAAACATCTGCTCTGTTAGGCTCAAGTGCGATCGCTTTGTTGTACGATCCTAGTGCCTCTTGGTAACGTTGCGTGTCTAAAAAATAGTTGCCTTGAGCAAATAAATCTCCTGCCTTTTGGCTAGCCTTCGCTTTGATGAATAATTGAGATACATTAATTTCCTGTACTACTTCTTTGGTATTTTCTGTTGATGAGTTCGCCCCATAACTACAGCCATATGCCAACAAAGCGATAAAACCAGAGGCAATAAAGCAACGCCAAAAGACCATGCTATACCTACAAAAATCACAATACAATGTTAAAACGTATTTTTATTTTATAATATTATCAAATAACTTTGACTTTTTTATTTCGCGTCCATTAGCATTAAGATACTGTGCTAAAATATGATACTTTTTATTAGTGTTCGATATAATCTCTGAATATACTAAGTATAAAAAAAATAAATATTGGTAAAAATCCAAGCGGCTAATTCCTAATAGAGACTTGACCAATAAACCAAATTTATTAAAGGTAATCTGCTTGAATTAGCAGCAATAGAATTATTACCAAAATCAATATATCTTCAGTAGGAAGTCAAAATTTAAAATTCTGAATTTAAAGGATGTTTGAAAAGTATGAGGCGAATATAATTCGCTACTACACAAACGAAGTCCACCTGCGTGGACTAAGAAAAAATTAATAGTTTTTAACCTGCAAAGGCAGATTAGCTTAGGATTCTTACCTTACCCTACCCAGGGACAGTTAATATATAACAGCTGTTGAACTGCATTTACTGGGGCAAAATAAAAACATGACGATTGAACCTAATTCCCCCAATCCACCAACCCCAGAATCTAGCCCCGAAAACGAATCGCAACCAGATGACTTTGATGCTAGTGCCAATGAGAATCACTTAACTTCGGAAGCGCTAACCGCACAACAAGCCTTAGCTGCTATTTCATCGATGCAATCTTCGCAATATACAACTGCGTTGCAGCAAGCGCGTTCTAGTTTCGGACAACGTATTGCCAATCAGTTAACAGTTAAGCCAAGGGCATTACTGATTACTTTAATCGCGATCGCCATTACTTTTATCGGAGTTGCCATCAATAACTGGTTCGTCGGCATCTTCGGAACGCTGGTGACTTTAGTTTTATCCTTAGTGATTCTGTTGCCTTGGTTGCAATATGTAGTAGTTGAGTGGTTTTCGCCCCAAGATAGAACAATATTTGTTGCTTTTGTGGGACTATTATCTGCCTGCATCGGCTTGTTGAAGTTTAGCGGTGTAGGTTCCCGTTTGGTCTTGTGGGGAAGCCAGATTAATTGGGATGTTGCCGGGACTTTAGCAGAATGGTTTGGCGCTTTAGGGCAAATTCTCATCGCCATTATTGCCGTTTACGTGGCGTGGCGACAATATGTTATTTCCAAAGACTTGACAATTCAGCAAAATCTGCTTACAGTTCAACAAAATGTGATTACGCAGCAGCAGACGATTGATTCTTATTTTCAAGGCATCTCAGACTTAGTATTAGATGAAGAAGGATTATTAGAAGACTGGCCGCAAGAAAGAGCGATCGCAGAAGGACGCACAGCGGCAATTTTTAGTAGTGTTGATGGTAGTGGCAAAGCAAAAATTCTCCGCTTTCTTTCCCGTTCTAAGTTGCTGACACCCCTAAAACGCGATCGCCATTTAGGTCGAGCCATTCTTAACGGTTTTGGCGGTTACGCTGAAGACAGAGTTGCAGGTGTGCGCGTCATTGATTTAGGAGTGATGCTAGCCGCCGCCGACCTTGCAGGCACAGATTTACGTTGGACTGACCTCAGTGAAGCTAACCTTGTCCGTGCCAATCTCAGTGGTTGTGACTTGGTAAAAGCCAACCTTTCGCGCACTATTTTATATGATGCCAATCTCAGCGGTGCTGACTTGAATGGAATTCGCTTATTTTATGGTTCAGTAGACAAAGCATCACCTCGCAGTCGCACCGAACCACCAAACTACGAAACTGGCGAACAAACCGGCGCTGTTATCCAAAATGCCGATTTTAGTAATGTACAGCGGATGTCTGATACTACCCGCTACTATTGTTGTGCTTGGGGTGGCGAAAAAACTAGAGTGACTATTCCCGGTGGTTGTGAAGATATTCCCAACTTACTCGGACGTTAAAAAAAGACGCGAGGACGCGGAGAAGGGGAGGCAGGGAGATGCAATTTGAATAATTATTATTAGCTTAAAATCAAGTCTAAAGCCTGAAATATCGCACTTATCGAGCCATAAAGGAAGCGATTTACTGATTAAACCTGACACTGATAATATTCGCTTTTTCTGTGCGATCGCTGTTTTAGTAAAGTAGGAAGTATCAGTGACGAACCAATACGCGATGATTCTATTTTCTTTGCCAAATGCGCGGATGGGTAGGTGTAGAAAATCGGGCGTTGAGTAAAAATGGCTGCATTCCTTTTAGTACAGGGTTTTGCAGAAAAATTAAATGAAAATCAGCCGCGCGCCTTATCATATCGTAGTTTCAGCGATTTTACTTCAATCAACTGACATTTTATCCTGTTATAATCTAACCATTCGCGAAACTGAACCTCGAAAACTAAATACAGATTAGCTTTCCAGCTCCCGCCATTGAAATTTCTTTTACTCCCTATTAGGGATTGAAACTTCTTGAGTGCAAGAACTGGATAAAAGCAAATTATTGAAATTTCTTTTACTCCCTATTAGGGATTGAAACATCAAGATAATGCTGATAAGCTATTTCATATATATTGAAATTTCTTTTACTCCCTATTAGGGATTGAAACCAGACTGGTATTGATACGGCTAAGGCAACCGTAATTGAAATTTCTTTTACTCCCTATTAGGGATTGAAACAATTTACTGTCTGAAATTGCAGGGCCATTTGTAGTCAAATTGAAATTTCTTTTACTCCCTATTAGGGATTGAAACCTATTTCCCTTAACTTCTGATAAATAGTAAATAGTGGTATTGAAATTTCTTTTACTCCCTATTAGGGATTGAAACCCCTCACTGGATTGAAACCGAGCGCGTCGGCAAATTGAAATTTCTTTTACTCCCTATTAGGGATTGAAACTAGCTATTTCTAAATCAAGTACTCCACCATTACGAATTGAAATTTCTTTTACTCCCTATTAGGGATTGAAACGAGCAGATCGCGCTTCAAAGTATTGGCTACTCTACTTATTGAAATTTCTTTTACTCCCTATTAGGGATTGAAACGGGTTGCCAGCAGTAGCGATCGCTGATGCTAGAAAATTGAAATTTCTTTTACTCCCTATTAGGGATTGAAACAAAAGTCATGGAAGCTGACAAACTGCGCTATTTTATTGAAATTTCTTTTACTCCCTATTAGGGATTGAAACCTTTGCTAAGAAATACGACAAACTCTTTACAGAGTATTGAAATTTCTTTTACTCCCTATTAGGGATTGAAACACTTTGATAGCTTGGCTGTAGCTATAGTTCATATAATTATTGAAATTTCTTTTACTCCCTATTAGGGATTGAAACTGATAGCGAAGGAAACGCAAATTTGACTCCAAACAAAATTGAAATTTCTTTTACTCCCTATTAGGGATTGAAACTCCTTTAAGACTTATTATCCTGAGACAGGTTGGGATTGAAATTTCTTTTACTCCCTATTAGGGATTGAAACTTACAGTGCGTTTTCCCTTCCAGCGCAGTTCTAGATTGAAATTTCTTTTACTCCCTATTAGATATTGAAACTTCGGCGTACCAGCATTTAGCCATTAGGAAGAATGATGTTTAAAGAATTCCGCACATCTTCTAAAGGAGTTTCCCACAACAAATTCCATTCGATACCAAATAGAGGTTTAGCTTGTTTTGCCATTGTCCAGCCTTTGGCGATCGCATCCATGTATGTTGTAGAAAGCTCAATATCGTAAATAACAGCCTTAAGTAAATTTTTAGCAATTAATGCCAGCCAAAAACGAGAAGCGTATAACTGGTTAACATAAAATGCTTCTAATTGGATTTCTCCCAATACATTTGTATTGCATCCAGTGACGATATGCCAAATGTCGTGAGTTTCGGCAATATGCGCGGCAAAAAAATCGTAATCATTCTCTACTGACTTTGCCTGTAAAGGCTGCAAATTATTTGTCAGTAGATGGTTAGCAAAACTATAACCTAAGCTGTTAATTGGCAAGCGATGGAGTTTTTGTAAATCAATATTACCCAATAGCGGGCGCTTTTGAAAAGCTTGTTTTCCTTGGGGAGTGCTAGAGAGAAATTCCACTATTTTCTGCAAACTATCGCTATCGCTGACAGCATTTAGCAGTTCTGCAATACAGTCAAAGTCTCCATCAGCCGATTTGACAAAATTGATAATACTTTCAATGGCTTTATCTTGCCATATTTCATCTAATTTCTCTATAGATTGCATAGTGAAAACCTCGATGAAAAATTTTGCTGTTATTTGACATATTAGTAGAGGCCGGCGGAAATAAACCTACCATTGGGAATTAGTAAAAAGCCTGTGGTATAAGTACTCTTCCTTTTACTTTTGCCTTGTTGTACTAGTCTTCAGGTAGAGTCAGGATTTCAACGCCGTCTTCTGTTACAGCTATAGTATGCTCAAATTGAGCCGAAAGCTTGCGATCGCGAGTTACAGCAGTCCAGCCATCAGGTAGAACTTCAACTTCATAAGTACCTTCGTTAATCATTGGCTCAATAGTAAAAACCATTCCAGACCTCAAACGCTTGCCTTTGTCGCGCGTACCGTAGTGAGGAATATCCGGCGCAGTGTGGAAAATGTTACTAATGCCGTGTCCGACAAAATCTCGCACCACAGAAAAGCCTTGAGCTTCGGCATACTCTTGAATTGCAGCACCAATATCCCCTATACGTGCCCCAGGCTTGACTTCAGCGATACCTCGATGCAGACACTCTTGGGTCACTTCCACCAACTTTTTCGCCTTCAAGGAAGCAGTACCCACAATAAACGTCTTAGATGTATCGCCATGGTAGCCACCAACAATCGGCGTTACATCAATATTGATGATGTCACCTTCTTTGAGAATCTGCTTGGCATTAGGAATTCCGTGACAGACTACCTCATTCACACTCGTGCAAATCGACTTGGGATAACCTTTATAACCTAGAGGCGCGCTTTTTGCTCTGTGAGCCTGCGTCCAACGTTCGGCTTCATCATTCAGTTCGAGAGTACTAACCCCTGGCTTCACTAGCGGCTCAAGATGCTCTAAAAGTTTGGCAGCCAAGCGCCCTGCTTGACGCATTTTTTCTATTTCTCGTGAGGATAAAATAACGATGAGTTCAGTTTTCATACAATTTTGTCTAAAGTCAGTTGTCAGTTGTCAGTTGTCGTAGAGACGCGATTAATCGCGTCTGTACAAGAGTTAATTGTCGCATAGGCGCGATTAATCGCGTTTCTACAAGAGGCAGAAAGCAGAAGTCGCAAGTCGCAAGTTATTCTCCCTTGTCTCCCTTGTCTCCCTTGTCTCCCTCATCTCCCTCATCTCCTCCATCTCCCCTGCCTTCTTTAATCTGCCATAAATATAGTCAACCCCGATTGTGCAGCTCTTTTTGCGGCATCAGCAACCTTTAGGGTATATAAACTCTCTTCTGGGGTAACGTATAAAGGAATACCATGAAAAAGATGGTCTAAAACCATAGTAGTGTCTTTGACAAACAAACCCCGACGAGTGCCAACTTCAATAGGTGTTGTTTCTTCCGGCTGGATAAAAATTCCGGCGTTGCCATCAAAAATTAAACCACCCTTTTCGCCGTGAACTTCAAACTTACGTTCTGGCTGCCAAATGGTTTCGCCTTTGCCGTAGACTACTTGAGCTAACAGTCCGCTCTCAAAGCATAGTTGAGTCATGCAAAAACAGGTTTGGTAATATTCTGGTTCGATTTCCCAATATCGTTGATGACCATTTACCGTCAAGACTTTACCAAATAAATCGGTGAGACGATGTAATCGAGATAGTGCGCCAATTAAAGGAAAGCCGAAAAGCTCATGGTTATAAGTCCACTTGCGGGGCGCAGGATTCTGGGGATTAATGGTGCTATAGCGAACGTAAAATACTTCACCAATTTTGGCTATGTGTTGCTTCAAAGCTTGATGCAAACCACCTAAGAGTTCAATATGTTCGACGTGCAGCAGTTTGTTTTTTGCTTTAGCTAAGGCGATGAGTTCTTCAGCTTCTACGATATCTACAGACAGAGGATATTCTACAACTACATGTTTGTTCTGAGAAAGTGCGGCCTTAGCGATCGCACCATGATCTCGATTCACTGTCGAAATCACCACCAGATCCACATCTTCTCGTTCTATTAGCTGTTGCCAATAACTTAAGGCTTCAGTTTCGTATTCTTTGGCAAAGGCTTCTGTTTTTTCTAGTGTATGACCAACAATCGCTGCTAGATGCGATCGCTCATCTTGTACTAATGCCTCTGCTCGTAGTTTTGCCGCATATCCCGTACCAACCAAGCCTACGCGCACGTTGCTTTTTTCCAAACTGCCTCTGAAATTATACACTATCCTCATTGAAACAGTCTTTTACTAAGAGTTAGAGGGAATGAGCTAGGGGAGACAAATCAATTCAAAATTCACGGAGGAAGAATCCATACTTCTGCTTCTTGTACAGACGCGATTAATCGCGTCTGTACTTTCCAGATTAATCGCGTCTGTACTCAGCATTAAACATATAACTTTTTCTCATAACACCACCATTTGGTAGGTTAATGTATTAAGAAAACTTATTATTGACAACTAACTAAATTTCATTACTAATCGGGGTCGATTTCTGGTTACAACCTCTAAGTTTTTCTCGTAGTATCAGAATTGAAGTGAATTAGAACCAGCGGCTAACGAAAACAACAGCCGTGGGCTTTGCTTTAGGATAACTTATACTGCCGTTTGCAAAAGAGAGGAATACTAAATGGCCACCTATAAAGTGACTTTAGTCAATGCAGAAGGAACTGAAACCACAATTGACGTTCCTGATGATGAGTATATTTTAGATGCTGCCGAAGAAGAGGGTATTGACCTACCCTTCTCTTGTCGTGCTGGTGCTTGCTCGACCTGTGCAGGTAAACTACTTGAAGGTACTGTTGACCAGTCTGACCAGTCATTCTTAGACGACGAGCAAATTGAAAAAGGTTATGTACTAACCTGTGTTGCCTACCCAACCTCCAATGTGAAAATAGAAACTCACAAGGAAGAAGAACTCTACTAAAAGTTAGACATCTCAACAATAAACCTCTTGCAAGAGTTACAGATGTCGTAGAAATAGGAACAGCACATCTCTAGAATGTGCTTGTTCGAGATGCTTTGGCAAAAAGTCTAAATTAACAAGTTAAGCAGGAACATAAAATTTTATGTTCCTGCTTTATTAGCATGTTTCTAAAACGCGATCTCGTTACTGAGAATTTTAATTTGAGTCCCAGGATAATAAAATTGGAGAATTTTGGGACTCGACCAGCCTAACTTGGCTAAATTTTGAGCGCCTGTTTGACTCAAGCCAACTCCATGTCCTAATCCTCCCCCAATAAAAGCATATCCCCACAGATCGGGTTTACCTTTATTTAAAGGTTCTATATAGAAAAGCGTACTTACAGGAGCAGCAAAGGCACTACGAACCTCGTCTTTATGTAAAGTAAAAGTTCCAATATCAGTTTTAACAGCAAATTCGAGAATACGTCCGCTTTCACTTCTCTTAACTACAGCCATCGCTTTAATGGTTTTAAATTTGGCATAGGGACTATTTTTCACCCGCAAAAATTTCTGCAAGTCTTTAGCAATATCCTCTATGCGAGATTCTTTATGCCAACGAAACATATCCCAATTGCTTTCATTAAATCCTTGTTGTAAACTAATAAACCTTTGGAAGTTATTTTCATCTGCTAAACTCTGCTGTGATAAATTCCAAAAGTTAGTAGGAGTATCAACCACTGGGCGCAAATAAGGACGATCTTCACCATTCCAAATATCACTAAATGAAGCAGTAACACCACCAGTAGTAGAAGAATACAAAGCATCTACTAGCTGGTTTTTATAAGTTAATACCATATTCCTGGTGGCCGCGATCGCTTTGTCTGTGTTAGCAGCGGTTCCATTCAGCCCGTTATAAACTTGGCAATGAGTATCGGCACACAATTGGTAATTATCTGCGGCAAACCTACGTAAGTTTCTCAAAGCATAAGTCCGGGCGATAATTGCCTGGGCTTCTACCGCCGCCTTTGGCGCATTTGTGCCAATCTCGTAAGGTACAACGCCACGTAAATAAGTTTCTAGGGGTACTTGGTTAACTAAAGTATAAGTACCGTAAGCATTAGGCTGTAAATTTAGCTGCCCTGCGTAAAGTTGGGCATTCTCTGGTTTTTCAGTTTTATTCACCCGAATTAAGTTTTTGTCTGTGCTAATTTCCAGAGAATTCAAGCTGTAACGCTGACCATTTACTACCCAACTAATTCGTGGTATTTGTTTTTTGATTTTAGTATCAATGTATGCTGTATTCTCATCAGTAGCTTGTATGCTCTGGAACAGCAAGCGTCGCAGTAAGGGAGTATTGTAGACATCTCGTTTTGCCCAAACTTGCCAGCGTTCTGGCTGGGCTATTTCCACTTTTATTCCTTGAGAACGCCATTTGTTGGCGCTATCTTCAGCTGTTTCAAAGGTACGATAAGTACCCAAAACTACTACTTCCTCAACAACAGGTTTCGGTAAAGCTTGCATTACTGTTTCCAGCTTTACGGGTTTTTGGGTGATGAGGGTCTGCTGCTTGTTGCCTATTTTGAATCTTAATTTTAAGCGATCGCCTTTTGTCGGTTCTAGTTGCAGCTTGGCTGTAGGATTTTCTCCAAATCGCTGTAAAATACCAATTTTCAGTTCTATATCTTTGATGTTACCTTGCGGTCCTGATGCTGCCGTCAGCCCTAACAAACAAAATGTCGTCAAGACTTTATAGGAAAAACGCCAAACCGAAAATTTCATGGTTATCAGATTCTGACCCTTAATGCGGCGTTGGCGAGTCGGCGCTAGGGGAGAGCTTCCCTCAGGCGACTGTCCTTGCAGATTTTCCAGTTGCGTTTTAGTGTAGTGGTTTTGTCGCATGAGCGCTCCAATGATACCATTACCAGTTTTGCTACCAAAATTAGTTGCAAAACGAAGTCATAATGACTATGATTTATATAAAGACACAAAACAGAACTAGTTGGGTCAACTCCTTATGGTGAGAATCCAAGAAATTCCATTAAATCAAATTCAGCGTCCGTTGCCCCGTGCCAACGATCCAAATAAGGTAGAAGCCTTAATGGAATCAATTGCAGCGATTGGGCAGCAAGAACCCATTGATGTCCTAGAAGTAGATGGACAGTATTTTGGCTTTTCTGGTTGCCATCGCTATGAAGCTTGCCAGCGTTTAGGCAAAGAAACGATTTTAGCCAGAGTTCGCAAAGCTCCTCGCAGCGTTCTGAAAATGCACTTGGCATAGACAATAGGGATAGGAGAGCAGGGGAGGCAGGTGACAAGAGAGATGGGGGAGATGGGGAAGATGAGGGAGACAAGAAATAATAATTACTCCTTTAGCAATGCCGCGAATTAAAGCACCAGCAGAAGGCGAAGATGAGGGAGACAAGAAATAATAATTACTCCTGCCTTCTGCCTTCTGCCTCCTGCCTCCTGCCTCTTGACAATTGACTCTTGTACAGACAAGGGTTAATCGCGTCTCTACGACAACTGACAACTGACCAACACCCAACTACATATAACCTAATTAGGAGAAAATTATGTCATCTAAAGCAACAGTTAAAAATGTAAATATTGGTATAGACGAAGTTAGTCGGGCAAAAATTGCCGAAGGGCTATCTCGTCTGTTGGCTGACACATATACACTGTATCTGAAAACTCATAATTTCCATTGGAATGTCACAGGGCCGATGTTCCAGACATTGCATTTGATGTTTGAAACTCAGTATACGGAGCTAGCCTTGGCAGTCGATTTAATAGCTGAAAGAATTAGAGCACTGGGCTATCCTGCACCGGGAACCTACAGCGAGTATGCCAAACTGAGTTCGATTCCAGAAACTCCTGGAGTTCCTAAAGCTACGGAAATGATTAGCTTACTAGTGGAAGGACAAGAAGCAGTAGTGCGAACCGCACGGTCTATTTTTCCTGTCGTGGAAGAGGTGAACGACGAACCCACTGCCGATTTATTGACTCAACGGATGCAAGTACACGAAAAAACAGCTTGGATGTTGAGAAGTTTGCTGGAAGAATAGGATTGGGGACTGGGGATTGGCGATTGGGGATTGGGAAAGAGATACATTTATAAATTATTTCAATCTCAATCCTTAATCTCATGCCTCAGACTGATTTCACTGAAAAGTTGCAAGATTTGATGCAACGGGTGGGTATTTCTAGTTTTAAAGCGCTGAGTCACGCTACAGGTGTCTCAGCGCATCAAATTTTACAGCTACGGCGGGGAAAGTTAGAGCAAATGCGGGTAGATGTGCTGCTCAAACTATCCTCAGTTTTGCAACTGTCCTTGAGTGAATTAGTGGCAACATTTTCACGAGTAGATGCGATCGAAGAGAAAGCAGCAACTACTCAAGAATTGTTACAAGAGATTGCAGATTTAAAAATAGAGTACCAGCGATCGCAACTGCAACAAGAACAGCAGCGAGAGCTATTGTTGCAAGAGTTCCAGCAGTCGAGTTTACAGATACTAGAATCTTTGTTACTGCAATGGCCGACAGCAGCCTACAAAGCACAAGAAAATCCCCAGCTAGCAGCAATCAAAATAGTACCCTTGGTGCAAAAACCCCTAGAAAGAATCTTACAAACATGGGGGGTAGAAGCAATCGCACCCGTAGGAGCTGAAGTACCCTACAATCCCCAACTGCACCAATTGTTGGAAGGAACTGCACAACCAGGTGAAATAGTCAAAGTCCGCTACACTGGCTACCTTCAAGGCGACAAACTACTTTATCGAGCTAAAGTCAGTCCTGTGAGAGAGTTTTAAGTGCTGAGTGCTGAGTGCTGAGTGCTGAGTCAGAAGGCAGAAGTTGCAAGTCGCAAGTTGCAAGTCGGAGGTTGGAAGTTATTATTCCTCATCTCCCTCATCTCCCTCTGCCCGTCTGCCCTGTTCTTTTCACAAATACTATTTGTTGAGAAATCACGGTCATTGGGAATACTAAAACAGCAGAGGTAATAGCCTTAGAGAATTTTTCTCAGAGTTGGTGCATCTGATTTCGGGCGATCGCAGGCTGAAACGCTTACAAACAGGAATTTGGGCATGGAAAAGGACAGCAAAACATCCGAGTCCCGCGACGAACTACGGGAACTCGCTAGCAATTGTCCGCGCAAAAATCAGCAAGAAAATTTCTCTGTAGCCTTTGTACTACAGATTATTAATGGTACGGATGACCCGATTTTTGTCAAAGACCGCCAACACCGCTGGGTACTGCTCAATGATGCCTTTTGCAAATTGTTGGGGCGTAGCCGAGAAGAATTGATTGGCAAGTCAGACTATGACTTGTTTCCCAAAGCAGAAGCTGATGTTTTTTGGGAAAAAGATGAACTTGTTTTTGTTACAGGTATGTGCAATGAAAATGAAGAAGTTTTGACTGACAATCGCGGATTAACGCGCTTTATTTCTACCAAAAAATGTTTGTTTGAGGATAGTGAGGGTAATAAGTTCGTAGTCGGTAGTATTCGAGATATCACACAATATAAGCGGGTGGAAACCGAACTACGGCAGTCAAAACAGCTACTGCAACTGGTGATGGACAACATACCTCAGTATATTTTTTGGAAAGACCTTAATTCAGTTTATTTAGGCTGTAATCAGAATTTTGCCCGTGACGCATGTGTGGATTCACCAGATGATATCGTCGGGTTGAATGACTGCGATTTGCCTTGGACAAAAGAAGAGTCTGAATGGTATCGAGAATGCGATCGCCGCATCATGGAATCGGGCAAACCAGAACTACACATTATTGAGACCCAACAAAAGGCCGATGGCAAGCAGCATTGGGTAGATACCAATAAAATTCCGTTGCGCGATGCTCAGGGCAATGTAGTAGGTATTCTTGGCACTTACGAAGATATCACAGAGCGCCAACGAACTGAAGAAGCCCTACGTCACAGTCAAGCAAAATTGCAAAAGCTATCGGCAAATGTGCCAGGAATGCTCTATCAATTTATGCTGCATTCCAATGGTTCAGTTTCTTGTCCTTATGTTAGTTCTGGTTGTTATGAAATTTATGGGTTAACGCCAGAAGAAATTCAAGCTGATGCCAGTTTGCTAATTTCACTTGTCCACCCAGATGAACGTGAGGCTGTTGAACAATCTATCGCTGTTTCTGCCCAAACCTTGCAACCCTGGTATTGGGAAGGGCGAATTGTTTTGCCTACCGAACAAGTCAAATGGCTACGGGCGGTATCTCGTCCAGAACTGCAAGCGGATGGGTCGATTCTTTGGGATGGTCTAATAATGGACATAACCCACAGTAAGCAGACAGAGTTAGCACTCCAGCAAGCTTATGCAGAAATGGAAAAACGGGTAGAAGAGCGAACTCAAGAACTGGCACACGCTAACCAAGCTTTACAGGCTGAGATTGCCAAACGACAACAAACAAAAGCAGAATTAACAACTTCGCAGCAAAGACTAGCACTTTTGATTCAACAAACACCAGTAGGTGTGATTGAATGGAATACTAAATTTGAGATTCAAGAATGGAATCCGGCAGCAGAAAGAATTTTTGGATATAGCAAAAGTGAAGTTTTAGGTAGTTATCTTGAGTTTTTAGTTCCTGAAGTTGCTAGAAAACATGTGAAGCAAGTAACGATTGCTCTTTTGCAGCAGCGAGGAGGAACTTTTAGTGTTAACGAGAACCTGACAAAAGATACTAGGATAATTTTCTGCGAATGGTATAACAGCCCTTTAGTGGCTGATAATGGCGAAGTTATTGCCATAGCATCAATGGTGCTAGATATCACAGAACGCAAGCAAGCTGAACAGAACTTGATGCTTTATAAGCAAGCTTTAGAAAGCTCAAGTGATGCCATTGGCATAGGCGATGCAAGGGGCAATCATATTTACCAGAATCCAGCGTTTTGCAAATTGTATGAATGCGAAACTGTGCAGGACTTCATTGAATTTGGTGGTGTATCTGCTACTTTCACGAACTCAGCAATTGCTCAAGAGGTTTGGCAGACTACTCTTTCAGGCCAATCCTGGATAGGTGAGGCTGAACAACGCTCTCGCAGTGGTCGGATTATGCAGACTTTCTTGAGATCGTATGCTATCAAAGATTCTACAGGTCAAAACATCGGTTTAGTTGGTGCAATTACTGACATCACAGAGCTGAAACGAGCAGCAGCTCAACTGTTAGAAAAAGAGCAGTTTTTACGTAGTGTTTATGATGGATCTGAACATGCCATATTTGTTGTGGATGTTCTAGAAAATGGTGATTTTTGCTTTACAGGTTGGAACCCTGCTACAGAACGTGCTACTGCTATAAGCAGCATAGAAGTGATTGGAAAAAAACCAGAGGATGTGCGTGGTGCAGTTGATGGTGCAGCAATACGACAAAGATATTTAAGATGCCTAGAAGCAAATACTCCTATTAGCTACGAAGAGTGTCTAACTTTCCACTGTCAAGAAAGTTGGTGGCTAACTACGATTAATCCACTCCAAGACAGTGAAGGTAAAATCTATCGATTGGTGGGAACAACATTTAATATTACTGAGCGCAAACAGGCAGAAACTCAGTTAAAGCAGCAAAAAGAAGACTTAGAAAAAGCCATTCAAGAACTCCAGCAGACTCAAATGCAACTCGTGCAAAGTGAGAAAATGTCCAGTCTGGGTCAATTAGTAGCAGGTATTGCCCATGAAATTAATAATCCTGTTAATTTTATCTATGGCAATCTCATCCATACTAACGACTATATTCAAGACCTACTGGAATTAGTGCGGTTCTACCAGCAACACTATCCCGATCCCATACTGCAAATTCAAGACTTTGCAACAGAGATAGACCTAGAATTTCTGATTGAGGACTTACCTCAACTCCTGAATTCGATGAAAGTTGGGGCAAAGCGCATTCAGGAGATTGTAATATCTCTACGCACTTTCTCGCGTCTGGATGAAGCTGAGATGAAAGAGATAGATATCCATGAGGGAATTGACAGCACTTTGATGATTTTGGAGCATCGCATTAGAGCTACACCTGAGCGTTGTGCCATTCAATTGGTCAAAGAATATAGCAACTTGCCTTTGGTGGAATGTTATGCTGGGCAGCTTAACCAAGTATTTATGAATATTTTGACAAATGCGATCGATGCTTTAGAAGAGTCATTAGTCAATGATGAGACAGCGCTGCGGGAGGGTTTCACGACCCAGGTGAGTCAGCGCGGTGAGTCCACTTGCCGTCTTGACGATTCCCGTCACGATGGCAAAGTAGCGAACCCGAAGGGTCAGCAATCAGTGGTTAGTGGAAAAACAACTGACAACGGACAACTGACTACTGACCATCCACAGATTCGCATTCGTACCCAACTACTAGAGCTAAACAAAGTAACAATTAGCATTACTGATAATGGCCCTGGAATTCCAGAGGCACTCAAAAATAGAGTATTTGAACCTTTCTTTACTACAAAACCAATTGGTAAAGGTACTGGTATGGGGTTATCTATTAGCTACCAGATTATTACTCAAAAACATGGTGGTTTTTTAGAATGTATTTCCCCACTAGGAGGTGGCACTGAGTTTGTAATTACTGTTCCCCTTCGTCAAGAATAAGTTAATTCTTTTTTCCTTGGACGTGTAAAATTCAAAACAAATGAAACAAACCTATCCTTATGAGCTTGTATTCCACAGCCCAAAAGTTCGAGCTTTCTTCTAGTCTTGTAGATTTTATCTGGCTGATATGCTTGATAACCTTATGTTAATTTCAAATGTGAAGTTGTATACTAAACTCTACTCTCTTGAAAAAGGATTAGCTACTTACTAAGTCTAAATTAGTTTGATTAAAAGTGTTTTGATGCAACGGATACAAAAAATATTTGCGGCTTTAGGTTATGTTTATCTATCTATCTTATTAACCTTTATCTGATTTTTTCATACATTTCGATTTCAATTATTGCTGAAGTCTCATATAAGATTTTGACTGGTAAATAATATGATTAGTTTTTCCAAACCATTAACTATGCTTAAGTCAACTAATAGGTTGTTCAATTATTTTTAAAATAATTGATATCAAAGTTATTATTTTTGAAGGATAAAAGCAAAATATAATATTTCTTTAAAAGATGATTATGAAATGTAAATAGTTGTATAAATCAGCTAAAGTTTTATTTAAAAAATAATAGTATAACTCTATTCAATAAAGTTATTAATATTTGATTATCTATTGATTAGAATTTATTATATTTTTATAGATTAAATAATTCATACCTTTGATAGTTTCAGTTTTTTCCAAAGTATGAGTATTAGTATATAATACTAGCAAAATCGGCACACCCTCTTGCAAAAAATCAGTTGGAAATATTATGAATCAGCAAGTGAAAGTTAAAGTTATTAAGCTCAGTGGAATTGTTAACACCACAAATTCACAGGAATTGCGACAAAATATAACCGATCTTTTAGAAAGCGGTGCAAAAACTGTGCTAGTTGATTGTCAAGATGTGACTTTTATGGATAGTTCTGCTCTGGGCGCTTTGGTATTAGCATTCAAAACATTACGGGCGGCGGATACAAAACTAGTTCTTTGCTCAATTAACGAACAAGTAAGAATATTATTTGAGCTGACAGGAATGGATAAAGTCTTTGAAATATTTCCTACTCAAGATGATTTTAATGAAGTTTTACTATCCAAAAATTAACTAATCAAATTTAAGTTGTAGGATTGATAAATCATCATCAAAAGCTTCTTTAGCATTCAGGGCAATGAGATAATTCAATATCCGATCGAGTTGATATCCAACGGTATGCTGTAAACTCGCAAGTATTTGAATGAAAGCGTCTAAACTCCAAAGCGTACCATCTGACTTAGTAATTTCGTAAGCACCATCACTAAAAATATAAAGGCTGCTAAATTTATCCACATTGCAACTAGCATCAACATATTTTGCCTCCGGAAACATGCCAACTGGCATACCGGGGGTTCTTAATAGTTGAACTTGAGTATTTTTATGAGATGTACCAGATACTAATACTGCTGGTGGATGACCTGCACTAGCATAAATTAACTGCCGTTTGGCTCGGTTATAAACTCCGTACCAGATAGTAAAGTATTTGTCGTTTTGATAATTCATTTGGAAGGTTTCATTTAGTCCTCTAAGTACGTCGCTAGGTTGATAGTAATTTAGATTTTTGAGAGCGCGAGAGCGTAGCAAATTCAGCACCGAAATAGAGGGAAGAGTAGCTTTGAGTCCATGTCCAGCAGTATCTAATAGATATACTGCTAGATAATCGGGATCTAACCAGTAGTAATCAAAACAATCGCCTCCGAGTTGCCGAGAAGGAATGAATTGGGAATTAATGGTGAAGGGTTCAGTCATAGGTAAAGGTAGCAGCGATCGCACATATTCTGCTGCTTGTGCTAGTTCTGTTTCTAAAAGTAGCTTTTGGTTCTGCAAATCCCGGCTCAACTGGTGTAGGCGCAATCCGGCTCTGACTCTTGCTTTGAGTTCATTTTGCTCGATTGGTTTAGTGATAAAATCATCAGCACCAGCATCTAGACCTCTAACGCGATCGGCAACCGAATCCAAAGATGTTAGTAAAATAAAGAAGGTTGTAGATAAATTTTCATCGGTTTTAATCCGATGACAGACTTCCAGACCGTTCAAACCAGGCATGATCCAATCGCAAATAATCAGTGCTGGACGGTAAGCAATAGCTTGTGTAATTCCTTCATCTCCATCGCTGGCAACAACTACCTGATAACCCTGCTTTTCCAAAAGTCTTTTCAGAAATATTTGTATTGAAATGTCGTCATCTATTACTAGTATTTGAAACATAAAATTTGATATTAAATTTTAATTAAAATTAGATAGAAAAATAAAAATATTTAAATAGCTAATGAGTTCGCGCTATGAGTGCAAACATAGTACTAACCTTAATTATCTAAAACAAGGCAGCATCAAATAAATAAACGCAAATTTAATCAGATTACGGATAAAAGACTTTGTGCCCTTGATTGCGAATTACAAGTTGCTATAACCCATTCTCAATTGTCTCTCGACTTTATAACCTTTTGCCAGTAATCAACAAAATATTATGGAGGTGAAAGAGGATTCAGCCATAAGAGAATGGCGCGTTTTAGTTGGTTGAGGTCGCGGTATACTTCTTGCTTGAACCATTGCCCTAGGGCATCAAAGGGAGTGAAAGACGTTCCTGTTTGCCATTTGATGTCTTGACCAAGGGGTGTGGTGTGAGTTCCTGGTAAAGTTTGTGCTGTCACCATATCAGAAAAGCGTTCTTGTAAGATTTTGGTTAAAGTTGCTGATTGATCGAGAGTATCGTTACTAAATTTAATTAATAAGTTGCGACGAATATTGTAGCGTTCTAGGACAAGCTGATTGGTTTCTAATGGGGAGGGGGTAAACTCAATTGCAAAAGTAGAATTAAACTGCTCCACTAAAGGAATAGCATCCTTGGCAGCATAGTTATTGAAGGATATTAAAATATTGCCTGCTCGTTCTACAGGCAAAAGGCTGCCTATGAGCAAGTGGAGTTTACAACCCATACTGTGGCCGATACCGTATGTAGGCAGATAAAGCTTGCGTAGAGCCATAGAGTCATGTAATCTTTCTAGGGTGCGATCGAAGTTCAGCAGTACGGATTTTGCGATCGCAATATGATCCAAAGTATTGACAAACGGCGTGGCAATTACAACATAACCTTTAGCTGCCAACTGTTCTAAGAACCAGCGGTAAGTTAAGTGGGGTGCAGTGGCGACAAATGCACCTCCCAAAAAATGGATAATACCGATGGGATTTGGGGGAATGATGACCCAATTACCTCTAATTTCTTTCCAGTCCATGCCTACAGGCGATCGCTTAATTTACATTACTTTATGTTAGACCGTAGATTGCAGAGTTGGGTTAGTTTGCCACAAAAGCTATCAGTTGGGAGTCAGCTGTCAGTGGTCAGTAGTAAAGAGTGCTGAGTTAAGAGTACAGACGCTCAAGACTAATTTCTATATTATCTTTTCTCCTCTGCCCCTCTGCCCCTCTGCCCCACATCCCTTTCTAACTATTCTTGACTCTGCAATTTTTTCATTTCATATTGCACATCTAGTGCAATCTGCAATGCTTCATTGAGTAACCGTCCATGTTCGGTAGCTTGTTCGGTAACTTGCATTGCTGTTAAAGTTGCTAAATTATTGACAAATAACTCTGTATTTCTGAGAATAAAATTTTTATTCTCTCTTAAAATTCTTTCCGTTTTCAAAGCACGTACTAAATCGTTTCTTGTCAGTTTGAGTGCTTCAATTACTCTTTCTCTTTCTTTGATAATAACTGTTGGATTTCCTGCTTCTTCTATTTGATCGTTGATATCTATTGCTTTAATAATTGAATTGTATCTATCAACATCATGCAAAAGAATTTGCAGAGAGCTTGTGAGATTATTTTTTAGGATTTTTAGCCTTTTTTTCCACCAAAAATATAAAAATATTTGTGTGAATCCTCCCCCCCATAAACATAATACAATTAATAATACCCAGGATGGAATTGTAATCCAATTAGCAAATAGCTTAATAATAATATCAAAAACAAGATATCCAAATACGAATGCAGAAAAAACCAAAAAAACTACAGTAGCGCCCTCAGAGCCTTTAATTTTTTTGATAATTTGTTTTCCTAATTGATTGATAGGATTACTAATAATTATGAGTTCATCTTTAACAGGCAAATTAGTCAAATTTTGTAGTTCTCTTTGACTAATCTCCAAGCCATGTAAATCATTACGCACAGACCTACCCATCTTTGCCAGAATAATTAGTTTAATACAATATAGCAATCAAACTTATAGATGGCTCATTAAATAAACATTTTGTACAAAACTTTTTAATTTAGTTAATGGGGTAAAACAAAAATTTAATTCTGTGTAGAATATGATACTTTCACAAAAGACTAGTTATAGTCTAGAACTAAAGTAAAATCAGGTATATTAAACAGACTGCTATTGTAAAGGATATGCAAAAGGTAATTATCCGAACAAAGTGCTATTTTAAACCACCAGATAGAAGTATTTTTTTACTGTCGTTTGGTTGTGTCTGCATATAATCGCACTTTGCCGAAAGCGGACAATCATTACAAAGAGGATTTTTTGCCCTGCAAACCATAGCTCCAAAGTCTAGCAAGGTGAGATTCCACTTGCCAACTTCCTTCTCGGGAGCAATTATTTCTGCTGCACTCCAAAGAATCTTACAGCGCGATTTAACTCTTTCCCCTTGCAAGCCAAAGAAGCGTTCGAGGATACGGGCTACGTTAGTATCGAGTACGGCTAACGGTTGATTGAAGGCTTGAGAACAGATAGCACGAGCCGTATACTTACCAATTCCAGGTAATTCAAGTAACTGCTGTTCTGAATCGGGGATTTTTCCTCCATACTGCTCTAAGATGATGCGAGCGCACTTTTGTAATCTTTCAGCGCGGAAGTAAAGACCTAAAGGCACGAGCAGTTCGCTCAATTCATTAATGTTTGCCTTGGCTAAGTTTTCGAGGGTAGAATACCTCAAGAGAAATGCTTTGTAAATAGGAACAACCGTAGCTGCGTCTGTTTTTTGTAGCAGATATTCTGCAACAATAATTGCGTAAGAATCGCAAGTCTGCCGCCAAGGAAAATCGCGTAAATTTTGCGTTCCCCATGTAGAGAGTTGGTGGCGAAACCATTTAATTTTTGCGGCATCCAAATTTGACGCTGCGTTTTCTTGAGGTTCTTTAGTCGCACCCTTCACGATTGTTTTCTCAACTTAAATCTAGTAGACTTTTACCATCATTTTTAGAAGAAGTACGCAACCATTGTAAAAACTCAGGGGTTAACGTGGGAGTTTATCGCAAGCGCTGCAAGTCTTCGCTTTGTTTTGCCATTTCTCGTACTGTAAACGGATGGTTGGAAACTATTTCTACTAGTTCTTCGTGGGACATATCTTCTGAGTATTCGTCTTCACACTGGCATAAATAATCTATATACTCAAAAAGAGTTTCATGTATTTGTTTTACTACTGAAATAGTCTGTCGTACACTTGGATCTAAACAAAGTTCTATAGTCTCACAGACAATCCACGCGCCTCTCTGTCCTTCCGGAGTTTCTTCGTTCTCATACTCGTAGGGATATTCTTCACAATTAGACAATAACTCACGAAATCTAGCCGCATCGATTTTTTTACCTGCCAAAAATTCACAGATTTCGTCAAGTGCTTCTCTTATAGGATCTTTTTCATTCCAGCCTTGTTCTTTTATTTCTCGCAAGAAAATACCATAGTTCGGATACAATCTCTCGCAACAAGCTGCCGCAAACGCCACTCGATGCATAGGCGCAAGAGCTTCTATTTCTCGTTCCAATATATGGAATTGACGGTACTTGAGCAGCATTTCTTTAGAGATGATTTATCGAGGTCATTATTATTTTAGTGTTGCCTTTGTCATAGGCAACACTTATCGCCCAATTAAATACTTTGCTGCCAAAGAGAATCAAGATTTAGGAGTAGTCAAAGCTCTACGAAAACCAGTCCTCAAGCTGACAGGACAAGATTACGTAGAGAATTAAACAAGCCTGTGAGAATTTAACGTTAGTGGACTTACAAAATCTCATCAATCACAACTGAACCACCTTCATAGAAATCTACACTGAGGTGATAATCTTCGATTAGTGCAGTTCCTAGTAGTGGACGACGACCCATCGCTAGCACCACAACCTCACGCTCTATTCCATGCCAAACTATTGTCGCAAGATGAATTCGCGTCATTACATTGGAGTCATCAGCGAGATTAGCTCTGATGCGAGTGATATACGGTAAATCGAGAGCATCAACAATATCAAGGGGCAAGGTTAAAGTCCCTTCAAACCCTGTATCGACGACACACTCTATTTCTACATCGGGTCGCCCCGCAAGGCAAAGAACAATATTAACTCTAGCTTGAAGCCCAACGACAAACCCATTTATCACAATGCAGTCCTTGTCAACGTTCCTCCGACTGCATAAACCGCGTTAAATCCAATC
Organism: Dendronalium phyllosphericum CENA369; assembly: GCF_016056275.1. Classification (GTDB taxonomy): domain Bacteria; phylum Cyanobacteriota; class Cyanobacteriia; order Cyanobacteriales; family Nostocaceae; genus Dendronalium; species Dendronalium phyllosphericum. The sequence continues at coordinate 5,932 of NZ_JAECZA010000027.1, read as the reverse complement.
CTTTCTGTCCAGAGAATTGGATTATTGTGCCGCATCTGCAAACGACGACAGGTTGTAAGCAGATCGTCATTAATCTCGTAATCACCTGATTCAATATCAATTGAAATGATTTTTCCAATGTTTTCTGCTATTTCCACTTGGGCGCGGATTTGAGTCTCGTAAACCTCTTTGCCACGTCGAGCAATTTCTTCGTCGTCGAGAGTGGGATAGGACATGGGCGCGCTCTCTCTCTTCAAGCTATTAAAATCTCACACTTCCATCCTACAGCAGAAGTCAAAGGTCAATAGTCGTTGGAACGAGTTTTTTCAGCTTAAATCTAGCAGACTTTTACCACCATTTTCAGAAGAAGTGCGCAGCCACTGTAAAAACTCAGCAGTTAACGTAGGAGTTTCTCGCAAGCGCTGCAAGTCTTCGCTTTGTTTTGCCATTTCTCGTACTGTAAACGGATGGTTGGAAACTATTTCTACTAGTTCTTCGTGGGACATATCTTCTGAGTATTCGTCTTCACACTGGCATAAATAATCTATATACTCAAAAAGAGTTTCGTGTATTTCTTCTGCTACTGAAATAGTCTATTGTACGCTTGGATCTAAACAAAGTTCTAAAGTATTGAGAATTGCATCTGCGGCTCTCTGTGCTTGTGGAGTTTCTACGTTTTCATGGTCGGGGTAGCTTTGGTCGCAATCAGAATACAGTTGACGAAATCTTGCCACATCAATCTTTTTTCCTGCCAAAAAGTGCCAGATTTCATCGAGTGCTACTCTAAATAAATCTTCTCCATCCCAGCCTTCTTCTCTAGCTGCTCGCAAGTAAATATCATAGTGTGGATACAATCTCTCGCAACAAGCTGCCGCAAACGCCACTCGATGCATAGGCGCAAGAGCTTCTAGTTCTAGCTCCAATATATCGAATTCACCGTACTTTAAATTCATTTTAAATTTTACTGCATAATGACTCATCACATATTAAAAGCTACTTCAAAAACCGTGCATCTAGGTGGTTTCTCGCACCTCCTAGAACCAGCTCTCACTATTGATTCGGGGGACACAATTGATGTAGAAACTTACAGTGGTTATTACGTTTACGACAAAGCACCGCCAGAGTTTCTGACACCAGAATTTCTCGATATCTGCCAAAATCTTGCAGCAGAACGCCAAATTGCAGCGGGGCCGCATTTACTGACAGGGCCAATTTATGTGCGGGATGCGGAACCTGGGGATGTTTTGGAAGTAAGATTAGAAGCGATCGCACCTAGTTTACCCGTCGGCTTCAATGCCATTCGGACAGGTTGGGGTGCTTTACCACACTTATTTGTGCAACCTGCGCTAAAATTCATTCCTTTGGATTTAGCCAACAATATCGCCGAATTTCCCCAAAATAGTGGCATTAAAATTCCCCTCAAACCTTTTTTTGGGATTCTTGGTGTCGCTACGCCAGAAAATGACCGAATTTCTATTCCGCCCGGCTCTTATGGTGGTAACATCGATAACCGCGAACTCCAAACAGGTTCTCGCATCTTTTTGCCAATTTTCGTTCCAGGTGCGTTGTTTTCTATCGGCGATGGGCATTCAGCCCAAGGAGATGGCGAAGTTAATGTCACCGCCATTGAAACTTCGATGAACGGTAGAATTATGCTCAAACTTCGCAAGGATTTACAACTAACAACACCCATTGCCGAAACATCTACTGATATTATCACAATGGGCTTTGCTCAAACTTTAGATGAAGCCTTAGAAATAGCTGTCAAAAACACAATCGACTTTCTGAAACAGTTCACAAATTTATCTGCGGAAGAGGCTTATGTTTTGTGTAGTTTAGCTGTGAACTTTCGCATCACCCAAGTTGTTAATAGTCCCCAAAAAGGGGTTCATGGTATGCTACCAAAGGCAATATTGCCAAATCAAATTAGTCTATAGTTAGCAGGAAAATAACAGTTTTTTATGTCTAATATACTTATTCAAATGTTGCTCATCGGTCTTGTTGCTGGCGTTGCCGGTGGGATGTTCGGGATTGGTGGCGGTGCAATTATGGTTCCAGCAATGGTGCTGCTAGTTGGTTTGGATCAGAAGTTTGCTACTGGCACTTCTCTTGCGGCACAAGTTTTACCAATTGGGATTTTAGGAGCGGCTGTTTACTATCGTAATGGCAATATTAATATTAAATATGCTGTACTAATTGCTGTTGGTCTGGTGATTGGTAATTTATTTGGAGCGCTGTTTGCTAATCAGCCATTTATTAGCAGTGAAACAATGAAGAAATTATACGGAATCTTTTTATTATTAATCGGTCTACGGTATTTAGTAGGACGTTAAAAAATGCAGAAGGACTGAGGAGCTATACAAGAAGAAATTCTTCTTAATCCTCAGTCCTCAGTTTCTTGTTCAAGAAAGTCTATTGCACTTGTTGAGTGGGAAAAGCACCAGGTTTTACAGGTAAGTTGAGATTTTGCCCATTGCGACGCAATTCTATGCGTAACTCCGAGCCAACTTGGCTATTTTCTACCGCTCTTTGGACACCACTAGCATCTGTAACTACTTCGCCATTTAGCTTGGCAATCACATCACCAGCACGCACTCCTGCTTTGGCGGCTGGTGAATTAGGCATAACTTTCACTACTAAAACGCCTTTATCTTCACTCACACTCAAACCACTGTTGGGGTCAGAGTTAAGACTTTGTTTTAACTGAGGCGTTAACCCAACCATTTGAATTCCCAGATAAGGATGCTGCACTTTCCCTGTGGCTATCAATTGACTGGAAATGCGTTGTGCTGTGTTAATGGGAATAGCAAAGCCTAATCCTTGTGCGCCTTGAATAATAGCTGTATTCATACCAATTACTTGTCCACGGGAATTTAGCAAAGGCCCGCCGGAGTTACCAGGATTAATAGCTGCATCAGTTTGAAGATATTCTACTCGTTTATCAGGAGCACCGATTTGATTGCTAGTGCGTCCGGTAGCACTGATGATGCCTGTTGTAACAGTATTATCTAAACCGAGGGGATTACCGATCGCGATCGCCCATTCTCCCGGTTGCAGTTGGTCTGAGTTACCCAAAGCCACCGTAGGTAAGTTGTCTGCCTGAATTTTAACAACGGCGACATCTGTTAACTCGTCTTTCCCCAATACCTTACCTTGCATGGTACGCCCATCTTTCAAGGTAACTGTTACTGTATCAGCACCATCAACAACGTGGGCGTTGGTAAGAATACGTCCATCACCACTGATAATAAAACCCGAACCAGTACCCCGCTCTATTCGATCCTGTTGTTCTGGTATTTGAGAACCAAAGAACTGACGGAAAAACGGATCGCTAAATTCCTCTGGTAGCTTGCTTTTGACTGTTCGAGAAGAGTCAATTCTGACTACAGCCGGGCCGACCCTTTGCACCACTTGGATCACAAAGTTAGGATCTGTGGCGGCTGGTATTGGGGGAGCGGCACTGACTCGACTTACTGCTAAATTAGAAGCATTCTCAGATAATTGCTGCTGATGTCCGGCTAAATAACCACCAGCCAATGTCATACCCGATCCCAACAGCACCAAAGATAGAGAAGCCGCTGCTTTTTTCAAAGGTGCATTTTTATGATGTTTGGCATTAATTAAAGGTTGATTTTCGTCGCGTATTTGGTTTTTCATCGCCGTCTGGAAAGATATTTAAATGTATTACTAATGTAGACAGCGTTTATGGCAGTTTTGTTACGAAGGTGTAGCGTTATTGTGAAAAATTTGGTATTTTACTTAAGTTTTTCTGTATATAAATATGCTTTTAGTGGCGATTTGGATAAAAATCAGGTAATATAGCGGTTCTTGTTTGGATGAAGTACGGTTTAACTCTACCCCAACCACGATCGCACACAAAGAAGCGTTTGCGCTATAATTATTTTTCTAATACAGTTACCCTATTTCTACAATAAGTATAAGATATAGCCGTCAAAATGGAACTATCGCTAGAAGCAGCTGGCTAGATAGTTATCCTAATTGACTTGCCGACTGAGCGATCGCGCTTACTAATGCAGACATACAAAAGAGCCGAATTTATTGAAACATCTTATACAGATTTCGCATTATCAGCAAATGACCGAACATCTTATCAAAGTTAATATCTGGTAAACATGGTTTTCCAATATACGGATGCTATTGTTACTTTAGCAACTATCAATCTCGACGATTTAGTGAATTTCTATACCAAGTTATTCGGACAAAAACCAGCTAGCTTTATCCCGAATGTGTATGCGGAATTTCAACTTACTGGTCTGAAGTTGGGGATTTTTCAACCTCAAAAAAGCCACGAGTCTGAATTTGAAAACTCAGCTAAAAGTCAGCTAAGTTTGTGTTTAGAGGTAAGTAATTTATCAGATGCGATCGCCCACCTCACTAATCTAGGCTATCCCCCACCTGGAGAAATCTCAATTGCTTCCCACGGTAAAGAAATTTACGCCTACGATCCCGATGGCAATCGTCTGATTTTGCATCAAGCCAAAGACGAATGCTGAATCGAGAAGCAATATCGCTGTTAAGCTGTCGCGCATTTAATTTGCACATCTTTTCGTGTTGACTGTTGACTGTCAGCGGTCAATGAACCTCCTAAGAAATAAGGCAGGAGGCAGGAGGTAGAAGGACGACACTTTGCTCAAGTCGAGCCAGCCGCTTGCGGGGGTTCCCCCCGTTGTGCGGACTTGCGTGGGAAACCCGCCCACGCAAGTGTCTCCAGAAGGAAAGAGGATTTGACTTGTTTGTTTCACCCTTCCTGTAGGTGCACCTTCGTTGGAGGCTGATGAACAATCGTGCAATTTCAAAGCGTAATAGCTTATTGGCGGTAATTTACTGAGAAAACTTTTAACTACGTCTTTTGTCTATCCAACTTCTCTTGGATAGCTTGACGACAGAATTCCGGAGGATCGTCTTGTGCTTTCACTGCCTCTTTCATCTCTTCAGTACATCTAAAACTGATGGTAGTTGTTAATTCCTTGCTCGGTTGATTGTCAAAATTCTGAGGATTACCCTTAGGGTTAGGCATTGTTGAGAACTATGAATATAACTTTATTTCGGTGTACACAGCGAAATAGAGTTTTAAATCAGTGGTGACTCCAGTCTCGGAAACGGTTCACCACTGATACCACTTTTTTAAAAATGGGTAACTCTATTTTATGTTTACAAGGTCAGAACTGGAAATCAAAACCATTCAGGAACTCAGCCAATTGTGTCAGAGGTATGGTGTAAAACCGACCGGAAATCGTGGTTACAAAACAAGCTATATCACCACTTTAATGGCATTCCCGATATTAGCCTTGCAGCAGTTTCATGAAGGTAGAGGATTAAGGCAACTATCATTTCAAAGTTTCCAGAATATCAATAAAGCAATTGATGAGATGGAGACTCCTACTGATGAACAGATAGCGCTGATTAGAATCTCACTGGAAGGTAAGAGGATGGCGATCCCCGATAGATATGAACAAGAGAAATTTCTCAACCTTTATGGAGCGGAAGTAGCGCTGGAGAAAGTGATAGGTTTACTGAACGGATAATTTATCTTCATCACATCCCATCACATCCCCTCTAGCAGGGGATTTTTTATGTAAGTTTTCATCCCCGTGAGGGGAAGTGAATTGAAAACCACTTTGCCGCTTGATTCTCGAAAATCGTATGTAATCACTGTTTACTGGGTAGGGCAGGGATATTGCTATCCCTTTCCCCCCGACAAACCGGACAAGCAAGTTCACCCTGCATCCGGCTTTAGCAAATCCTAGAGCTACCAAGGACTCAATTCATTCTCAATTTCAGAAAGGTGATTCTGTGCATGAGAATGTATTTGTTGATGACAGTAATAATGCACTAGTTCTAAATTAGCGTAACTTTCGTTACCCCCATCACAAAAAGGTATTTTATGGTGTTTTTGTATGGGTTCATCATTGAATAATGATTCTCCACATAC